>JAMPAG010000039.1 GCA_023667365.1 bacterium | reverse complement strand
TGGTCATCTTTCATTGCATCTTTAATATGCTGATAACACTTCTTTGGATCTCTCAGTTCCTCATTTTCAATGCCATCCAATGCAATCTCAATGATGTGGTCATTATCTACACCACTCTCCAATAAATATTTCTTAAACAACACAAATAACAGGAATGATTTGCCGCATCTCCTGATTCCTGTGATAATCTTAATCATTCCATTATCTTTTCGTATCTTTAACTGTTCAAGGTATAAATCTCTCTTAATCTCCACAGCTTCACTCCTTGTTTTTGTGCATTGCACGAATTTTAGTAATGATATTTTATCACTAAATTATTTTTACTTCAATGCCCCAAGACGCCGGTTCCCAAACTTATACTTCAGGTTTGCGTGCCTGTCAAAGATCATGAGTGCGGATTTCCCTTTCAGATAGCCCATAGAGCTCGAAACACTGATCTTCGGCGGTATGCTTACCGGCATATAGATATGATCGGGCATAAGATGCCCGAAAATAACCGACGCAAGATTCAATACCTATATAGTACTATAGATGGCAACAAAGGGCTTTACACATCAGAAAAATAAGAGCAGATAATGACATTCTAAAATCTGTCCAGTATCGGCTAAAGTCCAAGCCATTCTCGTATTAATCGCTGCGATATTTTTCCGAGAGCATCGCATATAATGTCACCCATTTATTAGCGTTCCCAACTTCCCCTACATTAAAGTAGGGTTCATCAAAAGACTTGCTAAGTATATATTTTCCTTCGCTGTCCTTTTTGCTATCCAATAACCCCCAGGCTTTTTCACAATTAGGGTGATTCGCCACGCCAAGAACCGAAAGCGCATACATTATCATATGCAAACCTATGTGAACATGGTCAATCGGATAGAATGTTTCCGCCATTTCTTCAATGATAACTTTTTCGTAGTCATCGGGGCGAAATACGACATGATAGTTTATATAAAACTCTGTCAAAAGTTTAAACTGTGGCAAAACAACACCTATCTTTTTTAGTTCTGCCGCCAATAAAAGATAGGTGGTTGTTTGTCTATAGCACCCCATATCCGGCAGCTTAGAGTCATTTCTTTTCTTGCTTTTGTCTAAGCATCTAACCATCCCGTCTTCACGTATTGTAGAAAAGGCCAAAGATATTTGTTCTTTAACCCATGGATGTTCGTAATATCCGAGTAACACCAGATTTCTTAACAGCAATATCCTCGCGCACTTCATACTACGGTTCATATTCTTGATGATTCGTTCAAGGCAGCCATCAATAGGAACATCTTCACGTGTCAGCCCAATTTCTGCAAGTGTACAAAAAGCATTTACATCCTCCCATTTATTATTGATTTTGAATTTATCCATAATCAAACTTACCGTATCTGAAGCTAATAAACTGTTATAAGTCTTTATAACTTCAGGGTCATCCTTTTTCATACACAAAAGTTCTGTCATTACACGATATTTCACTTCTTGATTTTCATCTTCAAGAATCCAGTTTCTTATATTATTCATTAGTGTATCCTCTTTTTTTCATTTTCCACTTCATGCTAAAAAATTAACTCATACAAACTTTACTATAAGCATGGTATTGGTCTCAGTGCCAAATTTGGATTGCTGACATTATTCGATTGTCCAATATCCATCATAGGCATACCCTGCTTTACCAATCAATAAACGCCCTGATTTAGTGAAACCTACTTTCTGAATTGCCTTAATTCTTTCTATTGCATATAATGGAGCCTTAGTAAGAACTCCTTTACACCCCAGCATTTCTTCAAATCTCGGCGTTATAAGCGAAAAAATGTCATACAATGCCTTCTCTTCTTCATAATCACTTCTGACATCTACTCGTAAAATGCCCATATTATTAAATTCGTCTTCCGACACTCTCAAGCATAACTCAACTGTTCCGATTACGCTTGATACTACCTTGTCGATTACGGAGAGTCTGACAAACCAACCATTTTCATATGACATATGCCAAAATCCAATAGCTTCTTCTATTCTTTCTTTTGTTTCCCTTAAAAATCATTAAATCACAATCGTGATTTATGATAGATGTAAGTTTGGTTTTATCCTAATTCCATTTTATAGAATTTTGCTTTGAAGGTTTTACTACCGTCCAGTTTTGTGTATTCGCCGTAATGGTCAAATCTCAATCCGCATTTTTCCATAACCTTGCCTGAACGAGGATTATCTATGGCATGGTCTGAACACACCTTTTTTACTCCAAGTTTTTTATATGCGAAATCAATAATCGCCTTCATCGCTTCCGTGCAATATCCCTTGTGCCAATAATCATAATGAAGATTATATCCGATCCCCCAATAATCTTTCATTTGTGCATTGGGACCTATCCCCCCGGTTCCGATTACCTTATTTTCTTCTTTCAAAACAAATGCCCAATTCCACTCTTTTGCATCAACAAGTGTGGAATTGATCCAGTCTATCGTTTGACGAATATCAGAATGCGTGGAATAACTCATATACTTTGTAACTCTTTCGTCACTGGTCCAACTGAAACAAGCTTCCGCATCATCAAGTGTGATCGGACGCAAAATCAGCCTATCCGTTTCAATAATCGGTTCTTTGTTCATGATCAGTCCCTCCGATGCTAGTACCATTTTTTTGAGATTTTCTTACCATTCTCAAATGATCCACTTTTCCAAATAGGCGGCTACGCCATCCTCCTCATTTGAAAGTGTTATGGCATCGGCAATATCTTTTACCTCCGGTATCGCGTTCCCCATCGCTACGCCAATGCCGCATAGCTTCAACATACCTATATCTGCATAATCGTCTCCAAAAGCAACAATTTCTGATACGTCTGCATGGCACGCTTCACACACTGCCAGGATTGCCCTTTCCTTTGTAACCCCGCTTTTCGTGAATTTGTACCAATCGCCGTCCGAAAAACGTTGGCTGTCAAGCTCGGAAAAACATTCGCTTAACTTCTGCGCTAAGTTGGATTTTGGTATTTCAACACAGATTTTCAAAGCCTCGTGGTTAAAGTCCGAAAAATCCGTATATATGCTGTCGCCCCAGCTTTTATCCTGTTCTTTCGGATTGATTTTATAATTCCAATAATGAGCGTCTAAGGTATCAACCGTGATTTCACAGTCCAAGCCGCATATCGTTCTCGCCGTTTCAATCAATCTGTTTGTTTCCGCCGCTGAAAAAGAAGATACGCAGATCACCTTTCCGTCTGCCCGTACAAATGCCCCGCCGCTTGATATGAGAATGTCCGGCCTCAGTTCCCCTAAAAATTTCAGGCAGTTTTGCTCGCTTCGGGATGTAGAAATGCCGATGAGGAAGCCTTGCTCTTTGCATTTGGAAACAACGTCCAACGTATATCGGGACAGCGTTTTATCGTCTCTCAGCAAAGTGCCGTCCAAATCAAAAAGCAATATCCTTTTGGAACTTTCCATCACATATTCCTCCCCTCTTACAAGTATCCCCGCCTCTTTGCCTCTTCTATCAAATGCGGTTGAATATCGGGATAAGTCCACCTTTCCGGCATTTCATCCATGATCGCAATTTTCTCGATCTCACGATGTAACTCCGCTTCAAACCGTTTTATATCGGCAAAAAACAACATTCCAAACGATTCCCTGCCATCAAAATTATCCGGCGCCGTAACAGAATATACGCAAACCGGCTCTATGTCAAATTCCAGCGCGCCGGTTTCCTCATACAACTCCCGCTTTGCCGTATCCATGATATTTTCCCATTGCCCGTCGGGAAATTGCTCCCGATGACCGCCTGGGATTTCCCATGTGTCTCTTTCCCTATGTTTGCAGAATACATAGTGATTCTCTGTTTTGGACAGGATCACGGCAAACCGAAGCTGCCCGTCCTCTATGCTCTCGTAAAACTTCACTTTCGTTCTTTTGCGCGCTTCCATCTCATTTTCCCTCTCCAGGCAAACGATTCCGCCTGTACCGTTCATTCCGGCGCAAGCGCCTCCATTCTCCGCTTTCATTTATTCCGGTCCGTTCATCTTCTGTTCTTCTCTCCGTCCAAGTCATACCGTTCCGGCACATGTTACAGCTCCCGCTTGGCGACGACAACGGTATACCCGTCCGTCTCATAAGTAACGCCCGTCTCGACAAACTGATTCTTATGCCAGAACGCTTCGCTCTGCGGATTGCCCTTTACCCAGCCAAGCCGCACCGCTTCATAACGCTGTTCATGAAGGAAGGCGCAAAGTCCGCTGATGATCGCGGTCCCGACACCCTTTCGCTGTACGGACACATCCGTCATAAAAAAGCCGATGAACGCGGTCCGCTCATCCGGATACCCGTCGATCAGATCCATCACCGCAATCAGCCGGTCCCCGTCAAAGTACCCGATATAATACTTGTCCTCCATGCTTTTTTTCGGCGGCAACGCCTGCATGTCCCTGCGGATACTGTCCCTCGTCACAAACGGCGGACAGTATTGATAGTAGATCCCGTTTTGCCTGCAAAGAGCAAAAATGATCTCTACTTCTTCCTCCGCAAGCTTTCTAACCCGATAGCGATCGGAAATGTTTTCTATCTGCATGATACCCCCGTGACTGTTAAAGAAGCGTCCGTCTCCAGAATAAATCCGATATTCCCCTGAGACGCGCCCGCCCCAACCGCCGCGTTATAGGATTCCGGCGTGATCGTCAAGCTGCTGCCGCTTGCCGAGAAACTGCCGCACCACGACTGGCTGACGCTGATGTTCCGGTCAAAAGAAATCTCGCACGTCCATCCGTTCACGTTCGCACCCGATGCATTTGTCAATTCCAAACTGTATTGATAATAATGCTTTCCGTCCGTCTCCCATGCATTCGATAGCGATACGGATGCATGCAGGGAGCCTGACGCATCGCTCGTCACGCTCTGCGCTGTCCCGCTTCCGCTGTTTGCATTCCCGCCATTCGATGTCGCGCCGCTTCCGCTGCTCCCGTTCCCGCCGCTTGATGGCGCTCCACTTCCTCCGCTCCCATTCCCGCCACTTGATGACGTGCCGTTTCCTCCGTTCCCGCCATTTGATGACGCTCCGTTTCCGCCGCTCCCGCTCCCGCCACTTGATGACGCACCGTTTCCGCTGCTCCCGTTTCCGCCATTCGATGACGCTCCGCTTCCGCTACTCCCGATCGCCGCATGATCCGCGCCCATCCTATCCACAAACCATTTGCCGCTGTCGCTTAGGTCGTTATAGCTCCATCCGCTCGTCGCCGTCGTGGACGAACGAAGGAGCGCCGAGGTTTCCGCCTTATTGGACAAATTCCAAATGCAATAGCTGACGCCGTTTTCATCCATGGCGCTGACCCACCGATCCGCCTCCGCGACATTGACCGCGCCGTTTCCCGACGCGTCGCAGATCCCAAATTCGGAAACAAAAACCGGCAGTCCTGCCCCGATCGCGTTCACCATCTTCTGGCGCAGGCTGTCCCTGTGCGTATCGGCATAAAAATGCAGCGCATACATAATATTCTCATAACCTGTGATCGGATTCGCCGCCGCCTGATCCACATCCTGCGACCAGGTAGGCGTTCCCACAATGATGACCGCGTCCGCATCCTGCTCCCGGATGACCGGAATCACCTGCTCGGCATACTTTTTGACCGTCTGCCATGACACGCCGCCGTTCGGCTCATTACAAATCTCATAAATGACATTCTCCTGCGCCGCATAGCGTCCCGCAGTTTCCCTAAAAAAAGCAATTGCCTGATCCGTATAAATACTCGGATCGCGGTCGTTTAGCACGTGCCAGTCCACGATCACATACATGCCGAGCTCCGTCGCCGCATCCACGCCGTCATAGACCAACTGTTTCATGCGGTTCCGATTGTTCTCATCCCCTACGCAGTAACCGCCGTTTTCCGCCGTATACATGGCAAGACGCACCACATTGACGCCCCACTCGTCGCGCATGGTACGAAACGCCGCCTGATTCACATACTGCGGAAACCATGCAAGACCGTGCGTGCTGACGCCGCGCAGTTGGTACGGCGCCCCGTAGGTATCCACGAGCTGCGTACCGCTGACCGAAAGCTTTCCGTGCACGCCGTAAGGAGCCTCGCCCGCCGCAGAGCCTGCTCCTTCATCCGCTCCGCCCGAAGCAGCATTTCCGTTTTCCGCATTCTGTCCGTTCCAAACGGCGCCAGCCTCCCGCTCCTGCGCGTCTGCAAACTCCCCGGCTTCTGCCTGTCCTCCGTCCTGACCGCCTGTGCCTGCATCCTGTCCGCCGCCTGCGGCGCCTGTTCCCGTGCCCTGTCCGCTCCCGTTCCCGGCTCCTGCCTGTTCATCCTGCGCAGTTTGCGCGCTTCCGCCTCCGGCGCCTTCCTGTCCGGTCGCCGCAGAATCCGCCTCCGCATCCGCTCCGCCCGAAGCGGCGTCCCCGTTCATAACGTCTTCCGCCGCCGATACGTCCCCCGCCCCATCACTGCGGGAAACTTCCGACTGCTCCGTCCTATCAGAGCCCTCCGCACCGGTCGGCTGTTTTTTTCCGCACGCGGATAACAGCAGCATTACCGCCAAAAGACATACGATCCCGCCATAGATTTTATTGGAACCTGTTCTCTTTTTCATCCTGTCCCTTTCAATTCCCTATTTCTAGGCGATTACATTTCGCAATCACCTATCCCTATTTCAAAAAACCGTTGATGATCTGTTCCTCCGCTTCCTCCTCGGTCAAACCGAGCGTCATCAGCTTGATAAGCTGTTCGCCCGCAATCTTGCCGATCGCCGCCTCGTGAATGAGCGCGGCGTCCACATGATTGGCGGTCAACGCCGGAAGCGCCGTCACGGACGCCGTATCCATAATGATCGCGTCGCACTCCGTATGTCCCGAACATGCAGCGTTTCCCACGATGTTGGCGTGAAATTCCTGCTTCGACTGCTCCTTTGCCACGGAACGCGACACCACATCCGCAGTGGAGCCGCCGCCGTTTAACGTCACCTCAAAATCGCTTCGCGCATACTGCGTCCCATGCGTCATCAGCTTTTCCCGCACCACAAGGGATGCGCCCGCCGCAAGACGCGCCGTATTCTTACGCTGTGTGGAATCAATTCCTTTAATCTGTACCATCTCCAGTTCCATATGCGCGCCCTCTTCCAGCGTAACCTCCGTCGTCGGATTCATGATGCGCCCGCCGGTTCCGTCCCCCTGCCCGTAATGTTTCTCCACATAGCGCACCCGCGCATTTTTTCCGACAAAGAAACGGTGGATCCCGCTGTGTTCCGAGGTGTTTTTTCCTCCGTTATGAATGCCGCATCCTGCCACGATCGTAATGTCGCAGTCCTCTCCAATGAAAAAATCATTATACACGGTCTCCCTGATACCGCTTTCGCTGAGCAGCACTGGGATATGCACACTCTCGTTCTTTGTTCCCGGTTTGATGATGATGTCGATGCCGGGCTGGTCCTCCTTTGTGACAATATCAATATGTGCCGTCGTATTGCGTCCGGCAAGGGAGCCGTTTGCCCGGATATTATAAGCGCCCGCAGGCACTTCATGCAGGTCGGCGACCTGCTCCAGCAGCATTTTCTGTATCTCGTCCATGGTCTATGATAAGCTCCTTTCCCTGCCTGCTTCTTTTTGCTCCAATACCTGGCAGTTTGTCGCCGCGTTCGGCGTGTTTAAGAGTCCCGGCAGAATCTCCTCCCGCCTCCCGCTCTGCGTCACCTGCCCGCCCGCGATCACGACGATCTCATCTGCAATATTTAAGATGCGCTCCTGATGGGAAATAATGATGATATTCCCGTTTATTTTTTCATACATGCGCTCGAATACCTGGATCAGATTCTGAAAGCTCCAGAGATCAATGCCCGCCTCCGGCTCGTCGAACACGGAAAGCTCTGTCTGGCGCGCCATAATCATTGCAATCTCGATCCGTTTGCACTCCCCGCCGGAAAGCGACGCATTGACCTCGCGGGAAATGTAATCGCGCGCGCACAGCCCGACTTCGGACAAAAAACTGCACGCCTCCGCGGTCGTTATCTTTTTTCCGGCTGCAAGCGTGATCAGATCCTTGACCGTGATGCCCTTAAAACGCACCGGCTGCTGGAACGCATAGCTGATGCCCGCCTTCGCCCGGTCCGTGATCGACATGTCCGTAATATCTTCCCCGTTAAACAGGATCGTTCCCTCCGTCGGCGTGATGATCCCGGCGATCAACTTTGCCAGCGTGGACTTTCCGCCGCCGTTCGGTCCCGTGATCGCGGTAAACCGCTTGTCAAACATCAAATTGATGTGACTCAATATTTCCTTATTGTCCCCTTTGTCCCCCTCAACTTCATAGGAGACATTTCTCAACTCCAGCATGGATGCGACTCCTTCCCTTTCTTTTCCCTGCATGATCCATGATCGCTGTGCAGTCAATGCCATTTCACCGCGCAGCTTCCGCCTCGGCGCGCCGCCGCATTCTCAGTTTCCCCCGTAATCCTGAAAACTGATGCACAGCTCTGCTCCGCCTTCGATTCCCTCGATCTGCTCCTGCCGCGAATAACTCCACATCGTATAAACATACGGATAATCGGGCAGATCGCCGCTCTCGCGCAGCCATATGGCAATCTCGGAAAGCTTTGTTAAGTCAAAGTCTAAGATCAGATTTTCTTTATTGGCGCCGATCATCGGCAGATACCCCGCTTCGGCGACCGTTCTGCAAAAAGATAATGCCAGCTCCGTGCGCTGCGTCTTTGTCAGCCTCGCCGAATGCTCCTCGTCCATGCCCGGCACGAACGCGATCGGATAGGAAATATCATATTCCTGCACGGCGTCAAGTACCATCTGCGCCTCCGCCGCCACTTCCTCCTCCGTCATTGCTTCACTGTAAAACCAGATCCCGATGTCCAGTCCCGCATCGGACGCGTCTTTCATATTCTGTCCGAACGTCCCGTCCACCTTCAATTCACCGCTCTCCACGTCGCGCAGTCCCATGCGCAGCATCACAAATTCAATGCCCGCCCGCTTCAGCTTGATATAATCCACATAATTCTGATCTGCACTGATCGACGCCCCCGCATAAGATATTTTTTGATGATCCTCATAATAACTCATGATCGGACGCTGATAGGAAAAACCGGAGGGATCGTACGTGTTCTTTTTGACAAGCGAACTGATGAGCACCCATTCCTGCGTTCCGTCCGCATAGGTGATCTTTGTGTGATAACCGTCCGTTGCCGCATCGCGCTGCGGCGCCGGGGACGGACTCGGCGTCACTTTCAAAATCTCGGCATAATCCTCATCCCAGATGTCAAGCTGATCCGACGTGCGGTCATCCCCGCTTAACGTAACACCTTCCGATTGTTCCGGTTCAGGCATAAGCGGTGCATCCGTATCCTCTCCGGAATCCACAATCTTATTCGGCTGCCCCGTCTGTGGTATCCGCACGGCGGAGGTATCTTTTTGATTTAAGGCAAGCACCGTCACCAGAATACCCGCCATGACCAGTCCCATCACTACCGCCATGCGTGCGAGCGATGTCTGATTATTTCGATCGTCAAAGTCCCGCAATTGTACTCTTCTCCTTTTTCTGCTATACTATTGTCGGCACGATCCATTGCCGATAATCTCTACTGTCAACACCCTTTATTATAACAGAGGTTTTCGTATGAGACAATCTTTCCCGCACCGTATTTTATGCTTCTATTCGAAAAAGTGCATATTTTTACACGCAAAACAGCTTTTCCTTATCCCGCTGTTTACTTTCGCCGTCCTATGCCTGTCATCCTGCGGTCAAAAAAAAGAACCCGTCGTCCGAAACGGGTTTTATTTTGATACCGTGATCTCCATTACCTTATATGGCGAAAGCAGCAAACTCTCTCCCCTGTTCGATGAAATTTTTGCTCTATGTGAATCCTGCGAAGCAATGTTTGACCGCACGGCAGAAAACAGCGACATCGCCATGATTAACGCCTCTGCGGGTACGCCCGTTGCGGTTCATCCCGAAACGATCTTTTTGCTTCAGGCGGCATGTTCCTATGCGGAACTGACCGGAGGTCTTGTCGATCCGACGATCGCGCCGCTCCTTTCGCTGTGGGGCTTTGGGGATACCGACACACAATCCGATCCGCCCGACCGCGGGGTCTCCTCCGATTTGACACTCCCGCCCGATGCGGACGCGCTTTCGGAAGCGTGCCGCCACATCGATTATCATACAATCGTCATAGACGAACAGGCGGGCACCGTCATGCTGACTGATCCACAGGCCGCGATTGATCTCGGCTTTATCGCCAAGGGCTATATTGCCGACCGCATCCGCGACTATCTGGTTTCCCAGAACGTGACAAGCGCCATCATCAATCTCGGCGGCAATATTCTTTGTATCGGTGAAAAACCTGATCATTCCGCCTACCGCGTCGCAGTCAGATACCCGTTCGGCGGCGCAGAGGATGTGATCGAGGCGCTTGCCGTCCGCGATCAGAGCGTCGTGACTTCCGGGGTTTACGAACGCTTTATCGAAGTTGACGGCACACGCTATCACCACATTCTCAATCCGCAGACGGGCTATCCCGTGGAAAACGGACTACTGTCCGTCACCATTGTCGCGGATTCCTCCACAGATGCCGATGCGTTAAGCACCGCATGCTTTGTACTCGGACTGTCCGACGGCATGGCGCTCATTGAATCCTTAGAGAACACCGGAGCGCTCTTTATCACGGAAGATTATGAACTGCACTACTCCGGCAGACTAAAAGAGGATCACTGAATGATCTTTTTGGGACATTTTTCTTTGCATAAACCGCAGTGCGTACACTTGGACTGATCGATATGCGCAACGTTGTCTTCCACAGTGATCGCACCGGAAGGACAATTTCTCGCGCAGAGCCCGCAGCCGATACATCCGGCCTGACAGACCTTCATCGTCAACGGTCCCTTATCTTTCGAACTGCACGATACCATGTATTGCGCATCATAAGGAATCAGCTCGATCAATTTTTTGGGGCATACCGCGACACATTTTCCGCATGCCTTACATTTTTCCCGATCTACGACCGCAATTCCGTTTTCCAAATGAATCGCGTCAAACGGACACGCTTTCACGCAGGAGCCGTAGCCAAGACACCCGTAATTACAGGATTTCGGTCCGCCGTTCGGCATAAAAGTAAGCATGGTGCAGTCCTCCACGCCATGGTACTCATAATCGACCGCCGTTTTTTCACACGTTCCCGCGCACTTGACATATGCCGTCATCCGCGCGCTCTCTCCCGCTTCCACGCCCATGATCGCGGCGATTTTTTTGCCAACCTCCTCGCCGCCTACCGGACAGGTATTTACCTGCGCCTCTCCTTTCGCAATCGCCGCCGCCAGACCGGAACAGCCCGGAAATCCGCAGCCGCCGCAGTTATTTCCCGGAAGCGCCGCTAAAACCGCCTCTTCTTTTTCATCCGTCTCGACCTTAAATCGAATCCCGGCAATGCCGAGAAACAACCCGATGAACAATCCGATCCCACCCACAAGGGCGGTCGCTGTAATAATTGCTTCCATATTCTTCCTCCATTCGAAAGCGTGCGAAGCACGATTGTCTACCATGAAAATTTCCGTAACCTCGAAAGAATTTGCAAAGCAAATTCTTTGAAAGACTTACGCGAAAGCGGAAGTCTTTTTTATAACAGTCCCGAAAAACCGCAGAACGCGATCGCCATCAGCCCGGCTGTGATCATCGTGATCGGCATACCGCGGAACGACTCCGGCACATCATTATGCTCTGTCTTTTCACGGATTCCCGCCAGAATCACGATCGCGATCGTAAAGCCCGCCGCTGTCGCAAATCCATTGACCACGCTGGTCAGTATATCGTAGGACTTCTGCACATTCGTCAGCGCAACACCGAGCACCGCGCAGTTTGTCGTGATCAGCGGCAGATAAACGCCGAGCGACTGATACAACGGTTTCATAAATTTTTTCAAAAACATTTCCACGAACTGCACAAGGGCGGCGATCACAAGAATGAATACGATCGTCTCCAGATAAGCGAGTCCGTTTGGCTCCAATACAAATTGATAAATGACTGCCGCAACCGCAGAGGCAAGCGTGATGACAAAGACGACCGCCGCGCCCATGCCTGCCGCTGTCTTTACTTTTTTGGATACGCCAAGGAACGGGCAAAGTCCCAAAAACTGACTCAATACCACGTTATTAACAAGTGCGGATGCAATTGCAATGATCAATAAGGTTTTCATTCGTCACGCGCCTCCTCTCTCTTGGCTGGATCGGCATCGCCGTCCACGTCCCCGCTTTTTCCTTCCGGCTCCGCCTGTTCCGCATCTGCGTCTGCTTTTCCTGCCTTATCCGCATCCTTCTTCTCTTTGCCTGCGTTTCCCGCGCAGCCTGCGCAGTCCTTTCCTATGCAGTTCGTGCAATCCGAAGCGGGCGCGATTTTCTTTCCTTTTTGGGCCGCCGACCGACGGATACGGTTCATTGCCGCAATGATAAACGCAAGCACGAAAAACGCGCCCGGCGCCATGATAAAGATACTGATATTCGTGTATTCTCCGAGGAACATTGCAAGCGGTCTCAGCGAACCGATCTGATAGAACACATTGTCCGCTCCCAGAATCTGGTATCCGAACAACTGCCCTGCGCCGAGCAGCTCCCTGCATGAGCCGATCAGCGTCAGTGCCACCGTAAACCCAAGTCCCATCCCCAATCCGTCAAAAAATGACGGGATGACCGGATTGCTGTACGCATATGCCTCCGCGCGTCCCAAAATGATACAGTTTACAACGATCAGCGGAATATAAATACCAAGACTGTCATAGAGCGAAGGTACATATCCCTGTAACAAAAGCTGTACGATCGTCACAAAGGAAGCGATGATGACGATAAACGCCGGAATGCGCACCTTATCGGGAATGACCTTGCGCAGCAGCGAAATAAACACATTACTCAATATGAGCACGACCATCGTAGAAAGCCCCATGCCCGCGCCGTTGACCGCCGAGGTCGTCACAGCGAGCGTCGGACACATGCCCAGCGTCAGTACGAACGTCGGATTTTCCTTGATCAAGCCGTTGTAAATTCGTTCTAAAGCCTTACTCATAGTCCGCACCTCCTCCCAGCTCCAGCTCGACGCCTCCCTGCATTGCCGGCCCCTCTAAATAATCCGTCCATGCCTGCAAAAAAGCAACACCTGCATTTACCGCGTCCGTCAGTGCCTGCGACGTGATCGTCGCACTGCTGATCGCGTCAATCTCAAACGGATACGTCGCTCCCGCCTTTGTCACGGTAAACGGCGTATCGGTCTGCTTCTCCCGAAACTGCGGTTCCAACACCTCCGAGGCGCGCATACCAAGCCCCGGCGTCTCTGAGATCGCCGTGATGGATACCCCCGTAAGCGTTCCGTCCTCACGGATTCCCATGGCAAACGTAATATCTCCGCCAAACCCCGCATGCGTCGTTACCGTAATGACACTGCCAAGTACATTCCCGTCCGAATCAAGCGCAGACGCGAGCATCTGAATCTCATCATCGGCATAACTTCCCGTATTGGCGCCATGCAGCAGTTTTGCCGCCATTTCCGGATCAAAGTCTTCCTCCTCCTCAAATCGTTCCGCATCCGTAAAGACCGCCCGATAGGCTTTCTGCTTCGCCGCCTCCTCCTGCTCGCGGATCGGTTCTTTGGTCACAGAGTAAACCAGACTTAACGAAACGCCCGCGATCAGCGTGATAATAAAAAGAATCAGGGTATTTCTCAACATTTCTTTCACGCGCGCTCACCTCCCTTTCCAAACGGCTTGGGCATCGTGATCTTTTCGATCAGCGGCACAAGAAGGTTGCCGAGGATGATCGCGTAGGAAACGCCCTCCGCCGTTGCGCCGAACAGACGGAAGATTCCCGTCATCACGCCGAGAAAGACGCCGTAGAGATACTGTCCCTTTTTGGTGATTGGTCTCGTCACATAATCCGTCGCCATGAAAAACGCGCCGAGCATCAGACCGCCGCCCGCAACCTGCGCCGATATGTAACCCATGTCCAGATGCTTTTCACCAAACAGGACAAGAAAAATAACAAACGAAATAATATACGTTCCCGGAATCCGGAGATCAATGATACCCATGATAAGTAAAAAGCATGCGCCGATCACAAGCGCGACCATGGACGTCTCACCGATCGTTCCCTGCGTATTCCCGAAGATCATATCGAGCACGGTATTCGTCTCCAGCCCGCCTGCGCGAAGCTGTGCTAACGGCGTTGCGCCCGAAACCGTATCGTAATCAAAATTTGTCATTGCCGATGCAAAGGAAATGAGCAGAAAGCATCTCGCCCCAAGCGCCGGGTTCATAAAATTCTGTCCGAGTCCGCCAAAAAGCATCTTAATGATGATGATGGCGAACGCGCCGCCGATGATGCCGATCCACCACGGCGCGCCGACGGGCAGGTTCATGGCTAACAGCAGTCCCGTCACAACGGCAGAAAGGTCCTGCACCGTTACTTTTTTTCTCATCATCAACTCATACAAAAGCTCAAAGAATACACAGGAAGCAACGGTGATGGCAATGTGCATCAGCGCCCGGAAACCGAAATGCCAGACGCCGAATCCGGCAGCCGGCAGCAGCGCAATGATCACACAGAGCATGATGTTGCTCGTCGTCGCCTTTGAGCGGACATGCGGATTGGATGAAACTTTCCTTAAATCACTCACGCTTTTCTCCCTCCCCTACTTTTTCTTTTTGGCAAGCACCAGCTTGCGCATGGACTTGATCGACTGCGTCAGCGGGCGCTTTGCGGGACAGACGAAGCTGCAGCAGCCACACTCGCAGCACTCCATGCCGTTGTGCGCGACAAACGCCTCCTCGTCGCCGCGTTCCGCGTAATCCGCTAAATGACTCGGCACGACGCGCCCCGGACACGCTTCCACACATCTGCCGCAGTTGATACACGGCGACGGCTCCCACCGCGACACATCGTCTTTTGTCATGCATAACAGCGCGGACGCCGTTTTGGTCGTCGGGATGTCCAAATTAAAAATGGCAAATCCCATCATCGGTCCGCCCGATACGATCTTGACAGGTTCTTTTTGAAATCCGCCCGCCTCCTCGATCAGCTCATGATAATTTGTCCCGATCCGCACGATAAAATTACGCGGATCCGCGATAGCGTCGCCCGTCACCGTCACAATGCGGTGCATCAGCGGTTTTCTCTCCATGACCGCCTGATAGATCGCCACGACCGTATCCACGTTATCGACGATACAGCCGACGTCCGCCGGCAGCTTGCTCGAATCAATTACCCGCCTCGTAGATGCATAAATGAGCTGCCGCTCCGCACCCTGCGGGTATTTTGTCTTTAATGACTTCACCGTGATACGCGGCTCGTTTAAGGTCAGACGCTTCAACTTCGCGATACAGTCAGGCTTGTTATCCTCCACGGCAAGAATTCCCTTTGCACGGTCAAAAAGCGCCAGCATGACTTTGAGGCCGCCGATCACCCTTTCCGGCTCCTCCAGCATACGCCGGTAGTCCGAGGTCAGATACGGCTCGCATTCCGCGCAGTTGACGATACAATAATCAATTTTATCCGGATCCTTGGGCGACAGCTTTACATGCGTCGGAAAGCCCGCGCCCCCCATACCGACAACGCCTGCCTCCCGCACAAGGGATACGATCTCCTCCTTGGAAAGCTCCTCTAAAGGTTCCGGCTTCTCGTAGACGACCTCGTCATATTTCCCGTCGTTCTCAATGATAATGCTGTTCACCATCCCGCCCGTCGCAACCCGGCGCGGCTCGATCGCCTTGACCGTACCGGAGACCGTTGCATAGATCGGCGCAGAAACATAACCGCCCGCCTCCGCAATCTTTTGACCGGTCAGTACATGATCGCCCTTTTCCACGATGGGCGTCGCCGGTGCGCCGATATGCTGACTGAGCGGATAGACCAGATCGCCCTTCGGCAGCACCGCCTTGATCGGCTTGTCCTTTGACAGCTCCTTGCCGTCATACGGGTGAACTCCCCCGTGAAACGTCAATTTTCCCATACGAATCCTCCATTTCTGTTTGGTCTGCCGGAACTGAAATCCTACTTATAAATATACTATTTTTTTGTCGAAAATACTACTGGAAAATGAAGAAATGTGCTATACTATTTTCACGGAGGAGACTGCCATGAAAACAATCACACGAGAACTTCCTGCTCTTGTATCTGCGTATCCGTTAGAGCAGATCGGAGAAAAAGAAGATATTCTGTTTCTTGATATTGAGACGACAGGTTTTGCCGCGCGCAGCAGCAGCCTCTATCTGATCGGCTGCGTGTATTATCGCCGGGACTGCTTCTATCTCATTCAATGGTTTGCAGAGCAGCCCTCTGAGGAGCGCGCAGTTCTCGAAGCATTTTTTACTTTTTCCGCCTCCTACCGCTATCTCGTCCATTTTAACGGAAATCATTTCGATATTCCGTATATGGAACAAAAATGCACGCAGTACGAACTGCCTTACCGTTTTGACCGCTTTGAGGGAACGGATCTCTATGTCCGGATCACTCCTTTGAAGCATTTCCTAAAACTGCCAAACTGCAAACAAAAAACGCTCGAAGCATATCTCGGCGTTTCCCGCGAGGATACGTTAAACGGCGGCGACCTGATCAGCGTTTACCGCGCTTACGTCGAATCACCCACGGAGGATGCGTACCATGCGCTGCTCTTACACAATGCGGAAGATATTCAGGGGCTGGTGCGCCTGCTTCCCATTCTTGCCTATGCCAGACTGTATCAGGAGGGCGTGCGCGTCGTCAAGGTCAACGCCAATTATTATCGCGATTTCCACAATGTCGGCCGTGCGGAGCTTGTCATGAAGCTCTCGCTTCCCGCCCCGCTTCTCATTTCCGTGTCGAATTACGCAAACGGCTGCTTTTTCAGCGCGCGGGAACATGACGCGTCCCTCAAGGTGCCGCTGATTGATGGGGAACTGAAATATTTTTATTCCAATTACCGCGATTATTACTACCTGCCCGCGGAAGATACGGCTCTGCACAAATCCGTGTCATCTTTTGTGGATCCCGCACACCGCGTTGCCGCGACGGCAGCCACCTGTTACACCCGCAAGAAATCTGAATACCTGCCGGAATGGGCGCCAATCTTTGCGCCGATCTTTAAGACGTCCCACAACGCTCCCGACTCCTATATCGAGCTTACCGACGAACGCAGACAGGATCGTGATTTTTTCGCAGACTATGCGACACATGTGATACAAATGATGATTGAAAAAAAAGAGTCCCGCTGACGGACTCTTTTTTAACTTATAGAAATTTCGCAACCCGGAAGAATCCGCCTCCAACGGATTCTTCGAAAGAGTTTCCGCAGGAAACTCTTTTTTATTTCTCGTAGAAAAACGATCCTCTTCTCTCAAAGCCGATGCTCTTATAATCCATGATCTGCTCCGTGCTGCCGATAAAGAGCACGCCCTTTGGCGCAAGCGAATGATAATATTTGCGGAAGATCTCATCTTTTGCCTCATCCGTAAAATAGATCAGCACATTGCGGCATACGATCAGATGCACCTGCTGCGGATAGGTATCTAACAGCAGATTGTGCTGCTTAAATTCCACGCGGCTCTTGATCTCATTGGAAATCTGATAGGACGGTCCCACTTTTGTGAAGAATTTGCGCTTTAAGTCGTCCGGCACGGAGGCAACGCTCTTTTCCGCATACAGACCGACCTGCGCCTTGGCAATGACCTGCTTATCAATATCGGTCGCATAAATATGAATCTGATTTAACGGCAGGTGTCTGCTCAATGCCATCACGAGCGAATACGGTTCGTCTCCTGTCGAGCAGGCAGCGCTCCAGATCTTTAGATTCTTGCCGAATTTCTGGATCAATTCCGGAAAGATCTGCTGATCTAAAATCTTCCACTGTTCCGGATTCCGGTAAAATTCGGACACGTTGATCGTCAGATAATTGACAAACTCCTCAAATCGTTTCTTATCGGAGCTGATCAGTTTTACATACTCCTCGTAGCTTTTTGCCCCACACTTCGCGATCAACGTGTCGATGCGGCGCTTCATCTGCTTTTCCTTGTACGCGTTTAAGTCGATCTTCGTCAGTTTTAAGATTTCCTTTTTGAATCCCTCATAATCATATGACATGTTCCCCATCCTCCATTACACAAAAGGCATTGCTCCGCTACGCGAAACAATGCCTCCATATTCAATTCATTCGCAGTTCTTACAAAGAACTATTTCTCCTCCGCCTCGTTCGCGATCACTTCCTCAATGTCAACGGACACAACATCTGCATCCGCATCCTCCTGTGCCGCAGGTTCGGGCGCCGTCAGCGCCTTGATGCTCAGGCTGATCTTATGATCCGTCTCATTGAAGTCAACGACCTTCGCAGTGACAACCTCGCCGATCTTCAGTACGTCAGACGGCTTCTCGATATGCTCCTTGGAAATCTGCGATACATGCAGCAGTGCATCCACGCCGGTCTCCAGCTCGATGAATGCGCCGAAATCCGTCATTCTCGCCACTTTGCCCGTCACTTCGTTGCCGACAGCATACTTGTCCGCCGCATCGCGCCACGGGTTCGTATCCGCAAACTTTAAGCTCAATGCGATCTTATTGCCGGAAATCTCTTTAATCAGGACATCGCGCTCTTCGCCGACCTTAAACACCTTCTTCGGGCTTTCCACACGTCCCCAGGACATTTCGGAAATATGGAGCAGACCGTCGATACCGCCCAGATCGATAAACGCGCCGAAATCCGTGATATTCTTGACTGTACCTTTGACAATATCGCCCTCTTTGAGTTTCTCAAGCAGCTCTTTCTGGAGTTCCGCTTTCTTTGCCGCTACAAGCTGTCTGCGGTCTCCGATATATCTTCTCTTCTTCGGATTGTACTCGGTGATCACAAACTCGATCTCCTGACCCGCATACTTGCTGAGATCCTTCTCATAAGTATCGGACACCAGACTGGCGGGAATAAAGATCCGGATCTCATCTACAACCACGCTCAGACCGCCCTCCAGTACCTGTACAACCTTGGCGGTCAGTACCTCCTGCGTATTAAACGCTTCCTCAATACGCTTGTTGCCTCTGTCTGCTGCAAGACGCTTATAGGTCAGAAGCACCTGCCCTTCGCCGTCGTTCACCTTGAGCACCTTAACCTCCAACTTGTCATCCGGCTTTAGGATCGTTGTAAGGTCAACATTGGGTTCGTTGGTATATTCGTTACGTGTCAAAATACCATCTGACTTATATCCGATGTTCAGGACCGCGGCTTCCGGCTTTACGTCGATTACGGTTCCCTCTACTACCTCTCCTGCGCGAATTGTTTTCAGTGATTCCTCAAGCATTTGTTCAAAAGTTAATTCTGACATAATTTTGAACCTCCTCAATGATATTATTTGGGGTAGAAGCACCAGCTGTAATCCCAATCTTTCTGGCATTACCCTTCAAATCCAACCTCAGATCATCAAGTGTTCGGATAAATACGGTATTCCCGCATTTACGTCTGCATATTTCATACAGTTTCTTCGAATTAGAACTTGTCCTTCCACCGATGACGACCATGGCATCCACCATGCCGGCAATCTCAGCCGCCTCCGTCTGTCTCTCCTCAGTTGCGTTACAGATAGTGTTCACAACAATACCATCATAACCTTTTTTTGAAAAAATTTCAACAAATTCTTGAAATTTCGTGTAGTTATATGTCGTTTGTGACACAATGCACAGTTTTCCGTCGTTTCCGGCTGATTTTTTCACCATATTTGCAGAAAAAAATGCCTCTGCATCCTCTTTTTTCCCGACTACAACAGCAGGCGTCACGCACCATCCCTTGATTCCTTCCACCTCCGGATGACCGTCGTCGCCGATGATAATGATCTGTGAACCGGCACTGCTCTCCCGCTCTACGGTATCATGAATCCGCTTGACAAACGGGCAGGTCGCATCCACGATATTCATACCGCTTGCCTTCAGTTCTTCATAAATCTGTTTCGATACGCCGTGCGAACGGATAATGACGGTTCCTTTTTCCAGTCCGCCGAGTTCCTGCGTGCTTTCAATCACGCGCACGCCCCGCTTTTCCAGATCCCCGACGACCGATTCATTGTGTATGATCGGACCATAGGTATAGATCGGGCCCCCTTTTTCAAGCTGCTCATAGACCTGATCGACCGCGCGTTTCACGCCAAAACAAAAACCCGCGGTCCTTGCCAGTATCACTTCCATTCAGGCATTCTCCTGTTCTCGCATAAGTGTGTTTTCTGCTCCCGCCATCTGTCCGCTCACAGCGGACCGGATACCGGCCGCCGTTTGCAGATTCCCGCATTGTGGCGGCTTGGTTATTGACAGAGCGCAATGACCGTATCCACGACCTCGTCGATCGTCATGTCGGAAGAATCGACCAACACGGCGTCCTCCGCCTGCTTTAACGGCGACAGTTCTCTTGTCATATCCCGATGATCGCGCTCGATGATGTCCTTCTCAATCAGGGAAAGATCACAGGTCTCCCCCTTCGCCGTCAGCTCGTCATAGCGCCGCTTTGCACGCACGGCGCTGCTTGCCGTCAGATAGACCTTGACATCGGCGTGGGGCAGCACGCAGGTGCCGATGTCCCTGCCGTCCATGATGACATCCGCGGTTTTGGCAAGCTGCTTCTGTAATTCGACCATTTTCTTTCTCACATCCGGATTCGGGCTGGAATAGGACGCCATGTTGCCGACTTCTTCCGTGCGGATCAGCCCGTTGACGTTCTCCCCGTTTAGAAGCACGACCTGCTCGCCCTGCTCATAGCGGATCGTAATATCCGCCTCCCCGCACTTTCTGCTGATTGCGGCGCTGTCCGCCGGATCCACATGATTTCTCAACAAAAACAACGCCATGGCGCGGTACATCGCCCCCGTATCGACATAAATATAATTCATTTTCTTTGCGATTTTTTTTGCGATCGTGCTCTTGCCCGCGCCCGCAGGTCCGTCAATCGCTACATTGTAGCCCATGCTGCTAATCCTCCTGTTTTCTTTTTTATCACGAAACCGCGGCACATTTGTGCTTTGTGCCCACCGCTGATCCTGTCATCCGTCTGCCTACGCGTCCCGCTCAGCCTGCGCTCTCGCCCGCCAGATGCCCCGTCGCCCATGCGATTTGGAGATTATAGCCTCCGGTCAGCGCGTCCACATCCAGGACTTCCCCTGCAAAATACAATCCTTTCACTTTTTTACTCTCCATCGTGGACGGATTGATCTCTTTTACGGATACGCCGCCCTGCGTAATGACTGCCTCCGCATAACCGCGCGTGCCGGTGACCGTAAGCGGGAGCGCCTTGATCAGTCCCGCAAAATGGGTGCGCTCTTCCCTTGTAATTTCATGCACCGGTTTCGTTCCGGCAATGCCGGAAAGTTCCACCATCACCGGAATAAGCTTTGCCGGAAACAGGCTCTCCACCGCATTCTTGAATTGTCTGTTTTTATTTGCCTCAAATTCGCGGAGCAGGCGTCTATCAAGAGCTTCACGGGAAAGCGCCGGCTTTAAGTCGATCAAAAGCGCCATTTCTTTTGCATGCGGCGCGCCGCGGTCGGACCGCTCCGTGTCAGTCTTTCGTTTCCCGCGGTCAGACCGCTCCGTTCCTGTCCTCTGTTTCCCGCAGGCATCTGCATAATAGCTGCTTGCGCTTAAGATCAGCGGCCCGCTGACGCCGAAATGGGTAAAAAGCATTTCGCCCTGTCCGGAATAGATCGTCTTTGCTCCGCTCAGGAGAGAGACCGCCACATTTTTTAACGAGAGCCCCTGCAGGCGCCTGCACCATTCCTCACGCACGGTAAACGGCACAAGCGCAGGTCTGCACGGCTCCGTCCCCAGCCCCAGTTCTCCTGCGAACCGCAGTCCGTCGCCGTCCGAACCGGTGGCAGGATAGGACAGGCCGCCCGTCGCGACGATCACGGCATCCGCATGAAGCCGTTCGCCGCCGGAAAGAGCGGCGCCGGATAGCGCTACGCCGCAGACGCGGCACTGCTCCCCCCGATTTTCTGTGAGCAGGCGCTCCGCCTTTGCGTGCAGACGCACCTGCACGCCTGCGCGTTCCATGGCGCGCGTGCATGCTTTTATCACATCCGACGCGTGATCGGATACGGGAAATACACGATTGCCGCGCTCCACCTTGAGCGGACAGCCGTGTTCTTCCATAAACGCCATCGTCTGCCGGGCATCAAAGGAATAGACCGCGCTGTAAAGGCTTTTCGAATTGCGCACGACCTGTTCAAAAAATTCCGCCGTCTCCCCCGCGTTGGTCACGTTGCAGCGCCCTTTTCCCGTGATATAAATTTTCTTACCGAGTTTTTCGTTTTTTTCGATCAACGTAACGCGATGTCCTTTTTTTGCCGCCGCATATGCCGCCATCATGCCGGCTGCGCCCCCGCCGATCACAAGAATCTCACTCATGACAGTCTCACTCCTCCGGTTTTGTAAGGGAGTAAGAAAGCATCGTATCCTCGTCGATAAAATTGATCTCGTCGTTTAGGTATACCTGATAATTGTTCCATGCTTCTTCCAGTGACTCCAGATTTTCCTTGACCTGCTCGGGACACTTCAAACAAAGCGCAACGACGATCGCATTGATCAGGCTTAACGGCGCGACTAAGGAATCGACAATGGACACCATATCACTCCTTGCCAGCAGATTACACGAAGAATAGAGATTCATCGGTGAGTGTACGGTATCCGTGATCGTAACCACTTTGGCGTTTCTGTCGTTAGCGAACTCCATCGCCTTTAAGGTTCTCATGGAGTAGCGTGGAAAACTGATGCCGACGATGACGTCCCGCTCATTGATGCGCAGCATCTGCTCGAAAATCTCCGTGGTACTTGTGGATTTTAGTAAGATCACGTTTCCCCGCACCATTTGCAGATAAAAGCTCAAAAATTCCGCCAGGGGTTCGCAGCTCCGAAGCCCGATGATATAAACATGTTCGGACTCAATCAGGATGTTGACCGCCGTTTCAAATGCGACCGGATCTAGGTTCGCGATCGTATCGTTAATCTTTTCAATATCTGCGGTCAGCACGGAAGTTAAGATCTCGGACTGCGTACTGCTCCCGTATTTTGCCCCGATGCGTGCGACCGAGTTCAGTTTATTTTTTACCCAGTCCGCAAGCGTCTTCTGAAATTCGGGATACCCGTCGTAGCCGAGCCCCGCCGCAAAGCGCACGACGGTCGATTCGCTTGTGCCGACCTCCGCGCCAAGCTGCGCCGCCGTCATAAATACCGCCTGATCATAATGATCTGAAATATATGCGGCGATCACCTTATGGCTCTTGCTCATTTTGGCATAGCGCTCGTTGATTCGCGCAAGCACGTCCTTTTTTTCCGCTCCGGCCTGTTCTTGTTCTGCCTCATGCTTCTTCATTTCAATCTCCAGTCCCGCTCAGCCTGCAGGATTTGGGCGTAAACACAAATCCTACAAAACGAACAAGTTCGTTTTTGAAAACATCCCTGATCTTCCAATCTAATGATCCATGCTCGTGTAGGAATGGTATGTATCAATCAAAAGCTTGGCAGTCGCCTCCTGCGTCAGATCATAATCTCCCGTGATCGTCATGCACGCCGCGCCGTGAATAAAAATCCACATCCGCATGAACAGCTCCTCGGGATTTTTACAGCCCGCCTCATGCGCCTTTCTGATCTCGCGCAGCACATTGCCGCTGTTCCCGTTCAAAATATCATAGAGCGATCTGCCCATCCGCTCTCCCGTCAAAAAAAGCATTTCAAAGTAATGACTTTCTTTTGCCGCAAAAGCAATGTACGCCATGCCCAGATCAACAAACGGCTCCGCGTACCTTCTCGGATATTTCTGATAGAACTCCTCGAAAAATAAGACGACGCGGTCCGTATATTCTCCCTGCAGCTCCTCCATATTCGTGAACACCCTGAAGATCGGCTGTGTGGAGCATCCGATATGACTTGCCAGTTTTCTCGCCGTCACCTCACGGTAACCGTTCGCACCCGCCATTTCAAACGCCGCGTCCAATATCATCTGTTTTGTTACTGTTTCCTTTCTTGCCATCATAGCCTCCATTTGTCTGCCCCGCAGACACCCTTGCCTTTTCCTGCCGCCTGTTCTATTTCTTTTCTGATAACATATGTTATTATACTTCACTTTCCGAACTTTGTCAACCTGCACCTGAAAACTCCGCGCCGAAGCGCCGAAAAAAACGGATTTCTTCGGGTTACGGACTTTCCGATCAGGATGGGTCAAAAAATAACACCCGCCAAAGGCAACGCGCCATTTAACGGGTGTTATTATAACATCTGTATTTTAGCTTATAGGAAATTTCCCAAGCCAAAAGAATCCGCCAAAGGCGAGTTCCAAAAGAATCCGCCTTTGGGCGGATTCTTTGAAAGAGTTTCGCGAAAGCGGAACTCTTTTTTATACCGGATAAGCCCCATTCTTCGTATCCGCCTGCGTCAGGTCTACCTTCTCCTGCTGGGCAAGACGGTACTTGAAGAAGTCAACGGCAACCTGCGGGAACAACGCATAGGATAAGACATCCTCATCCTGCTGTTTCCACTCCCTGCACTCCTCCTCGAACTTGTGCAGGGACGGCTCAAGTAAGTCCGCCGGACGACAGGTAATAACCTCCGCATCACCGATCACCTTTTTCTGCACTTCGGGATTGAACGGCTTTACGGTCTTGCCGTACTTACCGCTCAAAAGATCCTTCGTCTGTCCGGTCGCCATCTTATACGGCTCGCCCATCAGCACGTTCATCACGGCCTGCGTGCCGACGATCTGGGAGGACGGCGTAACTAAAGGCGGCTCGCCGAAATCCTTGCGGACTCTCGGAATCTCCTGCAATACCTGATCGTATTTGTCCTCTGCATTCTGCTCTTTTAACTGGCTCACCATGTTGGAAAGCATTCCGCCCGGAACCTGATACATCAATGTCTTGATATTGACGCCGAGCACCTTCGGATTTAAGAGGCCGCTCTTTAAGCACTCTTCTCTGTACGGTCTGAAATGATCCGCAATATCCGCGAGCAGCTGCTGGTCGAAACCGGTATCGTACGGCGTTCCGCGGAACGTCTCTACCATAACCTCTGTTGCCGGCTGGGATGTTCCCAGCGCAAACGGAGACATCGCACAGTCAATGACATCCACGCCCGCCTCTACTGCCTTTAAGTAGGTCATGGAAGCGACGCCGGACGTATAATGCGTATGAAGCTGGATCGGCAGCTTGGTCGCGCTCTTTAATGCGCGGATCAGCTTATCCGCCTCATAAGGAACAAGCAGACCCGCCATATCCTTGATACAGATGGAATCCGCGCCCATTTCCTCGATCTCTTTTGCCACATTCATCCAATACTCATGCGTATATGCCTCGCCGAGCGTATAGGATAATGCGATCTGCGCGTGACCGCCCTCTTTCTTGGTCGCTTTCACGGCGGTATCCAGATTGCGAAGGTCGTTTAAGCAGTCAAAAATACGGATGATGTCGATTCCGTTTGCGATCGACTTCTGAACGAAATACTCCACAACATCATCGGAATAATGGCTGTATCCCAGGATATTCTGACCGCGGAACAGCATCTGGAGCTTTGTGTTCTTGAATCCGGCCCTTAATTTTCTCAGTCTCTCCCACGGATCCTCGTGCAGGAAACGCAGGGATGCGTCAAAGGTCGCGCCGCCCCAGCACTCTACGGAGTGATAGCCGACCTTATCCATCTTGTCAACGATCGGAAGCATCAGCTCGGTCGGCATTCTCGTCGCGATCAGCGACTGATGCGCGTCACGAAGGATGGTTTCCGTAATCTTAATCGGGTTCTTTATCTCTTCAGACATGTTTTCTCCTCCTATAATCCATTCTTAAGCTATCTGTTTCAGACTACGCCAAAAATCGCCATAAAGGTCCCGGCAGCGACTGCCGTTCCGATCACGCCCGCAACATTCGGTCCCATTGCGTGCATCAGCAGGAAGTTCGTCGGATCCGATTCCGCGCCGACCTTCTGGGAGACGCGCGCCGCCATAGGCACCGCGGATACCCCCGCAGAACCGATCAG
>JAMPAG010000038.1 GCA_023667365.1 bacterium | reverse complement strand
GTAAAGAAAGTAAAGAAAACCAAGCAACAATGAAAGGATGATGAATATGGAAGTTGCAAAAATTTCCAGTAAAGGGCAGATTACCATTCCTATATCTGTGAGAAATAAGCTGAAGCTGAAAGCGGGAGATAAGATTGTTATTTTAGAAGAAAACGGACGCTTTTATTTTGATAATTCAGCGGTACTGGCATTTAAGAGGGTAGAAGATGCTTTTTCCGGGGAAGCAGAGAATGCAGGTTTTTCTACCGAAGAAGAAATGCAGGACTATATGAAAGAAATCCGAAAAGAAGTCAGGGGGTATTAGTTTTGCGGGTAATGCTTGATACCAACATTTTTATTTCCATGATTTTTTTCCCATCCGCACAAACAAGAGAACTGGCAAAAAGACTGGCAGACAATCACCAGATTGTAATATGCGATTATGTGATCGAAGAATTACGGCTTGTAACTGACCGAAAATTTCCGGCGAAGAGGCAGTTCCTTGACCGTTTCTTTCTGGAACTGCCTTTTGAATTGGTCTACACACCGAAAACATTAAATTTAACCGAGTTCCCTGAAATGCGTGACACAAAGGACTCGCCTATATTGGCAACGGCAATTATGGAGGGAATTGACGTATTTGTAACTGGTGATAAAGATTTTCTTGTTTTAGATGTGGATATACCTGAAATTATCACAATAGCAGAATTTTTGGAACAATATTAAGGAGCGTATTCTAACAATTTTTCAAAAAATGTCAATGTATTTGCGGAAATCGGGAACCTTAATTTTTATCATGCGACATATTCCATTTTTATAGGCTGCTCCATTACATGATTTTGCGTTTCCATGCTTCATTCTGTATCTTTCCTACAGACCGGAAGTTTATGGTTGATACCCATTTAGAATCTCTGTTATGCTGTTTTGATAGATATTACCGTTTAGCACATCTCCATTGGGAGAAAAGCTGATCGTTCTTATATCCCTTGGATTTTCCTCATATGGATTTGAATATACTGCATCGGCATCAAAATATTCGCTTAAATATTGAAGCGCATTTCCACTTGGAAATATGACATTCCCGGACCCGACAGGTACTCCTAAACCGGCAAATTTCTGAATAATGTCCCTTGTTTTTTCATTATAGGAATTATGATCCTCCTCGCTGACCAGCCATGCCGGACTTAGCTTTATCGACATTCCTGTTCTCATAACACATTCGCAAAGTATTGAACGATCTCTAAGGGGATTGTTTCCTGATGAAATGCATCAACAGACAAAAGAATGTTTTCCACTCCATATCTTGAAAGCGACTCGACTACCTCCCGGATTCTTTTCTTGTCCTTTGTGAAAAATCCATTTGTTATTAAATCCCTTTTTTGTATTCCCATCGTTTTTGCTGTTTCGTGGATTTTGCAAACAACGTCAGGATAAAGCAAAGGTTCTCCGCCAAATGTCATCAATGATTCGATTTTATAATTCCTGCATACTTCGCAAATTGCCTTTGCCGCTGCATCGGCGTCAATATGTCCGGCGCAAGCAGAATGTCCGCCTTCTGAACAATGCTTACATTTTCCGGTACAAGCCATAGTAACAACAAACTCAATCCGATTTAGATTTTTTACATATTCGTTCATCATAAACAACATTCCTTACCCGTATCGTGAAAAAAGCCAACGAAAATCTCAGAAAGACAAAATATATGTCTGTCACTGACGCGCAAGCTCGATCTCCTCCCCCAATGCAAACGAATAAAGGAGCTTCTGCTTTACTTTTTTATGCGTCAGCCGCGCAAGCGCCTCCCCGTAATAATCAAGCTGGACCTGATAGCGCTCGCGCAGTTCGCCGGCGCTCTGTACACGGTCCGTCTTATAATCCGCGATCACCAGTCCGTCTTCCTCTTCAAAAAACACGTCGATGATCCCCTGAATGAGCACCGTCTCACTCGTCGGGAACGCCGCGTTCAGGCGGCTGGCGGGAAGTCCCAGCACGAACGGCTGCTCCCGGTAAAGTTTCCCTTTTTGTTCCGCCGCAAGCATCCGCGCCGCAAGACTGCTTTTCTTAAACTGCAAAAGCTTATTCAAATTGAGCAATTCATAATAACCTTTCGGCAGCGCGCCCGTCTGCTCCCGCGCGCGCAGATCCGCTTCCAACGCCGCCAGCGTGTTTTCTGCGGAAAGGTCCATCAGCTCCAGCGCCTTGTGATATGCGGTTCCTCTCGTCGTTCCAAGCGTGACCTCCTCGCGCTCAAACCGCGGAATGTACGTCTTCGCATGGGTTTCCGGGAAGATCGTGTCCGCCGTCTCCCGCTCCCCGTCCGCCGCCTCCAGTGCGGCGATCTTTAACTCGGAAACCGTGGTTTTGGTATACAGCCCGCGGAGCGCCTCGTACGGATAGGTGAAAGAAAAACGTTCCCCGCACTGTTCTTCCCATGCTTCCTTGACATCCACGCCGCCGGAAAGCAGCTGCTTGCGCAATTCTTCCGCCGTATCCGCTTTGAGTTCCGCCACGGAAAGCTGTTCCGCATCCTGCACAGCGAGCGTGACAACGCTGTCTTGCAAATTCCCCGCATAAATCGCCGCCATCACCCAGTCGAGCATACTGGACACGCCGCAGATGACGCCGACGGGCAGCGGCGTGATCCCTGTCATGCCCGCGACACTACCCGATTCCGTACGCTGTTCATTCCGTATTCCTATGCCCGGTGCCGTCACAGTCCCATGCGCGGAAAGACGTTCGCGCAGTTCCTTTTCCTCAAGCACTTCCGACTCCGTGTGCTGTCCGGTCCGCATGCCCGTGCCAACGCCCGGCGCGGTTCCGATCCCATATAAGGAAAGTTGTTCACGCAGTTCTTCCCCGTAAGCCTCCGCATCCTTGACCGTTCCCGTCATCACGAGTTTTTCCTTCGCCCGCGTCAACGCCACATACAACACGCGCAGTTCCTCTCCAAGCCGCTCCTTTTTCTCCTTTCTGTTCATCACGGACTTCAACAGATTGCGCGTTTTGGTCCGCGCGATTGGGTTTACATAATCTATTCCTATGCCAAGCTCCGCATCCAATACGACGGATTTTTTTTCATCCTGCGCGTTGAACTGCTTGTCAAGTCCGCCCACAAAGCAGATCGGAAATTCCAGTCCCTTGCTCGCATGGATCGTCATAATCCGCACCAGATCGGCGCGCTCGTCCGCAATGTCCGCCTCCCCGTAATCCACTTCGTATTTTCGCAGGCTCTCGATATAGCGCATAAAGTGAAACAAACCGTGAAAGCTTGTCTGCTCGTAAGCCGCCGCCTTTTCGATCAGCGCGTCCAGATTCGCACGCCGCTTCGCGCCGCCCGGCAGCGCTTCCATCAGCAAATCGTAGCCGGTATCGCGGATCAGCATACGGAGCAGTTCATGGATTGGGGTAAAGAGCATACTGTCACGAAGTTTGACATACTGTTCCAAAAAAGCCGCCGCCTTTTCGCAAAGCGCGGACGCTGACACATCTGCGCCGCCCGCCTCTCTGCACGCAGACTGCGCATACTCTGCACCGCCTTCCGCTTTCTTTCTGCCCAGCTGTGCCTCTCCGTTTCTGCCCGCAAAGTCTCTCTCTCCCTCATACGCGGATTCTTCCCTGCTCTGCACGTTGTTTCCGTCCTGCCGCGCATCTCCTGCCGCCCGCTTTAAGCTCTCATACAGACAGTCCTCGTCCCCGCCCGTACGAAGCGCCACGATCTCTTCCTCCGTAAAACCGCCGAACACAGACAGCAGCACGCCGTACATCGGAATGTCCTGTCTGGGATTATCCAAAATTTTCAGATAATGAAAGATGGTCTGAATCTCGGACGCGGCAAAATAGCCCGTCCGTGTCGCCACATAGACAGGAATCCCCTCGCGTTCAAGCACTCTGCGGTAAATATCAAACCAGTCCCCGCTCGTCCGCAGCAGGATCACTATATCGCGGTAGGAAGCCGGACGCAGATACGCTTCCGTCTCACCCTGCGCATTGACGCGCCGCTCCGTCACCATCGTATTCCCGACAAGCTCACGGATGCGAAGCGCCGTCATCCGCGCCTCCTGCTCGATCCGCTGCTCCCGTTTCCACTCAGCCGGGACGTCGGAAAGCAGGATTTCTGCGCGGTAGTCCGTGCTGCCGTCCCGCTGTTTTCCGCCGTCCACCTGCACGTCCCCGCCGTCCGGGAACTGCGCGCCCACATAGAGCGCCGCCGCCTCGTCATAAACGATATGTCCGATCTCGCCGCGCATCAACCGCCCGCAGATTTCGTTGACACAGGCGAGCACCTCGCGCCTGCTTCGAAAATTCCGGTGCAGGTCAATGCGCTGGTAATCGCCGTCCTCCATGCCGTACTGCTCATATTTTTCCAAAAAAATCTCCGGTCTGGCAAGCCGGAACCGATAAATGCTCTGCTTAACGTCCCCCACCATAAACCGGTTCGGATGCCCTTCCTCCTCCTTGGAGATACTGCCAAGCAAAAGTTCCTGCACCAGATTGCTGTCCTGATACTCGTCGATCAGGATTTCCGCAAACTCCTCCCGATAAGCGAGCGCGGTCGGCGTCGGCATAAGCGTGCCGTCTTCTTTTTTTTCTAAAAAAAGATGCAGCGTCTCATGCTCTAAATCCGAAAAATCAACGATGTTCAACTCCCTCTTTTTTTCCCGGAAACGAACCGTAAATTCCTCCGTGAGTCCGACAAGCATCCGCACAGCGGGACGGCACGCCGCAAGCAGCCGGCAAAGCTCCTCTGCGGACAGCACAACCTCCTGCCTTGTCAGCTTGTCCAGCTCCGCATACACTTTCTTGCGGATGTTCATGACACGCTGTTTTTTCTCCTCGTCGCAGCTCCCGCTCTTCACGCGCGCAAGCGCTTCTTTTTTCCAATTATGTAATATGTTATGTAAACCATCATAGGTTCTCTCATGCAACAGCGCCGCCAGCGCATCCGCATCCGATAACAGCGCCTTTTCGTAAGCGAGCGGTCCCTCCGGTCCGCGGCAGACTGCAAGCGCCGCCTCGATATAATTGACAAGCTCCGCCGCGCTTTCATGAATCTCACCTAAAAGCTCCTTCATCCACGGCGCATCCTGAAGCTGCTTTGGCGTTTCGATCTCATACCCCGCCGCGCACAGCGCAAGGTAGTCCTCCTGCCACGGAAAACCGGACGCATACGCATACAATTCCAAAATGCTATTCTCCAGCCGTCCGTCCCTGCCCCTGCCCTGATAGGCGTCTGCGAAAAGCAAAAATTCCTCCCCGCCCGCGGCAAACTTTTCTTCCAGCAGCTCCTCCAAAATATCCTCGCGGATCAGACGGATCTCATTCTCATCCGCCACACGAAACGCCGGATCCAAATCCGCAAGTTCAAAATGATTGCGCAACACGGATTGACAAAAGCTGTCAATCGTCGTGATCTTCGCGTTGTGCAGAAGCGCCGACTGTTTTTGCAGATGTTCGTTCTCCGGCGTCTCCCGTAATTTTTTTTCTAATAATATACCGATGCGCTCCCGCATCTCGGAAGCCGCCGCCTTCGTGAACGTCACGACGAGCAGGCGGTCGATGTCAACCGGATGCTCCTCATCCATAATCATGTGCAGAATGCGCTCCACGAGCACCGCAGTCTTGCCGGAGCCTGCGGCCGCCGCGACAAGGAGATTTCTGTTATGAAGTTCGATGACCTTGCGCTGTTCTTCCGTGTACTGCATTGCCTTTAATCCTGCCTTTCTTACTTCCATTTAAGAATATCATACCCTTCTCTTGATTGGCAAGAAGGGAACGCATCACACCAAGCGATCTCTGAATCCGGACATGTCAGAGTACCTTTTTCATAGCGCCCTCCCAATTTTGCAGCAAACGAAACACCTCATATGCGTCTTGGGCGTGCTTTGTGTCATTCATGCCGATAAAATACGCTATGAATAAAATCTCGATACACTCCATCACACAGGGAAGCGCCGCTTTCTCTTTTTCCGAAAGCGGGAGGATACTTTCATACCCCGCGGTCACGGATTTGACGTTTTCAATCCATTCTGTTTTTGTAAAAGCGTCATCCGTTTCTTCTGCTAATAATCCTGTCAAAAAATAACAGATGTCAAATATTCTGATATTTCTTTGCGTCAGATCGAAATCAATATATCCTGATAGCTCGCCTTCGAAAAACAAAAAATTTCCAAAATGCACGTCTCTGTGAATCAATTGCTTTGGCAGATCATCATACACGCTTGATAGCAATGTTACTGTTTTGGCATATTCTTCTTCGCTTAGAATCTTCCATTCATTTTGAACCAGATTTTCCCGTATCCATCCTTTCATCTCGTCTAACAGGCTGTTATCCCAAAAGGCAACTTCTCTTTCACATTTTAGAAACGCCTTATGTAACTGCGCGATCGCACACCCCATTTTCCGGGCAATTGTCCTGTCTTTCAGATCGGAAATAGTACTTCCCTGTAATTTTTTTGACATAAGGAAATACCTGTTTTGATGCGCGGCATAGTTTCCCCCTGCTCTTGTAGGAAAAATCTCCGCAACCGGAATCTGACAATCCAGCAATATTTCTGATATTTTTACATTTCGTTCGAGCTGCTCTTTGTCCTCATATACTTTTATGACATAAGAATGATTGATCTCCCATACCGACGGATAGATTTGTGATAATTGCCTGTTCTCTATTCCCCATAATGGCAGAATCTGTTCGATGATCTCCTTCATTTTCTGATACTCCGTCTTTTCTTTTGCGATGATCCTCCGCATACTTGGCTCGGACAGGTGATACATCTTCCCGAGCTGTCTTTTCGTTCTTCCCTCCAGATACTGTAAATAAATATGTTGATTGCGTTTCACCAGCTCTATCTCATAGTCGGTCTGCCGCTTTCCTGCACAATGATTTCCTTTTGGTATATACAAATAACCTCCCCGATAATATTTTTGAATTATGGGAAGCAGCTCTTTTGGCAAAACATCCTTTGCATTTACATATTTCATGGCGTCACACACCCCGTATGCTTACTGACATCATTATAACAGACTTTGCCTGCCGATCGGTGATCGTATTCAGTTCTGTGTAGAATATAATCGCCAATCGCATTCTTAATACAGATTATCTATTACCAACACCCGCATCAAACAGTAGTCTCCTGCACAACAATCCGGCGAACAAAAAAGGACCGGCTTAAACCAATCCTTTTTATACCAATACAAGGCTTCCGTTTCATCATGCAGCGCTGCTATAATTTACAATAGAAATTTCCTGCGTAAATTGTTTCGCCTGCTCCGTAATCTGCTCCAGCCTCTTAAGCACATCGCCAGTATAAATAATCTCATTACATTCTATGCATTTGTAACAAGGCACATTTCGCACGATTAACAGACAATTTCCTAAATCCATGACGCTTGTTGTATATCCTTTTTCGGCTTTTGCCCCGCATTCCATACATACCATAATCAACTCTCCTTTCTCGTCTTAAAATCTGCCTCCCACATTTCTGGATCAGGGAAATACGCAGTGATCAAATATATAAAATCAGTATCACAACTTACAACGATATGAATATACTCAGATTTTACAGAAGAACCCAAAATCAAACAACTTGGGATTGGTTTATCATCTTCATATTGTTTGATAATTTCACCTGTATTTATGCCATTCACAATATCATCAATGCCGATATTCCGTTCATGCAAACGGACACGGGCATGTTCGGTTATTGCTATGTTTTCCAAAGCATTTAATGCCTTTAATTGTTCTATTGTTATCATTTTACACCGGCTTTTCCATTTTAATGCTTGTCGAGAAGTACTTTTATTATATCTGTTATAGAAAGACATTTCAATCTTTTATTACTTATGCATTTACCTATTTCATGGCATCACACACGCTGCATATAAATTTTTTCCACACTCCCCCACGGAGCCATTTTCCGGTCTACAATCTCAAAACCGTATTTTTCATATAAATTCTCATGATCGCTCACGATGTATGCGTTATCAAAACCGATTGACCTTAGATAATCCATGGCATACCGGATCATTCGCTGACTGAGCCGGTTTCCTCTGTATGCTTCCCCCACAAACAAGTATCCGATATAGGGCGTATAGCATACGTCCGGAATACAGTCTGTCTTTGCGACCGTACAATATCCGCAGATTTTGTGGTCCTTTCGGGCGACGATCACCCGCTCCCATTCTGTAAACAAATGCTTGTCCATGGCATCCGCCAGGGATTGACCGGCACTCCAGGAACAATTTTTTGCATAATCCCTTACTTCGTTCCATAACCGATCCGACGGTGTGAGCATGTTGAGTTCCTGCCTCCAATCAATTTCCTGCAATCTTTTTATTAAATTGCTAAATTGATTCCGATCTATTGATACCTCTTGAGGCGTTTTTATTGTATTGCATCCTATATCAAACAGATGTATCTCCCATTTACACTCGCGGTTTTTGTTTTCATAATATTTCCATACCAATCCATTGGTATATACATAATGATTTGTGAAAGCTATATGCTCAAGCACCTGCTTTGTCTCATGGAGCGGCACACTTGCAGCTTTGACTTCTATCAAGCCAAACACCTCACCGCGCTCCTCATTTCTATATTCAAAATCGCTTGACATAACTGCCATATCCGCAATACCTGACTCGGTTGTAAACCGCGAATCCCGATCTTTTCGAATGCGATTGATGTCCACGAGCGCCAAATCATCTCTTGAAGGGATAATATAATCCAACACATTATATACAAGGATTTCAACGCCTGCTTCTATCGGACACTTCCTAATCACATCATTCATTTTACGCTCATAGTATTTATCATTCATTTTTTATTTCCTCCGCGGCAAAAATCTTAATGCCTCCCGTTTTTTCTTTAAGCCTCGTTTTCATACAGTTTTCCGCTAAATCCGCACCCGCACCGTTTCATCCGGCTTCCGCAAAAAGCCCTACGCCGCCCCATCCAGCCTGCGGTTCATGCGCTCCGACATTGCAAGCATCAGCGCGGCAAACACGAGCAGAAACGCCGGGTACAACGCGATACTCACATGCTGCGCAATGAGACCGAACACGGGCGGCATGAACGTCGTGCCGACATAGGCGCTCGCCATCTGAATACCGATGATCGCCTGTGAATGTTCCTTTCCGAAATTGGCGGGCGTCGCATGGATGACCGCCGGATACACCGGCGCACAGCCGAGCCCGATCACGACAAGTCCCGCCAGCGCAGGGATACTGGATGAAGTCGGGAGCGCCGCCAGCGCAATCCCCGCGATGACAATCACACCGCCTATCCGGATGAGCCGTCTGTCGCCGAGCCGCTCCGAGACAAAGCCGCTCACAAACCTGCCAAACGTGATCCCCATGTAAAACAGGGACGCGAACCGCGCCGCCGTCTCCGCGCCGACATGCCGCCATGTCACAAGGTAGCTGCTCGCCCACAAGCCGGCTGTCGATTCCATCGCGCAATAAGCAAAAAAGACGATGAGCACCATGTTGACGCCCGGAATGCGCACCGCGTCCCGGAGCCGCAGCGCCCTGCCGGAATCCTCACCGCCCGCGCCGTCCGCCCCCGCTCCGCTCTTCTGCGTCTTTCTTTTTTTCCAAAGCGGCAGACTGCAAAACAAAACGGCCGTCAGACCGATCTGCAAAAACGACACGATCCGGTAGCCGCTGTGCCAGCCAAGTCCGCGCGTTAAGCATGCGCCCATGATATACGGGCTCACCATCGTCCCGATGCCCCAAAAACAATGCAGCCAGCTCATATGCCTCGACGCATAGTGCAGCGCCACATAATTGTTGAGCGCCGCGTCGATCGCCCCCGCGCCGAGTCCATAGGGAACTGCCAGCACGCAGAGCATCCAGAAAGAATCCGAGACAGAAAAACCGAACAATGCCGCCGCCGTCAAAAGCACGCTGACCGCCGTTACCCATCCGGCGCCGAACCGCCTTGTCAGACGGTCGGACGATAAGCCCGATACGACCGTTCCCGCAGAAATAATCATGCTGACGATCCCGGCATACGACATTGGCACCGCAAGATCGCCGCTCATCACGGGCCACGCGGAGCCGAGCAGCGAATCCGGCAGTCCCAGACTGATAAACGCAAGATAAATAATAACAAGCAGTAAAGAATACATCTACGCTTTCCTCCCCTGCATCTGCGTAAGCACCCACGCCTCGTCGGGACTTCCCAGATTGCGTTTCTCACAGCCCGGCAGGCGCTCATCAAAACCGCAGACCTCACTGTACTGACAGTACGTGCAGGCGCTCTGATCCTTATATTCATACGGATTATGCGCAATGCTGCCCGCCAGGATCTCCTGCGATAATTCTTTGATTTTTCGGTTTACATAATTTGAAATCGTTTCCAAAACCTCTGTCGGGTACGCGTGGGAAGACAATGCGACCGATCCGTCCGCCTTGATCTGCGCGGGAATGACGTCCGAGCGGCCTCCCGATGCGATCGCCGTATCCATCATTCCGATGACGCCCCCGTCGGCGTTGACAATTCCGCGCATGCGCAGTTCTTTTTTGATTTCTGCGTCAATCTCCTCCTCCGAGCGCGTCCCGTCCTGCTCCGTAAACGGATTATCCAAATGATAATAGAGCATTCCCGCAGGCACGATCCGCTTATCCGGATGTTCCCGCTGCTCTTTTTCCATCGCAACATTGAGATAAAGCACAAGCTGTAACGTCACTCCGTAATAGACCGTCACCAGATCAAAATCCTTTTTTCCCGATTTATAATCGACGACTTTGACATAGACGTTCTGTTCATCCTCGTAGGTGTCCAGGCGGTCGATCCTGCCGGAAAGGCGCATTTTTTCCGTATCGGAGAGCGCGACGCTCACGCTGTCCAGATCCTCCATCTCCTGGAAGATCAGCTCGAAGCCCTTCGGCGCAAACACGCCCTTTTTGATCTGATATTGCAGCGTATCAATGCTCCGCTCCATGACCCCGCGCAGCGTATGAAACAAATACTCATACCGTGCGCTGCTATAGAGAATGCTGCCGGAAAACTGCGCGGCATAGGCATCCATGACCTCATGAAGCAATGCCCGCCCTTCTTCTTTTGAAAAAGTAAACCAGTCCATCTTCCGCTTACCGAGCGCCTCCGAAAAGCGGCTTAATACCTCATGATAGAGCGTCCCCATGTCCTGCGGCGTCACGCCGTATTCCTCACGCTCGGCAAGGCGCAGACCGTACTCCAAAAAATGATGATACTCACACTCCGCAAAGCGTTCCATGCGGCTGACCGAATTGGCAAGCATCGCTCCGTAAAGCGCCTGCGCCGCAGCCCGCGGGAGCGCCCTGTCACGGTAGGTATAAAACGCCTGGGACAGCAGCCGCCCGGTCTGTTCCTCCGTTTCCGCATTGCCGGATAGCATGCGGTACATTCCTCTCACCTGCTCGTCCGCGCCCCGATCCTTCCGGTAAAGTCCCGCCGCATAGTCGCGCAGCATCGGTGTGAACGCGCGCAGGGCGTCCGCCGCCGATTCCGCGAGAACCATTTCCTCCGCGGCGTCCACCGTCGATACGCTTATCGTGGGAAACAGATTCAGAAATACGTCGATCAGATAGGAGGGCCGGCGCGATCTGCCGTCATTTCCCATCGCCGCATACGTCAGACATAAGTACTGCGTCGGCTTTGTCAGATTTAAGTACAGATACAGACGCTGGATATACATTTTCTGCCGCGGCGTCGGCGAAAGTTCCCAATCCGCCGCGCTCAAAAACTCCCTGTCCATATCGGAGATCAGCCCGCCGCCCCCGCCCGCCTTCGGGATGATGCCGTCGTTGACGCCGATAAAAAACAATGCTTTCATCTCCTGAAAACGCGTCCGCTCCATATCGCCGCAGACCACACGGTCCACATTCTGCGGGATCGCCCCGACCTGAATTTCGGAAAGTCCGGCGTCCAGAATCTCATAAAACTCCTGCGCACCGATCTTCTCCTCCCCAAGCAGTCCGTCCATCTGCTCCAACAGCTCCATCACAAGCCGGTAAATCTGTGCATACTCCTTTGCTTTTTCCGGTCTGCCCTCCGCGGTGAAACGCTGTTCATACCCGGCAAGCTTTTCCTCGATGCCCGCCTGCGTGATAAAACGGTAAAGCTGCCGCACGCGTTCCGCCATCGTCTCCGCCGGTTCTAAAAGGACGGCAAGCGATCCGTACGCTTTTTCGCGGATCGCATTCAGACGGGCAAGCTTGTCGCCGTCCCCGCCCGTTTCCCTTGTATGGCGCGTAAACAGCCCGGCATACTGCTTTTTTCCGCGAATGCCCGCCGCGCGCACATAGTTTTCCAAAAGATCAACTTCCTCCATCGAAAGCGCCGTCATGCCGCTGCGCAGATAGTGAAACATCGTCTCGTACGAAAAATTTTTTAGCCGGACCTGCAAAGCGCTGCGGATCCCCTCCACAAACGGATTCAAGACGATCCCGTTTGTCTGGTCGATAAAAAAAGGAATCCCATGCCCCGAAAACTCTGCGGCAAGCAGATCGGCATACTCGCTTAAGTCCCCCGTCACCACCGCAATATCCCGGTACGCAAAGCCTTCCGTCCGCACAAGTTCCTTGATCCTGCGGCAGACAAACGACACCTCCCGCTGCGGACGGTCCAGCTTGTAAATCCGGCAGGACGTCTGTTCCCCCTCGTATCCCGTTCTCCCGTATCGGAAAAGCTTCTGCTCCAAATACGCAAAAAACGGATTATCCCGATGACGGATCACGGGCGCGCCCTTTAGGTACACGTCCTCTCCCCGTCCGGCCCCCGCTTGTTCCTGTAGTTTACATAATGAAACCACCGTCTTTTGGCTAAGGTGAAATAGTTTTTGTTCTGCACCGATCTGAAAAGGATCTTCCGCTTCATCTATGATGACCGTAACGCATACTTGTTTACATAACGTCATCAACTGCTGCAAGACGCGGTTCTGCACGGGCGTAAATCCGGTAAAACCGTCAAACACGACCACACTGTCCGCAATGAGTGCCGAGCGCGGCAGCGCCCTGCAAAGCAGATCAAGCGATTCCTCCGTCGTGATAAAACGGTCATGAATGTAGGAGAGAAACGCTTCATACAGGATACGCATGTCATCGAGCTTCGCGGCAAGCAGTCCCCTGCCCTTTGCCGTCTGCGCCATTTCGCCGACCTGCTCCGGCCGGATTCCGTACTGCATAAACTCGGAGATCACGGACTTGACCTCATGGATATAGCCCGTCCGGTTTAAGCTGCCGCCCAGCACTTTAAGCTTCTCTTTTTCTGCCGCCGCCACCTTGCGCAAAATGAGATTTTTGCCCGTGTCGTCCAAAACCGGAATGTCCTCGCCGCCGACTTCTTCCAAAATGCGGTGCGTCAGCCGCCCGAAACTTAACACGTCAATATTCATAATGCCCCGGTCGGGATGCATCAGCACCAGCTCCTTCTGCGTCTGCATCGTAAACTGGTCCGGCACGATAATAAAAAATTTCCGTTCCGGCTCGCGCAGCGACCACGCGATCACGTCCTGATAGACGCGCACGCTCTTTCCCGCGCCCGAACCGCCAAAGTAAAATTGTAAACCCATACGATTTCCTCTGAATTGCATAGAATATCCGAATTTAGGCGTCAAAATCCCTGTTTATCAGCGTTACGCGGCTGCCTGCACAAAATATCTTTTCGCTACGCATCATATCGGTACACGACCGCCTCATAAGGGCGCAGCATATATTCCGCCGCGGTCTGCCACGGCGCATCCGCGTAATTTCCGATCAGCAGTTCATTCTTTTTTCCGTCCAGCTCATGCGGCAGGGCGAAACGCTGTTCCTCCTTTGTAAAATTGCACAGCACGAACAGCTTTTCCTTTTCATACGAGCGCATATAGGCGTACACTTCTTCTCCACCCTCCGGGATCAGGTAATAACGCCCGTACACGATAATCTCATGCTCTTTCCGCAAACGAATGAGCTTCTGATAATAACGGTAGACCGAATCCTCCCTGCCCACCTGTTCGGCGGCGTTGATCGTGACATAATTCGGATTGACGAAAAGCCACGGCGTCCCCGTCGTAAAGCCCGCATTCGGCGTATCGTCCCACTGCATCGGCGTGCGCGCGGAATCCCTTCCCCGGCGGCTGATATAGGACATCATCTGCTCATGGGTATACACGCCGCCGTCCACCAGATCATGGTAGGCGTTCAGGCTCTCCACATCGCGCACCTCGGACAGATCCGCAAAATTCATACAGGTCATGCCAAGCTCCTCGCCCTGATAAATATACGGCGTTCCCTGCATCATATGCAGGCAGGTCGCCAGCATCTTTGCGGACGTCTCCCGATATTCGCCCTCGTCGCCCAGCCTTGAGACAATGCGCGGCTGATCGTGGTTGTCCCAAAAAAGAGAATTCCACGCCTTACCGTACAGCTCCACCTGCCACTTTGTCATGACGCGCTTCAAATCCAATAACGAGATTTTGCGGTCCGACCATTTCCCGTGTTCCCCGTCATCCAGACCCGTATGCTCAAACTGGAACACCATGTTCAACTCGCTCCCGTCTTCGTTGGCGTATTTTTTTGCCTCCTCAATCGTCACGCAGGACGTCTCGCCCACGCTGAACGAATCATATTTGGAAAGCACCTGCCTGCGCATTTCCCTAAGGTACGTGTGCACCTTCGGTCCGTTTGCGACATAGGGCACAAAATCCCCATTTTTGCCGTCCGGCATCGCAGGCACTTTGCTGATGAGGCTGATGACGTCCATGCGGAACCCGTCCACGCCTTTTTCAAACCAGCCCGTCATCATCCGGAATACTTCATCGCGCACCGCCGGATTCTCCCAATTTAAGTCGGGCTGCTCCTTGGCAAAAAGATGAAGATAGTACCAATCCGTCGCCTCGTCGTATTCCCACGCCGGACCCGAAAACCACGAGATCCAGTTGTTCGGCGGCATCTGTTCTCCGCTTTGCGCGTCCTTTTTTCCTTTGCGCCAGATATAGTAATCGCGGTATGGGTTGTCCACCGACTTCCGGCTCTCCACAAACCATGCGTGCCGGTCGGAAGTGTGATTGACGACTAAGTCCATGACGAGTTTCATGCCGCGCCTATGGATTTCCGCAAGCATGTTGTCAAACTGCGCCATCGTTCCGAACGCTTCCTGGATTTTCTCATAGTTGCTGATGTCATAGCCGTTATCGACGTTGGGCGATTCATAGACCGGCGAAAGCCAGATCACGTCCACGCCCAATTCTTTTAAGTAATCCAGACGGCTTGTGATTCCTTCCAGATCACCGATGCCGTCCCCGTTGCTGTCGCAAAAGCTCCTCGGATAAATCTGATAGACCACCGCTTCCTTCCACCATGCTTTTTTCACTTTTCTGCGCCCTCTCTTTCGACATTGATGAATGATATAGATGATCAAAATAAACAACAGCTCCGCCGCCGTCGCCCAGAGCCGCGCAAGCAGCGAAATGATCAGCGCGTATTCTTCCGGCATGATCATGCCAAGCCCCAACGCCAAAATGCCCTCCCGGACGCCAAGTCCGGACGGCGCGAAAAACGTGATCATGCCGATAATGACCGCCAGCCCGAAAATCCCGCCCGCAAACAGAAACTGCGTCGCCGGGATCGGATAGATCGAGCAGACGAGCAGATAAAAACCTGCGCCGACCAACACCCAGTTGCAGATAAACAGTCCTACGACCGACAAAAGCTGCGGGTAAGAAATCGGGATCTGCAAATCCTTTCCCTTGATAAAACGCTCCAGAAAACGAAGCAGCGCATTGACGATCCTCGGATGGATTACGATCATCAAAAGCACCACAAGCGCGAGGATGAGCTTCGTATATTTCATCATGATCTCATTTGGAAAAAAGAACAAGGAAATGAGGAACAGAAACGCCGCGCCGAGGAACGTTCCCAAATTCTCCAGATAGAAATTAACCGTCACCTTGCGCGCCTTCACGCCCCGGTGCTCATAAGCCGGAAAGCGCGCGATCAGCATAAACACCTCGCCCGGAATGTATTTACCGAGTACGGAAAACGCGTAGGATGTGATCGCTTCGGAATAAGGGATCGACGAACGGTTTAAGACCGTCACATAATGCCAGAGCGACGCCAAAGCCACAAAATATGCAAAATAAATCAACATGGACAGGATAAAAACCGGCACGTCAATTTTGAAATCCATCGTCCGGATCTGCGCGAAATTTCCTTTGACCGTGCGCACCAGAAAAACTGCCGCCACAACAAGAAACAACACTGTGACTATATTTTTCAAACGTCCCGAAAGTTTCTTCATACTGCCTCTGGTGCCTCCTGCAGAGTAAGCTCATTATATCACAAAAGAAGCGGCTTTCAAAGCCTCTCGTTCTCTATGCTCTCATTTTCTTATCACACACGCGCCCACAAAAGCCGGTTCGCGTCAAAGCACGCCCGGATCCGCCCGGCGTCCGCCAGATAGGATAAATACGAGCGCACCGTGCTTCCCACAAGCGCATACTGCTCAAAGTTCATGGTCAGCCCGTATCGGTCAAACAATCTCTGTAAAAGCTGCTCAAACATCATCGGTTCTTTTAGGAACGTCTCGATCGTCTCCGCGATCTCCTGCACTTTTGCGATATTCTGCTGTGCAAGCGGCGCGATCGCGTCGGTCGCCGGTGCATGTGCCGGTACGAATGCCGCCGCCTTCATTTCCTTTACTTTCTCAAGCGTGTTCAGATACGCCGCCACATCATAGACAAAGCCGATCCCATACTTTTTTAACGATTCCTCACTCATCAGACAATCCGCCAGATACACAACGTCATCGTCTGTCCGGAAACCGACCATATCAAAAAAATGTCCCGGCAATGGAATCATTTGCATTCCCTCCGGCAAAACGGCGTCCTCAAGATACGCCGCGTCGCTCTCCTGCGCCATCAGAAATTTGTGCCTGAGCGCTTCACCCGGATAGCCGCCGTAAAGAAACGCCGGCTCTAAAACCGGATGCCTCGTAAACGCACAGTCAATGCCCGGCGCATAAACGCGGCATCCCGTCTGTGTCTGCAAATATCGGTTTCCACCGATATGATCGGCATTGGAATGCGTGTTGAAGATTGCCTGTAACTGCCATCCCTGCCGTTCTAAAATCTGCCGCACCTTTTTTCCTGCGTCCTTATCGTTTCCGCTGTCGATCAGATAAGCGTCTTTTCGTTCTTTGACATAAATCCCGATCTTTGCCGGGCAGTTTACATAATGGCTTTTTTCACCGACCTGTTCTAATTCATACATACACGATTCCCTCTTTTCATTCTCTAATGCGGACTTCTTCTCTTCTCTTCACTTCTTAAGCTTATCGCGCAAAAAACACGGGGGAGTACCGTTACCGTACTCCCCCGTAACCATTTCTCATCCCGCGGCGCTGCTGCCTGCAACGTTTGCATTGCCATTCGCGTTCGGATTCGCGTTTTTATGCGGCGCATTTCCGACAATCTCAATTCCCTTGCTCACCGCCACGGTCACTTCGATGTCTCTCTGGATCGAATTAGACTCAAACCGATACAGCACTTTCCCCTTCATCGACTGCACATACTGCGCAGGGAGACGGTTCAATGCGTATGTGGCGACATCCAGCCGGCACTGTTCGCACTTACAGTAACTCGTATTCTTCCACAGTTCCTCAATCTTATTTAGTACTGTCTCTTCCATTAAGTTGATCAACCCCGTCATACCGTTCCCCCATACCATATGATTTCAGGCTTTCCTTATGTACTGTCATCATTGCAATCCTTTTTATTATAGCACAAGTTTTGATACATACCTAATATTTTTACAAAAAAATGTCAAAATGATTAAATTTTCGGAAAATTCCGTCATACATTTGCCAGACACTGCAAATATAGCGTTCCAATTCATGATTTATTATGTATTATAGCACAAACTATCCTAGTATAAAAGTACCAAATTGGATATTTACAGAAACTTTCGTCTTAGAATGTAAATCAACATAAGTTAAAAACAAGCGGCCTGCCGGAATACTCCGGTAAGCCGCTGTTGTTTGCAGTTGAAAAAATTTTAATTCAGCTTGATGTCTTTCGCATATGCGTAAGAAATAATCTCACCTTTCTGCGTCGCATGATAGCCTTTCTCTTTATGGGAATAGTTTGAAATATCTACTGATCCGTAATCTGCAAATTTCTGATAAATCCGCTCCATCACTGCAAGTTCCTCTTCGGTAAGAATTCCTTCCGGCATTTCTTCCTCCGGAATCACTTGATGCTTTTCATATCCATTATCGTAAAAGACTTCGATATGCGCGATATGGTCTGCCGCCATCGTTCCAAGAAGGATGTCAAAATTTTCCGGCACCGGTCCATACGGAAGATGCGCGTACCGTACGCCTGAAATGGAAATTCCATTTTCTTTATAGAAAATCATGTCGGAATAATTCAATAGTTTCATAAGCTTTGTCTTTAATAATTCTGTACTTTTATGCGCAAAAAACAGAACCATCGCACAAAATTTCTCATAATCGAATACCTTGAAACCATTTTCTTCACTTGGCACCCTCGTAAAAAACAATTGAAAGAACCTTCTGCTTGAACGGTACTCCTTGTTCTGCTCAAGCTGATCGACGGTCTCCAATAATTTGCCGAGTTGTTTCGGACTAAGCGCGATTTCATTTTCTGTAAGATAGGTCCGCATATTTTCCGGCTCACGCAGGAATAAGAGCAGACTATTATGCGCCTTATCCTGTATAGATCCGTTCTCATATCTGCAGATTGTTTTATCCCCCCAGTTCAAAAGCCTTGCAAAGCTTCTTTGACTAAGGCCGTATTGCTCTCTTATTTTCTTAATTTCCTCAGGAAGAAGAAGCTTATGTCTTCTACGATATTCGTTATATGCTAAAACCAATGTGGCACTATCCAGTTCTTCCGAATAAAATTCTTCTCCACAATCTGCACATACCAATACCTGCGCATCCACCCTGATCGTCTCTCCGCAGACATCATAGGTTTCTCTTTTCGTTAGGATCTTTGTTTCAACTTCTTTCCCGCATTCATCACAATATTTTCTCACGGAACTCACCTCCTATGCGAAATCATCCTCATGAAATCCAAGACATTTCAATATCTCTTTTCCGTTCTCCTGTACGATTTTCACTTTTACATAGTTTCGCATCCGTGATCGTAAGTCCATGCTGCGCCAATGCCTGCATATTTTTTCTTCGTGGAACGAAATCATATTTTCCAGCGGACAACAGATTCTTGACCTTCGCAAGATATGCTGTTATGTCCGACGTACTTGCCCGACTGCTCACCCATTCACCCCCGTTAACGATAGAATACAGCAGAAAAGATTCTTTGTCAACAAAAACGCGGTCATGTGACCGCGTTTTTTATCAAAATATTTTCCCATGCTTTCTCTGTCATATTCCACCGGCAGATCAGGCCGCGCGTTTTTTCATTTAGCGGTTCGTAGCCGTGTTTTTTGTAAAAATCAAGCGCCCACTCTGCATTCCGAAGCACCTTGACCAAAAAATAGAACTCCCTGCCTGCCGGCGCTTTCTGAACGGGCGCTTCTTCAAAATACCGCAGCAGTTCCCGCCCGATTTTCTTTCTTTGACATTCTCTTTTCACATAAAGGGACGTCAGTTCCCGGTACTCCTCAAAAGAACGGCAGGACATAAACGCGCATATTTCATCGCCATCCGTATAAATGTAATTGTTATCCCGCTCTAATTGCGGATAAAATACGGTCTCATCCGCGTCACTGCGCTCATTTTGCGGAAAAAGCGTATTCGCGCTGTTATAGACCGCCGCAAAATCTCCCGCGTATCCGCGCCCGCTTACCGGGATAATCATGACAAAGTCCCCTCTGTCGCTCCCGCTCCAATATCCGCCGCAAAAAACGCCTCCACAACTGCCGGATCGAAATGCGTGCCGGATTCCTCCCTGATGATCGCATATGCTTTTTCAACCGGCATGGCGCTTTTATAACAGCGCTTGGAAGTCAGTGCATCGAAAACATCCGCCACCGCCATAATCCTCGCACAAAGCGGAATTTCGTCCCCGCTTATGCCATAAGGGTAGCCTTTCCCGTTCCACCATTCATGATGATACGCCGCCATCTTTAACGCCGTGTTCAGATACCCCGATTCTCCGAGCTCCTCCTTTGCATGGGTAAGCAGCTCCTCTCCCGCCGTGGTATGCGTCTTCATCACTTCAAATTCTTCGTCCGTCAGCTTTCCCGGCTTGTTTAAGACGGCATCCGGTATATGTATTTTTCCGATGTCGTGAAGCGGCGCTGCGATCACCATGTCATTCAGATACCTGTCGGTCAAAAGATCACTGTATACCCCCTGCCTTTTCAGCTCCTTTGCAATGCACTCCACATATTCCGCTGTGCGCCTGATATGTCCGCCCGTGTTGTCGTCCCGGTTCTCCACGACTTCCGCCATGAACCTGATCATGCCGGACTGCATACCGGAAACCCGTTCGTGGTAAAAAGAACGCTTATTGCCCTGCATAATCAGCACGATGATCGTAATCGTCATGACAAATGCGGAAACGCTGGCAATCCCGACAAAGGAAGTCAGTCCCCGACCGTACACATCATCCGCCGTCTGCACATTCCCGCCATCCAATACCATCTGCATCTGATTGGAAAAAAGCAGCATCAGAATCCCGACCACCCAGAGCAGATACTTCTCTGATTTCCGCAGACTCCTGTGCTGTGTATTCTCTTGAAACCAGCTTCGCCAGTTTTTTCCTTTCACATAGAATAAAACAAGCAGCACGGACAGTACCCCATAAATCACAAACTGATAAATGAAAGTTCCCTGTGTCGAGAATGCGAACAAATAGGGCGGTGCAAGCAGAAGCGGAACAAAGATCCCGTTGATAATGCCCGGAAACAGGATCACCAAAAACACGCCCCGCAGCCTGTGCTTTTTTCTGGCAAGACAAATATTAACTCCGATCAGAAGCAGTGTCGCCAGCGATGCGGCATTTTTCCCAAAAGCAAAAAATAGGATGACGATCGGAAAAAAACTGGCATAATAAAAAATGCGCTGCTTTTTTGCCTCCATATCCGGCTCTAAAAATACATACTTTTTTATCATAAAACCGCTGACTGCGATCGCCGCCGTTTCCAGCATTGCCAGTATCTCTGTTATCATTGTCTCTATCAATCCTTTCTGAACGGGTCTGTTTTCCACATTCTCACTCGGCGACCAGTTCCTTTAATTGTACGGAAACCATGTTCACCTCGTCAAAAATATCGGCAAGCTCCTGCATCTGTTCATTTTGATGCGTGAGGCTGTCCTTGATGTCCATGATCATATCCGTGGAATGTCCCATCAGCCCGGTCATGTTCCCCGACATTCCGGCAACCTTTTCCATATGGCTTCTGGAGGCCTTGCAGCTTTCCGTGATCTCATCCATAACCCCCTTGGAATCCTCCTGAATGCGCTCTAAGTTCTCTGCACCGGCTCTGGCGTTGAAAATCGCTGTCATTCCGTCCTTTACCGACTGCATGTTCAGCTGGATGGACTTATTTGCTTTTTCTACGCCGTCCTGCACGCCCCTTACCCGTTTTGTGATCTCGCTGACGGTCTGTTTCGACTGCTCCGCAAGCTTTTGCACCTCTCCGGCAACCACCGCAAAGCCTTTTCCGTTCTCGCCGGCTCTTGCAGACTCAATGCTGGCGTTTAACGCCAACAGGTTCGTCTGTCCCGCAATATCCTCGATGAGTCCCGTCAGGTTCCCGATTTCAATCGACTGGCTTTCCAGCGTATGTATGGCTTCCGCCGTTTCGTCCGTCGCGGACTCGATCTGCCGTATGCTTTCGACTGCGCCGTCCATAATGGAAATATAATCGCTGGTGCTGTTGCAGGTATGCTCTATAACCGTCTGCATTCTGTCCGACTGTTCTACGATCTGGTCGAGCAGGATCGCCATTTCACGAATGCTGTCAGCCGTATCGTTTACATACTTTTGGTTGTTTTCGCAGTCCTCCATCGTATTCTCCGCGGCCTCTGAGATTTGTCCGATCCCCTGTCTGCTCAACGCAAGAGAATCCTTTAACCTGCCGATCGAGACCGTCAGATCGCCCGCGGCCTGCTCACAGTTGTCCATCACCTCTTTGATGCGCTCCGTATCATGCAGGCTCTCTAACAGCTTTCTCGCGCGCTTGGTAATCGAAATAAAAACGGCTGACATCGCGATATATTCAATCGTATATCCCATAATATATGCGAGAAACCAGGAGAAGGGCGTTTCGCCTTCCCCCAGAACCGCGTTATGCGCCCGAAAAAATACGGCGGCCACCATACAGACATACCCCAATATCGCCATATGCCGTGTGAAACGAATATCAAAATACAGGCATCCCAAGGCAAACGCAAGCGCATAGGTCATGTAAATGCCCAGATTGTGATTGCTCGCCAGAATCGCCACAACGATATTCAGCGCCGCAAGGGCACAATATTTGAGCATATTTGCCGGAAGATACCGTTTCAAAATAGAAGGAGAGAACGTGCAGACAAGCCCAAGCGGCGTGATCATATACAACTCCCGAAAGCTCACTCTGAATACTCCCAGATAAGAAAACAAAAAAAGCGCCGGGAACGCAAACGACAGATAAAGCAAAATCTTGCAGACCATTTGATTGACCTGTCTTTCATTTTCCAAAAAAAATTGTTCATTTTGTGAATTCATAAGTTTCCTCCTGTTTTTTGTACTGATCCGCGTATTTCCTTTTCAAATAAAGTCCTGACAGGAAATTGCAAAACGCACTGAAAATCGTCCATGCTTGTGCACAACCTATAAGATGCGTTTCGCAATCGCCTATGAAATCTTAAAAGCAGCATATAACCAGTTACAGAATCTTTCTCAATTATTTTACAACCTCAGCCTCGGAATGTAAATCAACATTTCCGAAATCAAAGTAAAGCAGCATAAAACCTGATAAGATACTGTATGATACGCTAAGTAGCATAAATGTAACGGGCTTTTTCTTGTGAATCTCTCAAAAAATTGCTATGATAAGTCTGCCAAAAACAAAAGGGGGACTTGCATATGAATTTAGGTGAAAAACTTAAAAACCTGCGGCAACAAGCCGCTCTTTCACAGGAGCAGCTTGCGGAAAGACTCAATGTATCAAGACAAGCCGTCACAAAATGGGAAACAGGAAAAGGGATTACCGACATTGCGAATCTGATTGCGATTAGTGAAGAATTTGATTTAAGCCTTGATGAATTGATTAAAGACAATATTGCAGTAAAAAACAAAATTATTGCGGACAGCTCTTCCAAAAAATGGCACATACTGGTTATCGTCTATCTGGCGGCAATCGTGGCATATATTGCTTATTTTGCATTTTGCCACAGGATTCTAATGATAGGATTCTTAATCGCAACCTTATTCATGCTGTTTTATGAAGCGAGAATTTTTGTGAAAGAAAAAATATACAAGAAAGTTTGATTCCCGCTTTGGTAAGACGGCCGACGGCACCGCTTTCATCAGCGGGAGCGACAGCTATCCCTGCCTAAAGGGAACGGTACTGTTTTATCAGATGTGCGGCTATGTCATAGTCGCTGCCAAAATGGAGGGGCTCCCCATTGAGGATGCGCCCTGCGAAGAACCGATCTTGGGTTTTCATATTCATGCGGGCGATATGCCGCCGCTGTTCGGCGCGGGCGGCAGGGCGTTTTTGGCGTTCATGACCGACCGTTTCCGCGTCAGCGAGGTGCTGGGCAGAGCCGTCGTCGTTCACCGGATGCGGGATGATTTTCATTCGCAGCCGTCAGGCGACGCCGGGGAAAAGATCGGCTGCGGGATTATCCGCGAAAGATGCCGGTAAGACAGCCGGCAGAACTTACTCCTGAGCGCTTGTCTAAAAAAAGGACGCAAAGCGTCCTTTTTTTATTACGAATCTTGAACAACGCATCTGTTTATGCTATAGTAATATCTACATTTAGACAGTTGCAAAATGTCAATGATCCTTAATTAAAATGGAGGTACAAGCCATGCATCATAGAAAAATGCTCACCGCGGCCTTAACTGCAGCGCTGGTTTTCCTGCTTTTCGCAATGCCGGTCTGCGCCCACCACGGACATCATGGTCACCACGGACATCATGATTCCACCGAATATCTGCCCGCTCCTGAAAGCGGCTGTCCAATCTGCCCGATGGACGGCTGCACCGAATACGGACGACACTCTCATAACGATCACGACTACTGTGGATATGACCATAAGCACGGCTATTGCGACGGTTCGTGTGGAACGGTATATCTTAAGGATGGCTGTGCCCATGAAGCACGATATGACAGATGGCGGCATCACGGGTGAGGAAAAACTCTTATTTCCATCCATTGGATGTACCGATCTTCCTTGCCTTCATCGATAAAATATCCTTCATCAAACGTCTTAATCATATAATCAATTGTAGAATCGCCCCGCAAAACAAATCCTTCATGGTTCCCCATCAATGCCAGCACTTTATCCGGACCATACCTCATGCAATTTCAAAATATATCCTGCCTTTGCAGTCCCACAATAGTCTCCGCATGTTTATCGTTAAATTTACTCCAAAATCCTACGTAACCTGCAATGCAGAAAGTACATCCGCTGCATTTCTGCGTATGATGCAAATTTGTGCCGCAGTCGTGGCACTTTTCAATCTTTTTCTGTCTTTTCCCCTAATATTTTTATAGAGTTTAAATAGTCCTGCTCTACATCACTTAACGTTCGTTCTTTATACTTTTTATATTCTTCGGTGGCTTTTTCCACTGCCTGTTTATGAGTCACGTTCCCATTTCCCGATAATAACGGTTCGCCGCTCATAGCCAAAATACGATCTAAATGCTTTGCCCAGTCCTTCATTGTCATAGCCTGCTCCCGCTCTGCCTGTCGTTCAGCAAAATCCAAATGTCCCGATACAAGCTGCCCCATTGCACGAAGTTCTTTTTCATTCAAATAATTCTTGGCAATGACCACTCCCGCAAAGTCGGCTGATTCCCTGCAAATATGATAAGTCCCATAAATTCCTTTTCCGCATCCGCCCTTGTATAAATAACTTCCGCCGCTGTCTGCCCATGGATAGCATAATGAATTTTATTCTGGACTTTTTGAAAAAACTGTATGGATATTTCAGCTTTGGGATCATAATCAATGCTTGTCGCATAGATTTCCAAAATCTGTCTGTAAAATACTTTTTCAGATGCATGAATGTCCCTAATCCGTTCAAGCAGTTCCTTAATTTGAGCCGTTCGTCATCCAGTGCAAATCCTTTACGCATATATCCTTCAAGATTCCTGTTGCCCAAATTCTGAACTGTGTGCCGCGTTTTGATTTAACACGATAGACAAGGGAAATGATAACATCAAGATTATAATAATCAACATCATAAATTTTTCCATCTGAAGCAGTGTAGGCAAATTTTGCCCACACTGCTTCTTTCTGCAATTCACCTTCCTTGAAAATATTTCTTACATGTTTTCCTAATTGCGCTTCTATCTCTCTGAAACAGTTCTGCCATTTAATCAATTGACAGCCAGACAGTATCGCCGTCAAAAGTTGTCTCGATTTTTGACACTCCATCTTCTGTTGTGTATATGATAATATTCGACTTTCCGTTTATGCTATTTTCATAATCCATTTCACCTCATCGTCTTATGCAGTCCTTCACTTCATTATCCGTTATTTCTTGGCTTCCTTCTCTGACGGACATTTTTGTTGCTTGGCGTCCTCCGACCTTCGTCAGCAGTGTAACTGTCTTAACATGGCTCGATTGCTCCAAATTGATGTCAAATATCCCAGCAATTCTCAGAAAATCATCCCATTCGTTCTCGGAAATTTATCAACGGCTTTTTTGCCCTCAAAATTGCCATTTTCTCAACCGCGCTCGTTGTCGGAAACAGGTCGATGTGCTTGTTCCTACTATCATATAGGCAATGCTCACATTTCCCCATCGTCTCAACACTTCGGTCTGCGGGAAAATGTCCAAAATCCCATCGCCTCAACCCTTTTAAGCCCGTTTAATGTGTTTTACTCGCGGATTATCCAATGACCATAACGTTTGCCACCGATACGTTCAATACGTCCTGCTTCTTTCAAAAGAATCATTTTCTTTTGAATCACTCGTCTTGTAGTCCCA
>JAMPAG010000037.1 GCA_023667365.1 bacterium | reverse complement strand
CGCAGGCGCGCCGTCGATGATGCGCCGGTAAAACGCCAACCCGTCGCCGCCCCCGTCAAGCGCCAGCCGCGGCTCGTGCTCTTTTACCTCCGGCATCAGCGTCGGGATGACGTCGGAACGGATATAGGGCGGATTCGACACGATCACGTCAACCGCGGGGATTTCCCTCTGCGGCATGCCGGTCGCAATCCTCCGCGGTAAACCGTATTCCTCTGCGCCGTCCGCACCGCCTCTCAGCGCGTCATACAGATCGCCCTGTAAAAAAAGCAATTCTCCCCGCTTCCTCTTTTCTTCAAAGCCCAGCACATCCGCGTTCTCCCGCGCCACCGCAAGCGCGTCTTTTGACACATCCGTCCCCACGCCGAAACAGCCGTTGGAATAATGTAACAGGGACAGCAAAATACAGCCGCTTCCCGTGCAAAGATCAAGGATCGCCATGCCGTCCTGCATATAACGCATGACCTCCTCAACCAGAATCTCCGTATCCGCACGCGGAATCAATGTGCTTTTGTTTACATAAAAATCCAATCCCATAAAGGACTGTTTGTGCGTCAAATATTGCAATGGAATGTGTTCTTTCCGTTTTTGCAGATAGTTTACATAAAACTCCATCTGCAATTCGTCCAGCACGCGCTCTCCCTGCGTATACAGGGTCTGATAATCCGTGTGGCAGACATGCTCCAGAAGCAGCCTTGCATCCGTTTTCGCCTCCGCAATGCCGCTCTCCGAAAGCCGGCGCACTCCCTGCTCATAGGCTTCACGGTACGTCATGGCTCGTCTTCTTCCTCCGCCTCTGCGCGCGCACGCGCCGCGTACGTTCTTTCGACACGATCCGCCGCCGCTCCTGCATCCGTTCTTCGCGCACGTTCTTCTTCCTCTTCCGCCTCATCCCGCGCACGCGCCGCGGCATCCGCCGCTTCCTCCGCCGCCACGTCATAGTCGAAATTCTCTTTTAAGTATTCCCGCCAGTCAAACACCGCTTCCACGGACTGGATCGCGACCTCGACCATTTCCGCCGACGGTTCTCTCGTCGTTAATCGCTGCAGCAGCATACCGGGCGCAGATAAAATCCGCACCAGCACATTATCATGTTTTCCCGCGAAACGGATCAGCTCATAGGAAATCCCCGCCACAACGGGAATCAGCGCGATTCTGAGCACAATGCGGTACACCGGATTCGTGACCGTGATAAAAAAGAACAAAATGATGCTGACAAACATGACAAATAGTAAAAAGCTCGTCCCGCAGCGACGGTGCAGTCTGGAGCTCCGCATCACATTGGACACATAAAGAGCCCTGCCGCGCTCTAAGCAGTTGATACATTTATGCTCCGCGCCGTGGTACATATACACCCGCCTGATGTCCTTCATCAGCGAGATCAGTACGACATAGAGCAGGAAGATCGCGATCCGGATCGCCCCCTCTATGATATTTAACAGCGAACGGTTCCGCACATATCTTCCGAACAGCGTGGAGAGATAATACGGGAGCGCGATAAAGACAGCGACGGAGAGCGCCACGGAAAAAATCATGGTCAACGTCATAAAAATCTGCTCCGCCCTGCCGCCGGACACCTTATTGAGCGCCTTATCCGCGGCGGTCTCCTTCGCGTCCTCGTCCTCGTAAAGACTTGCGGAATAATTGAGCGATTTCATGCCGAGCGCAAGAGAATCAATAAAATTGAATACGCCGCGGATAAACGGCACTTTCTTCAAGAAGCTGTCGCTTAAGACGCCGGCATACTCCTGTGTGTTCACCACGATCTCTCCGTCGGACTTGCGTACCGCCACGGCGTAAATATCTTTATTTTTCATCATAACGCCTTCGAGCACCGCCTGTCCGCCGATGCCAGAATAACAGGTCTTTCTTTTTTTACGTGCCAAAACGATTCCTCCCACTGTACGGCAAAAGCAGACGGCCGTGCGGTTCCTTTTTCCTGCCTTTGCGGATGCTTCCCACAGAAAAAATAAGGTTGAGATATGATAACCTCAACCCTGTCTTTGTACCTTATTGGTTTACAACGCCGTACTTCTTATTGAACTTATCAATACGTCCGCGTGCCTGTGCGGTCTTCTGCTGACCTGTGTAGAACGAATGGCACTTGGAGCAGACCTCAACGTGAATCTCCGGCTTTGTCGATCCGGTCACAAATGTGTTGCCGCAGTTACAGGTCACGGTTGCCTGATAATAATTCGGATGGATTCCTTCTTTCATGCTTTTCACCTCTCTATGAAATCATTTTCTTATAATTGTCCGTTTACAAACAGCGCTCTAACTATATCACAGAATATCCTTCGATGCAAGCACTTTTTAGAAAACTTATCATAAAACGCCGCATCAGATAAAACGCATCTTCTTCACCATCTGCACAAACTCGTTGTTGTTGCGCGTTCGGTTGAACAGATCGAGCACCTTGTCCACCGCCTCGTCGGACTTTAAGCCGTTTAACGCCTTGCGGATCACATTGATCGCCTCCAGCTCGTCGCCCGTGAGCAGCAGATCTTCCCGCCGCGTGCTGGACTTCGGAATATCGATGGCGGGGAACACACGCTTCTCGGAAAGCTTGCGGTCCAATACCATTTCCATGTTGCCGGTTCCCTTGAACTCTTCGTAGACAACGTCGTCCATCTTGCTCCCGGTCTCCACGAGCGCCGTCGCAAGAATTGTCAGACTGCCGCCCTCGCGCATGTTGCGCGCCGCGCCGAAAAAGCGTTTGGGCATATGGAGCGCCGCCGGATCGAGACCGCCGGATAAGGTTCTTCCGGAAGGCGGAACCGTCAGGTTGTAGGCGCGCGTCAGTCTTGTGATCGAATCTAACAGGATCATGACGTCCTTTTTGGACTCCACGAGACGCTTCGCACGCTCAATGACCATCTCGGACACCCGCTTGTGATGCTCCGGGAGCTCGTCAAACGTCGAATAAATGACTTCCACGTTCGGTCCCTCGATCGCTTCCTTAATATCCGTGACTTCCTCAGGACGCTCGTCGATCAAGAGAATGATCAGATGCACATCGGGCGAATTTCTCTTGATGGACTTGGCGACTTCCTTTAATAAAGTCGTCTTTCCTGCCTTGGGCGGAGAAACGATCATTCCTCTCTGTCCCTTGCCCACCGGACTCATCAGATCCATGATCCGCATGGCGATGGACGCGCCCGTCGTCTCTAAGCTTAAGCGCTCATTCGGGAAGATCGGCGTCATGTCCTCAAACGGCGTGCGCCGCGCAATGATCTCAGGCGGCAGACCGTTTACTTTTTTGACGAACAAAAGCGCGCTGAACTTCTCGTTCTGCGTCTTGATCCGCGTATTCCCCTCAATAATATCACCTGTTTTCAAATTAAAGCGCCGAATCTGGCTGGGCGCGACGTACACGTCGTTCTCACCCGGCAGGTAATTCTCGCAGCGGATAAAACCATATCCGTCCGGCATAACCTCCAGAATCCCGTTTGCCATGACGCCGCTGTCCAGCTCCTGCGGAAAACGCTCTTCCGGCTGTTCTTCCTTTTTGGGCTCCCCCGGCTTACTGAGCACGGGCTTTGGCTCAATGTCCTTGCCCTGCGCCTTATCCGCCTCGTCCTGCGCAAGCATCGCCTCGACCAGCTCCGCCTTTTTCATGGTGGATGTCCCTTTCATTCCTCTTGCTTTCGCGATCTCCTTCAGATCGCTTAATGCCAGTGATTCATACTTTTCTCTCATACCGCACCTTTCTTTATCTTTTTTCCTTAAGAACCCCTTTTGTCCCCCGGCGCCCATTCCGCGCCGCAAGGCATCCGCGGCTCCTGATTACCGGTTTCCTTGCCATGTTCATAACAGTCCGCGCACTTCTCATATTCCGTTCCACGCTATTCGTTTGTGTCTATGTTGGAAAGCCTTGCAGATTTGCATATGAATACTTACTACGATTTTCCTGTGACTATTATACTACATCTTTTTATAAATAGAAAGTTCTTTTTTATAAAAAATCACGAATCGTATAAAATAACGCATAGCTATGTATTCGCAATTATGCTATATTTATTTTATATATCACAGATTGGCGGGAAACGCAATCGCAAAAATCCAACAACAGACCGAAAGGAGAATCATTATGCACTGCATCCGTTCCATTACCGACAGCATCGCCTGGGTCGGCGCGTCCGACAGACGGCTTGCTTTGTTCGAAAATTTATTCCCCATACCGCGGGGTGTTTCCTATAATTCTTATCTGATCAAGGACGACAGCACCGCCCTGATCGATACCGTGGACGCTTCCGTGTTCCGGCAGTTCCTGGAGAATCTGCTGCATACGCTTTCTGGAAAAGCGCTCGATTATCTGATCGTCAACCATATGGAACCGGATCACTGCGCCTGCATCGGGGAGCTGTTATACCGCTTTCCCGGCATGAAACTGGTCGGCAATCCCAAGACCTTTGCGATGATCGACAAATTTTTTGAACCCATCGCCGCAGAGCGGAAAGTCGTTGTGAACGAAGGCGGCGCGCTCTCCCTCGGCTCCCATACGCTGCGTTTTTATACCGCGCCGATGGTTCACTGGCCGGAGGTCATGGTGACATATGAGGAAACAGAGCAGATTCTTTTTTCCGCCGATGCGTTCGGCAGTTTCGGCGCGCTAAACGGCTGTCTGTTCGATGACGAGATCGACTTTACAAAAGACTGGCTTGACGACGCAAGACGCTATTACGCGAATATCGTCGGAAAATACGGGCTTCCGGTCCAGGCGGCGTTAAAAAAGCTTTCCGCGCTCACGATCCGCACCATCTGCCCGCTGCACGGCCCGGTCTGGCGCAGCGATCCCGGCCGGATCCTGCGTCAATATGATCTTTGGAGCCGCTATGAGCCGGAGCAGCGCGCCGTCGCCCTGTTTTACGGTTCCATGTACGGCGGCACGGAAAATGCCGTCAATGTCCTTGCATTCAGGCTCGCCGAGGCAGGGGTTAAGAACATCGTACTTTACGACGTTTCCGTCACCCACATCTCCACGCTGATTGCCGAGATCTTCCGCTGCAGTCATCTGGTATTCGCAGCGCCCACTTATAATAACGGTGTGTATCCCGCCATGCAGAATCTTTTGCATGACATGACGGCGCTCGGCTTAAAAAACCGCACGGCCGCCGTGATCGAAAACGGTTCCTGGGCGCCTGTCTGCGGCAGACAGATCACCGAACAGCTTGCCGCGCTCACGGATTTTACGCTCCTTGACCCTGCCGTCACGATCGCTTCGACCGTAAAAGAGGACTCGCTTGCCGCGCTCGACAAACTGGCAGCGCAGCTCGCCGCGTCGCTTGCGGCGGATTAAGCCTGCGGCTTTTCGCTGACCCTTCGGGCGGCGGACTGGACTTCCGCTTTTCGGCTTTCCTTTCGGCGGCGGACCATTCTTCCGCTTTTTGGCTTTCTTTCGAGCGGCGGACCATTTTTCCGCTTTTTGGCTTTCTTTCGGGCGGCGGATTGGACTCTTGCCGTTTGGGGGTAATTAGGATACAATGGCATAAGGCTTGACAAAACCGGCGGCTCCCGCGGCATGGGTAAGACAGCGTTACGCAGACTGCATACCGGCAAAGATCAAGTCTGTCAGGGCGGCTTCCATGACCGGAATTACTGCCGTCCGAAAGCAGCATATCATCAGACAATTTACAGTGCGATCAGGAGGAAAACGATCATGACACCTAGCGAAAAAGCGCTTGCGCTCCATGCACAGTGGAACGGAAAACTGGAAACCGTATCCAAAACACCCGTCAAATCCAGAGAGGATCTCGCTCTCGCCTATACGCCCGGCGTTGCCGAGCCATGCAAGGTGATCGCCGAAGATCCGGAGGCGGCCTACCGATATACCTGGAAATCCAACACGGTCGCCGTCGTCTCGGACGGCTCCGCCGTACTCGGCCTCGGCAATATCGGTCCTTACGCCGCCATGCCGGTCATGGAGGGAAAAGCGGTCTTATTTAAGGAATTCGGCGGCGTCAACGCCGTTCCGATCTGCCTTGACACGCAGGACACGGAGGAGATCATCAAAGCCGTCACCTATCTCGCTCCCGGCTTCGGCGGCATCAATTTAGAGGACATCAGCGCACCGCGCTGTTTTGAGATCGAGGAGCGCCTCAAAAAGCTGCTTCCCATCCCTGTCTTTCACGACGACCAGCACGGCACGGCGATCGTTGTACTTGCCGGTATCATCAACAGCTTAAAAGTCACCGGAAAGAAAAAAGAACAATGCAGGGTCGTTGTCAACGGCGCGGGCAGCGCCGGCATCGCCATCACAAAGCTGCTTTTGACCTACGGTTTTTCCAATATCATTCTCTGTGATAAAGTCGGCATTCTCTCCCGTTCCACGGAGAACTTAAACTGGATGCAGCAGGAAATGACGACAAAAACAAACCCGGATAACGAGACCGGCACGCTTGCGGACGCCTTAAAGGGCGCGGACATTTTTGTCGGCGTCTCCGCGCCGAATATTGTCACCCCGGAAATGGTTTCCTCCATGAACCACGATTCCATCCTGTTCGCCATGGCGAATCCCGTTCCTGAAATCATGCCGGACGCCGCACGGGCGGCAGGCGCGCGCATCGTCGGCACGGGACGCTCCGATTTCCCGAATCAGGTCAACAACGTGGTCGCTTTCCCCGGTATCTTCAAAGGAGCCCTGGAGGGACGCGCCGCCCAGATCACCGAGGAAATGAAGCTTGCCGCAGCCGCTGCGATCGCAGGACTCGTACCGGATGACGAATTAAATGATGAAAATATCATGCCGGAAGCCTTCAACCCGCGGGTTGCCGAGGTCGTTGCCGAGGCAGTCAGATCGCACATCCGCTGAGCCGGACAAGACGGACGATCTGTCGGTCTCCGCCACGCCATGCGGATACGGCACACAAAGATGCGATTCCGGACCGGCGGATGCAGCACAGGAAATGCAATGGAAAACGGTTACTACTCTTTATCGGAATATTGTAAAAAAACATACGGAGAAAAACTCTATCGGATCGCGCTGGACGCGGGCATGACCTGTCCGAACCGTGACGGCACGCTCGACAGCCGCGGCTGTATTTTCTGTTCTGCGGGAGGGAGCGGCGATTTTTCCGCACGGGCGGCAGATTTGATAACGCGCGGTATTATATCGCATGATACTGATCTTCGGGGGCTTATCCCGGAAGGCATGGCGCCGGGTACCGGTGCTGTAAAGGATGCCGCAGCAGATCATGTTACCACAGATACCGCAGCAGAGATTGCTTCCCAAATTGAACAGGGAAAGGCGCAGAGCGCCGCCAAATTTCACGGTTCCCGGTATATCGCATACTTTCAGGCATACACGAACACCTATGACCGTCCCGAACGGCTCTACCGGCTTTATACGCAGGCATTGTCCCATCCTGACGTCGCCGGGATCTCCATCGCCACGCGGCCTGACTGCCTGCCTGAAAACGTACTCGACGTGCTCTCCCGCTGTCAGGCGGAATATCCCGATCAATTTATCTGGGTGGAGCTGGGGCTCCAGACAATGCATGAGCAGACCGCGCGCTATCTTCGGCGCGGCTATCCGCTCCCCGTCTTTGCGGAAGCAATGGAAGCCCTGCATGAACGCCGTATTCCGGCGATCGTCCATGTCATCGCTGGTCTTCCGGGCGAAACCGCCGCGCAATTTTATGAAACCATAAGTTATGTAAACTCATTTCATCCATTCGGCGTCAAATTACAGCTTTTGCATGTCCTGCGCGGAACCGATCTGGCCGCAGACTATGAACGACGCCGCTTTGATGTGCTGACGCAGGAACAGTATATCGAAATGACCGCGCACGCGCTCACACTGCTCTCCCCTGACGTCGTCATCCACCGACTGACGGGGGACGGACCGAAAAAGCTGCTGATCGCGCCCCTTTGGAGCGCCGATAAAAAAGGCGTGCTGAACGCGCTGCACCGCTATCTGAGAGAACAGCAGATCGTACAGGGAAGCCGTGCGGCAGAATCATCACACACGTTATTGTAATTTGGAAAGGAACTTGTTATGAATCAGGATTCATTAACCTTATACCGTCTGATCGTGCTCCACATGCTGAACAAGGCGGCAGGTCCGCTCTCCAGCGCGCAGATCGCGGATTTTATTTTAGAGAAGGAATATACCGGCTATATCACGCTTCAACAGGTCTTAAGCGACCTGACGGAAGAAGCGTTTATCAGCGCGACGACCATGGAGAACCGCACGCTCTACGAAATCACCGGGGAAGGGCAAAAAACGCTGTCTTTTTTTGACAACCGCATCCAGCATTCGATCAAAACCGACATTCAGGAATACTTATCCGCGCACGAGATTCAGATCCGCAGCGAGCTTTCTATTTTGACTAATTATAAAAAAGAATCGTCCGGAGATTATGTTGCGGAGCTGATCGCCAAGGATAACGGCAATGAACTTATCCACATTTCTCTTACCGTACCGTCCGCGGAATTTGCCGCGAAAGTCTGCCAAAACTGGAAAGAAAAAAACGAAGCGGTCTACCAGTATTTGGTGCAGGAGCTTTTTTAGGCGTTTCGTTTAACCGCGGGATCCAGCAGCTCCGTCTTTACACATCCGTCCGTGTCCGGGAGCGTCAGTCCCATGATTCTTGCAAGCGTGGGCGCTTCGTCCCACAGTTTCATGGAATCGCACATTCCTCCCTTTTTCACACCGTATCCCGACATCAAAAAAAACGTCTGATATTTTGGCAGCGTCGGAAGATAGCCGTGCGTCGCTTTCATTTTATGACTCAACACATCATTGACCGAGCAAGTCAACATTTGACAGTCATCCAGAAAATAATACCCGTTTTTTGCTTCCAGCATCATGACACAGGTGTCATCTGCGCCGAGAGCAGCGGCTTCCTCTCCGCTGAATATGCGGGCTATGCCGTCTGTCATTTCTGAAAATATTGTTGTCAGTTTTTGCGTCATCTTCTGTGTCATATTTGCACTTTTTCTGATTTGCGGATGCAGATACAGATAGCAGGAGCCGTCACAGTTTTTTGCGATCACCTGATAATTCGTAATGCGTCCCCTGCCGTCCGCTTGTAATAACCCCTGTTTTTTTAACAAATAATTCGGATACAGAACCGTATGACAGTCAAGCTGATAGTGGTCGCCGAGAATCACGACCGTCGTGTCCTCCATGCTGTGACAGCTGCCCGCACGCGTACGTGCAAGCGCGGCCGTCAGCACGCCGATCCTCTCATCCAGGCGCTTCAGCGCGCGGCGGACTTCCGGATGCGTCACGCCCAGCCGATGCCGGTGCGCGTCCACGTCAAGGAAATGGATCAGCATCCATTCCGGATTATACCGCAGGATCGTATCAACCGCCGCCTTTTCCAAAAAATTGTCCAGTTCCGGCTCTCTAATACCTTTCAGCTCCCGCAGCGCATGCGGCAGCAGACTGAGCACATACCGCGGCGAACCGTCCATGATCGTTTTCAAAACAACATTCTGCCACGGTCTGTTTGCATGAATTTCCGGAAAATTATATGTGATCCCGCTCTTTCCCGTCACGGGCCAAAGCAGGGCGCATACGCGGTCTCCCCGTTCCATCGCCGCGTCGTACAGCGTGCTCCCTTTCAGATTTTTTCGGTCGCTCATCCAGTCCGGATGTTCTCTTCCCGGTTGAAAACAAGTGTTATTGATAATGCCGTGCCGGCATGGTTTTTTTCCTGTGATGATGGTGCTGTGCGCCGGATAGGTGATGGACGGGTATACGCTCTCCACCTGCCCGCACAGCGCCCCCTGCTCCAGAAGCCGGCGAAAGTTCGGCAGCTTTTTTAAGACAACAAGATCCTCCGCGCCCACCGCGTCAAACGACAGGATCATCATCCGCCGTTTCGCTCTTTTTGCCGTCTCCTCTGTTCTGCGCCTGTTTTCCATCTGCTTCATGTCATGCCTCCTGCCCGCTTCACACCATATCTCCCGCCTGCTTCGCGTCCATGCCTCCTGCCCGCTTCACGCCATATCTCCCGCCTGCTTCGCGTCCATATCTCCTGCTTCCCGTTTGATCCGGCTCATATGTTCTTTGATCGTGTTCTCATATCCGTTTCCGTCCGGGCGGTAAAACTCCTTACCGTTTAACTCATAGGGAAGATACTGCTGCCGGACATAATGGTTGGGATAGTCATGCGCATACTGATACCCCGCGCCGTGGCCAAGTTTCGCCGCTCCCTTATAATGCGCGTCCTGCAAATGAGTCGGTACGGGCAGATTTCCCGTCTGTTCCACGGTCTGCATCGCCTCCGATATGGCGTTGACGCAGGCGTTGCTCTTCGGCGCGCACGCCACATAGATGACCGCCTCCGAAAGAATGATCTGCGCTTCCGGCATACCGATGCGCTCCGCCGCCTGCGCCGCGCTGACCGCCACGGTAAGCGCCTGCGGATCCGCCGTGCCGACGTCCTCCGCCGCGCAGATCATGATCCTGCGCGCAATAAAGGTCAGACTTTCCCCCGCATATAACATTTTCGCCAGATAATAGACCGCCGCGTCCGGATCGGATCCTCTCATGCTCTTGATAAAAGCAGAAATCGTGTCATAATGATTATCCCCCGTTTTATCATAACGAACCACCCGTTTTTGAATACATTCCTGCGCGACCTCCAGCGTAATATGAATCTTTCCGTCCGCACTGCGCTCAGTCGTCTTAACGCCAAGCTCAACGGCATTCAAGGCATGCCGCGCATCCCCGCCCGCCGCGTCTGCAAGAAAGGAAAGCGCGTCCTTAGAGATCTCCGCACCGTACGCGCCCATTCCTTTTTCTTTATCATAAACGGCGCGGTTGATCAGCGTGACAATATCCTCTTTTTGAAGCGGTTTTAATTCAAAAACCATGGAGCGCGACAGCAGTGCGCCGTTCACCTCAAAATAGGGATTTTCCGTCGTCGCCCCGATCAGTGTCAGCGTTCCGTCCTCAACGAACGGCAGCAGATAATCCTGCTGTCCCTTATTGAAACGATGAATCTCATCAATAAAAAGGATGGTCTTTTTTCCGTACATCGCGGCGCTGTCCTTCGCTTTCGCCACGACCTCCTCCATATCCTTTTTTCCCGCGACCGTCGCATTCATCTGCATAAACTCTGCGCTCGTCGTATTCGCGATCACCTTGGCAAGCGTTGTTTTTCCGGTTCCCGGCGGTCCGTAAAAAATAAGGGAGTTCAGCTTGTCCGCCGTGATCGCGCGGTAAAGCATTTTGTCTTTTCCGATGATATGCTGCTGTCCGACGATCTCCTCTAAGCTTGTCGGGCGGATCCGCGCCGCTAAAGGCGACTCTTTCTCCATGTTTTTTTCACGCAGATATGAAAATAAATCCATGTTATCCATGTTCGTTCCTCACTTTTTCACTGTCTGTCAGAGCATTCCTCCCAAAAACGGCTTCGATGTTCTCAGACTGTCTGCCTTCCGTCCTTAGCATTTCTTCATTCTTAGTCTAATATGATCTCGTCCACCGTGACAAACTCATAGCCCTGCGCCGATAACTTGTCGATGATTGCAAGCGCCGCTTCCACCGAACTTGCATAGACGTCATGCAGCAGAATGATGCAGTCCTCGTCCGCCTTCTCCAGCACCCTGCCGGTCACGGTACCCGCGTCCGAACAGCACCAGTCAAGCGGATCTACATTCCATAACACCTGTATCATATTCAAGCTTTCCTCATAACGCTTATCCCATGTTCCATATGGCGGTCTGACAAATTCGGTATGCTGTCCGGTGAGTTCATAAATAATCGCATCCGTTTTTTGTAATTCCTCCACAAACTGCTGACCGTTCCTGCTCGTCAACTGGATGTGGGAATAGGTATGGTTGCCGATCAAATGCCCGTCCTGCGCCATTTCTTTGATCAGGTCCGGATAGAGCTCCGCGCTCTGCCCGAGCACAAAAAAAGTAACGCGCACATCCCGCTCGCGCAGTCCTTCCAGCAGCCGCGCCGTATAGCGCGGGTGCGGTCCGTCGTCAAAGGTCAGCGCTACTTTTTTAATGTTCATTTCTCCCTGCCCTCTTATATCCGCGTGCTTCCATGCGGGCACAAAAACATCCGCTCCCCACGCTTTCATGCATATCCCCGCGCAAAGCATGGCGATCCCCAGACACCCCGCTATAAGACATGCCTTTTTCCTTTGCAGACACATCCGGCATTTCTCCCATCATCACCGCGCCCCGCCTTTGCGCAGTTTTTTGCTCCTGCACAGGCAGTCCGCTTTGCAAACACATTCTCTATCATTCTATGACGGGAAATCCAGATTTGCGATATATTTTTTTTCAAAGTTCTCCTGCGCGGCAAGATTCAGGTAGACGCATCCCTCCGTCAGCCGTTCCGTTTGCGCCGCAAATCCGCGCATATCCCCGTTTCCGATCAGACAGGCTCCCTGAAGCGCGGTATTGCCGACCGCATGAATCTTTCCTGCGAACGCGTCGGAGAGCAGACCGATCCGCACCGCCGCCTCCGGATCCAGATAATATCCAAAGCCGCCCGCAAGCAGCACGGAGGAAACTTCTTTCGCCTCAGCACCGTACCGTTCAAGCAGAATCCCGACTCCTGCAGCGACCGCCGCCTTTGCTTTTTGCAGCTCCCGGATACTTCCCTGCGTGATATGCGCACCCGCACGGTCCAGTCCGTCCGTGAAATAAGGCTCGCTGAAAAGACCATGCGCATCCATGATGCCCTCCTGCAGCGCGTCGGCTGCAACCCGTATCAGATCGGCGCCCATCAGATCCACACTGCCGTTTCCTTCAAACGCCGTGCCCGCCGCAGTCGCTGTGCACAGAAACCGTCCTTTTTTTCCAAGTACGATCTCGCCGTTCGTTCCCAGATCGATGAATAATTGCAAGTCGCTTGAGTTATGTAATCCAGTTGCCGCCATTCCCGATACCACATCCCCGCCCACAAATGCCGATATACCGCATATAATGTATGCAGGAATTCCTGCAACCACTATCTGTTGTGGTCTTATGTTTACCGGTTCAAACGGGAATGCGGAAAGCGGTTCGAGAGAATCCCCGCAGAGCAGGTGCACCATGGTCGTATTCGCCGCAATGACCATGTAGGCGGGTGTTCTGCCGCATTGCGCCCCGATCAGCCGCACCCCGTCCGCAAGGCAGGCGCACACCTGCTGCCGCATGTCCTCCGCATGTCCCTGCATCCCCGCGCTGATCCGGGATACAACATCCGCGCCGTACATGCGCTGCGGATTGAGCGCCGCATAGCTTCCCACTTCCGCACCGCCGCACATCCCGCGCATGGCGATCGTTGTCGTACCAATGTCAACCGCCGCAAACACGGGCGCGGCGGTATGCCCGGTCTCCTCCGCTGCACATGCCTGCGCCCCATGCCCAGCTTCCTCTGCCGCGCATGCCCGCGACCCATGACCGGTTCCCGCTCCCGCGTCCGGCAGCACGCCGATCACATCCGGGATTGCGGCAGCCCCCGCTTCTATGATAAGTTCCGTGTCCCCGCGCACGCTTTGCCGGCATGCCAGCCGCACGCCCGCGCGCAGTTCTTCTGCGGAAAGCAGCGCGCGCTCCGCTGCCGTCGGCAGCGGCGCGCCTGTCACAAAGCGCACCTTACATTTTCCGCAGCTCCCGCGCCCGCTGCAATCATGCAGATTCAGACCGCCCCGTTTGAGTACCGCAAAAAGATTTTCATTTTTTTCCGCCGTCAGCACACGCCGTTTAATCCGGTCTCCCCGATAAAACGCGCCATACACCAGCAGCGTGATCGTTTCAGACAAATTGATTCCTCTCCCTGTCATAATGATAGTCGATCTGTGCAAGCGTCTGCGTGATGCGGGAAATATCCTCACCCATGTCGTCGCACATCGCTTCCAGACTCTCATAATAATCGCGCAGTTTTAAGTTGACCGCACTGAGCAGCATTGCCGGTTCCTTTGGCAGCATCGCCGCGTCCTCCTTCTTCCTTTTCGACAATTGCGAAACGCAACCGCCTATGATTTCTTTCTATGAAATTATAGCACAAAGCCGGTCATGCAGAAAGAACCGATTGACATGCTCCTCAAAATTTCTCCGGATCCGGCAGACGGGAAATGCTTCGCATTTCACGCTCGCGTTGCTCGCCGCGAAGTGATTCCTATGCGGCTCCTCGTGCAAGCACGGTCGCCGCATAAAATCACTTCGCTTCTTAAGCTTATCGCGCAAAAAAACGGGCTGACCCGTCAATCTGAGTCAGTCCGTTTTCCTCTTATCATGGTATTTATGGCTGCTTTCTAATCCGCCGCGCGGCTTCTACCATGTTTTTGAGACTTGCCTGCGTCTCAGGCATGGCTCTTGTTTTTAAGCCGCAGTCCGGGTTTACCCACAGCTTTTCCCTGTCGATCCGGGTAAGCATGGTGTTCAGCGCCGCTATCATTTCCTCCACGGACGGCACTCTGGGCGAATGAATGTCATACACGCCCGGTCCGACTTCCGTTTCAAAATGATGTTCCCGCAGGGAATCCAAAATCCGGAGATCGGAACGGGACGCCTCAAACGTGATCACATCCGCATCCATATCGTCAATTGCCGGAATAATATCTGTAAACTCACTGTAACACATATGCGTATGAATCTGGGTGTCCGGCTTTACGCCGCTGTGTGTCAGCCGGAAAGCAGGAATGGCAAAATCAAGATATTCTTGATACCAGTCCGACTTTCTGAGCGGAAGTTTTTCCCTTAGTGCCGCCTCGTCGATCTGGATGATGCGGATTCCGTTTTTCTCTAAATCCAGCACCTCGTCCCTGATCGCAAGCGCAATCTGGGAAATGGACTCTTTTATGGAAATGTCTTCCCTCGGAAACGACCAGTTTAGGATCGTGACCGGTCCCGTGAGCATTCCCTTCATGATCTTCTTTGTCTGCGACTGCGCATAGACCGACCATTCCACGGTAATCGGCTTTTCGCGGTATACATCGCCCCAGATGATCGGCGGCTTTACGCATCTTGTGCCATAGGACTGCACCCATGCTTTTTGCGTAAACAGGAAGCCGCCTAATGCCTCGCCGAAATATTCCACCATATCGTTTCTTTCATATTCGCCATGCACCAAGACGTCCAGCCCGATTTCTTCCTGCCATCTGATACACTCTGCAATTTTTTCCCGGTTGAATGCGATGTATTCTTCTTCTGATAATTCTCCTTTTCGAAAAGCGGAACGGTTTGCCTTTACGTCTTTGGTCTGCGGGAAGGAACCGATCGTCGTCGTGGGAAGTTCCGGCAGGTTCAGCGCCTCTTTCTGCAGCTTTTTTCGTTCGCTCCGTTTTGGCAGTCTGGTGTAATCATCCTCCGCTACAGAGGAAAGTCTTTTTTTCACACTTTCGTTTTCGCAGTCCCGTTTTCCGGTAAAAAGCCGCTCGTTTTCCTGATATGCCGCTTCCGCCTGATAGCTGCCGCGCTCCGTAAGTGTTTTTAGTTCTTTCAGCTCCGCCAGCTTTTCCTCTGCAAAAGAAAAATGGGATATAACTTCCTGTGACAATGCTTTCTCATGCTTTAGGGTATAAGGAACATGCAACAGGGAGCATGAGGTTGACAATACCGTCTGAATCTCTTTGTCTTTCAGGACGTCCAATGTCTGCAAGGTCTTTTTATAACGGTTCTTCCATATATTTTTCCCGTTCACCAGTCCTGCAAACAGCAGCTTGTCTTTCGGAAAACCGTATGTTTCTATCAGACGGCAGGTTTCTTTTCCCTCTACAAAATCAAGTCCGATCCCGTCAAACGGCATTTTTATGAGATCCGCATAGACATCCCTGACGTCCCCGAAATAAGTCTGCACCAGGATACGGCATTGCTTCCTGACAGGAAGAACCGCTTCATAGATCTTATGAAATAATGCGATGTCGTTCTGATCCATGTCCTGCACAAGGGCCGGTTCGTCAAACTGAACCCATGCGATTTGATACTCCTCACACTTTTTGAGCAGGTCCTGATATGCCCGGATTACCTCGTTTGTGTGATCTTCAAAGGATTTGCTCCGGGAAGCCCCCTCCCCCGTGTAACGGCACAATTTTAAGAAAGTGTACGCTCCGGTCACAACGGGCTTTGTTTCAATTCCCAGATCAAGCGCCTGCGTATATTCCTCCCACAGCTTATTTCCCGAAAGCCCGATCTCCATATCACTTTCTATTTCCGGGACGATATAGTGGTAATTGGTATTGAACCATTTTTTCATGGCAAGGGCTTTGACGTCGCCCGACTCTCCCTGATAGCCGCGCGCCATCGCAAAATACGTATCCAGTTCCGATAAGTTTAATTCCCGATAGCGTTTGGGAATGATCCCAAACAATACCGCGGTATCCAGCATGGTATCATAAAAGGAAAAATCATTACTGGAAATATAGTCTATCCCCGCTTCTTTTTGTGTGTTCCAGTGCGTCCTGCGCAAAAGCTCCGCGGTCCGCATAAGCTCTTCCTGCGTTATTTCTTTCCTGAAATATTTCTCAGAAGCGAACTTTAATTCCCTTAAAGTTCCGACCCTGGGAAATCCGATCACTGCTGTCTGCATCCTGTCCTCCCACAATTATCCTCGTTTTCATGTTGTTTTTATTTTTGTTCTCTCATCAATCCGCCATAAGATCAAAACGCAGATCCTATGATCTACAAACGATTATAATTTGTGGCGTACCTTTTGCATAATACCTATAAATAAAAGTTGTCCATAGTTTGAAGCTATGGACAACTCACTTATGCACCTGTGTACTTTTTTAGTGCCTCCAAATAACTGTTTCCCAATCTGCTGACCGAGCTTTTACGGTGGGTAATATAGCCGATACGCATATCGCTTTCTTCCGCAAGCGGGACCGCGATGATCTCTTTTCCGTTTAGTTTCCGGTCAATGACGCCGCTGCACACCGTATATCCATGCAATCCGATCAGGAGATTAAACAGCGTTGCCCTGTCCCGTACCCGGATATTTTTCTTCCGCTCCGATGCGGAAAAGATTTCTTCCGAAAAATAAAAAGAGTTATGTTCTCCCTGCTCAAACGACAGGTACGGATAGGGCGCAAGTTCCTCGTTGGTGATCACGGATTTCCCTGCAAGCGGATGTTTCCTGCTGATAAATACATGCGGTTTGGCAAGGAACAGCGGATGAAATTCCAGATCATGGGATCTTAATATTTTTGTGATGACCGTTTCATTGAACTCATTCAGAAACAAAATCCCTATTTCGCTTTTCATCCGCGCCACATCTTCTATGATTTCATACGTCTGTGTCTCCCGAAGCGAAAAATCATACTCTTCCTGCCCATATTCCTTGATCAGATCGACAAAGGCATTGACCGCAAACGAATAGTGCTGCGTGGATACGCAAAACTGTTTTTTTCCTCCTGCGCCGCCCTTATATTTGTCTTCCAGAATCGCCGCCTGCTCTAATACCTGTCTGGCATATCCCAGAAAGTCTTCTCCTTCTTTGGAAAGCGTGATCCCCTTGTTTGTCCTGTTGAAGATCCGGACATTCATTTCCTTTTCCAGTTCGTGGATCGCGTTCGTAAGACTCGGCTGCGACAGATACAGTTTTTCAGCCGCCTCTGTGATCGTTCCCGTTTCCGCTACGGTCGTAACATAGATTAACTGCTGCAGTGTCATCTTTCCGCCTCATTTCCTATTTTCCGCTTCTTCTGCTCTTCTTCTGTTACTCTTCTGCCGCTCTTCTTCTGCTCTTCTTCTGCGCGTTTTTGCGTTTCCGGTCAATGCTCGCCAAACAGCGGGGTGGACAAATACCGGTCTCCCGAATCCGGAAGCAGCGCAACGATCGTCTTTCCCTTATTTTCCGGTCTTCCCGCTAAGATGGACGCTGCTTTTAGCGCCGCGCCGGAGGAGATTCCCACAAGGATTCCCTCGCTGACCGCAAAGGCTCTTCCCTCTGCAAACGCATCCTCGTTCTCAATGGTGATGATCTCATCATAGATTTCCGTGTTGAGCACTTCCGGCACAAACCCTGCGCCGATTCCCTGAATCTTATGCGCTCCCGGCGTCCCTTTGGATAAAACAGGGCTTCCCGACGGCTCTACAGCGACGATCTTCACGTCCGGATTTTTCTCTTTTAAGTATTCGCCGACGCCCGTGATCGTTCCGCCCGTTCCCACTCCGGCAACAAAAATATCTACCTTGCCGTCCGTCTGCTCCCAGATCTCCGGTCCCGTGGTTCTCTTATGTACGGCGGGATTGGCGGGATTGACAAACTGTCCAAGGATGATGGCGCCGTCGATCTCTTTCTGCAGTTCCTCCGCTTTCGCGATCGCTCCCTTCATACCCTTTGCGCCTTCCGTGAGTACAAGCTCCGCGCCGTACGCTTTTAACAGATTCCTTCTCTCAACGCTCATGGTATCCGGCAGGGTCAGGATCGCTCTGTATCCCTTCGCCGCCGCAACCGCCGCCAGACCGATTCCGGTATTTCCGCTCGTCGGCTCGATAATGGTCGCTCCCTCTTTTAACAGACCGCTCTTTTCCGCATCCTCGATCATCGCCAATGCGATACGGTCCTTTACGGAGCCTGCCGGATTCAAATATTCCAGCTTCGCAAGAATGACGGCATCCTTTATGCCTGCCTTCTTCGCATATCCGTTCAGTTTCAGGATCGGGGTTCCTCCGATCAGTTCCAGTGCGCTTTCTTTGATCTGACTCATGGTAATCTCCTCCACTCTCTTATTTCTTACTTTTTTGATAGGTGTTATATGTTTTGTGTTCTGTTGTGTATTATACGGTCCGATTTCGATCTTGTCAATTACTTTTTTTGCGGCTTCCTGCGGCAGATTTCCGCTGCCGCCGTAACAGCTTTGTCATGGCGCATAACGGTGGCTGCCGTCCCTGCTCACAGCACTTTCTGAAGTCTTTCCAACGCCTCCCACAGAATGCTTCTGGGACACGCCGTATTGATCCGCTGAAATCCTGTTCCGCACGCTCCGAACAGCTTCCCGCTGTCAAGCCACAGCTTTGCCTGATGGATGATCCGTCTTTCCAGTTCCTCCGCCTCGATCCCCGTGTCCCTGAAATCCAGCCAGACAAGATAGGTTCCCTCATGTTCAATCATTCGCACGCCGGGCAGATTCTCCTCCACATAACTTTTGGTAAACGCAAGGTTATCCGCCACATAAGAATGCATCGCCGTATACCATTCCTCCCCTTTGCTGTATGCCGCTTCGCAGGCCGTAAGCCCCATCACGCCGAGCTGACTGATACCTGCCGCGCTCAATTCCCTGCGGAACTTTGTCCTGAGTCCGCGGTTGGGGATAAAAATATTGGAAAGCAGCATTCCGGCAAGATTAAACGTCTTACTCGGCGAGGTGCAGGTAATGCTGATGTCCTCATATTCTTTTTTTAATCCTGCAAACACGAGATGCTTTCCCTTAAATACAAAATCCTGATGGATCTCGTCGCTGACGACAATGACATGGTGCCTGACGCAAAGATCGCCGATCGTCGTCAGTTCTTCCTTTGTCCATACCCTCCCGACCGGATTGTGCGGGTTGCATAAAAACAGCATCTTGACCCGTTCCGCAATGATCTTCTTTTCAAAATCGTCAAAGTCCATATGGTAACGGTGATCCTCTCCCAGATACAAGGGGCTGCTCACCACTCTTCTTCCATTGTCTTCTATCGCCTGCGAAAAGGGATAATATACCGGTAACTGGATCAGCACGCCGTCTCCCGGCTCCGTATATGCCTTGATCGCCATCGCGAGCGCAAATACGACTCCCGGCGTTTTTACCAGCCAGTTTTCCTCCACGCTCCAGCCGTGATGCCTTTCCATCCACCCCTTTACGCTCTCAAAATAGGGGCGCTTCGCTTCGCTGTATCCGAAAATCCCATGTTTCGCCTGTTCAATCAACGCCTCCTCGATATACGAGGACGTTTCAAAATCCATATCCGCCACCCAGAGCGGCAGCGCGTCCTCCGGTATGCCGTGTTCCTTTGCAAAGTCGTATTTTAAGCTTTTGGTACCTTTTCTGTTGATGATCCTGTCAAAATCAAGATTTTTCTCCGCCATGTAGTCCCTTCTCCTTCCTGTTCTGTAATCCTATCGAAATGGTGGGCTTTTGATCTTTTCCTACTATATCACAAAAAAGACGTCTGCGCAATTTATTTTTTCTTTCGGCGGTTATCGGTTTTAGCAGCAGATAAGCGTATCTGATTTACTGAATGATCCCGCCGCCGACTACCAGATCCCCGTCATAAAGAACGACGGACTGCCCTTTGGTGATGGCGCGCTGCGGCTCGTCAAACTCCAGCCGGATCGTATCGGCGCCCGTCTGTGTGACAACCGCCGGCTGCTCTGTCTGCCGATAGCGCACCTTTGCTTTCAGATGTACGGTTCCCTCCAGAAAAGGAACCGATATAAAATTCATCTCTCCGGCTGTCAGCGTTCTTGTATAGAGCTCCTGCTCCTTTCCCAGCGTGACGGTCTGCGCTTCCGGATCGACCGCGCATACATAGAGCGGCTCCGGCGCGGAGATACCGAGTCCTTTACGCTGTCCGATCGTATAGCGGATGACCCCCCTGTGCCTGCCGATCACCGTTCCCTCACGGTCCACAAAATCTCCCTCCGGATAACATTTTCCCGTGTACTGCTCGATAAAATCAGCATAATTTCCCTGTTGTACAAAGCAAATATCCTGACTGTCGTGCTTTTTTGCATTGATAAAGCCCTGCGCCTGCGCGATTGCCCGGACGTCTTCTTTTTTCTTATCGCCCAGCGGAAACAGCGTATGTGCGAGCTGCTCCTGCGTCAGGGAGTACAACACATAACTTTGATCCTTATCGCGGTCAAGCGCTTTCTTCAACAGATACCTTCCTGTGGAGGCATCCCGCTCAATGCGCGCATAATGCCCGGTCACGACATTTTCATATCCCAGCTCTTCTGCGCGGTGATACAGCTTGTCAAATTTCAGATACCGGTTGCAGTCGATGCAGGGATTCGGCGTCATCCCGTTTTCATACGCCGATACGAAACGATCAATCACGTCTTCCCGAAAACGCTCGGAAAAATTGAACACATGATACGGAATATCCAGTGCGCGCGCCACGCTCCTCGCATCCTCGACGTCGTCTGACGAGCAGCAGGAATGTTGTCCGGAAACACCGATGTCCTCATTATGAAAAAGCTTCATGGTAACGCCCATGCACTGATACCCCTGCTCTTTTATGATATAGGCGGCAACACTCGAATCCACGCCGCCGCTCATCGCTATGACCGCTTTTCTCTCCATCGTTTTACTCCTTTCCGGGATTGAAAACCTATCTATTCTGTGGTAAAATAGGTTGAAAAATCGCACATTTTTCAATCGCGGGATTTGTGCTGACGCCCAACCCCGCATTCATGCTAAGGAGGCATTATTTTGAAAATTTCAACCAGAGGACGCTACTCACTCCGTATGATGATCGACCTGTCCCAGCATTATAACGAAGGCTTTATTTCATTAAAGGACATTTCCGCCCGCCAGAACATTTCCAAAAAATATTTGGAACAGATCATTCCGTTCTTAAACAGGAGCAATCTGCTCCATGCCAACAAAGGTCACATGGGCGGCTATCAGCTTGCGAAAGCGCCTTCGGAGATTACGCTGCGGGAAATCTTAGAAAGCGCCGAGGGAAGTCTCACGCCGGTAAGCTGTATGGATAACGTTCCCAATCTTTGCGAGAACTGCGGCGGCTGTCTTACCCTCCCGGTCTATGAAGGACTGTACCGCGTGATCTTAGACTATCTGGACGGCATCACGCTGCAGGATGTCATCGACAGGCAGCCGGACACGTTCGACTATCATATCTGATCTGCGAAACACGATTTATCATATCAGTATCCCCGCAAATGCGCAAGCCTGCAAATGTCAAAATGCACATGCCTCACGAACACAAAACACAGATGCCTCAAGAGCGCAAACCACACCGCACCTTACGGGCGCAGAACGCCGCGCCCCGGAAGTGCAAACCGCACAGCACCTCCATGAACTGCTTGCAAAAAAGCACGAATGCCGTTATACTAACTGTGACAGCAGACAAAACAAGACTGTGGATTGCCGCGGCGCGGCGGGAGGGATACCTATGAGCAAAAAAGATCATGATAACGATTACCATATTCATATACATAACGATTCCGACAGTTCCGAAACCTCGCCATTAAAAGAGCTTGGTCTGTTTTTGGGCGGTCTTGCCATGCTGGTCGCGGGGTTATTCTTTTTTTCACAAAAAGTACTCGTGTATTCCAGCTTTTTCTCTACCGGCTTTGCCATCCGCGGTTTTCATATGCGATCCGGTATGGTCATTGTTCCGCTCATCATCGGGATCGTATGGCTGTTCGCGGCCCCGAAAAGTTTCGCGGCAAAGCTGTTCATGGGTGCGGCGGCGCTCATCATCATTGCCGCAGTCATTATGTCCACGGATTTCCATCTGCTCACGATGACGCTGTTTGACTGGATTTTACTGCTTGTTCTGATCTTCGGCGGACTCGGCATGGTTCTGCGTGTACTACTCACCAGACACTGATTTCAAAGCAGACCGCGTGAAAGGCATGGTCATGAAAATGGATTTCAAACAGACACGCATAAAAGATATGGACAATCTGATCCGGTCGGAGATCGCGCGCGGCAATCTCGCCGGGGCGAATCTTCTGCTCTTAAAAGACGGGCTTGTACTTCATCGCGCCTCTTACGGAATGGCAAACATCGAAAAACGGATTCCCATGGCGGATGATACGATATTCCGCATTTTTTCCATGACAAAACCGATTATCGGCGCCGCTGCCATGCTGTTAATGGAGCGCGGCGTTTTAGATCCTGTTGATACGGTTGAAACATATCTTCCTGACTTTCACGGTCAACAAGTATTCCTCCCCGGCGCTGCACAGACCGTTCCCGCTCTGCGCGCGGTACGGATCTCGGATCTGTTAAATATGACGTCCGGGCTCTCCTATCCGGATGACTGTACGCCTGCCGGAAAGGCTGTCGCTGCTCTTTTTGATGAAATGATGACTGCACAGGACAACGGTATCCCGTTCACAACGATGCAGCTCGCCAACCGTTTAGGCAGGATCCCGCTCGCCTTTCAGCCCGGCGCGCACTGGATGTACGGCACGTCCGCCGATGTGCTCGGCGCCGTCATCGAGGCTGCCTCCGGTATGCGGCTCGGTCATTTTTTGAAGCAGGAGCTTTTTGATCCGCTCGATATGAAAGATACGGATTTCTATGTTCCCGACGAAAAGAAACACCGTTTTGCCGAGCTGTACCGCTGCTCGGAATGTTCCGGTGCGGACACAGCGGAAACGCTGACGCACGCCGATGCGGAAGCGGCGGAAACGCTGGCGCACGCCGGTGCGGACACGGCGGAAACGCTACAAAGCATTACGACGGCAAAGGGCGGCGTTGTCGATGCGCTTTCCTCTTTCTCTGCTTATCAGAGCGGCCAACGCATGACGATCGCACCGCAGCCCGGCAAGAATCTCGGGATGGAAGGCTACGACCGCGCGCCTGCCTTTGAGTCCGGCGGCGCAGGACTCGTGTCCACGATCGAGGACTATTCTCATTTTGCCACGATGCTCCTAAACGGAGGCGTCTGGCAGGGACGGCGCATCCTCGGCGCAAATACGGTTTCTTTCCTGTGCTCGCCGCAGCTCTCGGATGACTATGCTTCCGACTGGAATTGGGATTCCCTGCGCGGTTACCGCTACGGCAACCTGATGCGGCATTTGACCGATCCTGCAGCCGGCGGCACCAATGCGGATGTGGGCGAGTTCGGCTGGGACGGCTGGTGCGGTACTTATTTTACCGTTTCCCCCAAATCCAATTTCATCATGCTCTACTTCATCCAGCGCTGTGACTCCGGCTGCAATGAGATCACAAGACGCCTGCGCCATATCGCTTATTCACTGATATAGGTTTTTCCGATGACACAAAAGAATCCGCCAAAGGCGGATTCTTCGAAAGGACGCTTCGCGTCCTTTTTTACACATAGAGATTTTCATCAACCCGGAAGAATCTGCAAAGCAGATTCAAAAGAACTGCCAACGGCAGTTCTTTGAAAGAGTTTGCGTTCCACAAACTCTTTTTTATGCCATCGCGTTTGCCTCTTTATACTTATAGAGCATCTCGGCATGGTTCTGCTCCTCGATCTGAATATCGGCAAGCAGCTTGCGCAGCGGGGAACTGCTGCAGCAGAAAACATGCTCATTGTATTCGCCGGACACAAGCTTCTCCGTGCCGATACAGTCCGTGGCAAGGAAATTGTCATGCTCCTTATCCGCCGCGTCTGCACCGTCGCGGTATGTGCCTTTCGGGCTGTAATTTTTCCCCTGGGAATCATTGCAGTCACAGTTCGGAACCTCGCCGTTTAATGCCTGTCCGATCGACTGGTAGTGCTTCTGCTCGTCCTCCTGCAGCGTCTTAAACAGACTTTTTAACTCCGTGTCTTTCGCTTCGGCGGCGTATTTCTGATACTTGGTAATGCAGGACTTCTCCTGTGTCTGTAAATCTTTTAATGCGTTTGTCTCTTTTTCTGTCAGCGTCATGGCAGATACTCCTTTCTTTTGGGACGTTCCAGCAGTGACCGCGCGGCTTTTGCCGAAACGGTCACACTCTCTGTCGTCTCTGTTCCAAGGATTGCCATTTGCCGACGGGTTTATACACCCTAAAAAGAGTTATGCGTTCATGGGAAATTTCACATCCTAAAAGAATCGCTACGCAGACTCCAAAAGAATCGCTACGCGATTCTTTGAAAGAGTTTGCGCTATGCGCAAACTCTTTTTTTAGCGATATACCAGTTCGCCGAGCATGAGATCCTTCTTGAAATCGCGGATATTCGTATTCGCGTCGATATAGACCGCCTCGATTCCCATTGCCGCAGCCCAGTCGCCCATCTGTTCCGCCGTCAGATCGTATGTGAACGCGGTATGATGCGCGCCGCCTGCAAGAATCCATGCTTCCGCGCCCGTGTACAGATCCGGCTCCGGCGTCCAGAAGTTCGTGGCAACCGGAAGCTTGGGCATCGGTTTTTCTGTCTTTTTGCAGTTGACGTCGTTGATAATCAGGCGGAAACGATTGCCTAGGTCAATCATGGATACCGCAATACCCTTTCCTTCTTTCGAAGTGAACACAAGCCTTGCAGGATCTTCCCTGTCGCCCATGGAAAGCGGCTGACATTTGATGCTGATCGGACCGTCAGCGATGGAAGGGCAGATTTCCAGCATATGCGCCTGCAAAATGCCCTCTTTTCCCTTGACAAAGTTATAGGTATAGTCCTCCAGCATGGACGTACCTTTTGCATCCGGCATGTCCTGTGTCATCAGCTTCATAATACGCACCATGGCGGCAACTTTCCAGTCGCCCTCGGCGCCGAAACCGTGTCCTTTTTGCATCAGGCGCTGGATCGCCAGTCCGGGAAGCTGCTTCAATGCGCCGAGATCGCCGAAATGCGTCACGATCGCCTGATAATTTTTTTCTTCCAAAAAGCGCTCAAAGCCAAGCTCGATCTGCGCCTGCACGGCAACATGCCTGCGAAATTCCGCGGCATCCCTGCCTTCTAACAGAATTTCGTATTTGTCATAATATTCATCCACAAGCGCGTTGGTGTCGGAATCCGACACCGCATCGACTGCCTCCGCGATCTCATTCACCGGATACGTATCGACCTCCCAGCCGAATTTGAGCTGCGCCTCAACCTTGTCTCCTTCGGTCACGGCAACATTGCGCATATTGTCGGCAACGCGCATCACGCGCACATGGCTGGACTCTACCACGCCGACCGCCGTGCGCATCCACGATGCGATCCGATCCTGTACGGCTTCATCCGCCCAATGTCCGACCACGACTTTTCTTTCGATTCCCATGCGTGAAACAATATGCCCGTATTCTCTGTCCCCATGCGCCGACTGGTTCTCATTCATGAAATCCATGTCAATCGTATCATAAGGGATTTCCTCATTAAACTGCGTGTGCAGATGGAGCAGCGGCTTACGGTATTCCTGAAGTCCGATGATCCATGATTTTGCCGGAGAAAACGTATGCATCCACGTAATGACGCCCGCACAACGCTCATCCGTATTTGCCTCATTAAATGTCTTCCGGATCAGTTCGTTTGTAATCAGCGTCGGCTTCCAGACGATCTCAAACGGCAGCTTCCCCGATTCATTCAGCTTCTGCACGATGATCTTTGCATGCTCCGCTACATGGGCAAGGCATTCGTCCCCGTACAGATCCTGAGACCCGGTGCAAAACCAAAATTGATATTGTTTTCTTGTCAACATTGCGTGTCCTCCTTATTTTTTCTATACATAACAGTTTCCCCGTGCGCTTGCCGGATCACACGGTCTGACCGTTATTTTTTGCATTTATTATAGCAAATTTATCCATTCAGTTCAACGGAAAAGCTTGAGTTTCCGCAAACTGTAATCAAAAAACGGGTATATCAGTCCAAAGTGCC
>JAMPAG010000036.1 GCA_023667365.1 bacterium | reverse complement strand
TAAGCAACAAGATGGGTAATTCCTTACTGGCTGTAAGGGGTATTAACCATAAATATATTGTAGTAGGAAAGGGAATTCAGATGGGGTTTGAATTGAATTTTCAAAACAAGATGATATATGATTCCTATTGTGATCAAGCGCACTATTGCTATAGGGACTTTAATAGCATGTCTAATAGATGCCTGATATTTTTCGTGGGAAATAGTTTATATTTTCCAAATGAAGCAGAAGTATTTGAAAGAATGATTATACATGAAAATCATTTTGAGGGGATGAATATCTCAGAAAGCCCACATGTCAAAAAATATTTTGGAAGAATTATATGGGTTAGAGATATATTTAAGTCGTGGTATGTAGCTGGAATCAGTAGAGAATGCGATTGTATTGATAAGGTGTGTGAACAGTTAAAACTTGTGACAACAAATTATGAGGTGTATACGGTAGGAGGATCAGCTGGTGGATATATGGCAATGATTTGTGGAATCAAGTTGCACGCAAAGACTATTTATAATTTATCTGGACAGTATAATCTCTTCTTAGATGGTTGTACATCTAGGGGGCTGTTACAGCTATATCAGATGGAAGAGAATCGAAGCCGTTATTATGATATTGCTAATATGACGATATGTGATATACCGATACTATATTTTTATCCAGGAGAATGTGAGAAGGACGTAAAACAGGCAGCATATATCCATGCAAGAAATAATAAAAATATATATTATTTTTGCATAAAGTCGAAGGTGCATGGAAGAACTATCAAGGGCAGAAATTTGATCTACATTTTGACGAGACCCTATACGAAAATAATCAAATATGCAAAATGGGGAAAACGGATGGGACGATTAGCTTTTTTTGCAAAGACAGCGGGAGTGTTGCCGTGTGCTGTTGGAGTTTGTGAAGAGATGGTTTTGAAGATAAAAGAACGACTATATTTGTTGAAACAACAAATGAGGAAGGAAAAGACAAAGTAGTGTTTGCGAATGGAGATTAAATGAGCGATATTTCAGTATATGAAAGGGCCGTCTGGCTAAAATATGAATTAAAAAATTATATTAGTATAAAGTTTGCAAAACAAATGCGTTCCGATACAAAGGAGGATATATGTTGCGGGAAGCAGGTACTGGACATACCCACGACAAATAGTATTATTGGCGGCGCAATCACTGACCGAAAAGCGTTTTGGGCTGGAAGAATGGGACATACGGAGATGAATATGCTTAGACAGGTCATTGAACATAGGATGTTTCCATGTGTAGATCATAGGGCATCTGCTTTACAGCAGTTGTGCAGGAATGCAGGATTTTTTCCGTGTGATATTGAATATGTGGAGCGGTATACGGATTTGGTGTTGAAAGATTGCAAGGACATTGATGTACAGGGATATTGGCATCTGTATATGGAAGACTATATGCATGATGTGTACCAAAGGGATGCAATGGTCACACGTCTCGCCTACTTGGAACCGTGGCGCGCATATAAAGATGAAAAGGCAGTACCATGGTCTTCACAGTTGAAAGGAAAGAAGGTTCTGGTAATTCATCCGTTCGAAAAATCTATTCGGATGCAGTATGAAAAAAATAAGGGGAAAATATTTTCGGATAAGTCAGAACAGATTTTGCCAGAGTTTGAATTAAAGACTTTAAAGTCCGTACAGACAATCGGAAGTACAAGAGACTCGCGATTTCGGGATTGGTTTGAGGCGCTTGAGTGGATGAAATCAGAATGTCATAAGATAGATTTTGATGTGGCGATCGTGGGGTGCGGCGCCTATGGATATAATCTGTCCGCAGAGATAAAACGGATGGGAAAAGCGGTAGTGCATTTGGGTGGCGCGACGCAGGTTATGTTTGGAATCATGGGGAAACGGTGGGAGGCATTGAGTTATCAATCCGTATTAAAAGATTTTTTGAATTTTTACTGGGTTCGACCGTTGGAGGAGGAGAGACCTAGTAGCAGTAAGGAAATTGAAGGGGGGTGCTATTGGTGAGATGTATCTGATATGGATTGTGAATGGGTATATGGACCGTGGCAATGAATGAGAGATAATGAGACAGGAAAGGGTTGTTTTTCTATAGAAATGTTGGTGTTCTGAGGAGAGTTTTGCATTAGCGGAACTCTCTTTTTGTGTCGAAGATGTCAGATTTTCTTTGCAAACACTTCACCATAAATTATCTGTTCCGTTAAAACTACATACTTAAAATATCATATTGCCGAATTTTTATGACTACAAAATAGAATGCATTATAATGGTAGTGACCTATATTGGTCATTCAAGTGAAAAATCACCTTTCGCAATTTTACTGACAGCAGAAAATAAGAGACAGCGGGACAAAAAGATGAGGGCAGCAATACTGGATCATAATGAACAGAACGTAAGATGTCTGTCTGATTTTATAAAACGTAAATACCCAAAATGGATCATAAGCGTTTATGCGACGACATTTGCGCTTGCCACGGCGGTATATGACAGCTTTAAGGGAGATGTAGAGCTGATCCTCGTTCATGTGGAAGAAGATGCTGACATTGAATTGGCGAAGGAAATGCAAGAGTATTTTCCGCACATTAAGGTTATCTTTTATTCTGAGACGACCGAATGTGCGGAAAAAATTTTTCAGGCGGCGCCGACGTTCTTTTTGATGCTTCCGTTTCGGGAAGAAAATGTAACGATGGCGCTTGAAAGGGTAAGTGCGGAGTGTGAGGAAAATGTAAGAAGGGCGATCACCATTTATTCAAGGGGAAGAAAGGTGAAAATACGTTTTGCTGCGATCCGATACATAGAAAGCTTTGGAAGAAAAATGTTTCTGTATACGGATAACGGTTTGTTTGAGACTTATATGACGGTAGGGGATGCGCTTGCGAAGCTGCCGCCGCAGTTCATACAGTGTCATCGCAGTTACATTATTAACTCTGATAAAATAGAAAAATATAGCGTGGACGAGGTTGTACTTACCGGAAGTGTGCAGGTTCCCATATCGCGATCCTTTCAGAAAAAAATAAGGGAGATACTGGGCTGATTTATATAAGAATGCGAAGGAGAAGAGAGATGTTAGTGACTTTGATTGACGGACAGAGGATATTTCATGTTCAGCTTCCTGAAAAGATAACAGGAAAGTATTGGATCACGGACGATGAAAAAATGCTGGGCAGCAGCAGAATCCTTGCAATAGAAGCGGATGATGAGGGGGAACGATGGATCGTAAAAGCGGGCAGACGGCTAAGGCTTTATGAAGAGACACAGGGGAAGTCCGGTAATCAGGATTATTTGTGCACGGATTATGCAGGATTGTCGGAAACCAAAAGAATAGAGTTAGAAGAAGGGAAAATGTACCGGGTATCTGTCGGTCAGAATGCACAAGAGGCATTTCTGCTGGTAGAACCCTCTACCGAGGACCGGGGGATTTATAAAAAGTATGTGGTCACGCAGGATGCGATGTTGGAAATCGGAAGAAAAGAGGAGAATCAGATTGTGATTTCTACGCCTTATGTTTCTTCCCATCATGCAACGTTGTCTTATACGAGCGGGGTATGGGTGTTATGTGATCATCATTCCACAAACGGAACCTATGTAAATAGGCACAGGGTCGTTGGACGGGTGAGTTTGAATGTTGGAGATACGGTATTTATTTTAGGGTATAGGATCGTGGTGGGCAATGATTTTATTGCCATGAATAATCCGGATCAAAGAGTTCGGGTTCATGCGGATTGCCTGAAGGAGTTTCACAAGAAGGAGTTTGTGGATGATGAAATCTTAGAATTGGAAGAGCCCGCCTGCTATTACAGATCACCCCGGTTTGTGCGGGAGATCACGCCGCTTGAGCTCCAGGTGGATTCCCCCACAAGGATGGAAGATCGGGAAAACACCCCGATGCTGCTCACGCTCGGTCCTTCGCTCATCATGGGAGTTGCATCTTTTTCTGTGGGAATATTCTCTGTTGTGAATGCCACAAGAGGCGGCGGAAACGCATGGACCACGATTCCGACCATGATAACGTCCATATCCATGCTTTTGGGAATGATACTATTTCCGATCATCCTGAGGAAGCGCGAGAGGAAACGGAATAGAGAGAAGGAAGCAGAGAGAAATCAGAAGTATCTAAAGTATCTGAATAATCTTCGACAAGAGATAAGAGCCAATATTACCCTCCAGGAAGAAGTGCTCAATGAGAATAATCCGCCCATCACAGAAGTGACTGCGTCGGATGATTTTTGGGAAAGAAAATTATGGAGTAAGACACCGGCGCAAAATGATTTCCTTTATTTGCGTTTTGGGGCGGGAAACCTGCCGATGTATGCTGACCTGAAATTCCCTGATGACAGGTTTTCTATCGACGCGGATGCTTTGCGTGATAGTCTTTTAGCATTTCAAAGAGAAGAGCGACTTCTTATGGACGTTCCGATCGGCGTATCGCTGATGCAAAGCAGGGTGCTTGGAATCGTGGGTGATGAGGAGGGTGTTCATAATCTGTTAAATCATATATTGATGCAGCTTATGCTGCTGCATAGTTACGATGAGGTCAAACTGATCTGCATATATGAAAAGAAGGATGAGAAATATTTATCTTTTGTGAGATTCGCACAGCATGTCTGGGATAATGAGGGAAAAAAGCGTTTTTTGGCGCTGACAGAGGATGATCTGAGGGAACTTTCTATAGAGCTGGGAAAGATCATAGCAAGCCGAAGAGAAAAATCAGCGGCTGATAAAGAGATTCTTCCATACTATATTATTGTGTCGGCAAGCAAGTTGTTGTCCAATAAGTGCGCATTTATTATGGATGTCTTGCAGAATAAAAATCTCAAGGGATTCAATATGATATGTGCATATGATGAGATGAAAAGCCTTCCCAAGGAGTGTAGTACCGTAGTATGTGTAAACGGCAGTCAGGGAATCATGTATGACACAACATGGAATGCCGGCGTCAATGTGAATTTTGTGCAGGATACGGTTCCGGTGAAGTATGCGCAGCAGATGATACGGAATATGGCTGACAGGCAGTTGGATCTGAATCAGGGCAGATATGATCTTCCGGACATGCTTACGTTTATGGATATGTTTGGAGTGGGTAAATGTGAGCACTTGAATATATCCCAGAGGTGGAAAACGAACGATCCCGTAAAGAGCTTACGTACACCGATTGGAGTGGATACCAACGGGGAGACGTTTTATTTGGATCTGCACGAAAAGTTCCATGGCCCGCATGGTCTGGTGGCGGGTATGACGGGCTCCGGTAAGTCCGAGTTCATCATAACATACATATTGTCGATGGCAGTCAACTATCATCCTGACGAAGTGGCGTTTGTTTTGATCGATTATAAGGGCGGAGGTCTTACGGGGGCGTTTGAGAATGAGCATTATAGACTGCCGCATCTGGTCGGAACGATCACGAATCTTGACGGGGCGGCAATCATGCGGTCGATTCTTTCCATCAAGAGTGAACTGAGGAGAAGGCAGGCGGTTTTTAATCGGGCGAGAGATATTGCAAATGAAGGGACTATGGATATTTACAAATATCAGAAGATGTATCGGGAGGGGCAGGTAGATGAGCCGATTCCGCATTTGTTTATTGTTTCGGATGAATTTGCGGAGTTGAAGAGCCAGCAGCCCGAATTTATGGACCAGTTAATATCCACGGCGCGGATCGGACGGAGCCTTGGTGTGCACCTGATCCTTGCGACACAGAAACCAAGCGGCGTGGTAAATGAGCAGATCTGGGCAAATTCAAAGTTTAAGATTTGTCTGAAGGTACAGGATCGGGCAGACAGCAATGATATGCTCAAACGTCCCGATGCCGCAGAAATTGCAGAGACGGGGCGTTTCTATCTTCAGGTAGGCTACAATGAACTCTTTGAACTGGGACAGTCGGCATGGGCAGGAGCGGCATATCCGGATACGGACAAGGCAGGAACAGAGCCGGATAGCTGCATCGATGTACTGGATGAGCTGGGGAATGTAGTGGACAGGATGAAAGGTCAGAAGTCTGTACCGCTGCAGGATCACGGCAGGCAGATTGTTAAGATCATGAACTATCTTGACCAACTGGCAGAAACTGAGAGCATAAGGGAACGGAAGCTATGGATGCCGGAGATTCCGGCAGACATCAGGGTGGATGGGCTGATCGAAAAATATTCGTACAGAGCGGCGGATAAAAAGGGTTTGTGTGCTGTGATCGGAGAATTAGATGATCCGTATAATCAGAAACAGAGACTTCTCGATGTGAATTTTGTGGAAGCCGGCAATGTGTTGATATATGGCGCTCCGGGAGTCGGGAAGGAGATGATGCTTCATGCGATGTTATATTCTTTGTGTAAAGAGTATACGCCGGAAGAGCTGAATATTTATATTATGGATTTCGGCACGGAAACAATGAGAATGTATGAGAGTATGCCGCATACGGGCAGCGTCATGATAGACGGGGAGGACGATAAGATACAAAACTTTATCCGCATGGTTGATGAAGAGATTAAGAGCCGCAAGAAATTGTTTGCAAAGTATGGCGGTGACATGGGGAGATATAATGCCTCGGAAAAGGATAAAGCGCCGTACATTCTGGTGATCGTAAATAATTATTCTCATTTTTATGAGAGCTATGAGAAGTATGAGGACATTATGATCACGCACACGAGAGAATGCCCGAAATATGGGATTTATTATATTTTTACAGCAACAAATACCATGGCAGTGCGATACCGTATGCTGCAAAACTTCCGTCAGATGTATGTGATGCAAATGAATGATAAGGCGGATTACACGTCCGTATTGGGAAATACAGGGGGTGTTTTCCCGCCTGCAATAAAAGGAAGAGGCATTGTAAAAACAGACGAGACCTATGTATTCCAGGCGGCGCATGTGGTCGGTGAGGAGGCAGACTTAATCGGTTTTATCGGGGAGCTTGCGAAGTCGCTTTCGCGGCGTTTAGGGGGAGCAAGAGCGAGGCGGATAGCTGCGGTACCGGAATTCATTTCCGGGGAGTCCATGGCAAGGAGTATGAGATCCTTTGAACAGGTGCCATTGGGGATGAGCTGTGAGAACCATGATATTGTGAGCGTCAATGCAAAGGAAAAGAATGTCCTGCTCGCGCTGGCGGAAGAGGGAAAGGATGCACTCCGGTATGCAGGCGGCATCATCGAAATGGCAGCTATGGCGTTGGATATACGGGTGGTTGTATTCAATGGCGGAAAAGAACTCAGCAGGATCCTGGATGTAGAGTACGACCTGGTAGAGGAAGATTATGAGGAGCGGATCGTCGAATTGTTTAACATGTCCGTGGTCAGAAATAATGATTATAAGGATACGAATGGACATCCGACAAAGAATATGCCTCCGATCCTGGTGGTGCTCCACGATTATGAGAAGATTAAGAAGAATTTGTCCGAGGATGGCGCGGACAAGCTGATCACGATGCTCAATAAGGTCGAGGGGTTCTGCAATATTTATTTCATTGTGTGCGACAGCTACAGATCAGCAAACTTCTATTACATGGATGAGTGGTTTAGCAGCCGATGCCGCGGCGAGGGGGTATGGATCGGAAGCGGAATAGAAAATCAGATGCGTTTGGACATAGCGGAGAATAGGGATAAAATAGGCGGAAAGCTTAACGCCAAAACCGGATTTTATGTGGCTGGCGGACATGCGGAAATGATACGCCTTGTTATGCCGGCGGGGCTTTCCGGGGAGGTGATCGGTGATGAAAAATAAAATTTTACTGGAAGTTTACCTGCCGTCTGCGGAACAGAGTTATGAGATCAGGGTTCCGGAGCAGCTTAAGGTGGCGCAGGTGACGGATATGCTCGTAGAATTCCTGCGAAAGAAGGGAAACGGATACATCCCCACGGAGGAAAGCGCGCTATGGGATATGGAGAGCGGCAGAGGATTTGACGCCAATGCGTTTATTGCGAATATCGGTCTGCATAACGGATCACGGGTGATGCTGATATGACTGCCGTTTGTTACAGAAAAGGTGCAGATGGTTACATTTTAATGCAGGTTGTCAGAAAAATTTATTATGATAAACGAAGAATTAAGATTACACGTGAAGGAGGAGATTCAAAATGGAGAGTATTCAGGTAACACCGGCAAATCTGCGAAAGGCGGCCGGAGAAGTAGAAACGCTTGCAGGTACTTATAAAAAGCAGTATGGAGAGCTTTTTGGTTTGGTGGAGACTTTTACGACAACGGACTATCAAGGTAAGGATGCCAAAGAATTTTGTGCAAAAGTAAAGGACTTTGAAGATGATTTCATGAAGATGAAGACGCTGATGGACGAGTATGCACAATTTTTGAGAAAAGCGGCGGATGACTATGAGAGCAATCAGGAGAATCTGAGCAGCCAGATCGCAGGTTTACAGAGCTGATTGCAGGATTATATCGAATGGAGAAAAGGAGAGGATAAACCATGGCAGACAATGGACAGATTATTATAAATTATGGAAAATTTGACGGACATGCGGACAGCATTGACCAAAAAAACCGGGAAATGCGTGCGACGCTTGACGATATTCAGACTAAGATCAACAGCCTGAAGGGCGACTGGGAGAGTAATTCTGCCGAGACGATCCGGCAGAAGATAACCAATATGAGCAGCCGTTTTGAAAACTATCAGCAGGTTGTAAACAGTTATGTAAAGTTTATCAGAAATGCGGCGGCACAGTCCAAAAATTTGGAGAGTACGATCAACAGCAATGCCAGTCAGTTCAAATAATGACCGGCGCAGGGGGATGTTATGAGACGGGATCACAGAAAGAGAAAAGGGTTGGTGTATGGGTTCGCGCTATTGCTTGCCGTGGTATTGACAGGCTGCGGCAGCAATGACCGTGCGACTGACGCTGAGAGTACGGGCGGGGTCATTTCACGTGCCGAATACATTGGTATGCTGGGAGAAGGCTTCGGATATGACAGTTACGTTTCGGAGACGGATCTGTTTTCCGATGTGCCTTCGTCAAATGATCATTATGCTGAGATACAGGCTGCAGCGGAATGGCAGATCATTGACGCAGGAACCGCGTTTGAACCTGATGAGCCGGCAACGATCGGCTTTGCGCTGGAGAGTGCGGTCCGGGCGATCGGGACGGATGATATAGCGGCGTCAGGCGCAGCGATCGATCTGAATGGTCTGGCACAATTTTATGTTGACAATATTGCGCAGATCGACCTGAGCAATGCAGAGACTTCAATTGATGCGGACACTGCCCGGCAGATTATAGCATATGCCAAAGGATATGACACAAACCTTGTGCTTCCCCAAATAACGGAAATGGAGTTTGTAGAGGGCGTAAAAACCGTAAATTCCGGAATCGGGCTCAATGCGGATGGAGAAACCGGCATGTTTGCCGCAGACGGAGATTATCATGTCGGAGATATTATCTATATAGATGCAACAGATACCTCCCTTGCGAGAGCGATTAAAATAACCGGAATCGATGGGGCGGATTTTACATTTGAAGAAGCCTCTGTGGAGGAAACATATGCCTATTTGAATATTCAAGGCACTTTTCCGGGGAAAATCGTGGAAGCGGTTTCCGCCTCGGAAGGTACTGATGTAGCGCGGGGAAGGGAAATCTATGATGAGATGAACGCCTATCCGATGTCGATTGAAAGCAGCGACGGCGCATTGATCAATGTTGCAAACTCTGCGAAGGTGGACAGCAGCGGTGACCATATTGTATTTACAGCAAATTTCGACGTAAAGAAAAACGAGAGAGTAGAGGCGGCTGCAAATGGTCAGCTGGTCGTAGGGATCAAAAATATTAAGGTCGATGTAAAATATGAATCTGCTGCATGGTACAGACCTTTGGAACCGAAAATGGTCGAGCTGAAGCTTCATTTTGATACGGAAGTTTCTTCAGAGGTACATGGAAATGTAGCTGCGTCCATTCCTTTGGGGGAGGCATATATTCAGGTCTGGGGACCATTGAATATTAAACTGATGCTGACGGCGCATGTGGGAGCCGATGGGAATGTTTCTGTCAGCTATACGACGGAAAATGTGCTAAGGGCAGGATGGCGGAAAGGCGCCGGTCTTGGCAAAAGCTTTGACAGTAATGCAAATGCGGATGCCTCCGCGGATGCGACTTTGACGGCGGAAGCGACATTGTTGGCAGATCTGCGGATCGGATTCAAGAAGGTTTCTTATAGCGTGACCAATGCGCAGATTACATGTGGTGCAGTGGCGGTCGCCAAAACGGAAGCCGACCTTTTGGGAGATCAGCCGACATGTGTGGATCTGCAGTTGTATGTGCCGCTGAAATGGGGAATCAATCAGGCGGGATGTATTATAACGGACATTAGCAGCAATTGGAAACATTCAGGAGTTATATGGGACTCTTCCAATTCTCCGGTCAAAATACATATTCATTTGGAGGACTGGCAGAGGACGCCAGGGGATCTGTGTACGAGAGGTGAAGCTGTTGAACAGGAGCTGGTCACACCGGATGGCGAGCCGCTTGAAGAATTGGATCCGTTTGAGTTTGAGTGCTTGGAGTTTGATTTCATAGAGCTGGTAAGCTATGCCATGTATCTGGGAGAAGAGGAGTCCATGCATATTGGGTTTGAAAGTATACCCGATGGATACACGGAGGCGGATTTACAATATGAGGTCCTGGATCCGGAAGTGTGTTCGGTATCGAACGGAACGGTACAAGGTAAGGCGGCAGGGAGTACGATGGTGGTCATAAGTACGGGAGACGGAATGTTTATGGTCAGGCTTGCCGTTACTGTCAATGAAGATTACTCGATAGAGGGCTTCCAGAGCCTGTAAGCGCAGGGTAAGGGGATATTAGAGAGGTGCGGAAGATGATGCCGTATAGAGTGGAATACGGCATCATCTGTTGCATGGAGTTGACAGCGGTGTTATGACCGGATCGCATGATAGATCATGTGGGAGCGAGATGCTTCGGGGAAATGGAAATGGCAATAGACATTGAGACGATAAGGCTGCATCAGCGGGAACTGAATAAGGTTTCAGATGAGATCGCATTTGTCAGGCGTAAATTGAAAGGTTATCAGGGTGCGCTGGATGAAGCGTGGAAAAGCGCAGAGATAAGAGGTATGGATTTTGCGATAGAAGATATTACCCGCCAATTGAACAGAATAACGAGAGCATTAGAGGATCTTGGACATGATGTGATCGTGACAGGAGAAGAATTGGAAAGAGAAGCGGCAGAATTAGATAGCATGGTGTAAAGCGAAGGTCAAGAGCGGAGGACGGATCATGGCTGCGATCGACATCAATATCAAAAAGGTGCAGGATGCAAATACCCGGCTTCCGGCGGTGCGGGCTGAATTGCTGACGCAAAAAGAGCATATCCGGATGTTGAAGTGGAAAATTCCAATGGAAATACAGGAGCGGCGGTATATCGGAGAGCGACTTACGGATATTTTGCGGGATTTGAGCAGGGCAGAAGAGCGGATGAAAGAATTATATCATGTAACAGAAGGTGCAGTGGTACAATACAGAAATACAGAGAAAAAGATTACGGCTAACGCTGAGAAATTTCGATAGAAGGGAGAGACCGCTGAAACGGCGGAACGGGAAGATAGATGAAGAATATCCATAAGTGTATTTACAGGATTGCAGGTGTGATGTGCATACTTGCACTTTTTTCATGTCTGATAGAAGTCAGGGTATGTGCTGAAGAAAATGTTTCTCAGGCGGCCGTTGTGAGCAGCAGGACAACAGAGGACGGCATCTATATTTATATAAAGGGCGTCAACGACATTATGAGCGGCACGACTGTTCAGGTGGGAACGACATTATGTGAGGATATTCAGGTCGCGGAGATCACTTCCGCAGGTATGCCAATCAGAACGTGTATTCTTCTGGATAATTCGCTTTCTGTCTCGCGGCGTTGGGGGGATCAGGCTAAAATACTGATCGGAGAATTGATTGACGGGCACGCAGAAGGCGAAGAATTTCAGATTGTTACTTTTGCGGACGGCTTCAATGTGGTAGCAGATTTTTCAACCGAGTATGATTCTTTGAAATCTGCGATGGGGGAGATTGCGTTTTACAATCAAAGTTCTTATCTTACGGACATTCTATATGACCTTCTTTCGCAGGAATATCGCAGCGGCGGAGCGAACTATACACGACTCATTATTATTACGGATGGCGCTGATGACAATGATATAAAGTATACGCAGACGGAGCTCTTAAATCTTATGTCGGACAGTGGTGTAGTCATACATGCGGTAGGGATAAGGGCAGAAAATAACAATGCGTTGTTGGAAAACTTATTTGCATATGCGAGAATGACAGGCGGCGTTTATGCGGCGGTGGATCGGAACGTGAGTGAAGACGAAGTGAGGAGTATGATTGATGAAGACTATTCGCTTTTTTGTCTGCGATTAAGTCCTGATGCAGGTATGATGGATGGAAGTAAAAAGGAAGCAAGACTGACTCTGAACACATCCGGTGGAACGATCGTGTTGAACGCTTCCTTGCAAATGCCGTTCGCCAATGTAGGCAGTGCGCCGCCGGAGCAGGAGGAAAACGAGGAAGCGGAGGAGGAGCCTGCCGCACCGCCGGAGACTGTAACGGAGAAACCGGAAATGCCAAGCATCGAAGTACAGACACAGGCGCAGGAGGAGCCGAAAGAGAATAAAAAGCTCGGAATCGTGCTTCTTGCAGTGGGCGGCTCGTTGGTTCTGGCACTTGCTGTCGTTGTTGCGATCCTGCTTATTTTGAAAAATAAAGGGAGAAAGCAGAGTGATACGGCGGATGAGAATTACCATGCGGATCAAATACAAAATCGCTGGTCCCAGACGCGCGGCGGTGAGCAGACGGTTCTGCTGCAGCCGGATGGAAAAAATTTAGGAAACAAGGAGGGGAAAGAAGACAGCGCAGGGGACAAGACAGTGTATCTGCTGGGGGGAAATGGCCAGTCAGCTGTGAGACAAGCTTATATTACGCTTACTGACATCAGCAATCCTTATAGAAGTTATCGCGCACCTATTGATACAAGGATCGTGATCGGACGAAAGACAGGAGATATTTTGCTGGGACATGATGCAACAGTGTCACATACCCATTGCGAGATCATTAAGAAAGGGAACTTATTCTATGTAAAGGATCTAAAGTCCAGCAATGGGACTTTTTATGGAAACAGCCGGGTGTACGCTGATACGCCTATCATAAGCGGGGGTATCCTTGCGGTAGGAGAAGGAAAATATAAGATTACGATAGAGGATTAGGCGAATCCTTAAATGGAAGGGAAATCGGATCATGGAGATGCGAAAATGTATGAAAGGGCATTATTATGATGCTTCCCTTCATGCAGACTGTCCGTATTGCAAACGTCGGAATGAGGGCTGGATGACAGCATCTGCTGATGTTGAAGCAGCTTATTGTTTGGAGGATGACGAGAGAACACTGCCGTTGGGATACATACCGATGGCACCGCCGTTAAGAATGGCGGCAGCAATGCCCCGGGAAAATGAGGGGCTCGATGCGGATGATAGGACAGTCCTATTGACGCAGCAGAATATGGGAACCAATCCGGTTGTCGGCTGGCTTGTATGTACAGAGGGAAGAGAGAAGGGAAAGGATTACCGGCTTCATCGTAATCATAATTTTATTGGAAGAAATGGAGAAATGGACATCAGTGTGCCGTGGGATGAGACAATCTCGTATGAAAAGCATGCGGTCGTCAGTTATGATAGTCTGAATCAGACCTACCATGTCTCCCAAGGAAACGGGGGAGGAAATGTCAGCTTAAATGGCAGGGCGCTGCTAAAGCCGGCAAGGCTGGAAGCGTATGATGAGATCATGGTGGGACAAACAAAATTTTTGTTTATTCCCCTATGCGGAGAAAAATTTGATTGGATCGGCGGAAAACAGTGATGGAAATAAAAATCACGATAACAATCTGTGCGGTAAGTATGATCGCGGTGCTGATTTTGTGCGCGATATTGATACTGAGATATAAACGGGATCAGGAAAAACGGACTGGAGAACAAAATATGGAGGTGGCGGAGAGCCTTGTTCTTTGTCCGGATTGGGATACGGAGCAGCATAGGCTCCAAACTGCGCCGATCTTGTCCGTGCGGATCGGAAAAGTTCATGGAATCGGGAAACGGGAGGATCAGCAGGATACGCTTGCCTATTCTGACGTTGAGGATGAGACCACGATCCGTCAGAATGGAATCCTGTTGATCGTTGCGGACGGCATGGGAGGCTTAGAGCTCGGAGCCGAGACAAGTTCGCTTGCATCAGTGGAAATGCTGCGTTACTTTGATGTGCATCCCATGATGGAGAGACCGGCGGAGGCGCTTAAGGATGCATTGCTTTATGCGAACGGAAAAGTGACTGCTTTTTTAGGAGAACAGAGAATTGGGATGAGTGGCTCTACGTTGGCGGCAGCACTGATCCAGAATCATAACGTATATTGGATTTCCGTCGGAGACAGCAGCATTTTTTTGTATCATGAAAAGAGAATAAGGCGGTTGAATGAGCTTCACGATTATGAGACGGAGCTGCAAAGAAGAGTGGAACGCGGGGAATTGACGGCGGAAGAGGCGGCAAGGCATCCGCAGCGGGGAGCATTGACAAGTTTTATCGGACAAAGAGCACCTGCGCTGATCGAGCGGAATACGCAGGCGCTTGTGCTAAGTGCAGGAGATCGGCTGATACTTGCGACAGACGGAATTTGCAAAACGGTCGGCGTGGCACAATTAGAGGGCTTGATGCAGTTTGAAGCCGGGGTGTCTGCACAAAAACTACAGTATTTCATTGAAGCAGAAAGCAAGAAAAATCAGGATAATTATACGGCATTCATCATAGAGAAGCTGTAACAGAAAAAGAGGTAAGAAATGATCATAGCGGCAAAATGCACGGACATTGGCGGCAGAGAGATCAATGAGGACCGATGCGGGATTTTTTGGTCGGGCGAGACGTTGTGCACTGCTGTGGCGGACGGACTTGGCGGTCATGGCGGGGGCGGGGAAGCTGCGTCTATGGCTGTTGATATACTGGAAAAACAGTTTTTGCAGATGGGGGCGGACGGTCCCGTTCCGTTTGGCGATTGGTTCCAAAGCATTAATGAAAGCATTTATCAAGCGCAAACGAAAGAGTGTAAGATGAAGACGACGCTTGCGGCATTGTGGACGAATGGTGCACAGTACCTTTTGGCGCATGTGGGAGATACGAGAATTTATCATTTTAGGGAAGGTCATCTGGCGTCGGTCACATTTGACCATAGCGTATCGCAAATGGCGGTTCTCAGGGGGGAGATCACACAGCAGGAAATTCGCCATCATGTGGATCGGAATCGGCTTCTCAGAGCATTGGGAACGGAAGAATGTGTCAGAACAGAGGTGTCCGGTCCGATTGAGATAACGGGCGGACGTCATGCTTTTTTATTATGCACGGATGGCTTTTGGGAGTATGTCCTGGAGTCTGACATGGAGGAAACACTGCAGAGCGCCGGGACACCGGATCAGTGGCTGGAGCTTATGCATGAACAGATCTTGCAGCGTGTGGCGGGGAGCAATGATAACCATACGGCCGTCGCAGTCTGGATCGACAATTCTTAGGGGCGAAAGAGAAAGCGCACAGAAACAGGCTATCGGATCATAGAAAAGAAATACGGATGAACAGGCAGGGGGGAAAATAACATGGAGTTTGATAAGCTGTGTCCGGGATGTATGCGCATCGTTGAGGAAAAGCAAAGTATAGAAATATGCCCGCACTGCGGATACGACTTGAAGAATACAAAAATAGTACCGCATCAGTTAAAGCCGTTCAGTATCTTAAACGGCAAGTATCTGACCGGAAAGGTGATTGGGGAGGGCGGTTTCGGAATCACTTATCTGGGAATGGATCTTACGCTGGAGATGGCGGTCGCGATAAAGGAATTTTATCCGAATGGATTTGTAACGCGCGATGCGGCGGTGAGTCCGGAAGTAACGATCTTTGCAGGTCAAAATATGCAGGATATAGAGAGGTGGCGCGACAATTTTATAAGAGAGGCACGAAGCCTTGCAAAATGCAATAATCTGGAGGGAATCGTAAAGGTACAGGAGTTTTTTTATGAAAACAATACGGCATATATCGTGATGGAATATGTTGACGGGACCACAATGAAAAACTACTTGAAGCAGAATGGAGGGAAGCTGCCGGCGGACAGGGTATTTCACATGATAGAACCGGTGATACGGTCTTTGCAGCAGGTTCACGAGACAGGGCTGATCCATCGTGACATCAGTCCGGATAATCTCATGATTACCAAACAGGGACAAGTAAAGCTTTTAGATTTCGGAGCGGCAAGAGATGTGTCGGGAGCGGCAGAAAAGAGCCTTTCTGTCATGCTCAAACGCGGATATGCACCGGAAGAACAGTATCGCTCCAGAGGACGACAGGGAGCGTGGTCGGATGTATATGCGTTGTGCGCTACGATCTATAAATGCCTCACCGGTGTTACGCCGCTCGAATCAGTGGAACGTTTGCGGGACGATAATCTGAAGATGCCGGGAGAACTTGGAGTCATCCTGCCGGCAGAGCAGGAGGAGGCGCTCCAAAAGGGATTAGCGGTTTGCGCGGAGGATCGGATTCAGAGTATGCGGGAGCTGTACCAGGCATTGTATGGAGGAAGAAGGGTGCAGCCGCAGGGGTGGCAGAACGGGGAAATCGTGCGGGAACAGCAGCCAGAGGTTCCGGTCAAAAGCGGTCGGTCATCTGCAAAGGCAAAATATATTCTGGGCGCAATCGCCGTAGCTGCGTTGTGCGTGACAATCTGTGGAATTTATTTTTTAAGAAAAGAGGCTGCTGCTAAGCCGGAGAATAAGAGAGTGCAGGATGTGTCCGGCGCAGCGGAGGAGACACAGGGAGAAGAAGAGAAAACAGGTGTAGAACCGGAAAGCGGGGAATTGCTGCCGGAAAGCGGATCACAGGATGCGGAAAATGTGCAGGAGCCGTTTGAAGAGCCGCATGAGGAAAATACTGCTGCGTCGGAAGAAATGCAAAGGGAGCTTGAGGAACTAACAGACAGGGCCGAGGAGGCGGAGCAGCAGAAGGATCCACTGACGATGGCAGAGATGTTGTCGGAATATTGTGAGTTTGCGCAGGAGTATCAAAATGCTGATGTGGTGCGGGAAAGAGTTCAAACATATTATACACACTACGGGGAATACTTGCTTGCGCAGCACGATGTATTCTATGGCATGGATGTGTCTGTGCCGCTCTATATTCAAATGAGCGGCGATCTGGACACGGCAATTGGAATTACAGACCAGTTAAATGCGATAGGGATTTCTGTCGATGGAACGCTATTTGCGGAAAGAAGGACGGCATTGACTGAAAACTATCGTATTCGTCTGGCAGAGGCATTTGATGCACAGGCAAATGAAGATATTGCAAAGAATGGAGTTATATCCCGTACGACGCTTTGGAAATTGATGGAAGGGATACCGGATACGGATCTGATGGATCCGGAGAATCCGGAGGATCCTATTATGAGGCGGTATGCTGCTGCATTAGCGCTGCATGTGGACAGCGAGTTGGATTCACTTGACAACACGCAGGCAATCATACGGATCTATGATGAATTAGAGAACACGGATTATAATCCGCTATTGGTGTATTATCTTGCCTATCGTTATAGTGATGTAAGAGCCGTGGAATGGATGAACTATGTGGATGAAGAAGTGATATATGGCTTTTCCTCATTGGGGGCAGCGGAGATGAAGAATTTGGCGGTCACACTTTATACAAATACGGAATATGCATATTCGCGCCAACTGCTGCGGGATTACATGGATATTCATTTTTCAAGACCGTAAACCTAAACAGGCAGACAGCAGAGGATTGTTATGAGCAGAAAGAAAAAAAGCGACAGAAGCAAAAAGCTGTGGGAAAGAGCAAGACGGGGTGGAGAAAAAAGAAAAAAGCAAAAACGATATGAAAAAGTAATACTCGGTGTGATGATCTTTTTTTGTGTGCTGCTTTTTGCAGCACTGTTACATTTATTTTGGCTTATGTATTCAGAGCAAAAGAAGCCGCTGGACCAGAATCCGACACCATCGGTAACTCCGTCAGCAGCACCGTCGGCTGTTCCGGAAGAAATCACACCCATGCCGGCAGTTTTGCCGACACCGACGGGAATCGCAGGAGAAGAGCCTGGACCGACGCCGGGATACCGCATGCCGGAATATGCATTTCAAACGGAGGAAATTGTTGTTGAAATTCCAAATATCGAGAAAGAATATGTAATTGCATGGGTAAGTGATCTTCATATGGTTTCTGATCTGGAAGCGGCGGAGGATGTACAGGAAGAATATATGGAAACGATTCATGCCAGACGTGAGTTTTTCAAAACGTCTGACGGCGTATATAGTGCGGAGCTGTGGCCGGAAATTGTTGATTTTTTGAACTATGGGGGATATGACGGCGTCATATTTGGCGGCGACATGATGGATTATTGCAGTGCGGCAAATTTGAGCACATTCATGGAGGGGTATCAACGTTTGGATGTTGGACAGATCATGTATATCCGCGCGGATCATGATTATGGCTATTGGTATGGCGGAACTGCATTTACGGAACCGGACGCGCATGATGCACATGAGGCGATCGATGGAAATGTGTTTGAAAGTAAGATCATGGATTTCGGTGACTTTCTGATCGTGGGAATCAATGATTCCACTCAAAATATGACGTATGATCAGTACGATATTCTGGTAGACGTTCTGGGACGGGGAAAACCGGTCATGATTGTTACCCACGTTCCGTACGAGTCTAAGGTGGACGAGAGTCTGGAGGAATTGTCGTTGGACTTTAGAGGAAAGATCTATTATTGGGGAGGCGGGGATTATGTGCCATACAACGCGACGGAACAATATTTTGAAATCGTATACTCAGATTATACGTCAATCTGTCAGGTGCTTGCCGGTCATCTTCATAAGCCGTGGGACGGAAACATTACGGAGAAGGTAAAGCAGCACATCTTTTCACCTGCTTTTGAAGGAACAATCGGAATCATTCATGTCGTGCCGGAGAGCCGGGAATGATAGAACCTATGCGAAGGAGACGGGATATGCATCGGAAAAACACAAAAGAAAGAATCGGGAGCGGATTGCTTCTTGGGATAGTGCTCATGATGGCGGGAATCTGCGTTCTGTCGGGAGTCAGTCTGGCAGCGGAGCAGGATATTCCGGGCGGACAGGAATTGTATAGTATGTCAGAATTGCCGGTGGAGAAAAGCGGGCAGGTTATCATTACGGACATGGGAATGCAGCGGGCAGAGAAAGTTTCATTTATTGATATTTACTATGAAAATCCGTTGAATTCCTATGAAGAATTGAAAGTACCCTCTCAATATATTTATCAAGGCGGTTACTATTTTATTGTAGATACATACCATGATCAGGTGCTTTATACGAAAAATCCGGCGGAGCCGATTAAAAATTGGCGGGTTATGGCGGGAGGGCTGCATTATCCGCATGCGATCGCAGGTGATGGAGAAGTATGGCTGGTAGCGGATACGGATAACGATTGTGTTCTGATATTTGAGCGGATCAACGGAAGATTTGAAAATACGCAGCGTTTGACACAGGTTGGCGTTCGACCGCATGATATAAGGTATGATGAGGCGACAGACAGTTTTTGGGTATGGAGTTCCATGACGGGTGAGATGTACATATTAAAGAATGATGCCGTGTCCGGTCGGGTATGTATTCAGGAAATCCGCAAGCTGTGTGAATTAGAAGATTACTATATCCGCTCTTTTACAATAATGGGGGATGTGGTCTTGTTTCCATCGGGAACAAACGGTTATATGCTGACGGTGGATAAAGATACATTTGAAGTGCTGCAACGTTATCCGGTTCCGGATGAAATTGCGGGAATGGCATGTGTAAGGCTCATAGGGGACGATTTCTATATATCGGTGGCATGTGATTTATACGGCGGGCAGGAGAGCGCGGCGTTGATCCGGACAGATGATCTTGGCAGACTGCGTGATGGCGGTTATGAAAACATAAGCGAACTCTATGGTTTATGCGGGATACCCTATTACATCGAACAAGTAAAGGACTGTTATTATATGACGATTCACGGCACCCCGACAAGCGTCCTGAAATTTCGCGCGGCGCATGGCGTGATGGGAGCGCCGGAGGCGGTTTATTCCAGCGGGTAATGAGCCGAGTTGCTTCTTGACAGTCCATCCGTTTTGGGATACAGTATAAACGAGGTTTTATGCTTGCAAACGGAAGGAAAAGAAATTCTGAATGAAAACGATCACGGTAGTTGTTCCCACTTATAATGAGGAAGGTAACATACAGGCGATCTATGACCGCGTTACGGCGGTGTTCGCGTCGTCTCTTACGGATTATGTCATGCAGATTCTGTTTATTGATAATGATTCGCAGGATGGGACAAGGGAATTGATCCGGGCATTGACTGTAAAGGATGAGCGCGTACAGGCAATCTTTAACGCCACGAATTTTGGGTTCTCCAAATCCTGTTTCCATGGATTGTCGCAGGCGGAAGGGGACTGTGCGGTTTTGATGTTTGCAGATATGCAGGATCCGCCGGAGGTCATTCCTAAGCTGGTCCGCAAGTGGGAAGAAGGCTATAAGATCGTTCTTGGCATCAAGTCTAAGAGCAGAGAAAATAAATTCATGTATCTGATCCGAAGTATTTATTACGGTATTCTGAAAAAAATATCAGAGACGGAGCACATCAGCCAGTACGACGGTTTTGGCCTGTACGACGCTGCGTTTATCCGAGATCTGCGTAGACTGCGCGATCCAATGCCCTACCTGCGTGGACTTGTGGCGGAGATTGGTTATCGACATGCGGAGGTAGAGTATACGCAGGAATTGCGAAAAGCAGGAAAGAGTACGTTTTCATTTATGAAATATTATGATGTGGCGATGCTGGGAATCACATCTTCTTCGAAGGTGGTCATGCGTATGGCGGCCTTTCTTGGCATGGGGTTTGGCATGATCTGTATGATCGTCGCTGTTGTCACGTTCATCTTAAAGCTATGTAATTGGGAGTATTTCAATGCGGGAACTGCGGCGATTATCGTGGGCATTTTCTTTGTCAGTGCAGTTCAATTGTTTTTTCTGGGGTTTTTGGGAGAATATATTTTGAATATCAATATCAGGACCATGAACCATCCGATTGTTGTGGAGGAAGAACGGATCAATCTGAAGCGGGAGACAAACGAATCGGAGTAGTGTGATCAAATAGGGCGGTGATGGTGAGAAAGAGAATATGAATAAAGCGATTGTGACAGGTGGGACAGGCTTTGTGGGAAAGTGGCTGACAGAGGAGTTGACAAAGCATGGGACGGAAGTGATCGTGCTGGTCAGAAAGCTTTTCACAAAAGAAGAAAAAAAGAATGACATCAGGGTTCGGTATGTTCTGTATGATTCCGAAGAGTATGAGCGGCTTTGTGCGGATGAACGGGGCAGTATCGATGTTTTTTATCATCTTGCATGGGGCGGCGTATCCGCAGAGGAGAAAAACGATTGTGAATTGCAGATGAACAATATCAGTTTTTCTATGAAAATGTTAGAGTTTGCGGAGCGACTGGGAGTGGGGAAGTTTATTGCCACGGGAACCGTTGCGGAGTATTCCATGTGCGAGAGTATTATGGACGTCAATGCACGTCAGACGCCGAATGATATGTATGGAGCGGCAAAGACTGCGGCACATTATATGTTGGAGACAAGGGCAAGGATGTTAAAGATCCCTTTTATCTGGGCAGTTTTGCCGAGTACATTTGGTGAGGGGCGCAGAGACAGTAACATTATCACGTATACAATCGTCAGTCTGCTTCGTGCAGAGAAACCACGCTACGGCGATCTCATGCAGATGTGGGATTTTCTCTATGTGGCAGAGGTCGCGCGGGCGCTACGCTACATTGGAGAAAAAGGATTGACTGAGAAAAATTATGCGATCGGGAGCGGGGTATTTAAGCCGTTAAAGAGTTATATTGTGACAATCAGGGACATGATTGATCCTGCGCTGCCGCTTGGAATCGGGGAGATTCCGTCTTATTCCCAAAAAGCGTTCAGTTCTTGTGTCAGCATTTATGATCTGACAAAGGATACCGGCTATGTTCCGGAGATTTCGTTTGAAGAAGGAATCAGGAGGACAATTCCTTATTATCGGAACAGAGAAGAAAAGGGATAGGATCATGAAAGGTCTGAAAAATAGAAAATTATGGGAGACCGTGACAGGATTAGCTGCCGTGTTCGGCGTATATCTGGCTTTTTGTCTGTCCACGATCGCGTTATCCCATGAATATTTTTTGTGGATGTTGCTGCATCTGGTCATACTCTGCGGTGCCGGAGTGACATATCTGCTGTTTTGCGGCATAACTGCGGAGCGGGTAAATGTGAGAAGACAGATGAGGGTATGCAATGGCGTTCTGTGGGTATGCGGCATTTTATTTTTTGCGGCGGATCTGAGAAACGGAAGCGGCGCTATGAGTACAGGCATTTCGGATGGAATGTATGCTATTGGAAATGCAGCAGGTGGGAGCGGTCATTTTAGTGCGGACGGAGGGAAATTCAGCATATGCGCAAGACTGTCACAGGTGTTGTGCATCGCAGTGACGACCGCAGCGGGATGGATGTTGTATCATCGCAGGGAAAACGGTGGGAAAATCGATTGGCGGACCTGGAAGAGGAGGATTGCTTCTCACGGCCTTCTTTTTGGGTTGTGTGCGGTGACACTGATCTTGGTATATGATCCTGCAATGCGTCAGTTCAAGTGGGATGGCGGGCTGTATTATCTGGCGTGCCGTTCTGCGTCTGTGTATTCGATCAGCAGCATGGCGTTGTACGGGCATATTTCGCAGACGGTTGGCGCACTGATCCGTTTTTTGACGGTAGTGCTGGGGAATGATCCTGCCATCGGCATGATGATGGGCAATGCGATCATGCTTCTGCTCAGTATCTGTGCGTTTTACGGTAGTATGAAAGCGCTCCTGCCAAAACGCAGAGAGATCGTGTATGTGACGGCGGCTGCAGTATATGCGTGGTCACCCTTTGCGTTGGGAATGGTCAATTACTATAGTTTGGATTTTTACTGTATGTGCCTGTTTCCAGTTGTGCTTTATTATACGATCAGAAGGCAGTGGATTCTGCAGGTTCTTTCGGGAATGTGCTTCTGTTTTACCAAGGAGCCGGCGATCATTGTTTACGGAACGCTTTGTGTCGGAGTTGTGGCGGCAGATTTTTGGCGGGGGAAGCAGGGGGGAAGCGTTGGCGGGCTGTCGGGCAGAGTGAAGAGGCTGTTTTGCACGCCTCGGTATTATGCAATGGTATCCGTTGCGCTTTTGTGGATCGTGACGATCTGTCTGCTGGGCGCCTGGTCAGGGGGAAGCGGCGGTTTCTCTGTGGATCAGGGATATATTGTAGAAAAATGGAAGGTGTTGTATGTCCTGAACTTTAACTGGATCTGTACCGCATTGATTTTTGCAGGTGGAGGAATTTTGGCAATCCGCAAAAAGATCACAGCGGACAAGATATTTCTGCTCTTGCCGCTTGCGTCGGCGCAGGCGGGATTTACGCTGTTCAGCAGTTTGTTTGTGACGGTCAATCATGCCAGATATGCGGGGGTGAGCCCGGTCTGTTTATATCTGTTGTGTGTTCTTGTTTTAGCGATGCTGGCAGAGGAGATCGGCACATGGGGAAAACGGCTGTTGCCGTTTGTGTATGCGGCGTTAGCGGGGATTTTGCTCATTTCCTGTTATCGGACGATCGATGCGGTATCTCTGCGTGTTTTTTGCAATGTGGATATTGGAGAGGAAACAATGATTTCGACCGGAGTTGCTGCACCCGGAGACGCCATGATCTATAATAAGCAGGCGCTTTGGTTTGAAGCAGCAGTTTCCAGAGCAATGGCGGATGTTGATCTTGAGAACGTGCGTCTCCTTTTTCCAACGGTGAATGGCTCTGCGTATTATTTTGAGGCGTTTGCAACGGCGCAGACGCTGGCGGACGGGGAGTATCGGGAGTTTATGGAATATTGGAATCCTAAATATCAAGTCAGGGAGTCCGTGGCGGCAGAAAACAGTATTCCGTTTTGCGTATTCCTGATTCGGGATGAGGAGGCATTGGAGTGTTTGGTGCAGGAACAGCCGGCGGAGAAATATGCGTATCTTTATACGACCTATGCCGGAGATGAGATTGCGCGCAGGATTCGAGCAGAGTATCATGTGACGGCACAGGAGCAGTATTCGTATCGGGGCTGGATCGTCTACGAGATTTTGTTTGAGGGCGAGGCAGAATAAGGGCAGACAGGATGAAATATCAGAACAGCGTGTTAAAAGAAAAAGGAGCTTTGCAAATTGTTTCATGGATGGTATATTTTTTGATGCTGGTATTGCAGATCAGGTTGATGATTTGCTTTCAGGGAGAACAATTTGGCGATTTTGTAGAATATGTGAATAAGGCGAAAGAAATCAGCGCAGCTCATGCTTTTTTTCCAAGAGAACAGGATCTGCGGGGAGTTTTTTATCTGCATGCGCCGGGATATGTGAACTTCCTTGCACTTGTGTTTCGCCTGACAGAGAATCTGAGAGTGGTATTTGCGTGTAATATCTTATTTTTGCAGGTGCTGCTCTTTGCGGCAAAATATATTGTATATCGGTTGACGGGAAATTCTAAGCGTGCGGAAATTTTTCAAATTCTGTATTGCATCTATTTCTCATTGGGAGTTGGCGGAGGGGTTGTTCTGGCAAATACGGAAATGCCGTTTTGCGCGCTTGTATTTTTGAGCATGGCGATGGCAGTTGGAAAGAGCAGAAAGGCGTTTACCCTGGCGGCAGCAGGTGTGGTCATGGGGATTGCAAACTGGATACGACCGGTGATGATCTTATTTTTGCCTGCTGTTTTATGGGGGATTTATCAGACTGACAAGAAAAAGATGATCCGAAGTGCGGGATGCTATTTCATTGCGATGCTGGCATGTATTTTTGTTATTGGAGGACTTAGTTATAAGAGCTGCGGGAAGTTTGTCTATCAGTCAACGACAATGGGGATCAACCTTTTTATTGGAAATAATCCGATAGCGGATGGAAATAACCACTGGGATGCTGTTTTAGAACAACATGTTGATTCTGATGAGACTGCGGACTGGACCTATGAGGAGTGGGAGGATTATTATCTTCATGAGGCAGTAGACTGGATGTGGAAAAATCCGGGACAGGTGATCAAGCTGATACCAGGCAGGCTGTTTTACTTATGGTCTAATGATGTGTATTTTGCAATGACGTATGCCGATAATACAGTGGACACGGAGACGGCGGCATATGTGAGAGGTGTGGCAGACAAGATCAGAGGTTTGCGCTTGGACGGGTTAAAAGGAATAGACTGGATGGTTATCATAACAGAATGCTATTACATATTTTTGCTGGTATTTGCCGGAATCGGTGTCATACAGCAGATTCGCAGAAAAGAATGGTTTGTCTGGGCAGGATGTTATAGTATTATTGTATTAGGGACGGGGATGCTGATGTTGATGTTTGGATATGGAAGATTCCATTTCCCTTATATGATCGTAATTTTAATGCTTGCGCAGAGTGCATTTGACCGATCCAGAACGGAAACCGGAATAGATGAAAATGAACAAGTGAAAGCGGGGGAACAGTAGGATGAAGGTAGTGATCTTAGCAGGAGGAATGGGAACGAGGATCAGTGAGGAGTCCCATTTGAGACCGAAACCGATGATCGAGATCGGCGATAATCCGATTTTGTGGCATATCATGAAAATTTATTCCTATTATGGTTTTCATGAGTTTATTATCTGCTGCGGTTATAAAGGTCAGATGATCAAGGAATATTTTATGGATTATTATATGATAGAATCCGATGTCGTGATCGATCTGAAAAATAACACCTCGGCGATTTGTGAAAGCGTGACAGAGCCGTGGAATATAACCTTAGCGAATACAGGACTCCACACCAATACAGCGGGGCGTGTCAGACGGATTCAGAAATACGTTGGAGACGAACCCTTTATGCTGACATACGGAGACGGGGTTGCGGATGTTGATATTCCGGCGTTGATCGAGTTTCATAAAAAAAGAAAAACGATTGCGACCATTACCGCGGCAAAGCCCAGCGGACGATGGGGAACGATTCAGATTGATGCGGAAACGGGCATTGTGGAGAGTATCCGGGAAAAGGATCAGGAAGATGAGGCATGGGTTAATGCAGGATTTGCCGTGATGGAACCGGAAATCTTCCATTATCTGACGGATGATACACAACAGCTGGAGAAGCAGCCGTATGAGGCATTGACACGCGACGGACAGATGTCGGCTTACCGTCATGAGGGATTCTGGCAGCCGATGGATACCATGCGTGATAAAAAAGTTTTGGAGGAATTGTGGGAGAGTGGAAACGCGCCATGGAAATTATGGTAAATGGCGGACTGCAAGGGATACTTTGATCGCTGCTTTATCAATGGCATTTCTGCTTCGCAGGTAACAAGGGCAGCATAGCGCGCATTGCCGAACAAATAGCGGTATGTGGGTTTACTGGCCTGATAGCCAGCCTTGAAAGGAAAAAATAATTCGCACTAATTCCATAGAAGGA
>JAMPAG010000035.1 GCA_023667365.1 bacterium | reverse complement strand
AAGTAATTTTGGAGAAACAAGGCAGGATATAATGGAATTTACCTTTCAAGGCTGATAAAACTATAAGGGAATTGAAATGAACAACAGAATATGTTAAAATGACAATTGTAAACTAGAGGACGAAGCGTATTTGACAGCAGGGCGCTGAGTGCAAAGTGATCATGGTTCAGGCAGAACAAAGACAGGAGGAAATCGTGATGAAAGGAAAAAAGAAATTATTAGTGTTTATTACTGCAGTTATGATGTTCGGGAGCGTTTTAAGTGTTCAAGCAGATGGGGAGATCGTGATATATGAACAGATTAGTGATGAGTGCAGATCTCCATTATGTTACGACAGTAAAAACTTAGAAAATTATCACCGTTATTTGGGAAGAGAACTAACGGGACAGGAAGTGATACTAAAGATTCCCACAGGAGAGTGTTGTAGATAATACAATTGTGGTTCTGCCTGAATTATGAGATGAGTGAGGAATATGAAAAAACATAATATTATACAAAAACGTACAAAAAGGTCAATACTAATTTGGATAATAGGGGAGTGTCTGACCTTATCGGGCTGTGGGGCAAAAAAAAATAGTAATGTATATGAGATTCCTGTTTATACGGAGCATGAGTTAGAAAGCATATGGAATGCCGATAGAGGGTTGTTGTATGAGGACTTTGAGAATCATTATACGGTATATAAATGGGAAGAAGAACAGACGGGAATTGAAAGCCCATATGGAATTTGTGTGCTAGAGGATGCTATTTATATTTCCGATTTTTCTAATCACTGTGTTGTTCGATTGGGTAAAGATGGAGAGTTGATTGCTTCATATGGACAGCTTGGTGCGGAACCGGGAAATTTTACAAATCCGACAGCGATTGTTCACCATGATAATATGCTTTATGTGCTAGACCAAGGGAATCATAGAGTACAGATTTTTGATGAGGAAATGAATTATCAAAAGGAGGAAACATATGCAGGTGCTGTTTTTACAAAAACAGTATATTTTCAGGATATGGCAATAGATCAGGATGGTACGATCTATCTAAGCGAATGGGAAGAGTTTGCAGATGATGCGGCAGTTTATTATATATCGGAAGAGGGTGTGGCAGTGCAACTTGAGCCGCATATAAGCGGGGTTTTGACTGAATACCAGGGAGAGGTTTATGCAATAAATACATATTGGCTTTTTTATCTAGAAGAGGCGGCAGGTCTTGCGAGAGGAGCAATGTATGGACCCAATTTCTTATTTAAATGTACGAGGGATGGGCTAGAACAGATATGTGAGTTGCCTTATAAATATGCGGCAGGCGATTTTTGCATTGCGAATGAGACAATATATGCCGTTTCATTATATAATCCGTTGAGCGTTCAAATGAACCGATTTACGATGAATGGGGTATTAGATTCGGCAATATATATTTTCCGAAGGAGAGAGCGGGATTATGCCAACATTTCAGAGGAGCCGGTTCAATATCCGTGGTATCTTGATGTGGTAGATGATGATCATATTTATGTAGTTGATTCACTATGGAAAACAGTCTATTATTTGGAAAAAGCAAATTGAAAAATGGGCTTATAGGCAGTTATTGATGTGTATGAAATTTGGTTGTCATTAATGGATTGGTGGTTGAGCTTATTTGTGAATATCGGAAAGGAATTACGGGAATGACGCGTGAAACTCGGAACTTGGCGGGGATGATAGGCGGTATTGTGTTGCTGTCCGCCTGCGGAAATACGAAGGACAACGGAGTCGCGGCGGGGCGAACACTGCCGGATACGATCCCGGTCATTTATACGGAAAGCGAATTGGAGGAATTCCATAATTTACAGCGGGAACCGCTGTGTGAAGATTACGAGGACGCGTATGATGTGAAGATATGGGATGCGGAGCAGACGGGGATTGGCAGACCGTACGGGATCTGCGCCGTGGCGGATGCGATCTATGTCTGTGATTTTGACGAGTCCTGTGTGGTGGAGCTTGACAGAAACGGAAACTGCATTGCTTCTTACGGTGAGCTTGGGGAGGGAGCGGGGCAGTTTCGGAACCCGACGGCAATCCTTCGGCATGAAGAGCTGATTTATGTACTCGATCAGGGAAATCATAGAGTACAGGTCTTTGATGAAGATATGAACTATCAGAGTGAGATTCCGTATCGGGCGAGAGCTTTTAGCGAGAATGTCTATTTTCAGGATATGGCGATTGATGCTAACGGCACAATCTATTTAAGTGTTTGGGAGAGCGATGACCTTAGGACGGCTGTTTATTATATTTCCGACGATGGAAACACGAATCCAGTCATACCGCGGATCGGCGGCGTGCTTGCAGAATGTGCGGGCGAAGTCTATGCGATGAATGCGTATTGGTATTATCAGGATATGGTCGAGCTTCCGGGCTATGATAGTCCGGTGGCGTGTTTGGCGGCAAGGAGAGGGGGACCATGCTTTTTTCTTGGTTGCAGTAAAGACGGATTGGAACAGCTTGCCGAGCTTCCATATGAATATGAACCTGCGGATTTTTGCATTGTGGACGATATGATTTATGCGATTTCCGTACGTGAAAAGTGGGAGGGAGCGGATGTGCAGATCAATCGGCTGTCGATGCAGGGAGAACTGGATTCGGCGATTTATATTTGTGAGACGGGGGAAAGGGATACTTCTAATATCGTAAATGAACCGCTTACTTATCCGTGGTATCTTGATGTGGTAGACGACGATCACATTTATGCGGTCGATTCGCTGTGGAAGACCGTGTATTATTTTGAAAAGAAATAAGTGTTAAATGTAGAAGAGGGATGATATTGTTAGTGGAAAATATTTTTTAGTATAGTAGATGACATGGGGAAGAAAAAATGAAGAAACAGGATGATAGTGTCGGAAAGAATGAAGAAATCCGAAAAATAGGAAATGATACGGGAGTGACAATTGTTCGTTGGAAAATAGTTGCGGTTCTGTCGGCGTGTGCATTGGTTATTTCTATTGGATTTCATATTTGGGAGATTGTCAAACTTCAAAAACTGCAAAATGTGCAAATCGGGCAGAGCATAACAGCAGAACAGGATGGGACGGAGATGCAGGAGCAGTCTGTCTTGGTGGAATCCTTTTATTTAGAAAACGGAGATCATGTCAGTACGCTACCGGTAATTAACGCGGAGGGCGTTAATCTGAGCGGACTGCCGATAGAAAAGAGTATGAATTTGGTCGTGTATCTGTCGGATTCTTGTGGAGGCTGTTTGAGTAGCATGGGGACGTTAAGAGATATGATGGGGGTGTTTGGCGAAGAGGAGATGGGTTATGCTTATCTTTATTCCAACTCCGTTCCGCGCAATTTGGAAGAAAAGTATGGAATTTCACGGGAATTTTGTTATTGCTTGGGGGAGAATCTGATGCTGGCAACTTCTCTTCCGACATTTTATCTTGTAGACGGTGATGGAATCGTTATATTTAGCACAGACAAGTTAGAGCTTGTCATTCAAAAATTGCTGGCAATGGAAATCATGCCGCAGGAAAAGCTAATCGAACAGGCAGATGCGTATTTGCTGGAACGCTATTTTACCGAATCCGATCGGTCGAAAATCATTTATTTCGCGATGAAAGGATGTGGAGACTGTGAGGCGGCTGACGAGTTGATCGATACGACGGCTGCTCAGGAACGTTACGAGATGGTGCGGATTTATAAAGACCGGACAGAGGAGGATGGAGAGATTGGTGATGATTTTGGTCTCTTTCGGGAGGTATACGGAATTGTTTGGTATCCGAGCTTTGAAATTCTGAGAGGAGCGGAACGCGAGTTTGTCGGGGAGGTTAGTTTGGAAGAACTGGAGAGCATCCTTATGAAGTGAAAAGAGGGGGAATTGGCAGAAAATGAGTCATATCCTGCATTTATTATATCATCACAGGCTTTTGAACGCCGCGGTGGTCATAACGGTCGCGATCGGACTGATGTTTCCGATTGCCGTTCTCTCAACGGTCAGTTTTATGCTGGACAATCTGCGGCTGTGCAGTTATGATGATCCGCAAAACAGGATCGTTGCCGATTGCAGAAGCGTCTATCAACAGCCGGAGCGGCTGGATGAGTGGCTGGCTACGGATCAAACGGCGGAGTATGGCTATATTGCGTACACCGGTGTGCTACGGATTACGGATCAGGGCGTGGAGACGATCGGTGTTGCCGGGACGACGGAACGCTATTTGGAACTGGAAGGATTTGCGTTGGAAGACGGCAGAATGATCACAAAAGAAGAATATGAGCAGGGGGCGCATGTCTGTATGCTGCGGGATGACTGCGGCGTATCGGTCGGGGAAGTGATCTCTCTCATGGGAGAGGATTATGAGGTGGTCGGACGGATCAATGTGCCGAAAATGTACGGTGTAGCCGCCGTCCCGTACCGCTGTATGGAGGAATTGGCGGCGGGGGACAGGATGCAGTTTCGGATTTCATTCCGTATGGAAGGTCAGGAGGCGGCGATTCGTTTTCCCATGAGCTGTCTTGACTTTGCGGATGAGGTTTTAAGCTTTGCATGGGGAGAGGAGATCAACGAGCCTTATGTCGGGTCAATTCGGGCGCAGGCGGCGGATATGCTTCGAAAGGGCGGCATTGTCATTTTTGCGGCGCTGATCAGTATTCTTTTTATTCTGACAGGGAAAGTCTGCGAGGAGCGCTATCTGATCGGGCTGCGTATCGGGATGGGAGCGACGGGTATGCGTATTTATTGGGAGCTTCTCATAGAAAACGGAATCCTTATGGCATGTGCGTTGTTGTTGGACCTGCTCTTGTTTCCGATCGTGATACGGAATATGCGCACGGTTTACGGTTATCCGTCGCCATGGATGCTTGCCTGCATTGCGGGGATCCTTTTGGTGATCACGGCGGTCGTATCGGGGGTCGTGTACTTAAGAGCCGTCAGGCGGATGTCGCCTGCGGAGCTGCTGAAAGGAGAGGCATGAGGTATTCATTACAAAAAGCAGTCAGAATGATCTGGCAGCATAAAGGAATGTACGCGCTGCTTTTGCTGGAGGTGGCGGCGGGAATGTTTTTGTTTTCCTATTGCCTGAATACAACGATGTCGTGCGACGATACCGTCCGCAGGATTGACGAGGGAATCGGAACGGATGCGGTTCAGCTTAGCTGCTACTTAAGCGGCACAAATTATCAGCCGGACGGATTTCCGGTGCCGCCCGACGCCGTGGAGTGGATGCGGGGGCAGGAGGGAGCGGAAAAGCTGCGTGTGGAATATCTGCCTTATGTGCGGGGAGAGGTTTATTCTGCGGATACCGGGGAGCGCGCGGAGGTATATCTGCTTTTTTTGAATGAGGAGAGCAGCGCCCTGCTTGGCGTTTCTCATGTGCCGGAGACGGGGTATATCGGCAGCAGGGCGGCGGAAGCACTGGCGCAGAACGCAGGGAAAGAAAATGGAGACGCGCCGTTTGGCTATTCTTCCCTGATGATTTCGGACAATATGCTCAGGTATGGAGAGGAATGGGAATGCCGGATCGACGGGATGCTGCCGATGGAAGCGGAATGGGAGGAGCAGGCTGTCAGCAGGTCCTACGGAAGCGTTTCCGCCGAAGAACAGTTTTGGCTGTCAGACTGCATGGTGCTCCCTGTAGAGCGGATGGGCACGCTCGTTCATGCGGCGGGCTTAAACGGAAAAGTTTCCATGCAGTTTTTTGCGGACGAATGGAACGGGAATCTCAAGATTTTGACGGATTTTGTGAAGAAGCTGAATGCAGACGGGGACGATTATCATTTTTCACTGACGCAGCAGTCGGTAGAATTGCACCATAGTGCCGAGGATCTGATGATTCCTTACCGCACGTCGCTTTGGGTAGGGATTTCCGTGCTTGCGATCACGACGAGCGGCATGATCGGCGCATTTATCCTGATCCTTCATCGGAGAGAGCGGATCAATGCGGTCGCGGTTGCGTGCGGCGCAACTTATGGGAGACTGTTTGCAGAGCTTTTCGTTGAAATCGGAAGCGTGATCTTTGCGGGAACAATGTTCGGGCTGATCCTGTCGGTTCCGGCGGTGCTGCGCGTGCGGATCCGCGCGCTTGCGATGGAGGGGGTCATGCATACAGGGGCAGTTTGTATCTGTCTTTTCATCTGTGTGATTTCCGCGCTGCTGATCTGCGGAGGTGCAACGCTGCTTGTGCGCGGGAAGCAGCCGTCGGAGGCGCTGAAAGCGTCGTAATACGGGATTTTAGGAGTGAGGAAATTTTGCAAGCCCAAAAGACTTTCGCGTAAGCGGAAGTCTTTTTTTGCGCAAAATAAAAAATAATTGAAATCGCGGTGAGAAAAACAGGTCATGCTGTGTTTATATAATAGAGGGACAAGGAATTGAAATAAGAAATGCAAAAGGAGACGAGGACATTGGAGCAGGGGTGGAGTCAGAAGCTTGCGTCATTGTATCGTGAGCGTTACGGGCAGCTTTACCGCGCGGCCTATCGGATCGTAGAACGGCAGGATGAGGCGGAGGACGCCGTGCATACCGCATTTGTCCGACTGCTGCGGATGAAAGGACATTACGATGCGTTGAGCGGGGATGAATTGTGCTATATGGCGGTCTGCATCGTCAAGCACGCGGCGCTCAATATGCTGCGGGATGAAAAAAAGCAGCTCTTATGCGAAAATCCGGAGGAGCTGTCGGCGCAATCGCAGGAATTTGCGGAGAATGCCGGCGCGTCTGACGCATCGGGCGCAGCCGGAACGGGCGGCGATACACTGCGGGAGCTTGTGCGCGGGGCGCTTTATCAGATGCCGGACGCGCAGTGCCGGCTGCTTTGGATGAAATATTACGCGGGAATGAGTCACCAGGATATTGCGGCGGCACTGCATATTTCGCGGCATGCGGTGGACATGCGTCTCCACCGTGCAAGACGTGAACTGGAGAGCAGGATCAAAGAGGAGAGATAAAGGGAGGATTCGTATGAAAAAAGAAGAACAGATAGTAAAGGAAGTATTGGGCGAATATGCGTCGCAGGAACTGCGGGCGCTTGGAAAGGAGCAGGAGGAAGACGGGGCGGAGCCGGGAGCGCGCATGGACGACAGGATGAGCCGGACGTTCCGCTATTATAATGAAGGAAAAAAGAAACGGCTCGTGATCTGCGGCGCCTGCGCGGCGTCCGTGGCAGCGGCGGCACTCTTAATCGGGATCGGCATTGGGAACATCCGGACCGTGCGGGAGCAGGATCAACGGAGCGGTGCGGACGCGGCGCGGGCAGAGTCCGCGGGACGGGACACGGAAAATATGCAGTATGAGGTTTATATGAACCATTACGGGGAGGGAGCGACGCTTTCCTATGCGAGCGCACAGAATCAGAACAGAACTGCGGACGGGCTGCCTGAGGAGATCGCTGCTTTAGAGACAATGGAATGGAGCGGGGCTTCCATGCATACGGATGCGCAAACAGCGGTCAGAAATTCCAATTATAAAAATTTCGGGTATCTATGCGCGGACGGCAGGGGAACTGTTTATTATTCCGATCTGATGCAGCGGGCGGTCTACATGAGCGGCGAGGACGGGAGCGGATGCGTGAAGCTTTCTGACGGCGCAGGGAATTATTTGCAGGAGAAAGACGGTGTCCTGTATTATAATGCGCTGGATGAAGGCGGAGCGGTCGTGTGCCTGAATGTTTCCACCGGAGAAAAACGCGTGCTCACGGATGAACCGCACGGAGAATTTGTCCTGACGGAAAGGGGCGTGCTGGTCAATGCGGAAAGCGGCGTAAAGCTTCTTTCCTATGACGGGAGCAGTGCGCAGACGCTGGATGCCATGTCCGGCAGAGGCTGGGAGCCTGCGTTGTTTACCGTATCCGGGGAAACGATTCTTTTTAATGCGGTGCAGGGAACGGATGTGAACTACTATCTACAGGGTCATCTGCTCTGCTATGACGGGAGTAAAGAAGAGGTTTTCTATGTGGGGCAGGTTATGATGCGTCCGCTGCTTGCGGGAGATTATCTTTTGGCGCTCAAAGGAGAAAGTGCGAAACAGGCGAGTCTTCATGTCATGGATATGGCGGCCGGAACGGACACGGATTTGGGCGTATGGCCGTATGACGGGTTCGTGAGCGACGGGGACACCGTATATTATACGCGGGGCGGGATGCTCTGCCGGTTCCGCGGCGGCGAAAACCGGGAGATCATGAACCTGCATGAGCAGGAATCGGAGCTTATGGGTGAGGCGCCGGACCGGTATCTGTATCTTGCGGGAGACTACCTGTACTGGATGTCCCAAAGACAGGTGGTAGAGGACGGTGAAGTGGTTGAGGTGTTTTATGAGTGGCACAATGTAAAAATTGAGGAATAAATTTTTTCTCTTATCTATTTTCATTCTTTGGCATTTACGCTATAATAGGACAGGAAGAAAAAGGAAACACTTTAGTGAAGGAGGACGGCGTTATGCCAAAGAAGACAACAACAGTGACAGCAAATACAAACAATGCATTTGACAAAGATTTATTTAAGCGCAGCGTGGTATATAATGTAAAAACGTTATATCGCAAGAACATGGAGGAAGCGACGCCGCAGCAGATTTTCCAGGCGGTTTCCTATGCGGTGAAGGATCAGGTTATCACGAACTGGATGGACACGCAGGAAGAATATGAAAAGAAGGATCCGAAGATCGTGTATTATCTTTCCATGGAATTCCTGATGGGGCGCGCGCTCGGCAATATGATGATCAACCTGCAGGCGTATAAGGACGCAAAGGATGCGCTCTTAGAGCTTGGTGTGGACATTAACGTGATCGAGGATCAGGAGCCGGATGCGGCGCTCGGAAACGGCGGTCTCGGACGGCTTGCGGCATGTTTTCTTGATTCGCTCGCAACGCTCGGCTACGCGGCGTACGGCTGCGGCATCCGTTATCGTTACGGCATGTTTAAGCAGGAGATCCGCGACGGCTATCAGATCGAGGTGCCGGACAACTGGCTCGTGGACGGCAACCCGTTTGAACTGCGCCGCCCGGAGTATGCCAAGGAAGTGAAGTTCGGCGGCTATGTGGCGTGCCGCGTGGATGAGAACGGCAGAAATAATTACTATCAGGAAGATTATCAGGTCGTGAGGGCGGTTCCGTATGACCTGCCGATCGTCGGCTACGGAAACCGTATTGTGAATACGCTGAGAATCTGGGATGCGGAGCCGGTTGACTGCTTCCGTCTGGATTCTTTTGACAAGGGCGACTATCAGAAAGCGGTGGAACAGGAGAACTTAGCGCGCAACATCGTGGAAGTCCTCTATCCGAACGACAACCATTACGCAGGCAAGGAACTGCGCTTAAAGCAGCAGTATTTCTTTATTTCCGCATCCGTGCAGGAAGCGGTTGCCAAGTATATGAGAATGCATAAGGACGTGCGCAAATTATACGAGAAAGTCACGTTCCAGTTGAACGATACGCACCCGACGGTTGCGGTTGCGGAGCTGATGCGGATCTTGATGGATGAGCATTATCTGACATGGGACGAGGCGTGGAACGTGACGACAAAGACCTGCGCGTACACGAATCATACGATCATGTCGGAGGCGCTTGAGAAGTGGCCGATCGAGCTGTTCTCCCGTCTGCTTCCGAGAGTTTACCAGATCGTGGAGGAGATTAACCGCCGCTTCCTTCTTCAGATCGAGCAGATGTATCCGGGCAATCATGAGAAGGTCCGCAAGATGGCGATCATCTACGACGGGCAGGTCAAGATGGCGCATCTGGCAATCTGCGCAAGCTACAGCGTCAACGGCGTGGCGAGACTGCACACGGAGATTTTGAAAAATCAGGAACTGAAAGACTTCTACGAGATGATGCCGCAGAAGTTCAACAATAAGACGAACGGAATCACGCAGAGGCGTTTCCTGCTGCACGGCAATCCGCTGCTGGCGGACTGGGTGACGGCGCATGTCGGCTCGGACTGGATCACCGACTTACCGAAGATCAACAAATTAAAGGTTTATGCGGATGACGAGAAGGCACAGCAGGAGTTCATGAACATTAAGTATCAGAACAAGGTGCGCCTTGCGCAGTATATTTTAGAGCATAACGGCATCGTCGTTGATCCGCGTTCCATTTTTGACGTACAGGTAAAGCGTCTGCATGAGTATAAGCGCCAGCTTTTGAATATTCTGCACGTCATGTATCTGTATAACTGCCTAAAAGATAATCCGGCGATGAAGTTCTATCCGCGCACCTTTATCTTTGGCGCAAAGGCGGCGGCAGGTTATCGCAATGCGAAGCTGACGATCAAGTTAATCAACGCCGTTGCGGATGTGGTAAACAACGACGCTTCCATCAACGGAAAGATTAAGGTTGTATTTATTGAGAATTACCGTGTGTCCAATGCGGAACTGATCTTCGCGGCGGCGGATGTGTCCGAGCAGATTTCCACTGCCAGCAAGGAAGCGTCCGGAACGGGCAACATGAAGTTCATGTTGAACGGCGCGCTGACGCTCGGCACGATGGACGGCGCGAATGTGGAGATCGTGGAGGAAGTCGGCGAGGAGAATGCGTTTATCTTCGGATTAAGCTCCGATGAGGTCATCCGCTATGAGAATCAGGGCGGCTACGATCCGATGGAAATCTTTAATAACGATCCGGATGTCAGACGCGTGCTCATGCAGCTCATTAACGGCACGTTCGCGCAGGATACCGAAATGTTCCGCACGCTCTATAATTCCCTGCTCAATACGCAGAGCACGTCGAAGGCGGATACGTATTTTATTCTGAAAGATTTCCGCTCTTACGCGGACGCGCAGAAGCGCGTGGAGGAAGCGTACCGGAACGAGTCGGGCTGGGCGAAGAGTGCGATCTTAAACGTAGCCTGCACGGGCAAGTTTACATCTGACAGAACGATTCAGGAATATGTGGATGAGATCTGGAAACTCGACAAGGTAACGATCGGGCAGTAAGATGACGGAGGGCAGGATGCCGGAGGAATACTGATATACAGTGAAGCGGCGAGGGAGAAGAAATGGGAGCCTTCCGCCGGACTGGAAAGTTCCGAGATTCTGCGAAAGTAAGGTTTTGACAAAAACGGTTGTGGTATGAGAATATCACAGCCGTTTTTTGCGCGATGGGCGCGAGTGTGGAATGCGGAGCATTTCACGTCTGCTTTCGCGCGCAACGATATTGTCAAAAAACAGGTTGACAAAAATGTACCGGGGGGGGGTATTATAAATGTGGATAATTTTGGATAGCACCAAAAAATAAAAAAGGAATGAAAGCATTCCGGAAAGAGGCGAAGATGAAAAAGAGAATGGTAACAGCGGCGATGGCGGTGGTGACAGCGCTGTGCATGGGAATGATCGGCATGATGGCGCCGATGCAGGTGTCCGCCGCAGGAGAATCGCAGACGGTTGTTGTGGAGACAACACAGCGGTGCAGCGTCTGGAGCGCGCCCGCGACAACGGAGGAGAACCGGGTGAAATACGTGGACGAGGGGTATCAGATCACCCTTTATCCCGAGGTGGTCCAAAGTGAATTGGGAGACGGAAAAACATTCTACCGCACGATAAAGGGTGCGTATGTATTGTGCAGGTGCGTTGTCGGTGATTTGGGCAGCGCAGACAGCAGCACGGCGGCAGGAACGGGGAGCATCACGGGCATCGCAGACAGCGGCGTTGCAGCAGGAACGGGAAGCGCCGCGCTTCCGGTTGGCGGCATGGACGACTACAGGGCGCTGATAAAGGCGCTGCTGCCGCAAATTTCATATGCGCGGGTTGAGACGGAGGTCTACAATTACGATGATGGCAGCTATAATATTGAGGAAAGATATTATGATGCAAGTGGTGAGAACATTAGAACGATTTGCTATGTAAATGAAATAGTCAGAATATGGTGTTACGTGGGGGACGGCGGTCGTCATATTACCTATTATGATGCGCAGGGAAATATAACGGATGTTCCCGAAGAACTTTATTGATAAAAACGGAAAGCTGATTTAAGAGAGCAGGCAAATTGTAGAGAAGAGGGTGTTCCTCAAGTCATTCGACTTTTGGAACACCCTCTTTCTTAAAATAAAAGGTGGATGGATTATAAATAAATGGTTCCGTGCACCTCAAGTCTTTTACGAATCTTTTATATGATGAAGGCTTTGGAATAAAAAGTTCATAAAAGTTCTGTTGCATTAACTGCAAGAAGATAATAAAATAGTGACAGAAAATTTTGTTATGATATGAATTGGCGGTTCTTGTCTGTCCAATTCGATTTGGAGGTGCATTTATGGCAGAAAGCCAAAATGTTGAATGGAAAGAATCTTGGCGTGACGAATATCTGAAATGGATATGCGGATTTGCCAATGCACAAGGCGGGAAAATCTATATTGGTACAAAAGATGATGGAACGGTCATTGGAGTCCGGAACAGCAAGAAACTCATGGAAGATATTCCCAACAAAGTAAGAGACGTTTTGGGAATTATTGTAGATGTAAATTTGTTAATGAAAGAAGACAAAGAATATATTGAAATTTGTGTCAGTCCGAATACTTATCCGGTGAATTACAGAGGTGAGTATCATTATCGAAGCGGAAGTACAAAGCAGCTACTCAAAGGACAAGCATTGAATCAGTTCCTCTTAAAAAAGACTGGGATTACATGGGATAGTGTACCTGTACAAGGAGTGATAATAAAAGATTTACGTAATGACAGTTTTGATATTTTTAGGGAGCAAGCTGTAAAAAGTAAAAGGATGGACGAACCCGATATTAGGGTGAGTAATGAGCAACTGCTAGACCGTCTAAATCTTATCAATGAAGGTTTACTTACAAGAGCAGCGGTTTTGCTGTTTCACCATAATCCGGAAAAATGGATTCCTGGTTCTTATGTTAAGATTGCTTATTTTCAATCAGAATCTGATATTTTGTATCAGGATGAAGTACATGGCTCTTTGCTGTCACAGGCAGACAGAGTTGTAGATTTGATATATACAAAATATTTGAAAGGAATCATTTCTTATCAAAATATCACCAGAATAGAGACTTATCCTTATCCCAAAGAGGCGATAAGAGAAGCTGTCTTAAATGCAATATCTCATAAGAATTATGCAACTCTGGTCCCAATTCAAATCCGGGTCTATGATCATCAGATTATGATTGCGAATGATTGTGTATTCCCTGATGATTGGACGGTTGATGATTTGATGGAATCGCATAAATCCAGACCATATAATCCGCTGATTGCCAATACTTTCTTCCGGGCAGGGTTTGTTGAAGCATGGGGACGTGGAATTCAAAAAATAAAAGACAGCTGCATTTGGGCAGGAAATGACATTCCGGAATATAGGGTGAAAAGAGAAGATATTATGGTTATATTTCGGAGCTCAGACAATAAGAATACCCAAGATAATACCCAAGATAATACCCAAGATAGTACCCAAGATAAGAATTTGACAGAGAAAGAAAGACGGATACTTAGGATATGTAAAGAAGAAAAGAGTAAGCAGGAGATTGCAAATCTTATGGGATACAGAACGATAAAGAGCATAAAACCTGAGGTTGATTCTTTATTGGAGAAAGGGAAGTTGAAGATGTCAATTCCGGATAAACCTAAAAGCAAAAACCAGAAATATATTGCGGTTAAGGGGTGTACAGGAAAGTAAAAGAAACTATAAGAAAAGAGAAGAGGGTGTTCCTCAAAGTCATGAGACTTTTGGGACACCCTCTTCTTAAAATAAAAGGTGGATGGATTATAAATAGTTCCATGAACCTCAAAAAAATTCATAAAAGTTCTGTTGCATTAACCGCGTGAATTCTATTGTTTCAGGCTGATCTCCAACCGCTCAAACACTTCCTTTGCGGATTCCTCGGATACCTGATTTCCTATCAGAATCCCCGTATTGGAATTTTTGATCAGGATCGCATAATTAAATTCGGAATTATTGAAATTCCACATCAGGTAGTCGCAGGTGTCGGTGCTTCCGCGTTCGATTACCGTGGCATTCGCATCGTTCTCGACTACGTCAACATACATCTGATAACCGTCCGCCATGATGAATGTTCCCTGGCTGAGGAGTTCTCCGTCTTTTGAGATTTCAAACGGAAGATCGGAGGTAATCTCATAATGATCTGTCGTTTCGAACTTGATCGTAACCGAGTCTCCCGTCTCGACCGTATAGGTATACGTCATATAAGTATGTGCGCCGCATCCCGCAAGACAGAAGATAGCGACTGCCATCATGCAAAAGCAAATGAGTTTTCGTTTGAGTTGATTCATGTAAAATACCCTCCTGTTAATTTAATTTTGCGCCGCATTTGTTACAGAAAGCGGCACCGCTTGTGACCTCCTGACCGCATTGCGGGCAGAAGCGCTGTGCGCCGACGCTATCCTGTGGCTGTATAGGCTGAGGCTGCGCAGACTGACCCAAAGTGTCGTTCTGCGGCTGCACATGGGTGTTTGCCTGAGACTGCATAGACTGTGCCGTGGGCTGCGCGGGCTGGGCGAATGCGCCGTTCCCGTAAGGCTGTGCGCCGCCCGGTGCCGCCATGGCAGGTGCAGGAGCAATCTGCATCGGACCTTCCGCCTTCGCCTTTCCGAACAGCTCCTTGAATTTCGAAGACAGACCGCAGAGCTTATCGTAAAGATCAAATGTGATCTGCGTGGAAGGAGCGACCTCCATGTAGGACACCATCATTTTTACGAGCATCCAGCTGTCGATAAACGCCGATTTGATCACAATGGCAATGATCAACGCCAGAATCACGCCGGCGACCATATTCCAGCCCGCTGCGCGGAAAATAACTGCGACCAGCGCAAACGGGATCACCCATGCGGCAAATGTGCCAAGGATGACGACCAGCGTGGTAACGGCGGCGTCCTTTAACAGTTTTTTCGCGTTCTGGAAATAAATGACAACGCCGTCACAGGAAGCCTGGAATGCGCTCTGTTCTTTTTTGAGGAAACAATAACCGAGACAGCATTCATCCACATAACCGAGCGCGATGCCGATAAAGGTCTGCAAAATGTTCGTGACCTGGGACATGCCGGGAACAGCGTCCAGCGCGCCGCCGATCTTGCCGACCACCTTTTGAAGCTGTCGCACGGCGCCGCTCACGAGCCGGTCAACGACAAAGTATACATTGCTTGCGGCAAAACGCGATTTTACCATCTGTTTGCCATATTCAAACTGATTTTCGGGGAGTGCGCCGGTGGTGACCGCCGAGGCGATCACGGCGACATGTCCCGCTTTGATCATGTAGCCGAAATAATACATGATGACCTTGTAAATCAGTTCGGTCAAAACAACCCACACAATGAACAGAATGTAGAGTCCGACGCCGCCGAATGCGGAGCCGATCAACATACAGAGCGCGAGCAGGATGACGGATGCGACGGTAACGGCAGCGCCGATCCCAAGTTTGAGCCACACGAATTTCATGGTCCCTAAGTAGATGTCTTTTGCTTTCATTCAATACCTCCGTGTTGTTTTTTGGTGTCTGTTTCTATAGGATAAGGCGTTGTGCCGTATCTTTTGCGGATGTTGGAGCCGGCTGCGTCAAACGGTGTAGGCGGCGGATGAGCGCGGTTCCTGCGGCTGCGGGTAATGGGCGAAGCGGACGCGTCATCATCCGTTTGGCGTCTGCTGCGGGGAAGCGGACTCGGAAATGCCGCTGCACAGACCGCGCCGGATGTCCTCGATAATGCGGGAGATCGAATCCAGTGTATGGATGATCGAATGCATACGTGCCGTTTCGGATTCATCGATCACGCCGTCGCGCATGATCTCGACCAAATCATTGGAAATCTGCTCCATATCCTGCGCCGAACCCAAAAACTCAAGAACCAGGCGGTCTAAATTAGAAGGCGCGTCGGAGAGCACGTCATCTTTTAACAGATAATCCGTGGTGACATGGAAAAAATTACTGATAGCGACTAATTTATCAATTTCGGGATAAGAGGAACCGAGTTCCCATTTGGAAATTGTCTGACGGCTGACGTCAAGTCCGTCTGCGAGCGCTGCCTGCGACAAATTCGAACGGTTGCGCAGGATATAGAGTTTTTCTGAAAAACTCATGTCAAAGTACCTCCTGTGGTAGCGTAGTAGCGTGTGAACGAAAGAACCATAAAAAATAAATGAAAAAAGTATGAACCTATTATAACATTGTGCGCGATAAAAGAGAAGCAACTATAACGTGCAATTTTGGAGAACGTCTGCAACCGCAGGTGGCGCGGGACGGAGAGTTTTTGGAAAGCGCCACTTGCACAAGGCGCGCACTTCCCGTATAATACAAGGTGCGGCATGCGGAGACGATTTGGAAGAGAACGGAGGAAAAACGATGAAGTTATTTGAAGGCGGCGTTTATCTGGTAAACGGAACGGAACTGATTCCCGACGGTGCGGATGCGCTCGATCAGGTAAAAAATAAGATAGGCGAAAGGGCGGCGGACGGTGAGCCGCTGACAAAGGAAAAAGCGAAAGAGGCGACGATTGCGTACGGTATTTTGAAAGCGCATAATACGTCCGGCAATATGGACAAGCTGAAGATCAAATTTGATAAGCTGACGTCCCACGACATCACGTTTGTCGGCATTATCCAGACGGCGCGCGCGTCAGGCCTGAAAAAATTTCCGATTCCCTATGTGCTGACAAACTGCCACAATTCCCTGTGCGCGGTCGGCGGAACGATCAATGAGGACGACCATATGTATGGGTTATCCTGCGCGAAGCGTTACGGCGGCGTGTATGTGCCGCCTCACCAGGCGGTCATTCACCAGTTCGCGCGCGAAATGCTCACGGGCGGCGGCAAGATGATCTTAGGTTCGGATTCCCATACGCGCTACGGCGCGCTCGGCACCATGGCGGTGGGCGAGGGCGGACCGGAGCTTGTCAAGCAGCTCTTAAATCAGACCTATGATATTAACATGCCGGAGGTTGTCGGCGTATATCTGACCGGGGAGCCGGCGCGGGGCGTCGGACCGCAGGATGTGGCGCTTGCCATTATCGGCGAGGTGTTCGCAAACGGCTATGTCAAAAATAAAGTCATGGAATTTGTCGGACCGGGCGTATCGTCCCTGTCTCCTGATTTCCGGATCGGGATTGACGTCATGACGACGGAGACGACCTGCCTGTCTTCTATCTGGAGAACGGACGAGCAGGTAAAAGAGTTTTATGAGATTCACGGGCGCGTGGAGGAATACGCGGAGTTAGAGCCGGGACAGGCGGCATATTACGACGGGATGATCGAAATCGATCTGAGTCAGATCAAGCCGATGATCGCGATGCCGTTCCATCCGAGCAATACCTATACGATCGAGGAGCTGAATGCGAATCTTTCCGATATTCTGGAGGATGTGGAGCGCCGCGCGGCAGTCAGCCTCGACGGCGCGGTTGATTTCACGTTAAAGAATAAAGTACATAACGGAAAATTCATGGTTGATCAGGGCATCATCGCGGGCTGTGCGGGCGGCGGTTTTGAGAACATCTGCGCGGCGGCGGACATCATGAAAGGCAGTTATATCGGAAGCGGCACCTTTACGCTAAGCGTTTACCCCGCATCCATGCCGATTTATATGGAATTGATCAAGAATGGCTGCGCGGCGGCGCTGATGGAGACGGGAACCGTGTTAAAGACGGCGTTCTGCGGTCCGTGTTTTGGCGCGGGAGACACGCCTGCCAACAATGCGTTCAGCATCCGTCATTCGACGCGGAACTTCCCGAACCGCGAGGGAAGCAAACTCCAGAACGGTCAGATCGCATCCGTTGCGCTGATGGACGCGCGCTCGATCGCGGCGACGGCGGCGAACAAAGGCATACTGACGCCTGCGACGGACGTGCCGTGCGAGATCGGCAAATACCGTTATCATTTTGACGCGAATATTTATGCGAACCGCGTGTTTGATTCGCACGGCGCTGCGGATGAGAGCGTGGAGATCACATTTGGTCCGAACATTAAAGACTGGCCGGAAATGGTTCCGCTGACGGAGCATCTGGTATTGCGGGTCGTATCCGAGATTCACGATCCGGTCACGACGACGGATGAGCTGATCCCTTCGGGGGAGACGTCCTCCTACCGCTCCAACCCGCTCGGCTTGGCGGAGTTTACGTTATCGCGCAAGGATCCCGCCTATGTCGGACGCGCGAAGGAGATTCAGAAGGCGGAGAAGGCGCGCGAGGCGCTGCTGGCAGGAAAAGGCAGCGAAAAACCATGCCAGACGGTTCCGGGACTCCATGAGGTATTGGGAAAGGTCAAGGCGCAGTTCCCGAACGCGAACCACACGAATTTCGGCATCGGTTCCACGATCTTTGCGGTGAAACCGGGCGACGGTTCCGCGCGGGAGCAGGCGGCAAGCTGTCAGAAGGTCTTAGGCGGCTGGGCGAATATCGCGCATGAGTATGCGACGAAGCGTTACCGCAGCAACCTGATTAACTGGGGCATGCTGCCGTTTATCATCAAGGAGGGTGCGCTTCCGTTTGAGAATCTCGATTATCTTTTCATCCCGAATATCCGCAGGGCGGTGGAGGAAAAGACGGAGGAGATTCCGGCGTATGTCGTAAAAGAGGACGGTCTGCATGAATTTACCCTGACGCTCGGCGAGCTGACGGACGAGGAGCGCCAGATCATCTTAAAGGGCTGCCTGATCAACTATAACCGCGTGGAGTAGCTGCATGTCCGGTTAAACGGAAAGTGCGGGGACGCCGCGGCTTTGTGCGGTTCGGACAAATCGCTCAAGTGTTTATAAAGATACGAAATACCATTCTGCTTCGCGGCGGGATGGTATTTTTATGCCATAGTTATCTTGTTTTTGCAAAAGAAGGACGATATATCAATTGTATCGCAATACTTGAAATCTTTTGCTTCGCGGACGGAAGATTTCATTGCGTTCGGTGCGAATTCCTTTACATCAAAGCAGAAAACAGGAGGCAGGGTATTTGCGAATTGATTCCAGCAAAATAGGAATGGAGTCCGCCAGAAGGTATTCTTCTGTCAAAGGGGCGGGTGTATCCGCCGCGGCACAGGGAAGTGTCTTAGTAAGAAACGGTTCGTTCGGGAATTTTGTGAACAGCTGGTCTGCGGATGCAGGCACGACGAAAAACAGTTACGGCAGCGGCAGTTACGGCAGCATGACGCAGCTGCGCAACGGGAAAGGCGGTATGACGCAGTTACGCTATACGCGTTCGGAAACGTACTCGGTGCAGAGTATCCGGAGCGACCGCCGCGCGCAGACGTATGAGGACATCCGGGTTTCGTCCATCATGCATCTGCTCAAACTCTTTTTTGCAAAAAGAGGAGGAACGACAAGGGACGGCGCAGTTTACAGCACGGAAACCGGCAGCGCGAAGGGAGCCGGCAGTGCGGAAGGGGGCGCGCAGGCAGCGGAGGATCCGGCTTATCTTCCCTTGCAGACGCTGGGCGACAGAATCAAATTTTCCCCCGCGCAGTCAAAGCCGATCATGAATGTGGTGGTCGGCGCGGCGGGCAGCTATGAGAGCGAGGAGACTTCGTTCTCCACGCAGGGAACGGTGGTGACGAAGGACGGCAGGGAGATCAAATTCGGCATCGACATGAAAATGTCGCGGAGCTTTGCGGAATACTATGAGGCAAAGACGCCGGCGAAGCAGACGACGTTTTGTGATCCGCTCGTCATCAATCTGGATACGGATATTGCAGAGCTGTCCGATCAGAAATTTCTGTTTGATATTGACAATGACGGTATTTTGGATGAGGTTTCCAAACTTTCGTCGAAGAGCGGCTATCTGGCGCTTGACAAAAACGGCGACGGCAAGATCAACGACGGCGGCGAGCTGTTCGGCACGAAAAGCGGCAACGGTTTTGCGGATCTTGCGGCGTATGACGATGACGGCAACGGATGGATCGACGAGGATGACGAGATTTTTGATAAGCTGCTGATCTGGGCAAAGGATGAGCACGGAAACGATAAGCTGTATCATCTGAAGGACCGCGGCGTCGGCGCGATTTGTCTTGCGTCCGCCGCAACGGAGTTTGCGCTCAATCATATGCAGACGAATGAGTCTAACGGCGTGATCCGCCGGACCGGCATGTTTTTGTTTGAGAGCGGGGACGTCGGCACCGTACAGCATGTAGATCTTGCCAAAGCGTGAAGAGAATAAAAGATGGGTATGTCCAAGGCGGTTTCCGCATACAATAGTGCGGGGGTGCGTACATGGACAGATACGGAAAAAAAAGAACCACATGGAGAACCCGGATGGGGATCTGCCTTGCGGTTCTTTTTGTGTTATTTGTTATACCGCTCATCGTTGTTCTTGTCGTGATCCGTCCGGAACAGAAAACCGGGGCGGATACATTGGCGGAAAACAACAGGGAGGAGTCGGCGGATACCGCGGCATATACCGTTTTGTGCGAGCAGGAGGCGGGGAGCATCAGCGTGCCGCTGGAGACGGCGCTCGTCAGTATGCTTGCCGGCGTTATGGACGAAGATGCGCCGGCGGAGGCGCTGCGTGCCATGGCGATTCTGCTGCGGACACAGGCGGTATATGAGATCGAGCAGACGGGGAGCTGTCTGATACAGGGATATGCGGACGAGACGGCGCTGCGGGAACGGTGGGGAGAGCAGTACAATACTTATTATGCAGTTTATGCGGACGCGGTGGCGCAGACGGGCGGCATTATCATGACTTATGACGGAAAGCCGGTCGAGACGGCATTTCACCTGATCAGCGCGGGGCATACGCGCGATCCCGCGCTGTTGGGGGACGGGAAAGTATATCATTGGCGTTCCGTTTCCTGCGAGCAGGATCTCATGGCAAAAGAGTACCGCACCGTCATCGATTATCCGGCGCAGAAACTGGACGCCTGCTTAAAAACACTGACCGGAAGCACGTCGATCGCGGGCGCACAGATTATGATTGAGGAGCGGGATGAGACGGGATATGTGCTGGCGCTGTCCATAAGCGGCGGGGGATTTGACGCGTTTTGCATCGGCGGCGAGCAGTTTAGGACGGTGTTTGGCTTACCGTCATCCCATTTTACGATGGAGCAATCGGGAGACGGTGTGCGCTTTATCTGTTTCGGGAGCGGGCATGGGTATGGGCTGAGCATTTATCAGTCGTGTGTGCTGGCGAAGGAGGGATGGTCCTGTATGGATATATTAAAATATTTTTTTGACGAAATTGTATTTATGAGAATTGCATAAAAGAATGATTACGGGAGAAACTAACCCCATAAACAGTGAAAAAGCCAAAAACTGACAGGGGGTTATGACATGGGAAACAGATTTGATTTGGATAATGGAGATAAAAAATCAGTCCGCGGGCGGCAGATCGGCAAAAAAAAGATGAATAAGGAAAAGGTGATCATGCTGGGCGCTTCGGTCGCGGTGCTGGGCGCGCTGACGTTCACCGGCGTGTATCTGGGAACGCGCGGAAAGGATGATACCGGAGAGCAGAGAATTGATTTTTCGGTTCTGGAGGATGCGGCAAGAGAGCAGGAGCGGCAGGAACAGGCACAGCAGGCGCAGCAGGAACAGCAAAACAGCGCGTTTGCGGACGGTTTTGTGGAGCATGACGATATGGATGTCGATCCGGATCTGTATGCGGAATATAAGCAGGCAAACTCGGAGGAGGTCGTCAATCCGGGGCTGGAGAGTGTGCAGAACGACGCGCAGGAAGACGGAGAGAGCGAGTCGGACGAGGGAGAAAACGGAGCGGCGGAAGGAATCTCTGCGGACAGCGGAGAGGCGGATTCTTCGGATTCCATGAGCTATCTGAGCGAGGAGGAGCGCCAGCAGGCGGATCGTGAGACGGCGGCAGGCATGGATCAGGAAGCGATTCTGCAAAGCAAGATCGAGACGGCGGCGCAGACGCTGCAGTTTGATGCAAGTCAGACGCTTGTATGGCCGGTCGTCGGCAACGTGCTGATCAATTACAGTATGGACGGATATGTGTATTTTACGACGCTTGGGCAGTACCGTTACAGTCCGGCGATCGTGATCGCGGCGGCGCCGGGAGAGTATATTACGTCGGCGTGCGACGGGATCGTAAGTAATGTTTTTTATGATGAAGAGATCGGAAATGCCGTCACGGTGACGCTTGGAAGCGGCTACGAGCTGACCTACGGGCAGCTTATGGATATTGCGGTCGAGCGCGGCGATTATATCGCGACGGGCGAACTGATCGGCGTGGTGGCGGAGCCGACAAAATATTATGTGCTGGAAGGCAGCAATGTGTATTTTGCCATGACGAAAGACGGCGAGCCGGTCAATCCGCTGACGCTTTTACAATAAAAAAGGACGCTTTGCGCTTTTGGAGCGGACAACGTGCGAAAACCGCAATGGTGAATACAATAAGGTAGAGCCAAAAATCCGTAATCGATCTTCCTACTTTTTTCACCTGCGGCGGTCACATGTTGTCCGCGCGAACGACAGTCCGGCAGAGCAGGGCTGTTGTTTTCGTTAAAATACCTGTTTTTGTCGATTGCTTTACCATAGAAAAACGTACATCACAGGAGAAGCGGCGCTAAAATCTCTGCGGATGTACGTTTACATATGCTTTACCAAAATGCCGGAAGGTAGTATAATGTCATAGATGCGGCGGTGTCCGGAGACGGACAGGGCATCTGAGCTTGCGGTTGATAAAAAAAGGAGATCGCGTGTGTGCGGCGGCAGCCGCCGCGGAGATTTTCTGTGATGCCAGGGATGCGAAAAGGATGGAGGTTCATGTGAGAGGTACTTCGGGAGTGCGTGCGGGAAATGCATTTCTGCGCGGCGTGTATGTGCGATGCATAAGTGCGCGGGGGATTTGTCTGCGTTGTGCGCATACGTTATGCATGAGTGTGGGGAGCGTTTGTCTGCGTTGTGCGCATACGTTATGCATGAGTGCGTGGGGAATTTGTTTGCGTTGTGCGCATGCGTTATGCATGAGTGCGTGGGGAATTTGTCTGCGTTGTGCGCATGCGTTATGCATGAATATGCGGAGGAACTGCGCGTTATGTGTCTGTGTGCTTAGTATGTGTGTGCTGGGCGGCTGTGCAGAGCAACAGCCCCAGATCGAGGACACGGACATCGAGGAGAATGTGCAGGCGGGCTATGTCGGCATGGCGGGGGACCGGGCACAGATTCAGTATCAGGTATCACGGATGCGGCCATCCGTGTTGACGGATCAGATCGGATATGAGACCGGCAGCACAAAGCTTGCTTTTTTTATTGACGGACAGAATGGCCAGACCTTTGAGGTGATCAATGCGGAGACGGGCGAGACCGTCTACAGCGGAAAAATGGAATATGCGGGAAGGGATGAGCAGACGCAGCGCGCGGTATGCTATGGCACGTTCACAGAGATGGTCGAGGAGGGCAGATATTATATCCGCGCGGGCGCGCTTGGAGAGTCGTATTCGTTTTCCGTCGGAAGTGCACTTTATGGCGATCTGTTCAGGCAGCTCTGCGCATCTTATGAGCAGCTTTGGCATCCGGGGGTTTATGAGCCGGAATATCTCATTGAAGATGCGCGCACGATTTCGAATCTGCTCATTGCATATGAATATTATACGGGAGTTTTTGGTGATGATACAGGCTGCAGGTATAGCGGGAATACCATTCCCGATCTGATCGAGCTTGTGGCGCAGCGGGTGGAGCAGATCATAACGTTAGATATAGATACGCTTTCCTGGGAGGAGCTTGGCGCCTATGCGGGGATTCTGGCAAAATTTTCACAGGATTATAAGGCGGTTGACGCAGATTTATCGGCGCAGTGCCTGACCGCCGCACAGGATGGGTATGAGAAGCTTTTACAGGTCGGCCGGAACGCGGGGGACTTAGCGGCGGATCGGGACGAAAGCATGTCTTTTTATGCGGCGGCAGAGTTGTTTCGGGCGACCGGATATGCGCGCTACCATACGGTGGTGAAAGAGTATCTGGCAGAGGCGGCGGAAAGCGTGCCGGATAGTCATGGCGAGAGCATGGAATTCTACGGAAAGGTTGCGTATCTGTCAGCGAAATACAGGGTGGATACGGCGTTGTGCAGCAGGGTGATCAGCGCGGTTATGAGTGAGGTGGAGGTGCTTGCCGCTGCTTATAACGGGCAGGTCTATCTGGCGGCAGCAGAGCATCCGGACGGACTGTGTGGCGATATGGTAAAATTTGCCATCGTCAATTATGTGATCACAAATCAGGAATATGTGACGGTGCAGGAAAATCAGCTGCATTATCTTTTGGGGCGTAATCCCAAAGGGGAGAGTTATCTCCCCGCGGGCGCTTATCTGGCGGAGGAGATGTTGACCGATGACGGAGAGCAGGTGTCGGCACTGATCTTATTGATGTGTGAGATCATGAAGGCGGAAACGGAGGAAACAAATTGAAGATTGTTGTTTTGGCAGGGGGAACAAGTACGGAGCGGGATGTGTCGCTGATGTCGGGACGCATGATTTATGAGGCAGTCCGGAAGCGTCATCAGGCGGTGCTGCTGGATGTTTATCTCGGATATGACGGGGATGATGCGGAAGCGGTGTTTGATGCGGAGCGCGACTGGTCGGAGGGGATCGGCGCGGTCGGCGTGGAAAGTCCTGACATATCTGCGGTCAGAGCCATGCGGAAGGGAGATCCGGATGTGTTTTTTGGACCGCATGTGATTGACATCTGTTCGCAGGCGGATCTTGTTTTTTTGGCGTTGCACGGAGAGAATGGGGAAAACGGGAAATTGCAGGCGGCGTTTGACCTGTTTCATATCCGGTATACGGGAACCGATTATGTGAGCAGCGCGCTTGCCATGGATAAGGCGCTGACAAAGAAACTGTTCCGCTATCATGGGATCCCGACGCCGGATGAAGTGTTTGTGCGCGAGGGTGAGGCTGCGCCCAAGGTGGAATATCCCTGTGTGGTCAAGCTGACATGCAGCGGTTCGAGCGTGGGCGTTTATATGGTAAATCATGATGCGGAGTACCGTGCCGCCATGCAGGACGCGGCGCGATACGGCGGTGATCTTTTGATTGAGCGGTACATCAAGGGAAGGGAGCTGACGGTGTGCGTCATGGAGGGAAGAGCGCTTCCCGTCGTGGAGATCGCGCCGAAGGAAGGCTTCTATGACTATAAGAATAAATATCAGGCGGGCAGTACGATTGAGACTTGTCCGGCGCAGCTTAGCGAGGAAAAGACGAGAGAGGTGCAGGAGATTGCCGTCCGCGCGTACCATGCGCTGGGGATCAAGACGTATGCGCGGTTTGACTTTATGATGGATGAAAAGGAGCAGTTGTACTGTCTGGAGGGGAATACGCTGCCGGGCATGACGCCGACGTCGCTCATTCCGCAGGAAGCAGCGGCAGCGGGGATGGATTTTGAAGCGTTATGCGAGTGGATCATCCGGGTGTCGATGGGGAAGTACGGATTGTGACAGGATTACGGGAAGATGTCGAACAAAGGCAGGAATCAGACGGAAAGGATGCGGACAAAATGTATCGAAAATGCCGGCGTGGGGAGTTGGAGCCGTAACAGATAGGAAAGGAGCATTCGACAGGGCATGACATTGCGTGAAATGGCGGCGGCGTGCAGCGGGATCCTGCACGCGCGCGGATATGAAGAGCAGACGGAAAGAAACGCGGCGCAGGTGGCGATCGACTCCCGTGAGATACAGGAAGGCGGCGTTTTTATTGCGGTTAAGGGAGAACGGACGGACGGGCACCATTATATTGCGCAGGTATTTGCAAAAGGTGCGCTGGGCGTGATCTGCGAGCGTGTTCCCAAAGATGCGGCGGGACCGTTCATTTTGGTAAAGGACAGCCTGCAGGCGTTAAAAGATATGGCGGAATGTTACCGCCGCACCTTGTCGATCCCGGTGGTCGGGATTACCGGAAGCGTCGGTAAAACGAGCACCAAGGAGTTGATTGCATCGGTGCTTGCCCAGCGATTTAAGGTGTTGAAAACGGCGGGAAATCACAATAATGAGATCGGACTGCCGTTGACGGTTCTTACAATCGAGGCGCAGCATGAGGCGGCGGTATTGGAAATGGGAATCAGCGAGTTTGGGGAGATGCACCGATTGAGCAAGATTGCAAGACCTGACATTTGTGTCATAACCAATATCGGGCAGTGCCATCTGGAGAACCTGCATACGCGGGACGGTATTCTGAAGGCTAAGTCGGAAATTTTCGATTACATGTCGCCGAGCGCGCATATTTTTTTGAACGGGGATGACGATAAGCTGTGTACGGTGCGGGAAGTCAGGGGAATCCGCCCTGTCTTTTTCGGGCTGTCCGCAGAGAATGCTTATTATGCCGATGAGATCGAAAACCGCGGACTGTTCGGAACGAACTGCCGTATCCATACGCCGCAGGGGGATTTCGAGGCGCAGATCCCGCTGCCGGGGGTGCATATGGTTTATAATGCGCTTGCCGCCACGGCGGTCGGCATGGCGCTGGGAATCGGGATCGGGCAGATTCAGGCGGGAATCGTATCGGTGAAGCCGGTCGGCGGCAGAAGCAACATTATCCGCCTCGCGGATCGCACGATCATTGACGATTGCTATAACGCGAGTCCGGCATCGGTGCGCGGCGCGTTGGATCTGTTGTCGAGTGCGGCGACGCGCCGCGTGGCGATTCTGGGGGATATGTTTGAATTGGGGGAGAACGAGCGGCAGCTGCACCGGGAGATCGGCGTGTACGCAGCGCAGGGAAAATGCGATGTGCTGATCGGTGTCGGCACCCTGGCGAAAGAGCTGTGCGATGCCGCAAGGGAAAGCGGGAAGGAGCTGCCCCATACGGACGATCAGAGAATGCGGGTGCTGCATGTGGATACATTGGAGGAATTGGAGAAGGAACTGCCGGATGTTTTACAGCCGGAAGATACGATCCTTGTCAAAGCGTCGCATGGGATGGGGCTTGCGCATGTGGTGGAGTTTTTGAGGATGTAAGAAGGGTATCGTGGGGCTAGGACTTGACGATGAAACAGGTCCTTTGCTATAATGATTCCAAAGCATATATTCTATAGCGAATCTGTTTCGGTCTGCATCCATGCAGACCGATCC
>JAMPAG010000034.1 GCA_023667365.1 bacterium | reverse complement strand
TTGATCACTTCCGTGCTCTTAAAAAAGCAGATTTCCTCCGCATCCGATTCCTCTAATTCCGCCGCCTCATCAATTTCCTTCGCGGTCAGATTCGCCTTTACCCACGCGTCAATCCGCTCCGTCAGCGCATCCTCGTCCGACGCCTCCGCACGGAACTTACGCGCGCCTTTCAGCGAATAAATGCCGAACCCGATAAAAAAGAAAAAGAGCGCAAATAGGATCCCGTTCATCATGATCCGGTTGCCGAACCGAATCGGCAAAACGCCGAAGTCAATCAGTAACAATGCGATACAGCCAAGGACCCCGAACCCAAGCAGCACTTCGCCGGAACTTTTTAAGTCGTCCGCCCGCTCGCTCTTTTTGTGGTATACGCCGCCGCTCTGCTCCCGCGGATTTCCTTTATAGCCGCCCCACAGATCCCATGACGGAACGGTTTCCTCCCCGTCTGCGAATGTTTCTTCCTCTGTTTCCGGCTTGAGCAGTGCGTTTTCTTCCTCCGCGCCGTCCGGATTTTCCGCTTCTTCTTCCTGATCTGCGGATTCCTCTGCTCCCGCTGTGACAGAAGCCATTTTTTCCGCGCCGCCAGCCGCCGATATTTTCGAATCCGCCTCTTCGGTATCCTGTTCTTCCGCTTCCTTTTCGGTAAGACCGACTGCCTCATCGAAACGGCTTTCTTCCACCCGTCTCCCGTCTTTTTCCTGTGCGGACCGCCGCTCCGCCTCCGCCGCAGATTCCACTAAGAATACACTGATTGCCTGCTTTGCTTTGCGTTCCTGTTTTGGAAGAACGTAAAGGCGCGCCTCCTCTTCTTCCTGTTCAAAAACGACAGGAATGTCATTATATTCCAAAAACTTCTGCATCCGCAGGATCAGCGCTTCTTCCCCTTTGCAGAGAAGGACTTCCTTTCGCTCTTCCAGAGAATCCACCAGCGCCGTGCCGCAGTCGGCACACACCGTAACGCCTTCTTTATATTCATTTTTACAGACCGGACACCATGGCATTGCCGTTTTCCTCCCTGATGCTTCAAGCCTTATCGGACAAATACGCGTCGATTCCCTTTGCCGCCGCCTTGCCGGCGCCCATCGCCAGAATGACCGTCGCGGCGCCCGTCACGGCGTCGCCGCCCGCGAACACGCCCTCTTTCTCAGTCTTTCCGTTCTCATCGTCGGCAATGATGCATTTGCGCTTATCGACCGTCAGTCCCTCTGTTGTCGAGGAGATCAGCGGATTCGGCGATGTGCCGAGCGCCATGATCACCGTATCCACCTCAATGACAAACTCGCTTCCGGCAACCGGAACCGGGCGGCGTCTGCCCGATGCATCCGGCTCGCCAAGCTCCATACGGATGCAGCGGATTCCTTTCACCCAGTTATTCTCGTCCTCCAGAATTTCGACCGGATTGGTCAATAAATCGAAGATGATACCTTCTTCTTTTGCATGATGCACTTCCTCCACTCTGGCAGGAAGTTCTTCCTCGCTGCGCCGGTACACGATATGCACCTCCGCGCCGAGACGAAGCGCTGTTCTCGCCGCATCCATCGCCACATTGCCGCCGCCGACAACGGCAACCTTTTTGCCGCGCATTAACGGCGTATCCGCCGTCTCGTCAAACGCCTTCATCAGGTTGCTTCTCGTCAGGTACTCGTTTGCGGAAAAGACGCCGTTTGCCTGCTCGCCCGGAATGCTCATGAATTTGGGCAGTCCCGCGCCGGAACCGATAAATACCGCCTCAAATCCCTCATTCTTCATGAGATCGTCAATCGTCACCGACTTACCGACCACGCAATTGGTCTCAATCTTCACGCCGAGCGCCTTCACATTCTCGATCTCTGTGCGCACGACGCTCTCCTTCGGCAGACGGAACTCCGGGATGCCGTATACGAGCACGCCGCCCGGCTCATGAAGCGCCTCGAAGATCGTCACGTCATAGCCCATTTTCGCCAGATCGCCCGCGCAGGTCAGACCGGAAGGACCGGAACCGATCACGGCGACTTTCTTTCCTTTTTTCTCTGCGGAAACCTTGGGAACAATACCGTTTTCCCGCGCCCAGTCCGCAACGAAACGCTCCAGTTTCCCAATGGAGATCGGCTCGCCCTTGATGCCGCGGATACATTTGCCCTCGCACTGGCTCTCCTGCGGACATACGCGGCCGCAGACTGCCGGAAGCGCGCTGGACTCGGAAATGATCTCGTATGCCTTCGCCAGATCGCCAAGCTTTACCTGCTCCACAAACGCCGGAATATTGATCGACACGGGACATCCTTTGATGCACTGTGCATTTTTACAGTTGATACAGCGGGATGCCTCTTCTGTCGCTTCTTCTTTGCCGTAGCCAAGGCATACTTCCTCAAAATTGGTTGCTCTTACAGCCGCCTCCTGTTCGGAAACGGGAACTTTCTTTAATACGTCCATGATTCAAAACCATACCTTTCTATCTTTTTGTCTATTTGCCATGTAAACCTTAACCGCAATTGCCGCATCCGCCGTGGTGGGTATTCCCCTCTTTGGCGGCAAGATATGCGCGCCCCTCCTCGGTCTTGTAGATCTGTTGGCGCTTCATCGCCTCGTCAAAGTTCACCTTATGTCCGTCAAACTCCGGACCGTCCACGCAGGCAAATTTCACTTCGTCCCCGACCGTTACACGGCAGGCGCCGCACATACCCGTTCCATCCACCATGATCGGGTTTAAGCTGACGACCGTGGGGATGTTCAATTCCTCCGTCATTTTGCACACGAATTTCATCATGATCATCGGTCCGATCGCAACACAGACGTCATAACGCTTTCCTTCTTCCGTCACGAGATCCTTGATCGTCTGCGTTACCATGCCGCTTCTCCCGTAAGAACCGTCGTCCGTTGTCACATAGAGATTTCCCGCGACCGCTTCCATTTCTTTCTCTAAGATGAGCAGATCCTTCGTCTTCGCGCCGACGATGACATCCGCATGAACGCCGTGCTCCTTTAACCACTTCACCTGCGGATATACGGGCGCCGTGCCGACGCCTCCCGCCACAAACAGGATCTTCTTGCTGCGAAGCGCCTCTTCGGACTCCTCCGTCAGCTCCGACGGGCGTCCAAGCGGCCCGACAAAATCATGGAAGCTGTCTCCGGCTTTTAAGTCTGCCATTTTATAGGTGGACGCGCCGACCGTCTGAAAAACAATGGTGACCGTCCCTTTTTCTCTATCATAATCACAAATCGTAAGCGGTATACGCTCGCTGCCTTCGTCCGTTCTCACGATCACGAACTGCCCCGGCATACACGCTGCGGCTGTCCTTTTTGCTTCGACGACCATTTTGTAAATATTGGTTGTCAGTTCTTCTGCTTCTAAAATCTTGTACATTTCCGCTCTCTCCTTCATTTTTACTTCCATGCGCACTCCGCTTCGCTCCGGCGCGGTATCATGTCTTTCGACATGATACCATGTTTGCTTCGCAATCATGCTACTTCCATGCGCACTCCGCTTCGCTCCGGCGCGGTATCATGTCTTTCGACATGATACCATACTTAAAATCAGAAATCAATGACGGTATAATGTCCGTCCGCATCCATCGCTGTCTGATGCAGGGAGCCGTAAACCACGCTGACCGCATATTTCGTCTGGCTCTGATAGCGGCTTCCGGATTCATCCGTATAATATTCCGACACCAAATAATAAATTTCTCCCTGATAGACAAACGCCGCCTGCGTCTCATAAGAATAAGTACCTTTCGCCCCGGCAACTTCCCCCTGCATGGAAAGCAGAATGCCCCGGTCCGTCAATCCCGCCGTTGTGATCAGCAGCGCCTGATACGGGCTGTAAGGCGGTTCCTCTAAGTTCAGATGATATTCCACCTGCGTGATATTGCTTGCGACACGCTCTTCATTATAGGAAATGAACCGGTACAGCGTAGCGCCTAACGGCATACAGATGTCGCGGGTATACGGCGTGCTGTTATCATCCGGCATCGTGCCGTCCGTCGTGTAATAAACCGTACAGCCCTGCGGTACCTCAACGCTGATATATTCGGGCACGGAATAGTCCCCGCCGTCGGGCGTAATGACCGGCTCGTTCGGCGGCTCCGCCTCAATGTCGAACAGTCCGCTGTGCACCTTGCTCATCATGCCGAACTCGTTAATAAAAATCGCCTGAATCCGATATTCGCCGGACTCTAAGAGAATCGGGCTCGTATAGACCAAGTCCGCCTCATCGGGCATCGTCCCGTCCAGCGTATAATAAATGATACCGTTTGTATTGGCGCTGATCTTCAAAAGCTGCGCGTCTTCATACACGCCGTCCGCAATGCTGAAAATCGGTTCCCCCGCCAGATATTGGTTATAATTTGTGCGGATTTCCTCGTATTCGCAGCGCTCCATCAGATTGCAGATCTCCAGATAACGTTCCTCTGATTCGTAGATCGCGACGATCCGCTCATAGGCCTCCGCCCGGTACTCGTCGTAGGATATGAGGTCCAGATAAATCTCGGACGCGCTCTGCAGTTCCCCCATCTGCTCATAATAGCCCGCCATCATCATCCGCGCTTCCGGCTGCTGGTTATCATAATGGATCGCCTGTCTCATGCAGGCGACCGCCTGCTCATAATCTCCGCGCTCCGCCGCCAGAATCCCCTGATCATACTGATAACGGTATGTCTGTCTGCCCGCGCGCCGCATTCCCAAAACAACGGTCACTCCGACAGCCACGATCAACAGACACAACAGGATCAGTGCCGCTTTTTTTCTTTTTTTCAAAAAATGAAAGATTCCAAGAAGAAGGCTTGGGCGTTCGTCCGCTTCATACCACGGAACATCGTCCTCTGCATCCCTAAGCGCCGCGCCGCCGGACGCACGTACTTCCGGTTCTTCATCCGCATCCTCCTCCACAAGCCCGCTGACCACCTCTATCATGGACTCACGGATGTTTGTGTCCAGCTCCGGATCAAAATCCGGCACAATACGGATCTCATAGCCGCACGATTCGCAGTAGAGCTGTTCTTCTTTGATCTCATTTCCGCATACGGGACATTTCATTTACGTATCCTCATTGATTTTGTTCACAGAAGCGGTATGCCTCCACGCAATTGTACATCAGCATGGCGATCGTCATCGGTCCGACGCCGCCCGGCACGGGAGTGATGGCGGACGTATGCGGCATGACGGATTCATAATCCACATCCCCGCACAGTTTATTGTCCGCGTTTCTGTGAATGCCGACGTCGATCACGACCGCGCCTTCTTTCACATATTCCTCCGTGATCATGCGCGGCTTTCCAACCGCGGCGATCAGAATATCCGCCCGTTTTGCCGCTTCCTTTACGTCTTTTGTCTTAGAATGGCAGATCGTAACGGTTCCATTTTCTCTTAAAAGAAGAAGCGCCATCGGTTTGCCGACAATATTGCTGCGCCCGATAACGACGCACTCTTTTCCCCCGATCGCAATGCCGGAACGCGCAAGCAGCTGGATGATCCCTGCCGGCGTGCAGGAGACAAACCCATCCTGCCCCGTACAGAGCGCGCCGACGTTCTGCGGGTGAAACCCGTCCACATCCTTGCGCGGATCGATCGCACAAATCACTTTTTTCTCATCAATCTGTTCAGGCAGCGGAAGCTGTACCAGAATGCCGTGCACATCTTTCCGCCCGTTCAAGTCTGCGATCAGCTTTAAGAGTTCTTCCTCGGTCGTCTCCTCCGGAAGCTCATAAGCAAGCGAACGGATCCCTACATATGCGCAGGCTTTTTTCTTATTACCGACATACACGCTGGACGCCGGATCGTTCCCGACCTGAATGACCGCAAGCGTAATCTCCGCTCCCCGTTCCCGGTACATTGCAACCTTTTCCTTTACTTCTTCTTTTATCTGTGCCGATATGGCTTTCCCGTCGATGATCTGCGGCATGTTACTGCTCCTTTCTGTATTGCAACTACTAGGTGATTACCCATTAAGATTTGGGTGTCGAAAGCCCTGTTCATAAACGCTGCTTGGCAGATTTCTTTTATGCAATCTGCGAACACCAATTTCATTACAGGGCTTTTGACACCCGAATCCCGCCCAAAAACAAATTTTCAAAACAATCCCGTAATCACACCGTCCTCATTTACATCGATGCGGTGCGCCGCAGGCTGCTTCGGCAGTCCCGGCATCGTCATGACCGTTCCCGTCAGCGCAACGACAAAGCCGGCTCCCGCGCAGACATATGCCTCGCGCACATGCACCGTAAATCCGGTCGGACGTCCGAGCTTTGCCGCATCATCCGAGAGCGAATACTGGTTTTTTGCCATGCATACCGGCAGATTGCCGTAACCCTGCGCCTCTATGCGGGCAAGCTGTTTTTCGCACGCGTCGGAAAAAACAACGCCGTCCGCACCGTAAATTTCTTTCGCGATGGTCCCCATTTTTTCCCGAAGCGGCATTTCCGGCTCATAGAGCGGCTGAAAATGACTTTCCTTTGTCTCTAATGTCTCTAATACCGCCTCCGCTAGTTCCAGACCGCCTTCGCCGCCGCGCTCCCAGACGCGGGAAAGCGCGAACGCACAATCCCGTTCCTCGCAGAAGCGCTTCACAAAGGAAAGCTCCGCTTCGGTATCCGTTAAGAACGAATTGAGCGTCACCACGACGGGAACGCCGTAATGCTTGATATTTTCGATATGCTTCTCCAAATTGACAATGCCTTTTTTCAGTGCGTCAAGGTTTTCCGTATTCAGATTGTCTTTTGCCACGCCACCGTTATATTTTAGGGCGCGGATCGTTGCGACGAGCACGACCGCATCCGGTTTTAAGCCAGCCTGCGCGCATTTGATGTCAAAAAATTTCTCTGCGCCGAGGTCCGCGCCGAAGCCTGCCTCCGTGATGCAGTAATCCGCCAGTTTCAGCGCCGCCTTCGTCGCGCGCACACTGTTACAGCCATGCGCGATATTGGCGAACGGTCCGCCGTGCACGAGCGCCGGCGTATGCTCCAGCGTCTGTATGAGGTTCGGACTCATCGCGTCCTTTAAGAGCGCCGCCATTGCGCCGACTGCGGATACATCCGCCGCCGTGACTGGCTTTCCGTCAAGATCATATGCCACAACGATCCTTGCAAGCCGCGCTTTTAGGTCCGCCATATCCTCCGCAAGGCATAAGACCGCCATGATCTCGGACGCGACCGTAATGACAAAATGCTCCTCGCGCACAAAACCGTCCGTTTTTCCTCCCATACCGATCACGGTATTGCGGAGCGCGCGGTCGTTCATATCCAGACAGCGTTTCCAGACGATCTGCCTTGTGTCGATGCGGAGCGCGTTTCCCTGCATGATATGATTGTCGATCATGGCGGCAAGCAGATTGTTCGCCGCGGTAACGGCATGAAAATCACCCGTAAAATGCAGATTCAAGTCCTCCATCGGAACGACCTGCGCATAGCCGCCGCCCGCCGCGCCGCCCTTGATGCCGAAACACGGACCTAACGAGGGTTCTCTGAGCGCAATGACCGCCTTTTTTCCTAATTTGGCAAACGCCTGTCCGAGTCCGACCGTCGTTGTCGTCTTTCCTTCCCCCGCAGGCGTCGGATTGATCGCCGTGACAAGCACAAGCTTTCCGTCCGGCTCCTCCTTCAGGCGCTTGAGACACGCCTCGGAAATCTTCGCCTTATATTTTCCGTAAAGCTCCAGATCGTCCTCTCCGATCCCGATCTGTTCCGCCACGCTGACGATCGGATAAAGTTCTGTTTCCTGCGCGATTTCAATATCACTCTTCATTCTGAACCTCCATACTTGTCAAGCCAGATACTGTTCAAACTGCTCCATGCTCATGAGCACTTTTCTCGGTTTTGTGCCTTCCTCCTCGCCGACCACACCGGCTTCGGCAAGCTGATCCATGATGCGCGCCGCACGGTTAAAGCCGACGCGGAACGCCCGCTGTACCATGCCGATCGACGCTTTATCTTTTTCAATGATGAAGCGCCCCGCCTCTGCAAACAATTCGTCCAGATCGGACGCACCGCCGCCCGATGCGCCGTCCCCTCCGGCAGACGTCATATTCGCGATCTTTTCCTCTAACTGCGCGCCGTAATCGTCCCCGACCGCCTGCCGCTTCAAAAAGTCCACGACGTCGGAAACCTCTTTATCGGACACAAAGGAGCCCTGCACACGCGCCGGCTTCGCATAGCCCTGCGGATAAAACAGCATATCTCCTTTGCCGAGCAGCTTTTCCGCCCCGTTCATATCGAGAATGGTACGGGAATCCACGCCGCTGGAGACCGCGAACGCGATCCGGCTCGGCATGTTCGCCTTAATCAGTCCCGTAATGACGTCAACGGACGGTCTCTGCGTCGCGATCACAAGATGAATGCCCGCCGCGCGCGCAAGCTGCGCCAGACGCACGATCGCCTCCTCGACATCATTGGACGCCACCATCATCAAATCCGCAAGCTCATCGACGATAATGATGATCTGCGGCATTTTCACAGGCGCGGAACCGTCCCCCGCATCTTTTGTGCTTTCGGCAAGTTTGTTATATCCTTTTAAGTCGCGCACATTGTGATCGGCGAATTTCTTGTAGCGCTCCGTCATTTCCGCGACAGCCCACTGCAGCGCCGCCGACGCTTTTTTCGGATCGGTCACGACCGGAATGAGCAGATGCGGGATCCCGTTATACACACTCAGCTCGACGACTTTCGGATCGACCATGATCAGCTTCACGTCGTCGGGATGCGCTTTATAAAGAATACTCATGATCAGCGTGTTGATACACACGGATTTTCCCGATCCCGTCGAACCCGCGATCAGCACATGGGGCATTTTGCCGATGTCAAAAACCACGGTCTGTCCGCCGATGTCTTTCCCGACGGCAAACGCGATCGACGACGGGAATTTCTTAAATGCATCGGATTCCAAAAGCTCCCGCAGATTGACGGCGCTGTTCTCCTTATTCGGCACTTCGATGCCGACTGCCGCCTTTCCTGGGATCGGCGCCTCGATCCGGATGTCCGTCGCCGCCAGGTTCAGCTTGATGTCGTCGGCAAGCGCCACAATCTTGCTGACCTTTACGCCGAGTTCCGGCTGCATTTCATAGCGCGTTACCGCCGGTCCCTGGCTGATGTCGGTGATCGTCACGTTGACACCGAATGTTTTTAATGTCTGCTGCAACCTTGCCGCGGTTTCCTTTAACTGTCTTGCGGAATCCCCGCTTCCCTTTCCTTCGCTTTTCTTTAGCAGATGGATCGGCGGGAATATGTATTTCTTCGGTTTTGCGGCCGGCTTGATGTTTGGTACGACCGCAGCGTCCGCTTTTTTCTGGTCGGGCGTCCGGTATTCTTCTTTTACGCCGAAACTGTGGCCGGGCTTCTGCGGCTGATAGCCGCTCTCCATCGCCTCGCCGAACGTATCCGCGCCCCGCGGCTTGTACGCATTCCCGGAGGATGTTTCCGCGTCGTCATGCGCAAAACCCGTGATCTCCCGCATGTCGTCCGATAAGTCTGCGGCTGTGCGCATCTGTGCGCCGGCTGTGCTCCCGGCAGGCTCCCCTGCCGCATCCGGCATGCCCGAAAACGATCCGTCCGCGTCCGGCATACCGATAAGTCTGCCTGCCTGCGAAACGCCGCGCGGCTCCGGCATCGTCCGATACAGGTCAAAGGCAAACGCATCATCAGAAGGCAGCGGTTCCAAGGAATCCTGTACCGTCTCCGGATCGTCCGGAATATCGTCCAATGTAATCTCATGCATATTTTCGCTGTGATAAGTCCCCGGACGTTTTTTCACAAGCGTCGTGTCTTCGCTGACACCGCTGACCTTCTTTTCCATACGGGGCGCCCGGTGCTCTTCTTCCGTCTCCCGCTCGCCTGCCCTCCTGCCGCGGCGGTCGGTTCCTCTCAGCATCCGGCGGCTCTCCCGCCTGTATGAATCCGCCTCCGCCTCATCCGGCTCAGGATCGTCGTCATATCCGTCCGCATCGTCCTCCTCGTATTCCTCATGGCGCAGCGCGCGTTCCTCCCTGTGGCGCTCCGCAGATTCCTTCGCCGTATCATAAACGCGCCGGCTTCCTTTTTTTACGCCGTCGATAAAGGACCTCTCCGTGATGATCACGAGCGAAATCAGGATCATCACGATGAGCACAAGCGCGCTGCCGATCCCTTTTAAGTATTTCATCATCGGATAGGCGGGAAGTCCGCCGATGAGCCCTCCGCCTTTCAGTTCATCCCTGCTTTGTAAAAACAGTTCCGCGATCAGATTTCCTCGTATGTCCGCAAGCGGAACGGCGATCATCTCCGCCGCAATCGCGGCACACCAGATCAGGACCGCGCCTGCGATCAGTTTCCTGCGGACGGCACGGCTCCCCTCGTTGGAAATATGCAGGGCAATGCCGATGAAAAGAGCGATCGGCAGCACATAGGCAACCACGCCGAACATGCCGAACATCACACCTTTTACCGCCTTTCCAAACGGTCCCATCACGGAAAAATTGCACAAAAACAACAGAATGCAGAACGCAAAACAGACAATGAGTAAGATCTCATTGCCCAATGCCGACTCCTGCACCCCCTGCGTTTTACCGCTTGTCCGACGCTTTGACGAAGCCGCCGTATTCCGATTCCCATTCTGTGTTTTGCGGCTCGTACTGCCCGTATTCCTTGTATTTGTCCGGCTGCCTGCTCCCGCAGACGAACGCCGTCTGTTTCCCTGTCCTGAGCGCGTATTTCCTGACGCCATAATAACCTCCGTCATCCCTGCGGAGAATGCCTGTTTTTGCGGCATTCTCCGATGGGGAATTTAGAACTTCCGGATTATTATAGCATTTTTGCGCCATCTTGTCATTGATTTTCCATTAACTCCCTCAGTTTTTCAAACGCCTCATGGATTCCGCCCACCGCATCAATGATTTTTTCTTCCACGGCCTCGCCGCCCACAAGAATCGTTCCGACGTCCTTCGTCAGGATCTCCGTCTCCATCATCAGCTCTTCCAGCCGCCCTTTTCTTGCCCCACAGTGCGATTCGATAAAATCCAGTATCCGGTCCTGAATCTGCCGGAAATAATCAAAGGTCTGCTGCACACCGATCACCATGCCGCTTAAACGCACGGGATGAATGACCATGGTCGCCGACGGCACAATGTAAGAATAATCCGTACTCACCGCGATCGGCACACCGATACTGTGACTGCCGCCAAGAACAAGCGAGACTGTCGGCTTGCTCAAAGACGCGATCATCTCCGCGATCGCGAGTCCGGCTTCCACATCGCCCCCGACCGTATTTAATAACACAAGAAGTCCGTCCACCTCATCGCTGTCCTCGATCGCCGCGAGCTGAGGCAGGATATGCTCATACTTTGTCGTCTTGGTGTTCCCGCCGAGGCATTCATGTCCCTCCACCTCTCCTATAATGGAGATCAGATGAATATTACGCCCTTTTTCCTCATGTTTTAAGACCACCTGACCATTCTCTTTTATTTTTTCATCCACGAGTTTCTGCTGCTCACGGTCTTCTTTTTTCTGACTGCCTGAATCGTTACGATTTCCGCGGTCATGATGGCTTTCCTGATCGCGGCGGCTGCCTTGACCGTTTTTCGCCTGCTGATGCTGTTTCTTTTTTGACATACCGTTTTTCCGCCCCTTTCTATTGCATTATGGTAAATGGCTGCATAGAATTTTTATATTGTCCGTTTTTAATAGAATAAGGAGAACCCACGACTTGGATTCTCCTTTAGTATGTCATCCTGTGATACGATTATTCGTTTTTTTGTGTTTTGACTCTATCGGTCAAAGTCGTCACCGTCACGGACTTCCACATCATAGTGCATACGATCCGTCGGAACTTCACGGGCATAGTCCATTTCCCGATGCTCGCGCTTTTTGGGGAGCGGCAGCGGATTCTCGATCAAGCGCGGCTTTTCTTCCTGCGGCTTTCCTTCCGCCGTATTCTTCCTTTGCGCTTCCTCTTTTACCGCCTTCTTCTCCTTCTTCCGCCGTTTCTTTTCGGAAACGTCTGCGGTTTTCTCCTGCGAAACGCTTTCTACGCTTTCCTCACCGCCGCCAGCCTCATCCGATTTCTTTTTACGTCCGAGCCGTCTTTCGTGCGCTCCGTCCGCTTCCTTCTCTGCATCCGCCTTCTTCCTGCGCGCTTCCACCTCCGTGACAGGCTGCCCGATCAGATAGATCATGCCGACGGTCAGCGCCGCCGTAAGCACACCGGCACAGGCAATCAGAAAACCGGTATCGGAACCGACCGCAGACCCAATGTCAAAAACAGCAAACAGCACCGTCAGGAAATACGGTATCGCAATGATGCGCAGCACATCATGCCCGCACCAAAAGAACAACACCGCCGCAATCCCGCCGAACGCAATGACGCAGAGTATCACAAGATTCTTCGGCAATGCCACAAACAACGCCGGTGAAAACAATCCGGATTCATAAGCGCCGATATAGCTGCCAAAATCATGCACCGCCCTTGTCACGAAAGGTTCGGAAGCCGGCTTTGCGCTAAACAGCACGCCGGAGGGATCCATATTCAGCAAAACCATTCCCGCCGGGATCCCGATCAACACGCCGAACACGTAACAGGCAAGTTCCATGCGCCGTCCCCGCACGCTGACCAGAAAGACCACAACCACGGTGACCGGAATCAGCAGCGCCGTTAAATCCAGCGCAAGAAGGATTCCCGACGCCAGTCCGCACACGAGATAAGCCGGATACATTCCCTTCCCGCCAAGCTCGAACACACTCCGCCGGACGGCATATGCCGCAGTGCAGACGACCGCTATGCACAGCGCCATAAAAAGCTGCGCCGGACCGCAGTCGATCAACGCGTGGTAAAAATAGGGAACACACAAAAAGAGTACGGACGCGGAAACCGCCGCCGCTTTTCCCGCAGCCGCCCGCAAAAACAGATAACAACAGAATGCGAGGATCACCTGACAGATCAGATTTAACATATATACGGCGTCCGGCACATTTCCCAAAAGAATACAGAAGCCTTTCAGCAAATATGCATACAGCCGCTCAATCCCATGGAAAACATCAAATTCCACGCCCGCTCCCGAACAGATCCGCTCATACAATCCGACATTTCCCGTAAGCTTTCCGCCCGAAAACTGCACAATATAAACGCCGCGGCTGACCACCACCAGCAGATAGCTTGCAAGCGCCGGAAGTAATTCTTTCACAAAAAAGCTGTCCTTCCTCAACGCCCTGCGCCTTCTGCGGCGTACCTCCGCCTTTTCGTTCTTCGGCCGCGCTTTCATGAGTACGATCAGCGCCGCGGCGCAGCCGACAAAAGCGAGCAGGATCACCATGACCACCATGATACAGGAGAGCGCCGCTCCGCCCAGATTCAGCATCGTACTCATCGCCTTGCCGATGCATACGCCAAGATACAAATATGTAATTACATAGATGGCAAAAAAGAACCATGACGATTTTATCTTTTTTATATTCATACCGTACCCTATATGGCTGCAAGAGCCTGTTTGATGTCCCCGATCATATCTCCGACATTTTCAAGTCCGCATGAAAACCGGATCAGATCGGGTTCCACACCCGCTTCCTGTAACTGTTCATCCGTCATCTGCCTGTGCGTATGGCTTGCCGGATGCAGTACGCACGTCCTCGCATCCGCCACATGCGTGACGATCGCCGTCAACTTCAGATGATCCATAAAACGGACGGCGACTTCCCTGCCGCCCTTTAAGCCGAACGCCAATACGCCGCATGTCCCGTCCGGCATATATTTCTGTGCCAGCGCATGATAGCGGTCCGTCTCAAGACCGGGATAACGCACCCATGCCACTTCATCCCTTCCGCTTAAATACTCCGCAACCTTCTGCGCATTCTCGCAGTGCCGCGGCATTCTCAGATGCAGCGTCTCCAATCCGACATTTAATAAAAACGCATTCTGCGGCGACTGAATGGAACCTAAATCCCTCATGAGCTGCGCCGTCGCTTTTGTGATGTACGCCGCTTTTCCAAACCGCTCCGTATAGACGATGCCGTGATAGGACTCGTCCGGTCTTGTCAGCCCCGGATAATGATCCGCATGGGCCTCCCAGTCAAAATTGCCCGAATCCACGATACAGCCGCCTACCGCCATGGCATGTCCGTCCATATATTTTGTCGTGGAATGCGTGATAATATCCACACCGTACGCAAACGGTCTGCAATTGATCGGCGTCGGAAACGTGTTGTCCACGATCAGCGGAACGCCGTGCGCGTGTGCGGCGGACGCAAACTTTTCAAAATCAAGCACAATCAGCGTCGGGTTCGCTAAAGACTCCGCAAACACCGCACGCGTATTCTCACGAAACGCCGCGTCCAGTTCCTCCGGCGTACAGTCAGGATCGACGACCGTGCTCTCAATTCCCATCTTTTGCAGCGTGCAGGTCAACAGGTTAAACGTTCCCCCGTAAACGGAAGACGATACGATAATATGACTGCCCGTCTCGCAGATATTAAATACCGCATAATAATTTGCCGCCTGTCCGGAAGCCGTCAGCATTGCCGCCACACCGCCCTCCAGTTCGCAGATCTTCTGCGCCACATAGTCATTCGTCGGATTTTGCAGTCTCGTATAAAAATAACCGCTGTCCTCTAAATCGAATAACCGTCCCATCTGCTCCGACGTATCATATTTGAACGTCGTGCTCTGATAGATCGGCAGTACGCGCGGCTCGCCCTTCTTCGGCTGCCAGCCGCCCTGCACACAGGTTGTCTCTATGGAATACTTTTCACTCATGCTTTCGTCCTCATCCCGATTGTGATATGATCTTTCCCGCTTTTTCTTCATCCGCGTCCCGGTTGTACGATCATTCTTCCGCCGCTCCTTAATCCTCGTCCCAGTTATGATATACCGCCTGTACGTCGTCGTCCTCGTCTAAGAGATCAAGCGTTCTCTGTAACTGTCCGACGTCCTTTTCATCGCTTAACTTCACGTAATTCTGCGGAATCATCGTGACCTCCGCCGACACGGATACCACGCCCGCCTCTTCCAGCGCTTTTGACACAGCCGGAAAATCATCCGGCGCCGTCAGAATCTCAAAGCTGTCCTCCTCCTCGCTAAAATCCTCCGCTCCCGCATCAAGCGCGCACATCATCAGATCATCGGCGTCCATATCGCATTCTTCTTTGTCAATGATGATCTGTCCTTTTTTGTCAAACATAAACGATACGCATCCCTGCGTGCCGATGCTGCCGCTTCCCTTGGTAAACGCAGAACGCACATTGGCTGCCGTCCGGTTCTTATTATCGGTCAGCGCCTCGACAATCACGGCGATTCCGCCCGGTCCGTATCCCTCGTAAGTGACGTACTCATAATTGACATTTCCCAAGTCTCCCGCCGCTTTCTTAATGCCGCGCTCGATCGTATCGTTCGGCATATTGTTCGCCTTTGCCTTCGCAATCACGCCCGCAAGCTTAAAATTGTTCGTCGGATCGGGGCCGCCCTCTTTGACCGCAACAGCGATCTCACGACCGATGATCGTAAAAATCTTTCCTTTCGCAGCGTCGTTTTTTTCCTTCTTATGCTTGATATTTGCAAACTTTGAATGTCCCGACATTGTTTCCCTCTCCCTTTTTTCTCATGTTTGATTATGGCAAGTATATCATGAATCCGCATTCTCTTCAACGTTCTTTTCCTCCGGCTGCGGCTCTTTCTTTGTGAGCAGCACGGAACGGATCACGCGCTTTTCCACCTGCCGGATCTGGAACTCATACCCGCCGTATTCCATCGAAAACCGCTCCTTGTCCTCCGGCACATGTTCCATTTTCATGATCATAAATCCGTTCAGCGTATCGACCTCCAGTCCTTCGTCAAACGGAATGCCTAACATCTGCGTCAATTCCTCCAGCGGCGTCATGCCATCCGCAACAAAACGATCCCTGCCTGTTTTTATAATAAACCGGTCTTCCTCGTCGTACTCGTCCTGTATGTTTCCGACGATCTCCTCTAAAATATCCTCCATCGTCACCAGTCCGACCGTCTGCCCATACTCATCCGCAACGATAACCATCTGCAAATGTTTGCTCTGCATGGAATGAAACAGATCATCAATGTTCATGGTCTCCGGCACAAACTCCGGGCGGCGCAGGATGGAACGGCACGACTTCAGGCGCGGATCGCTGTGATGCCTGTCCGCATTCTTCTCCCCGTGCGGCTTCGCGGCATTGTCCAACTGTCCCTCTCCATGGATCTTTGCGCCGTTATCCGACGGCTTTTCTCCATGGCTCTTTGCTCCGTTGTCCGCTGCTTTTTCCGCGCTCCGCTCTTTCTCGTTTTCCATGTGCAGCTTATGCTGATACCGGCACGCATCCTTTAAGTGTAAAAAACCAATGATCTGGTCGGACGTTTCACTGAACACGGGGTAACGGCTGTTATTCTCCTCCAGCATAAACGCGACCGCATCGGACAAGCGCATCTGCGCGTCCAGCATTTTGATATTCTGGCGGTTCGTCATAATATCCCGCACGGTCTTATCGCCGTACTCAAAGATGTTCGTGATCATTTCCGCTTCGCTCTCTTCCAGGACGCCCTGCTCGTGTCCCTCGTTGACCATGGAAATGATCTCCTCCTCCGTCACTTCCCCCTCGTCGCGCGGCTGCCGGATACCGAAAAGCCGGAGCAGTCCGTTTGCCGACACATCGATCAGCGACGTCACGGGCGTTAAGAAAAAGCAGAATGCATATGTAATGGACACACAGGCATACGCCCATTTCTCCGGATAGATCGCCGCGATCTTTTTCGGGATCATCACGCCGACCAAAAGAAGGATATAGCCTAGAAACACGAATGCCAGAATAACGGGGATCATCTGCAGGATCAGCTGTATTACCGCCATATGCGGCGCATCCGTAAGCTGCCGGAATATCCCTCTCGCCGCGGAAATAAAGATCCGCAGGAAAAATCCGCCCATGATGAGCTGCGCAAGCGTCACGACGACCTGCACCGTATTCACGTATTTTGTGATCCCCTTTGATACCTTTAATATCCGTTTTGACTTTTTGTCGTGATTTTGCTCGTAAAGCGCCTCCACATCCGAAATATTCAGGTTCTGTATCGCAACACCGAACCCGTAAAAAATCATGTTCATCACGAGCAATCCTGCAAACAGCAGGATGCTCAAGGCCGCATCGGCAGTATCCATATCCCTTCCTTTCCGTGTGCCGTCAGTCTCTCATGTATGTATTTCAAGACTGATACAAAGTGCTCTGTCAACCCGGCGCATAACCTCGTCATCCAGGTGGCACACCTTATCTTTTAATCTTGATTTGTCGATCGTCCGAAGCTGTTCCAGCAGGATCACAGAATCCTTATCCATATCGTACCGCAGTGCGGACAGCTCGATATGGGTTGGCAGCTTCGCCTTATTCATTTTGGATGTGATCGCCGCACAGATCACAGTCGGACTATGCCGGTTGCCAACATCATTCTGAATGATCAGAACCGGTCTGACTCCTCCCTGCTCCGATCCTACAACCGGTCTTAAATCCGCATAAAACACGTCCCCTCGTCTCATAACCCACGATCCTTTCCTTCCTACCTGATATGTACATTATGGACAAACATATCTTCCGGTATACGAAAAGAATCGTAAAAATTGATCCTCTTCCCCTAAAAAAGCGGCAATACTGCTGTTTTCGCACATCCGGCAGCGATCGGAATCCCGACGGACGATACTTTCAAACGCCGTCTGCGCAGACATCAGCCGTTTTCAATGTCCACGATCCCGCAGCCGCACAGATCGTCTTTGTATGCAACGGGTTTTCCGCCTTTTAAGTAAACGCGCGGTATCCGCTTGTTGATGTCGCACACAAGTTCATAATTGAACCGCCCGGAACGTGTTCCAAGTTCCTCCGCCGTGATCCGCTCCCCCCTGTCCTCTCCGAGAAGAACGACCTCATCCCCGACTTTTGCATCGGGAACTTCCCGAATATCGACCATGAACTGATCCATGCAGATCCTGCCGAGGATCGGACAGCGTTTCCCTTTGATCAATACGCTTCCCCTGCCTGTCAGGCTTCGTGGATAACCGTCCGCATACCCGACCGGGATTGTGGCGACGGGCATGGCTTCCTTTGCCGTAAACAGTCCGCCGTAGCTGACGCTCGCGCCCGCTTCCAAAATTTTCACGAACGCAATGCGGCTTTTCCATGAGAGCGCCGGCGTAAGCGGAACCACATCCGAACGCACTTCATCGGACGGCAGCAGACCGTACATGGCGATCCCGACGCGCGCCATATCCATGCAAAATTCCGGCAGTTCCAGAATCGCCGCGCTGTTCGAGCAATGTTTGATCGGGATCACCAGCCCCGTCTGTTGTTCTATGCGCGCGATCAGTTCCGTAAAGCGCGCCGCCTGCCGGCGCGTATCGGTCTTATCCGCCTCATCCGCTTTCGCAAAATGAGTAAAGATTCCTTCAATCTCAAGCCCTTCCATCTTCGATACGGCATCGACAAAAGCAACGCCTTCCCCGCCCGGAAAAATCCCGATCCTTCCCATCCCCGTATCGACTTTGATATGGATCCTGACCGTCTTCCCTATACGGCATGCCGCCTCGGAAAATGCTTTTGCCATTTCCAGACTAAATACCGCCGGTCTTATATCCTGCCGTATCAAATCCTCATAATAATCCGGAAACGTATAGCCCAGCATAAGGATCGGTTTTTTAATGCCGGCTTCCCGAAGCTGATACGCTTCCTCTGCAACGGCAAGCGCATAGCCCCATACGAAGTCCTCCTGCTCTAATTCCCGCGCAATGGCGACGCTTCCGTGCCCATACCCATCCGCCTTCAACACGGCGGCAAGCTTTGCCCCCTTCGGCATCCGGGCATGAATCCTGTGCAGATTATCCTTGACCGCATCCAGATCAATATAGGCGCACACTCTCTGAAACTGCGGTCCGCCTGTTTTTTCTTCCTCTGACTTCATATCTGTCCTTTCCTGTCTTCACCCGCGCGTATCCTGCGATACGCCTCCGATATATGCGCCACAAGGTCAGACGCCATGACAGCTTCCTTTCCAAGCAAAGCGGAAGCGCATTCCCCTGAAAGACCATGCAGATACACGCCGACGCACGCGGCGTCAAATAAATCCGACGCCACCGCGGCTGCTGCCGCGATCATTCCTGTCAGAACGTCTCCGCTCCCCGCCGTTGCCATGCCGTCATTTCCGGTCTCATTTAAGCATCCGCGGAGCACGCCGTTTTTATCCGCCATACACAGATACGTCCGCGCATCCTTCGCCACAAGAATACATCCCGTATCCGCCGCAAACTCCTCCGCAATCCTCACAAAATCCGCTTTAATCTCTGAAATACTGCGCCCGCAAAGCCTTGAGAGTTCGCCGATATGCGGCGTCAAAACGGTCCGATACGGCTTTCTCCTCCGCAGAAACGCTTTCGCATCCCCTAAAGCCGCGATCAGATTTAAGGCATCCGCATCCAGAATCAACGGCTTTTCCTCCATCCCGTCACATAATCTATCATATAAGACCCAAAGCGTCTCCCGCATTTCGTCCGACGTTCCGATCCCGCAGCCCGCCGCGATCACATCCGCCCAGTCCGCCGCCTCTCTTATCTTTTCTTTTTTTTCCGATACAGACGCTGACGCATCTACCACGGTCAGCAGCGCCTCCGGCAGCAGAAGCTGTAACGCCGGCACATTCTCCCTGCATGTCAGGACGCGGACCATGCCCGCGCCTGCACGGTATGCCGCCGCTGCAGCAAGCGTACATGCGCCGCTCATATCGTGAGAGCCCGCTAGGAGAAGCAGCTTTCCGAACGTTCCCTTATTGCCGTTTCTTTTTCGCACGGGAAGCATCTTCGCAGCATCCTGCAAAGAGAGAAGAAACCGCCTCGGTGTTTCCCCTAAAAAAGAATCCGCCGTGATCCCGATCTTCGCGACCGAAACCCTGCCCGCATAAACGGCGCCCTCATTCACCATAAGCCCCAGTTTGCGGAATCCGAATGTCACCGTCTCGTCCGCGGCAAGCGCGCATCCCATGACCGCGCCGCGCTGCGAGTCGATCCCGCTCGGCATATCGACCGCCAGCACCGGAACCTTCCATGCGCCGACTTCCTTAAGAAGCTCCTTTCTCGTTCCCTCAAGCGGACGTGACAGCCCGATGCCGAAAACCGCGTCGATCACCAGATCATACGCCTCTTTATTATCATATTCAGTCCGCGCGTCTTTGCTCTCACAGATCGTCATCCGGCCATCCCGCATAACCATGTCGCAGCACGGCACACCATAGCGCTGCGCGATCGCCGCCTGCATCCGGTTTAAGTCCGACCGCCTCTCCTCCTCACCGCAGAAAAGCGCGCACACCTCCACGCCCTCCTGAAACAGAAGGCGCGCCGCCGCATAGCCGTCCGCGCCGTTATTGCCGCCGCCGCACAGGACAAGGACGCGGGTGCCGCACCCCCGCCGTCCCTGCCCGCGAAAGAGCATCCGAAGCGCCGCCTGCGTGACCGCAAGCGCCGCGCGTTCCATCAACACGGTCTCCGGTATCTGATAATATGCACTTGTCTGACGGTCGCAAAACCGCATCTGTTCCGTGGTCACTATATATTCCATTGTCTGATTCTCTTTTGGGTCTTCCTTTCCCACACCGGCCTTCATCCGGCTTTGTTTTCATTTCCCTTTGCGCTGTGTCCGCTGTCTGCGTCCTTTTTTACTCCGCCCTGTTTCTGCTCCTTTTTCATCTCGATCCGCTCGTTTCTTTTTTGCTCCCAATCGTATTTCACATCGAAAATATCGAGCACTTCCGGACCGAAGATGCCATGCAGATAGTGATAAACTTCCTGATTGCGGAGCTCCCTGTCCTGCCTGCGCAGGATTTGTTTTTTTAATTCTATGCGCACGTTCGTGATCCACTCCGTGATCTTGTCGATCACGCGCTCATTTTCATTTAATTCAAAATAGCAAAGCTCCATCGTCTCCAGCAACAGTTCTTTATTCACGCGTTCGATCTGCGCCGGAAGCTCTAAAAGATCATCCTGATATTGTTCCAGCTTTTCGTTGCACTCATTGATCATACGGGTGTTTTCGTCCAGCTTTTTCTGCGTCGCCGCATTGCGCTCCCCGTCCTGCGACGCTGACTGAATCTCCAGAATTTCCTTCATCAGCTTGCTTTTCAGCTTACGAATATCCTTGCTCTGCGTGGTCGCCCTGCCCTGCTTTCTCAATAACGTATCCAATTGCTTTTCCAGACTCTTTAACTGCCTCGACGGCTTAATGACCGCAAACAGCTTATGCCATTTCTGATCGATCGTGAGCGGCGCTATCTTTTTTCCTTCCAATGCGGATTCAAAATTTTTTATCATAGCTGTCCTCCCGTATATCCGGCTGTGTCACAGTCCGATTGCATCGCAGTCCGGCTGCATCATAGTCGATTGTATCATAGTCCAGTCGTATCACAAGTCCGGCTGTATCATGGTCCGCCGTATCACGCACGCTCCACCGGCTTTTTTGCCGTAAGCGTGTTTTCATACCGATGGATATTGTATGCCAGCTTCATCAGGCTGTCCGACAAATGCACGTTCTCCACCTGCACGCCGTCCGGCACATTCAGATCGACATGCGCAAAATTCAAGATCGCCTTGATACCGCAGTCGGCAAGCCGCTTCGCGATCCCGATCGCGCCGTCCTTCGGAACCGTCAGCACCGCAATGTCGATCTTTTGCTCTTTCATAAACTGCTCCAGCCTGTCGATATGCATGATCTCCAGACCGCGCAGCTGTCTGCCGACGAGCTGTTCCTTGACGTCGAACACACCTTTTACAAGAAACCCCCGTTTTTCAAAATTGACATAGTTTGCCAGCGCCTGTCCCAAATTACCCGCACCGACGATGACAAGTCTGTGCTCCTCGTCCAATCCCAAAATATGACCGATCTCCTGATACAGGTAATCCACATTATAACCGTAGCCCTGTTGGCCAAAGCCGCCGAAATTATTAAAATCCTGCCTGATCTGCGAGGCGGTCACTCCCATGAGAACGCTTAAATCCCCCGACGAGATACGCTCCACTCCCTGATCCTTCAATTCCCCAAGATAGCGGAAATATCTCGGAAGCCTTGCGACGACAGCCTGTGATATTTCTTTTTCTTCCATCTGCTTACCCCTAGTTACTGAATGATTCTCTTTTATTATAATGGTCTGTTAAAATAATGTCAATGTAAAGCGCGCGGGCATTTGCGCGGACTGCATCTGCAATAGCGCGGCACGGCAGCGGCACCGGAAACACTTCGCTTCTTAAGCTTATCGCGCAAAAAAAGATATATCCGTAACGGACGCCCGCGTCGGGATATATCTTTTCCACATTTTGCTCTTTTGACACCCAAATCCTTTTAGGTGATTGCGAAACGTATATTAGGGGTTGTGCGATCGTGCCGCTTACACAGCCGCGTCGAGCGTTTCGCGGACCGCCTTGATAAAGCCGGCGCTGTTTAGCACCGTCACATCGGAAAGGCTCGTGATCAGCGCTAAGTCCTTTGTCATCTTTCCCGATTCGATCGTGGAGAGCGTCGCTTTCTCCAGTCTGTCCGCAAACTGCATAAGCTCCGGAAGCTCGTCGAGCTCGCCGCGCTTCCTTAACGCTCCCGTCCACGCAAAAATCGTCGCAACGGAATTTGTTGAGGTCTCCTCGCCTTTCAAATGCTTATAGTAATGGCGCTGTACCGTTCCGTGCGCCGCCTCATATTCGTAGACGCCGTCCGGCGATACAAGCACGGACGTCATCATGGCGAGCGAGCCGAAGGCGGAGCTTACCATATCGCTCATGACATCCCCGTCATAATTTTTGCACGCCCAGATAAAGCCGCCCTCCGCTTTCATGACGCGCGCGACCGCGTCGTCAATGAGCGTATAGAAATACGTGATGCCGGCATCCTCAAATTTTTGCCGGTACACGTTCTCATATAATTCGGCAAACACGTCCTTAAAATGATGATCGTATTTTTTGGAAATCGTATCCTTCGTTGCAAACCAGAGATCCTGCTTCGTGGAAAGCGCATATTGAAAACATGCGTGCGCGAAACTGGTGATCGAACGGTCGGTATTGTGAATCCCCTGTAAGATACCCGCGCCGTCAAACTGATGGATCAGCGCCCGCGTCTCGGTCCCGTCCTGTGCCGTAAAGACAAGCTCTGCCTTTCCCGCTCCCGGCACGCGCAGCTCCGTATTCTTATAAATATCGCCATAGGCATGTCGGGCAAGTGTGATCGGTTTTTTCCAGTTTTTTACGACCGGCTCGATGCCCTTGACAAGGATCGGCGCACGGAATACCGTTCCGTCCAAAGCGGCGCGGATCGTCCCGTTCGGACTTTTCCACATTTCTTTTAAGTGATACTCGTCCATGCGCGCGGCATTCGGCGTGATCGTGGCGCACTTTACCGCGACGCCGTACTTTTTGGCTGCCTCCGCCGAATCCATCGTCACCTGATCATCCGTTTCGTTTCTATGTGCGAGCCCTAAGTCGTAATATTCCGTTTTCAGATCAATATACGGCTCTAAGAGTTCCTCCTTGATCATTTTCCAGAGAATCCTGGTCATCTCGTCCCCGTCCATCTCCACGAGCGGCGTTTTCATCTGAATTTTTCCCATGTGTTTCCTCCTGCTTTTCCGTTTTCCGATTCTGCGTTTATTTGTCCTGCTTTTATTTGTTCTGCTTTTATCCGTTTCTGCGCAAATCAGTCTTATCCCGTTCTGCCCATGGATTTCCTAAGTCTGAATCACAAATCCTTCTTTTCCTGTCCGTAAATTTCATAGAGTCCGTTTTTAATCATATTGTCATACGCATTCACGATGTGCTGATTGGCAAGCTGCTCCGCTTTGTCCGCATCGCCGCTTTTGATCGCCTCCATGATCATGCGGTGCTCCTTGTTGGACGCGACGCTCCGCACATTGCTCGCCAGCGTTTTCTGGCGGACGCGCAGCACATACTGGTGAAAATCCTTCAGCAGATGCTCCAGCATCTTCGAATCCGACGCCTCGTACATGATCTCATGAAAACGGTTGTCGAGTTCCGCCATCTGGTCGAAATGCCCTTTCGCGGCGTGAAATTCTGAAAGATAGACGTTTTCCTCCATCTCCTCCAACTGCTCCTTTGTGATATGCGCGGTCGCCCATTTTGCGCACAGTCCCTCCAAAAGAGAACGCATCCGGTAAATATCTTCCACGTCCTTTAACGTGATCCCCGTCACATAAGCGCCCTTATTGGGAATGATCTGAATGAGCCCTTCCAGCTCCAGCTGGCGGAACGCCTCCCTGACCGGCGTGCGGGAGACGCCAAGCTCCTCCCCGATCGCCACCTCTTTTAATTCCTCATGCTCCTGATACCTGCCGCTTAAAATATCATCGCGCAGACGCTGGAATACTCTTCCGCGCAGAGAATATTTATCCGTCACCTCATTTTTCACATCCTGCTTCTGCATTCGTGTCAGACTCCTTTCCCGATCCGAGCGTGATCTGAAGCCGCTCACAGATTCCGCTGATCACCTTCGTCAGCTCCTCGTCCGTTAAGACCGTCACGCGCCCGCCGGCATATTCCTCATCCACCCATTGCTTTACCGCCGCCACAAGCGGAGAATGCTTCTCCACCGCCTCGTCGTCCTTTAACTTATAGTAGGTGTTGATCCAATGCGCGATCCCCGCTAAACCCGACGTGCTGGATACCGCGCAGAGCACCGGACGGTTCAGGAACTTTTCTGTATCGAATATATTGTAGATCTCCTCGTTTTTCAGAAGACCATCCGCATGAATGCCCGCCCGCGTCACATTAAAATTCTTCCCGACGAACGGCGTGCGCGGCGGGATCCGATAGCCGATCTCCTTCTCATAATACTCCGCGAGCTCGGTAATCACCGTCGTATCCATCCCGTTTAAGTCGCCCCGAAGCTGCGCGTATTCAAAGACCATCGCCTCAAGCGGCGTGTTTCCCGTCCGCTCCCCGATACCGAACAGCGAGGTGTTCACGCCGGAGCAGCCGTAAAGCCACGCCGTCGTCGAATTAACGACCGCTTTATAAAAATCATTATGCCCGTGCCACTCGATCAGCTCATGCGGCACGCCCGCATGCGTATAGAGCGCATAAATGATCCCCTGCACGCTGCGCGGGATGACCGCGCCCGGATAGTTGACGCCATAGCCCATCGTATCGCAGGCGCGCACCTTGATCGGAATGTGATATTCCTCCATCAGCTTCATAAGCTCTAAGCAGAACGGCACGACATATCCGTAAATATCCGCCCGCGTAATATCCTCCAAGTGGCACCGCGGACTGATCCCCTCCTCCAGACACGCCTTGACAATGCTCAGATAATGCTCCATCGCCTGCCTGCGGTTCATTTTTAATTTCAGGAAAATATGATAATCCGAACAGCTTACCAGAATGCCCGTCTCTTTCATGCCGAGCTCCTTGACAAGCTTAAAATCTTCCTTGCTCGCACGAATCCAGCTCGTCACTTCCGGAAAGCGGTACCCGCGCTCCATGCATTTGTATACCGCATCGCGGTCTTTCTTACTATATAAAAAGAACTCGCTCGCACGGATCATCCCGTTTTCTCCGCCCAGCCTGTGCAGATAATCATAGATCGTTACGATCTGCTCGGTCGTGTACGGCGCTCTCGACTGCTGTCCGTCGCGAAACGTCGTATCCGTGATCCAAATATCTTTCGGCATGTTATGGGGCACGATCCGGTCATTAAATGGAATCTTCGGCACTTCGGAGTACGGAAACATATTCCGGAACACATTTGGCTTCTGCACGTCATCCAGATAATAAATGTGCTCCTCGATCTGCAACAGATTGTTATTGCTGTTCATACTGACCGGTCTGTTCTCAAACATCTGCTCTTTGTTCATCTGCGCACGTTTCTCCTTCCGTATTCAAAAAAAGAATGCCCTTCGCAACGGTATCATTGTATACAATTATACTTTGCTTGTCAATAATTTTTCCATATTCAACATGCCGTAGCCCTGTTTCGCATAATTCTCATGCAGATCTGTGGTGCCCAGCTGCAATTTTCTTTTGACCATGTAAGCGCTCATGTGGGGCTGCTGCTGCATCAAAAGCGCCGCGGCGCCCGCCACGATCGGTACGGACATGGAGGTTCCCGTTTTTGCCGTATATCCCCAGCCGCCGTATCCCCGCGCCGGACGGTGCGCGCAGGAATAGACTTCCGTTCCCGGCGCTACCAGATCCGGCTTTCTGATTTCCCGTCCGTAACTGCCGCGCCCCGAACGCATTTCGCACGAGCGTCCCTGTTTGTCCGTATAGCCGAAATCATGACATCCGACAGTCAGCACACGGGAACTTAAGGCGATCTGGGAGATCGTCCCGTACGCCGGCCCGCCGTTTCCCGCCGCCGTCACAACCAAAATCCCTTTTTCACTGGCATATTCCAGCATCTGCGACATTTCCGAAAGCATCCGCTCATCCTGCAGCCCATAAACCGCAAGGGACAGGTTGAGCACATGGATGCGCTGTCTTTTATTCAGCTGTAATATCCATTCCAACGCATACAAAAGCGCCTCGCTGTCTCCCTCCCCGTTTTCATGTAAAATTTTGGCATTGATCAGTTCGCTCTCCGGCGCCATACCGCTGTATCTGCCGCCCGACATCATGCCGTTCCCCGCAAGAATCCCGTTAATATGCGTTCCGTGTCCACAGTCATCATACGCGCCGACACGCGCATTTTTCGTAAAGTCCCGAAACAGGATGCTTCTCCCTTTCAGATCGGGGTGCGGAGCAATCCCGGAATCCAGCACGGCGATCCGCACCCCTTCCCCGTACAGCCGCAACCTGTCCGCACATGCATATCTGATAAGACGTTTCACTCTGTCCATAAATTTCCTCTATAAAAAAGGATGCTGTCTATCTTGACAGCACCCGTTTTTATTATCATATGAACCTTATCAGATTTTGCTTTTTTTCCCTCTCCATAAAAACAGCACCATGGCGGCGGACACCATTCCCACGCACAAAAACCATTTCGGATGAATGCCGTCCCCCGTATCGGGCGAGGCGTCCAGCTTCCCGTGGCTGACCTGCGCCCCCTGGTCGCTTAAGAACGTATAGATCCCATAATGAGAAAAATGTCTTGCATAAAATTGCAGGCACGGCTGTCCGTTTTTCTCCGTCAACTGCGCCGCAACGCTCTCCAGCTGACCGTCCTCATCCACACAGAGCACACGCGCATGTTCCGGCTCTATATCATCGGGAACCGGCAGCGTCAAAAGAAGATTCTTTTTGCCGAGTCCCGTAATCGGAACGCCGTATTCATCCTGCATGGAAATATCATAGCCATAGAGCAGCAGATTGTCCGCATTCCCGTACAGGGCGCGGTACGCATCCAGCATTTCCTGTTTTGCGATCACGTCATCCGCAATGATCATTTCATAACTGCCTGTAATACTGTTTGTATCGATCTGCACACAGTCCGGCTTTGTCAGCGTATTGGAGCGCAGGCTCACCGTGATATGTCCGTTCGTATGCTGTCCTGCAACGGTATTTGCGACCGATGTGGTCGTTCCCGCCGAACTTTCTTCGGACAGCGCCTGCCCATCGTCCGATACTGCTTCTCCGCTGCCTTCCCGATCCGCCACATTCCCGTCATCTGCGTCTCTGTCTCCTGCGTCTTCCCGATCTGCCGCGGGCAGCAGATAAGAAAATACATCCTCCCGAATCTGTGTCACGGGATATTCTCTGCCGTAATACCGGATCGACGCCGGCAGGCTGATCGTAAGCGGGTTCACGCCCGGACCCGTGTATTTCAAGATCGTTACGCCCGCAGAATCCTCATTAAAACAACAAATCACGCCGCGGAATCCGTTCTGCGACGGATCTAACACCGTACCGTCTATGACCACATTCTCATCCGGCACGATCGCCACATCCGCCCCACAAAAGACAAGGTCGCGATACGCCTCATTATAGAGCCGCTGGGAAGTCTGCACCACACCGACCCCCGGAAGCACGCCGCCCTGAAAATCCAAAGTAACAGGCTTTCCCTCCTGCAGCGTTCCCGTCGTATCAAACGCCCGCAGTCCGACTTCCTCCACATTGGAGCCGATCTTCACCGTCGTCAGCGGACAGCCGGAAAACGCGCGATCTTCGATCCTTTTGAGATTGACTCCTCCGGTCAGCGATGTGAGATTTCTGCAATCCGCGAACGCCTCCTCGCAGATGACCTCCAGACTCGGCGGCATGGACACGGACACAATGCCTGTATGCCCGGAAAAACATCCCTGCGCGATCGTTTTCACGCCGTCGGGAATCGTGACCTTACCGCTCGAACCACGGTAAGCGAGCAACACACCGTCACC
>JAMPAG010000033.1 GCA_023667365.1 bacterium | reverse complement strand
AAAGGCGACCATCCAACCGGATCTTATCTGGATGCAGCATATGTTTGATTGTAACCTCCCAGACAGAAGCCGTACTGTAAAATATCTCATTGCTTTCATCAAGGATAAGATCTTTCGCCCTTTCCGGCAGTTTAGAATCATTCGGGACTGCCCAGATAGCTATATGTGTGTCTATCAGTATTCTCATCAGGCTTATACCCCAAACATTTCTGCAATTTCATCATTGCATTCATCTATATCATAATCAGCATCCACTAAATCCTGACCTTCCAGGCTCCCGATTCTGCGTTTTTTCCTTCCATCTGCCACTGCTTTTTCATTGACTTCCACAGGCTTCATAAAACGCTGTATTATCTCAAGTATAAAACGCAGATTTTCATCGGACAAACCATCTAAAGATTGTATCACCTGACTCTGCACTGTTGACATATCATTTACCACCTTTCTTTTCTATTTCCAGTTCTGCCCTTTCCTTATAAGTGTACTCTAAATTCAGGTTTTCCTCAACATTCTTTTATCCAAAAAGCAGAAGTTACTAAAATACCATTTTTTCATTTTTGCCATCTGTCCTACCCCATCCACCCCGCCAGCACCACGCTGGCTACTGTCCCCGCCAATGTGGCCAGCAGGATCCCGGTCAGAGTGTACCTGGTCGCTTCGTCAATACGGAAAATAGCGACATAATTATTTATTCAACAATGCGTTTTCTCCAATTCTGCAAAAACAATTTCTGCATCAACTGCTTCTGCTCCGTTGACACTTTCCCAAACGTCTTACAACAACCCCGTTTTTTTTGCAGCCCGGATAAGGAGCGTCCCTTTCGGGAATGCGCGCAGTTCGCGCTCTCCGACGCCTCCGATCTTTAGGAGAACGACAAAATAGACGCAGACTGCAATGCCAATCGACGCAAACAGGCAGACCGCATTGCTTTTTACAAGCTGATACAACCCGTGATAAACGCCCCATGCCGCCGCGCCCATGACTGCCGCCGCGATCGACGGCATCACAAACGTGTTTTTAATCTCCTGCCGGTAATGCAGAAGTTTTCGCAGGCTGTGCGCGTTTAAGAACACGATCAGCCCCGAATACAGGATGGACGCGAGGACGAGCGCATACAGATTCCAGTCCGTCCCGATCAGCAAAAGGGCAAGCACCACTCCCTGAATAATGAGCGCCGCGCCCGCATGGATCACCGGCTTTACGACTTTTCCGATTCCCTGCAATACGCCGTTCGTGATCGTGGAAATACTGAACAGAACGACCGTGACGGAAAGCCAGCGAAGCAGACTTGACGCCATCGCAAGCGACGCTCTCTGCGGAAACAAAAGCTGCGTGACCGGTCTTGCAAGCACAAACAAACCGACCGTGGAGGGGATCGCCACCATCATCGTCACACGGATGGACTGGTCGAGCTTACGGTTAATCTCCTTCATATTGCGTTTTGCATATTCGGACGAGATCGCCGGGATCATGACCGAGCTCATTGCCGCGGCAATCGCAATCGGCACATTGACGATGATCGTCGCCTTGCCCGAATAAATGCCGTACATCGTGGACGACTCCGCCTCGGATACGCCCTGCATTCCGCGCAACACGCCAAAATAGATTGTCTGGTTTAGCGTCGTGCTGAAATTATAGATCAGATTGCTGAGCAGAATCGGCGTCACCATCAACAGCATCAGCTTCAAAATCTGTCCGTACGGAAGCGCTTCCCCCGTCCGGTCCCTGCGGATGTTCTTTTGTAAAGATTTGCGGTTTAAGGCATAGACCCACGCCATAAACAACATGGCAATGAGCACGCCGCATCCCGTTCCGAGCGCGCTGCCCGCCGCGCCTAAAATCGCGCGCTGCGTGTCCGTGCCGCGCGCCGCCGACTCTCCGAGTACATAGGCGGAAGCCGTCTGCAACACGCTCCCCGACGCATAGGCGCCCTCTCTCGCCGCCTCCGTCATGCCCGGCACCGATCTGGTAAAAAGATAAGCCGCGCCGATGCTGACGCCCGCGTTCAAGATCTGTTCAAAAATCTGGGAAACCGAGGTCGGCGTCATCGTGTGATGCGCCTGGAAATAGCCGCGCAGCGCGCCGAGCGGTCCGAAGATCAAAATAGTCGGCGCAAAGACTTTCAGCACCGCCGACGCATTCTGCCCGACAAGCTTATCGGCAAAAAAGTAAAGCACTGCCGCCGCGGCAGCGCCTAACACCATGACATACCAAAGCGCACAGATAAATACTCTGTGCGCATTCTTGTACTGTCCGAGCGCCAGTTTCTCGGCGATCAGCTTGGAAACGGCCGCAGGAATATTGTAGGAGGAAAGCATCAGGATGATGATGTAGATATTATAGGCAACGCTATAATAGCCGTTTCCCTCATCTCCGATCAGCGAGGTCAGCGGGCTCCGATATAAGATTCCTATAATCTTAACAAGGATTCCTGCTGCCGCAAGAACCCCCGCCTGTTTCACAATGTTTCCCGTCTGCTTTGCCATGATCTCCACACTTATCCTTCATGCCGGCGCAACCCCGCACGCCTCATGCGTACAACGTTCGCTATGCACCGCACCGGCACAAATTCCCGCCGATTGAAAACCGTTGATTTTTTTCATCTTAAATCTGCGCCTCGACAAAAATATTGTAGATCGCCTTGATTGCGCTTTCAAAATCCTCGTTTTTGACACCGATGATGATGTTCAACTCGCTGGAACCCTGGTCAATCATCTTGACATTGACATTGACATGCGCCAATGCGGAAAAAATACGCCCCGCCGTTCCTCTTGTCGCCTTCATGCCGCGTCCCACAACGGCAATGAGCGCTAAATCGGACTCCATCTCGATCGTATCAGGCTGTGCAAGCTTGTGAATGCCCGCAAGCACCTTTTGTTCTTTTTCCACAAACTCGGACTGGTGCACAAACACCGTCATCGTGTCGATGCCGGACGGAATATGCTCAAAGGAAATGCCGTTCTTTTCAAACACCTCCAGCACTTTCCGCCCGAACCCGATCTCCGAATTCATCATTGCTTTTTCAATATTGATCGAACAGAACCCCTTCTTACCCGCAATGCCCGTGATCACATAACTCGGTTTCTGACAGGTGCTCTCCACGATCCATGTCCCGCGGTCCTTCGGCCGGTTCGTATTGCGGATGTTGATCGGGATGCCCGCCCTGCGCACCGGAAAGATCGCGTCCTCATGCAGAACGCCCGCGCCCATATAGGACAGCTCCCGCAGTTCCCGGTAGGTGATCGTGTCGATCGCCTGCGGCTCCGAGATAATGCGCGGATCGGCGATCAGAAATCCCGACACGTCCGTCCAGTTCTCATACACGTCCGCACGCGCCGCGCGCGCGACAATGGAACCCGTAATATCGGAACCGCCGCGTGAAAACGTCTTAATCTTCTTATCCGGCATCACGCCGTAAAAACCCGGCACGACCGCACGTCCCTCTTTTGCCAGCCGCTTCGAGAGGATGGCATCCGTCTTTTCCGAATCAAAATTTCCTTTTTTATCAAAACAGATGACTTCTGCCGCGTCAATAAACGGATAGCCGAGATACTCCGCCATAATGATTCCGTTTAAGTATTCCCCGCGGCTTGCGGCGTAATCGCTTCCCGCCTTCTCCAAAAAATTTTGTTTGATCTTTTCAAATTCTTCCCGCAGGGAAAGCGTTAAGCCCAGCCCGTCAATGATCTCCTGATACCGCGCCTCAATGCGTGCAAGACGGACGGAAAAATCCTTTCCGCGCTCCGCCGTTTCATAGCAGGCATAGAGCATATCCGTCACCTTGGTATCGGAAGAATTGCGCTTTCCGGGTGCGGAGGGCACCACAAATACCCTGTCCTGATCCTCACGGATGATGGCGCCTGCCTTTTCAAACTGTTCCGCACTCGCCAAAGAACTTCCGCCAAACTTTGCTACCTTAATCATATCATTCCATGCCTTTCTTTCCTATCTGTCAGAATGAGAAAACAGCTTTCCAATCATTTCATAGCCGTGCGCGACCTCGTTCCCACTCTGCGCGCCCTCTTTCTCGTTATAATTCCATGTATGCGGCTGCGGTCTCTCACTGTCATACAGCAGATACGGTACGGCGTCCGACGTATGCGTGCGCACGCGGATCGGCGTCGGATGATCGGGCAAAATAAGCATCCGGTACGCTTCCCCCGCCTTGTCAAGTCCTTCCGCAATAAGCTTCGTGACACGCTGGTCCAAATACTCGATCGCCTGCACTTTCTTTTTGACGCTGCCCTGATGCCCCATCTCGTCGGGCGCTTCTAAATGCACATAGGCAAAATCGTAACCGTCCTCCGCAAGCGCTTTCACGGCCGCCTGCGCTTTTCCTTCCCAATTCGTATGAAGACCGCCGTTCGCGCCATCCACATGAATATTGTCCATGCCCGCGCCGACTGCGATTCCTTTTAAGAGATCAACGGCGGAGATCATCACACCCTTCTTTCCGGTCTTTTCATAAAAAGAGGACAGCTTCGGGCGCGTGCCCGCTCCCCAGAACCAGCAGCAGTTTGCGGGCGGAAGACCCTTCTTTTTCCGCTCGGCATTCAACGGATGCCGCGTGAGGATCTCGTAACTCCTGCGCATCATATCGCGCAGCACGGGATCTTTAGGCAGATTCGGTCCGATCTTCTGCGTCAGTACGTCATGCGGCTGCACTAAGTCGATAACCTTTCCCATTTTCCAGATCACACAATGACGGTAGCTGGTGCCGACATAAAAACGGTACATCTCGTTCTCTATTTCCCTGCGCACGGCGTCAAGAAGCACGGCGCAGTCCTGTGTGCTGATTTCCCCCGAACTGTGGTCTAAAATGACCTGTTCCTCAAACGGCGCGCGCTCCTCGGACAGCGTGACAATATTACAGCGCAGGGCTATATCTGTCTCCTCCATCGGCACGCCGATGCTCAATGCCTCAAGCGGCGACCGCCCCGAATAATATTTCTTCGGATCATAGCCAAGCACGGACAGGTTTGCCGTATCAGACCCCGGTTTCATTCCGTCCGGTATCGTATGAACCATGCCGATTTCCGCGCATTTGCTCAGTCTGTCAAACGTCGGCGTATCCGCATATTCCAACGGCGTCTTCCCGTCAAGTTCTTCGATCGGCTCATCCGCCATTCCGTCTCCAAGGACGATCACATACTTCATACTGCTCCTCCACTCCTTCTGCTCTACATTCCGGTTTTAGGACTCCACCCGGATCATGCTGAGAATTCCCTTCACCGTCTGTTCGCGCTGGCGGTACTCCTTCTCCGTCATCACGTCCGTCAGGAACGCGAACTCATCCCGAAGCTCCGGCACTTCAATCTTCTCTACCAGGCCAAACGCCGTGCGCACATCCGCAGACGCTTCCGCCTTCGCGCGGACAAAAAAGCGTTTGGACGTCTCGCTTACATTCTTCATCATCATTTTTTCGCCGGACCAATATACGCGCAGATGATGATGCGCGTTCCGCACGCATTCCATCACATCCGACACGACGGCGCTCGCCGTCGGCAGCTTCCCGGCGCCCCTGCCGTAAAACATGGCGTCGTCGAGCATGTTTCCATGTACCAGAATGCCGTTAAACACGTCGTTGACCGCATACAGCGGATGCGTCTCGCCGATCAGAAACGGCGCGACCATGGCGAGCAGTTCCCCGTCCACATCCTTGCTCATCGCAAGCAGTTTAATGCTCATGCCAAGTTTTTGGGCATACTTGAAATCTTTATCGGTGATCTTTGTGATCCCCTCCGTATAAATATCATGGTAATCAACCGTCTTTCCGCACATCAGGGATGACAGGATCGCGATCTTGCGGCAGGCGTCATAGCCCTCGACATCCGCCGCCGGATTTTTCTCCGCGTATCCTTTTTCCTGCGCCTCCTTCAAAACATCCTCGTAGGAGCTGCCTTCCTTTGCCATCTTTGTGAGCATATAATTCGTCGTGCCGTTCATGATGCCCGTGATCGCCTCGATCTTTTCCGGAATCAGGGAATGGTTTAACGGACGGATGATCGGAATTCCGCCGCCGACGCTCGCCTCAAACATATAGTTGACATTCTGCTTCGCCGCGATCTCTAAAAGCTCCGCACCGTGCGCCGCGACCAGCTCTTTGTTGGATGTGCAGACGGATTTTCCTGCAAGCAGCGCTTTTTTGCTGAAGGTATAGGCGGGCTCCACGCCCCCCATGGTCTCGCAGACAACGGCAATCTCGGGATCCTCCAGAATGATATTGACGTCGTGCACGAGCTTCTTTTCCATCGGATCCCCCGGAAATTCCCGAAGATCCAGCACGTATTTTACTTCCATCTCATTTTCAATCTTCTTTTCGATCAATGTCTGATTTTCCTGAATGACCGTGACAACACCGCTTCCGATATTGCCGTAACCAAGTACCGCTACCTTTACCATGACCGTTCCTCCTGATTTTGATCGGTAAAAAATCTATTGACTGATCCATTCGTAACTCTTAGGAAATTTCCCGTGCAAGAATCTTCACATGCCGCACGCCCTGCTGCTGTTCCATGACGTTTACCATCTGTGACACGTCCCCCGTTGTCTTTAGAATCTGAACGCTTAGCGAGAGCGACGCGACACCGTTGATCGGAATACTCTGGTGGATGGTTAAAATATTCGCGCCAAACTCTCCGATAATCCCAAGCAGACGGGACAGCCTCCCCGGCTCGTCATCCATCTGGCAGGTCAGCGTGATCGTCGTCCCCTCCGCCGTGTCATGAAACGGAAAAATATCATCTTTATATTTATAAAACGAACTGCGGCTGATGCCGAGACGGTCAACCGCCTCCTGCACGGATTCAACTTTTTCTGAGTCGATCAGACGCTTTGCCTTCACGACTTTGAGAAGTACTTCGGGCAGCGCCCGCTCTTTCACCACATAATATCCGGTTGTCTCCGCCATGGTGTCCCTCGATCCATCGGCGCCAGAACTGCCGTATGTATGACATCCTATGGCAGTGCGCCGCCTTGTTGCTTTGTTTTGATTTCTTCCTATTTTGTTGCTTTATTTCTTTCTGTTTTTCTCACGCGGACAATTGTTTGTCAACGTGAAACAGTTTATCACAATTGCCAAAAATGTGCAACCGTTTTTGTGAATTTTAACATAATCTATCGAAACAAGAGCCTTTGAACCGCCTGTCTAGTTCCACTTCATTTTTCCGCACGGCTTGCTCTCCGGGCAATGTCCGAGCAGCTTGCACTTCGGCACGAGCAAATTCGCCGTGATCCACGCCCATTCCTCGGAATATGCGCTTAACGCACACTCTATATCGGCAAACAGCTCCCGGTATTCCCAATACGCCCGATAGCACTTCCGCTGATGGCTCATGTCAACGAGATTGCGCAGATTGCGCCGGTCCACGATTTTGGTCGTCATGCCGAGCGGCAGGGCGTTCGCCACATCCTCTTTGGGAATGCCATAATCCTGTTCCAGCGTACAAAGCTCCGTCCTGATATGCTCCATGAGCCCGTCCCATTTCGCTTTCGCTTCCTGATTTTCCTCAATGGATTTCGGCGTGATGTAGCCGAATCCTTTTTGGGAATAATCAATATAGCGGGTTGATGCCTGTAAACGTGTCGGCAGGGAGCCGATATGGGTATACCACTCCCGGATGACTCTGGCAGAATATCCGTCTAAGATCATTTCCACATTCACATACTCCATGACCCTGCCATGACCGGACTTGATGCATCCCATGCCCCGCTTGTAATTTTTTTCATCATCCGTAATGTCACTGTTCCAGCACACGCCTGCCCGGACGCCCATTAACGTGATCGGATTTTTGGTTGTCTCCGGTAAAATTGTGATCGTTCCCATTTTGTTATCCTTTCCCGCATCCCAAACCTGCGGCGCTTCGCTTTTTTATTTCGGTTTTCGCATTTCCCTAACCGTTTCCCTGACCGTCCGCCAGTCCAAGTACACAAGACGATACGTTCTGCGCTCCCCTGCGCACACGCTGACGGCGTATCCGTCCGCTGTCCGGCACGACCACAGATATGCTTCCCCGTCCGTTGTATCCAGCAGACGAATATCCCCGTGCAGACCGCTTCCAAGGTACTTGGCAAGACTTTCTTTCCGGCTCCAGATCAGGCAGAGATCCGCGCCCGCGCGAAGCTGCTCTTTTTCCCCCTCCGAGAAAAAACGCGCCGCGATCCCCGCGTGCACGCTGCGCGGCTCCTGGATGTCCAGACCCAGCCGCCTATCCGCACGCTCTTCGTTTTCCGCCCTCTCCGCGAGTACGCACGCCGCATAATTCCCGGAATGCGATAAGCAAAACGGGACCGACTCTCCGACAAAATGCGGCTTCCCGTTTTCGTCCCGCGCCGTATCCGGCATTTTCCGCCCCGGATACTGCTGCCGCCACGCATAGCGCAGCACCATACCGGCGCTAAAAGCGCGCCGCCTGTCCGCGCTCCTTCGATACTGCGCGATTCTTTTTTGCCTGTCCGCATCCAAAACACGGGCATATTCCACGACATCCTGCTCCGATACAGATGTGATGTCCATAAGATAGATGTTCATTGCTTATTCTTTTCGTGATACGCCCGGCAGAATGCCGATGCCAAGCTCCGCCAATTGCTTTTCCGCTACCGTATCGGGCGCCTCGCTCATTAGGCAGGACGCATCCTTTACTTTCGGGAACGCGATCACCTCACGAATGTTATCCGCATGGACAAGCAGCATCACAAAACGGTCAAGACCGTAGGCAAGTCCCGCATGGGGCGGCACGCCATACTGAAATGCGCTGAGCAGGAAACCAAACTGATTCCATGCCTGCTCCTTCGTAAAACCGAGCACTTCAAACATCTTCTCCTGAATATCGTTCTGGTGGATTCTGACAGAACCGCCGCCAAGCTCCACGCCGTTTAAGACAATATCATACGCTTTGGCGCGCACGCGTCCGGGATCGGAATCAATATAGCCCCAATCCTCCTCCATCGGCATCGTAAACGGATGGTGCATCGCCATAAAACGGTTTTCCTCGTCGCTCCACTCGAGCAGCGGGAACTCCACGACCCAGAGGAAATCAAACCGATTCCCGTCGATCAGACCAAGCTGGTGCCCCAGCTCGATACGGAGTTGTCCGAGCACGTTCCACACGATTTTATTTTTATCCGCGGCAAACAGCAATAAGTCGCCCGCCTCTCCGCCCATGGCGGAAACAAGCGCCTTTAACTGCTCCTCGGTCATAAACTTGGCAAAAGAAGATTTATAACTGCCGTCTTCCTCAATGCCTAAATAAGCAAGCCCCTTCGCGCCGCTTCCCTTCGCCATATCGGCAAGCGCGTCGATCTTTTTGCGCGGCATGGACGCCTGCCCCTTTACGCACAGACCGCGGACGGAACCGCCGTTTTCCAGAGCGGAGGTAAACACGCCGAAACCGCAGTCCTTTACAACGTCGGAAACATCAATCAGCTCCATACCGAAACGGGTATCGGGCTTATCCGAACCGTAGCGGTTCATCGCGTCGATCCACTTCATCCGCGGCAACGGAAGCGTAACGTCCAGTCCGACCGCCTCCTTGCAGACCGCCTGAATCAGGCGCTCGTTGACTTCGATCACATCATCCACATCTACAAAGGAAAGCTCCATATCCGCCTGCGTAAATTCCGGCTGCCTGTCGGCGCGCAGATCCTCGTCGCGAAAACATTTTGCGATCTGAAAATAGCGGTCAAAGCCGGAACACATGAGGAGCTGCTTAAAAAGCTGCGGCGATTGCGGAAGCGCATAAAAAGACCCCTGGTGCACACGGCTCGGCACGAGATAGTCCCTTGCGCCCTCCGGCGTCGATTTGCATAAGATCGGCGTTTCCACTTCCACAAACCCCTCATTTGCCATAAACGTCCGCATGGTCGTCGCGATCTTACTGCGCAGCATAAGTTTTTCCTGTAGATCCGGTCTTCTCAAATCCAGATAACGGTATTTCAGGCGGATTTCCTCTTTTGTCTTGGAATCCGCTTCAATCGGGAACGGCGGCGTCTCGGACTCCGAAAGGATCCGGACTTCCTTCGCGCGCACCTCGATCTCTCCGGTCGCAAGATGCCCGTTCACCGCGCCGGCGCGCTTTTCCACTTTCCCGACAACGGCAATCACAAACTCGCTGCGCATACGTTCCGCCTTGGCAAAACTCTCGCTGCCGCAGTCACTCTCCTCAAAAATAATCTGCAAAATGCCGGAGCGGTCGCGCAGATCCACAAAAATGATGCCGCCTTTATTTCTCTGCTTCTGCACCCAGCCCATCACGGTCACGCTCTCGCCGACGTTCGCCGTATTCAGTTCCGCGCACCGGTGGGACCGCTTTAATCCCTGTAATGTCTCAGCCATGTTCTTTTCCTCTTTTCCTTATCCTGTCACTTTTATCATGCGGACTACCGCCGTGTGTCCGAATGCACGCACCGCAGCGTTTTCCTGTCCGAAACGGTTCTTTATTGCAGCGGATTTGTGTAAAATTCGCTGATCTCCGTATAGCCCTGTTCCGCAAGCTGCTCCTTCTGGAATTTTTTATTCTTGTTCATGCGGGCGACAAGCACCTGCGTCCCGCTCTCCCGCTGCTTTTGCGCCTGCGCGATCACCTCGCAGAGCCGGTCTGCGGGAAGCCCCTTCTCTATGAGGTACGCTTCTTTTTTTACCCCCGGAACGGTAAAACCCTTTTCCGTCATCAACAGAATGATCCGTTCAAAGCCGATGGAAAAACCGCACGCCGGCACATCGTTTCCCGTAAATTTACCGACCATTTTATCATAGCGTCCGCCGCCCCCGCAGCTGATTCCCAGTTCCGGCATTGCGATTTCAAAAATCGTTCCCGTATAATAAGACATACCGCGCACGAGCGTCGGATCGAATACCAGCTCAAAGTCCGAGCATTTTGTCGCGCCCACGCCGGCAATGATCTCTTTGAGGTTATCGGAAACCTCCGGCTCCATCACGCCGTCAAGCGCTTCCGCAAGGTAGGCGATCCCGTCCGCCGCCCCTGCAACGCCCGCAAACAGCGCCGTGTAACGCTCGACGCTCTCCTTGGAAAAGCCGTTCTCTACAAGTTCCGCCGCAACGCCCCCCGCGCCGATCTTATCCATTTTATCTAAAATGATGAAGACCTGCTCGCACGCTTCCTCCGGGAATCCGCAGGAAAGCGCCATCGCCTTTAAGATGCGCCTGTCGTTGATGCGGATCTGAAAGCCGCGGAATCCGAGTTTGCCAAGCGTTGTCGTCGTCGCCAGAATGAGTTCGATCTCCGCTAAGTTCGTCGGCTCGCCCAAAATATCAATATCGCACTGCATAAACTGACGGTAACGGCCTTTCTGCGGCCTGTCCGCACGCCACACGTTCCCGATCTGCAATGCCTTAAACGGCGACGGCAGCTCATTGGCGTGATTGGAATAATACCGGACAAGCGGCACGGTCAAGTCGTAGCGCAGTCCGCCGTCCGCAAGATCGGATTCCTCCACGGAAGTCTCCTCCTGCTTTTCTTCTCCGCGCAAGGCAGCGGCAAGCTTTTCCCCCCGCTTTAAGATCTTAAAGATCAGCTTTTCATTTTCCCCGCCCTGCTTATTCGTCAAGTTGGCAATATTCTCCACGCAGGGCGTCTCGATGGACGTAAATCCGAATTTGGCGTAGGTCTCCTTGATCACGCCGATCACATAGTCCCTGACCTGCATTTCCGCAGGCAGTATATCTCTCATGCCGGTCACCGGCTTTTTACTGAGTGCCATGTTTCTCCTCCTATGCCGCCGGCTATCCTGCAATCTTAGGTGCCGGCGCGATTGCGCGTTTTCTCATCGCACATTTTTCAGTCTTTTTAGATTCTACACTTTTTTTATTCGCGAAGCAAGCCCATATAATCAAAGACCGGATACAGATAACTTGCGCCGAACGTACCGAGCATCTTCGGTCCCTCCACGTCTCGCCCCTGCTCTCTTATGGCAATCAGGCTCTTTAGGGAAAGCTTCACCGTAGAGCGTGTGATGGATTTGCTCTTCCGGCTGACAAAAATTTCATTTCCTTTCACGCCATAGCAGTATTCCAGTCCCTTTGCCGTCGTAAAACTCCTGCCCTGCAGCATCCGGATCAGTTCCCATATCGGACGCTCCATTTCGTTTAATTTTTGTTCTTCGGAAAGGGATGTGTCTTTGAAAATTTTGTGCAGCGCGTTTCGATAGGCTTCCTGCTCCGCACATTCTCCTGTTTCCGGCAGCGCGCGTTCCTCTGTGTTCATTTCTTTTTTACGCTCCATGCACCGCACCCTCCCTCCTGTTTCTTGGTGAAGCATTCTCCTGCCCGCCGTGCCTGCGGCATAAAATCCGCTCATGCCCCGGCATCTTCTTGACAAAAATTCTGACCGTGTCCAGACATTTTTGCCGGAAAATCTAACCGTGCTCCGGCATTTTTTCAACGGAAACCCCTTTCTGCGCTCTCCGTGTTCTGCGGCGCGAAGTTCACCTTACTCTCCACTATATTTTTGTATGTGAAAAAAGTCAATAGAAAAAGGTATATGTGCAAATTTACCGAAAAAAGCATGGCGCAATCCCCCGCTTAAATCCGTCAATGAGCGCAAAAACAAGAACCACCGCTGACATTTTCCCGCTCTTTGCTTCAATTATGACGAATAAATGCTATTCTTTTTATGCATCATGCCGAATTTTCACATGGCGCTCCCCTCATTTTTCTGCCGTCTATTTTCGTGAAAAATGTATATTGCCACATCTTGAGACCTCTGCTACACTGTCCTTATCCGGATTGTCCGTGTCACGGACATACGGCTGTGAGTTCTTTTCTATGCGGCGCGTTCTGCCCCGCATTCTTACCTCACTTCTATCCTGCGACTGCCACCGGCTTTCGCTAAACATCATGGACGGCACACGCGGCCGCGACGGCATCCAGACCGGCGCCGCATTCTGTTCCCGTCTATCCACTCACTTCTTGAAAGGAGGACTCCTATGTCCCAAAACACATCTTTTTTTACCATTCTTCCCCCGTCACCGTATCTTCCGTTATCCAAGCGGACCGGCCCTCTGCCCTTTACGCTCACGAACGACTACATGTTCAAGATCGTTTTTCAGTCGGATCCGGACATCCTGAGCGCCCTGCTGTGCAGCCTGCTCGATCTAAACCCTGAGGACATCCGCTCCATCGTCATCGCGAATGCTCTTGACCCAGACGCCACCGTCAAGAGCAAGGACACGATCCTCGACATCCGGCTGGTCTTAAATGGGGACCGGCTCATCAACTTAGAAATGCAGGTCAGGGACGAACACAACCGGACGGAACGCTCCCTGTTTTATCTGTGCAGGACTTTTGACAACCTGAAAACAGGCGCTTCTTATGTGGACGTCACACCCGCCCGCTGCATCGGCATCCTGAACTTCGGTCTGCCGCATGTACAGAAACAGTTTTACAGCCATTACTATATGACAAATGAGACAACGCATGAAATATTCAGCCATAAATTCCGTCTGTCCGCGTTAAACCTCACGCAGACGGAACTCGCAACCGAGCACGACAGGCAGTCCGGGCGCACCCGCTGGGCCGCCGCCTTCAAAGCTGCGACATGGGAGGAGTTTCAAATGTTGGCCGAAGAAGACATTCTGTTCCAAAAAGTATCCGACGTCCTTTACCTGCTCTCCGAGAACCGGGAGGTTGCCGAGCAGTGCCGCCGCAGGATGGAGGCTGAGACAAGAGAGAATCGCCTGCAGGAGTTGGAGGCGGAACACACCGCTATGATTGCGAAGCAGGAATCAATATATCAACAAAACGGATAAAGATACCTTGTTCCAGAGCAGGAACTCAGACCAGCGGACTGAGTTCCTGCTCTCCATATAAACTAAGTCTGTGAAGCGCTCTGGTACACGCGACATACAACAGATTTCTATCGTCCTCATCCCTGTAATTGCGGCTGTCCGCATCACAGACCACCACTGCGTCAAATTCCAGTCCCTTCGCCATAGATACCGGCATAATAAACGCACCATCCCATTCCGGGCTGCTGTCATCGTCGATCAGCGGCAGCTCCATGACGGGTTTCATCGCTTTCCACAGGCGGACGGCGCTCTCCCTGTGTTTACAAAGGAGTCCGATCGAATGCAATCCTCTTTCCCGGCAATCCCTCACCTCTTCCACAATCCGCTCAGTCAACGCTTTCAGATCATCCGCCGCAAAGACCTCCGGGCTGTCCCCGCTCCGGTTAAAGCTCCTGATCTGCGGGCTGTGTTCCACGAACCGCAGACTGAATTGTAAGATCTCATTCGTACAGCGAAAGCTTTGATCCAATACGAGGAGGGACGATTTTTTCTTATTCAACCGGTCCCTGATCCGCTCATACAGAGAGAAATCCTCCCGCTTTGCAATGGTCTGATTTATATCCCCCAAAACCGTAAATTTCGCGTTAGGAAACAGCAGACGGAACAGTTCATACTGGAGCGGATAATAATCCTGCGCCTCGTCAATGACGACATGCCGGATATGCCGGTACGCATTTGTCCCATAAAGCTTTACCTGCAAATATGCGATCGCAATCGCATCGTCATAATACAGTCTCTCCGAAGCGAAATTGTCACACGTATACTCCCATATTTTTTCAAGATCCTCTGCACTCCAGTCGTTCTCTGCACTCCCAGCGTTGTCTGCTCCGACCTTGCCTGCCTTGATTCCGCCGCCTTCTGTTCCGGCTCCGTCCCCGCTTTCTCTCAGCAGATTAAAAAAATAATCCTTGTCGAGAAATAGGGTCCGATACAACTCCACCGCATCCGGCCTGTTCCATTTCTGCATTTCCTGCCTGATCCGGTTTTTTTCTTCCCAGTCTCCCCGCCGCTTTCCTGTTCCAAAAATCTCTTCCAGCACAAACGACTCCAATTGTTCAAGCCTTTCGCCTAACGGCGTTTCTGCTCTCCCTGCCGCTTTATCCTTTAGAATCTTCCTGCTTACCACAAGCTGTCCGTGGTAACGTATCTCCTCAAATGCAATCCAGCGCTGCGGAATATCCTGCAAAAACCGGTCCAGCACATGCAAAAAATGATCGGAAGTCTTCCATTCGATGCTCTGCCTTCTGATCTTTCGGTAGCGCGAATGCGCTATCATCTGCTCAAGCCACTCATTCCGCGGCTGAATCTTTCTCTCCTTTAAGATCGCTGAAAGAAGATCGCCAAACACCGCAGACGCCGCCTGTCCCTCTCCCAATTCCGGCAAAACATCGGAAATATATTGTTCGAATACAGAATTCGGTGAAATAATCATGATATGCTCGGCGGACAGCTTTGTCTGTAAGCCCCGATACATCAGGTACGCCGCCCGGTGCAGCGCAATGGATGTTTTTCCGCTCCCTGCGACGCCCTGCACCATCAAAAGATCATTTTCCATATCCCGGATCGCGACATCCTGTTCCTTCTGTATGGTCTCCACGATCGCCTTCATTTTTGCGCCTGCGTTCTGCGACAGCAGCTTTCGTAAAAATTCATCGACGATCTGTACATCCGTATCAAAAAAATATTCCAACTTTCCATTCGTAATCTCGTACTGCCGTTTCAGACAGATCTCCCCCGTCACCCGCCCGGCGGGCGCATCGTAATATGCCTTTCCGGTCATAAAACGATAAAAGACGCTTGCGACCGGCGAACGCCAGTCATAAATCTCCATCCCCTGATAATCGTCCTTTTTTAGGGAGGACCGCCCGATATAAATCTGCTCGGCTTCCTCCTCATCTTCAAACCGAAAATCGATCCGGGCAAAATAGGGTGTTTTCAGCATTTTTTCAAAAAGAAGGATCTGACGCTGCGCCTCGTCATATTCCGCAATGCCGTTATTGACCGTATGACTGTATTGACTTAATTCTACAATCGCCTCAAAGTCCTCCGGATCACTCAGATCAACAATGCCAAGCGTCGCGTTTTCGTACGCCTCACGCTTCGTCTCCGTGACCTTTTGCTTTGCTTTTTCCGCCGCTTCTCCCGCCTGCTCTAACCGTATCTGCACCAACGCCAGCGTCTGCCGCAGTCTCTTTTCCTCGTACGCCTTTTCTGACTGCTGATTTTCCATGCCACTCTTCCCCCCCTTATCCCAAGATAAACCGCACTGTTATGTTTGGATAGTCTAGCATAGATCGGTGCCTCATGCCAGTCTTGTTTTCGCTGATTTTCTATGGTATAATAAAAGCCGGAGGTATCAAAAACGTAAATCCTGACACTATCTTTGTTTACCATAAATTTACGGCAAAAAAAACAGGCAGACAGTTCCTCTGTCCGCCCCAAAAACAATCTTCTATTCTGCGGATAACGTAACGATAAACCTGCTTCCTGTTCCCAGCTCGCTTTGTACCCCGATACTGCCGTTACACAATTCGACAATCCGCTTCGCTATGGACAGTCCAAGCCCCAGCCCCTGCGCCGAATGAGAAATATCTCCCTGATAATACGGATCAAACAAATGGGAAAGCGTTTCTTCATTCATACCTTCTCCGGTATCTGCAATCTGTACGATAATGCTGCCGTCATGCGACGTAACCTCCGCTGTAATCTCACCGCCCGTAGGAGTAAACTTAATCGCATTGCCCAGAAGGTTCAGCCAAAGATGCTGCATCAGTTCCTTGTTTCCGACAAACATGACCGGCGGAAATTCACCGCTGAATTCAATCTTCTTATCCAGCCATGATTTGGAGAGGATGATTGCACACTGCCGGATCTGCTCGCCGAGATCATATTGCTGCGTATCCGTCACGATCTGCTGGGAGGACAGCTTCGACAAAAGGATCGTATTGTTTGCCAGATTGGAAAGCCTTGACGATTCCTCTACGATGATCCGCAAATATTCACGGCGCTGCTCGTCAGGCAGTTCTTTTTCCAGAAGCAGGGATGCAAAACCGTTGATCGACGCGATCGGCGTCTTAAATTCATGAGAGTAACTATTGATAAAGTCATTTCGCAGAATCTGCACGCTGGAAAGCTCGGCGCACATTTTATTGAAATCCTCGTAAACCGGTTCTATCTGACCGCCTTTTCTGCTGTCTATTCGTGTATCATACTTTCCGCCCGCCACACTGCTGATCCCCTCCGAAAGCGTCGTCAATTCCTTAATCCTGCGCCGGTACGAAACCGTATTCAGCGGCACAAGAATGATCGTAAATATCACAAATGTGCCGAGCGTCTCATAACCGATCGCCTGATAAGTATCCGTGACATGAAAAAAGCCGGTCACAAACCAGGTCATAAACAGGTAAGATGCAACTGCGGTAATCAGAACGACGAATGTCTGAATCAACATCTGCGGCAAGAACTTTCTGGTGATATTAGAAACTTTCCGCCTGCCCAAACAAATCACTCCTTCCGTATGTCCGCCTTGTAGCCAAGCCCCTTAATGGTAATGATGCTGAATTCTGTAATATTTTTGAGCTTATTCCGGATTCTGCTGATATGCGTCTTGACCGTTTCTTCACCGCTTTCCGCATGGAGTCCCCAGATGTCTTCCAAAAGCTGTTCCTTGGAGAAAATACGATCAGAATAAGAAAGCAGCTTAAAAAGCAGATCAAATTCCTTTTTCGGAAATTCCATGTATTCGTCGCTGGTATAGACTGCATATTTTTCAGAATCCACCGTCACATTGCCGATTTCAATCTTTTTACTCTGCGCAATATTGGAACGCCGCAAAAGCGCCGCCACTCTCCATAAAAGCTCATCGCTGCTAAACGGTTTCGTCATATAATCATCCGTGCCGAGCGAAAAACCATGCTGCTTATCATCCAGCGATTCCTTTGCTGTCAGCAGTAAAAAAGGCGTTGTATATCCCTCGTCCCGGACGGTTTTCAAAAGCTCATATCCATCCATGCGCGGCATCATAATATCCGCCACGATCATGTCCACACCGCCCTTATGGATCACTTCCACCGCCTCCACCCCGTCGCAGGCAGTAACGACCGTATACAGATCGCTCAGCCTTGCGGCCGTCAGCAAACGCATGTTGCGGTCATTCTCCACAACCAGTATTGTCGCCATGTCCTTCCTCCTCTATTTTATTCAACCGATTTCAGCGACTCCGTCATGCTGATCTTTTTTAGCTTCATCCGCATAACGATTTGCACGAGCAGCGCAAAAACAATCGTGATCGCAATACTAAACAAATAGCTGTACCACAGGATCCGGCTGTCAAAACAGATCCCGTCCGGTTTGATCTGTTCCATGACAAAGGCATGAAGAAAACGTCCGAACAAAAGTCCCAATAAGGCGCCTGCCGCCGTCAGCATATTGACCTCGCGGAATATATACGCCGAGGACTCATTATTGAAAAATCCCAACACCTTGATCGTCGCAATTTCCCGTATCCGCTCCCCGATATTGATATTGATCAGGTTAAACAGTACAATAAACGCCAGCATCCCCGCGCAGAAAATAATCAGCACGACCACAAGATTCAGGCTGGAAAAAGACGTTTCAATCGCTTCCCGCATATCCCTGTTCAGCGCCACATAGCTTACATCGGCATCGCCCTGCAATTTCGCAAGGTCAACAGCGGTATCCGGATCAAAGCGGACATAGGCGGCATTCTCAGGCGCTTCCCCGCAGAGCCGGATCATGGTATCTTCTGAAACAAACAAATAATTGCCGATATAGTTGTCAAATATCCCCGTTACCCTGACGGTGATCTGCCGGAAGGAATCATCTGTCAATGTCACCGTTTCACCGCTCCGGATTCCCAGCTTTTCCGCAATGCCGCGGCATAGAATCACTTCTCCGTCTCCCGGATAAGATACCGACGCATCGTTATCATGCAGATTCATATACCCGGAAAGTTCTCCCTCCGGTATCGCTGTAATATTGACGCTCTTTGTTCCGCCGTCCGCCGTAATATCCGCATTGCATACCGAAAGAAAGAGCGCTGACTCTATATCGTCATGCCGATCCATGAACTCCTTCTGCTGCCCCCGGTCAAGCGGATCGGAAAATGTGATCTCCGCATCATACAGAATAATCTCGCCATACTGATACTCTGTCACATTCTGAATCGAATCCCTGATTCCAAAACCCGTCAGAAGCAGCGCCGTACATCCGCTTATGCCAAGAATCATCAGAAAAAACCGCTGCTTATACCGGATGACATTGCGAAGTGATACCTTATGAAGAAAGCTTACCCAATGCCATATCCTAAACCGCTCTATCAAGATCCGTTTGCCGTTCTTCGGTGTTTTCGGACGCAGGATCGCCGCCGGCACCTCCCGCAGCGCATTGCGGCAGCAAAGAACCGTTACGCCCGCCGTACAAAGCATGGAGATCACAAGAGAAAAAGCATACACCACCGGATCAAACGAATACATTAAGGCATCCGCAAAATTGTAGGCCGTGGCATAAGCGCTCCAGAATACTTTGGGAATCAGAGCCGTTCCCATAAAAAAGCCCGCAATGCTGCCGACAAGCCCTGCGGAACCGGCATAAAAAAGATACTTCCCGCAAATTTTCCCCTTGCCGTAGCCCATTGCCTTGAGCACGCCGATCTGCGTCCTCTGCTCCTCCACCATCCTTGTCATGGTCGTCACACACACCAGCGCTGCGACCAGAAAGAAAAATACCGGGAATACCACCGAAATATTTTCAATGATCGTGGAATCCTGTTCGAACGAAGCATATCCGGCATTGTCCGCCCTTGTCAAGACATAAACCGTCGGCGGCTCTATGGAATCCACCTCCCTCTGTGCATCGGCAAGTTCGGCTTCATGCCGATCCAGTTCGCTCTCCGCTTCGGCAAAAGAATCCTCTATTTCCGAAAGCATTTGTATATAATACGGATTTTCCGGTGCGGCAGGCTGTCCCATAGCGGTCAGTTGATCTGCCATATCTTCTATGACCGCAGCCTTCCGGGCGGACAATTCTTCCCTTGCCTGATCCAATTCCGCCCTCGCATCATCCACTTCGCTCTGGGCGTCGGCGACAATCTGTATATACCGCTGCGCGGCTGCTTCCTCCACAAGCTCCGTGACGGCGCCTTTCTGATCTGCGATCAACGTTTTATACGCATCACTATATGCCATGCACCGGCTGCCAAGCGACACATACAGTTCCGTATCATATTCCGCCGTAAAACAGGATTCGTCCACAAAAAGAAATGCCGCGATCTTTCCGTCTCCAAGCGACGTCGTTCCCCGGTCGGTGCTGATATACAGCGGACTTGTCACCCTGCCTACAATCGTAAAAGAAGATATGCTGAAAGCGGATGTTGTATCCTCACTGTTTTCCTCTGAAAAAACAAGGTCTTTACCAATCATATCTTCCCCAAAATAATCGGCATCCACAACGCACTCGTTTTCTTTTTCCGGCATCCTGCCGGATACAAGGCGCGGCGTGTTGATACTGCCTGTAATGGAATGAACCCTGACCGGCGTGTCATTTCCGTTTATCGGAATCAGCACGTCCTCATATAACGCGCCTTCTGCCGCAAAAATCATGTCTTTGCCGGAAAGTGCGGCGGCGCTGTCTTTGGAAAATCCAATGGAAGACAAAAAACGATAATCATAAAAATTCTGCGTTTCAAAATAATGCCCCGCCGTTTCTGTCAGCGCAGGCCGGCATGCGCGCAGACCTGCAAAGAACCCGACTCCAAGCGCGATAATGATAAAAATTGCCATGAAACGCGTAAAGCTGTTTTTGATTTCCCGAACGCTTGATTTGAAAAATGCACCCATCATATCACCACTCAATCTGCTCAACGGGCGTAGGAGAAGGGTTGACAGAAACAGACTCTATGGATCCGCTCTTGACACGGATCACACGGTCCGCCATATCGCAAAGGGCGGAATTATGCGTAACGATCACCACGGTCATGCCCGTTTTACGGCAGGTGTCCTGCAAGAGCTTCAGAATTGCTTTTCCCGTATTATAATCCAACGCTCCGGTCGGCTCATCGCAAAGCAGCAGCTTTGGCTTCTTCGCCAGCGCGCGGGCGATGGCGACACGCTGCTGTTCGCCGCCGGAAAGCTGCGCAGGGAAATTATTTTTTCTGTCCGCCAGACCGACTTCCGCAATCACTTCTTCCGGGTCTAAGTGCTCCTTGCAGATCTGCACCGCAAGCTCGACATTTTCCAATGCCGTCAGATTGGGGATCAGATTATAGAATTGAAACACAAAACCAATCTCGTAACGCCGATAAGCGGTAAGCTGTTTTTCTTTGTAAGCAGAAATTTCCTGCCCGTCCAGCCATGCCTCCCCTTTGGACATGGTATCCATACCGCCGAGAATATTCAATATCGTTGTTTTTCCCGCGCCGGATGCGCCCACGATCACACAGATCTCTCCCTGTTTGATCGTAAAACTGGCGTCTCTCAGCGCATGAATCTCTACTTCTCCAACCTTATACGTTTTTCCAACCTTTTCAAATGTGATAAATTCCGGCATAAATTCCCTCCCATATAACAAGCGAAGATCCATCTTCCTGATCTTCGCTTTTATAATACCTGTTCAGCGTATCCGTCTTGTAAAGAAAAGGCGCCATTTTGTTTACGATAAATTTACCGCATGTTCTGTAACCTTATGCACCCCGCTCGCCAACCTGCGTGTTTTATCTCCTAAGATCACCGTCGCCTCCGCATTCGCCGGAATATGAAATTCATAGGTGATCCGGTCTCCCTCAACTCTCCATGAGGAACCAATGCGGCCAGCCGGAGAGTCATAAACGGCATTAACATAGCCAAGCCGCCTGTCCGGATATGGCTGAATGATAATATTTCCGTGCTCCAGGCGGATTCCTGCGGCGCTGTCCATCAACCAGCCCGCAATGGCTCCATAGGCGTAGTGATTCATGGATTCTACCCTCTTTACAGGATCCTGATATGCATCCCAGCTCTCCGGGACTGTGGTTGCGCCGTGCAGCACCGGATACAGCCAGCCGGGTCGCTCTCGTTGAAGCAGAAGGTCATAAGCTTTTTCTGTCTGCCCATACTGACATAGCACCCGGCACAGTTCATGGGTTGTCAAAAAGCCGGTTCCGATGTGATCCCCGTTCTCTTTTATCAGTTTCGCCAGCGTTTCAACGGCTGCTCTCTTTTCCTCTTCATCCAAAAGCCCCAGCGCCACCGGACGGACACAACGGCACTGCCGCATAGTCGGCTTGATTCTGCCAGCCTCCACAAACAGGCTGCGATAAGCTTCCTTTGCTTTTTCGGCCGTCATCCGATATTTTTCGGCGCTCTCCGCTTGGTTCAGAGTTTCCGCGATCTGAGACATCAGCAGATGACTATAATACATATAGGCCGTACTGACTTCCAGATCGCCGCATTTGCGCAGATTGCTGCGATATTCCGCCGTGTCGGTGCCCGGCTCCAGCCACTCGCCAAACAGCCACTCCTGATCCAGCGTATAGGGCTGCACAGCCTTTGGCACGATATGCTTATTTGCCCGCCGCATAACGCCGCCCCGGCTTTTACGGTATGCCATCCACTTTGTCAGCGGCCCGTACAGTTCCCGCATCAGGGCATCATCGCCATAACGCCGATAGAGCGCCCAGGGAATGATCTCAAAAGAATCGCTCCAACCGATGCCGCCATCCTCTTCGGTTTTCTTCAAAGCTGATGTCGGCGCAATCTGCGGCACACAGCCATCTTCAAACTGGGCCGCAGCCTGTTCCCTTAACCACTTGGCATAGACCGGATAGCAGTCCATCAAATACATTGCCGTGTGAATAAATGTTTGGCAGTCCCCGGAATATCCGGCTTTTTCTCTGGTAGGACAGTCTGTCGGAATATCAACGAAATTTCCTTTCATAGACCATACGGCATTTTGAAAGAGTTTATTCACTTCTTCCACTCCGCAGGTAAAAAAGGCTGTCTGCCGCATATCCGAATAGAGGGCATATGCCCTGAACCATTCCTTCTGTATCGGAAAATCAGCCTCCACCTTGACATAGCGGAACCCCATATAGGTCTTAGATGGACGGTAACTGTTTTTTCCATCCTTACAGATATAAACAATCTGCTGTCGGACCGGTCTGCCCCATGCCTGAAAGTTATCTGTCGTAAAGTTTCCGTTGCCGTCCAGCGTCTCGCCATGAGTCAAAACAAGCTGCAGCCCGGCCTTCCCAACAAACGCAAAGGAAATAAAACCCGCTATGTTCTGCCCAAAATCAAGAACCGTCTCCCCCGCAGGGGTTTGGATAATTTCCGGAGTAAAGCATTCATGAAGTTTCATGGGTACTGTATCCCGACAAATCAGAAGGTCATAGTCAAAATTTCTGACAGCGGGCTTATGCCATGTCATGGTTTTTTCTTTTCCTGCGTCGTAATATTCTCCCGCCATCATGTCATTCAGACCAAGAGGACCGTCAGTCGAAGCATCCCAGCTCTCATCCGTCATGACAACGGGTATATCGTCAATCTCCAACTGAGCGAGCAGGGCAATGTCGTCTCCGTAGACATGGCGATACTGGCGATACCCCATAGACCCCCGATACCATCCGTCTCCCAGCGTTGCCTCCAAAATATTGCTTCCTGTTTTCAGATGTCCGGTCACATCAATGGTCTCTACCATCAGCCGGCGATTATATTGGGAAATTCCCGGCAGTAACTGCACATCGGTAATTTCCTGACCATTCAGCCGGACATTTACGATGCCGTGCGCAGTCACATACAATCTCGCCTTGCCAAAAGATTTATCCACCCTGAATTCCTTTTTGAGATAAGCGCCTCTGTCATATGTACGCAGGTCAACACCGGGAAGCATCAGCTTATCCCTCAGTTTCCAGAGCCCTTTTTGAACGAAGGATTTCCCCGGAACCTCAGGATCGATCCAGTGCGCCTTCCATTGATTCTGACCAATTCCTGTTGTCACGGCGATCTCAGCGCTTTCGGAAATGATGCCTGTCTCGTCGGTTACTTTCAGTTTTACGGTATAATCTGTTTTGTATGCAAGCGCTTTTTCAGACTGCCAAAACATGACGGATGTCTGCACAACCCCGCTGGTCTCCACTGGTCTGCCATCCAACAAAACCTCTGCCTCATAGGATACCTGCTTACCGTTTCCGGTCAGTGTCCATGTCAGCCTGATCGGCGAAACAGCTATTCCAAACGGTTTTTCCAGATGATTGATCTGCAAATGGTCGATACAAAGCATATTTCTTCCTCTACTTCTCCTCAAATTTTGTCTCTACATCTAATGCATACGACTTATGGCGTTGCCGATAGACAGATACAACTATCAACTCATTGTCAATTTCTTAATAACCGCCACCGTTTCAGAGGCGTTGATCATCAACTGCTCCCTTGTTACTTTGCCGGCCTTTAATGCCTCTGCGATGCCTTTATAATCATATGGGGAACCGGGCATGAACAGATTCCCGCCTGCCATGACCGCTCCCGCCGCGGTGGCGATCGGCCAACGACACCCCTTCTCCGTGGCATAATCCGCAATGACCCAATCGCTCATGACGATTCCCTGAAAACCGGCTTCCTCCCGAAGATAGTTCTCGATCAGTCCCCGGTGTTCCGCCGTATGAATGCCATTGATCAGGTTATAGGAAGTCATAACTGCCATCGGCTGACTTTTACGAACCGCTATGGCAAACCCTTTCAAATAAATGTCTCGAAGCGCCCGCTCACTGACCTGACTGTTGTTTTGCGTGCGGTTCAACTCCTGGTTATTGCAGGCAAAATGCTTGATCGTGGCTCCGCATCCGGGATGTTTTTGAATGCCTCTGATCACGGCGGCTGCAATCTCTCCGCTCACTACCGGATCCTCTGAATAATACTCAAAGTTTCGTCCGCACCGGACATCCCGCTGGATATTCATCGAGGGGGCAAGCCACAGATGCACCCCGTACTGCGCCATTTCAACAGCCACAATATCACCACAGCCTTCTGCAAATTCCGCGGAAAAACTCTGCGCAACAGCCGTGCCAATGGGTATGGCGGTAGTCGGCTGGGACAGGACGGTATCTGTTTTTTTAGGGTGATAGCCAAGACTTTTCATAAACCAGACGACAATGCGCGGCATGAGTTTCAACTGGGATTCCGGCAGGGCTACCCCAATGGCATGGGCGATTCCCTTTGCATCCCGGACATACTCCTTGCTGATACGCACGCCCCCCGTACCGTCCGCCATCACGACAGAAGGTATTCCCATCGATCCGCCCTGCATAAACGTCTGCCCCGCAGCTCCCGCCACGGTGAAAGCCGCATTGCCGATAATACTTTGGATGCCGCCTTTCGGATTAAACGCACCCAGATTCATTTTGATCAGCTGATCCTCTGTCATCCGGCTGACTGTTTCGTCGATCTTAGGCGTACGGACATAGGACGTGCGTACCGGAACCGCATCAGCCGACAGCCGGAGCACTGTCACATTATCAGACGCTGCTTTTGCCTGCATACTTACCTCCGGTACAAAATCACGGAAACCCGGCTCGCCGAAAGCCTTGTCAAACTGCCCGCAGACAATTTCCCGGTCATTGCAGATGATTCCGGCAACCGTGGTATGCCGGCTGTCTGCACCGATCCGGTGAATATAGCTTCCGGTTTCCAGAATATAGCTTTCCGTCTCCGGATCATAAGAAGCAAGATCAGAAATGGCATAACTGACCGTTACCCGCTGTGTTTCCCCCGGACGTAATTCCGCTGTCTTTACAAAACCCGCAAGCGCCTGATAGGGATGATCTAACCGCCCGTCCGGCACGGAGACATAAAGCTGAACAACTTGCTTTCCGGGGTATTTTCCGGTGTTGGTGATGTCTGCCGAAACCGTGACCCGCTCTTCATCCAAAATAAAATCCGCCTGTTCCACACTAAATTCCGTCCATGACAATCCGTATCCGAACGGGAAAAGCGGTTCGATTCCCAATGTATCAAAATAACGGTATCCCACATAGATACCTTCCTTGTATGCGGTGTCATCCTTGCCGCCAAATTCACCTATCTCAGGATGATCCTTCCAAGTATACCATGTGGCAGTCAGTTTTCCGGATGGATTGCTGCGCCCAAGCAAAATATCCGCAAGGATATTTCCTGTCTCAGCTCCCAGCTGGGAAAGAAGCAATATATTTTTGACATGTATCACCGGACTTAAATCCACCATGCCGCCCGTGTTAAGCACCAACATAAAGTTTTCGTACCGCTCATTGCAGGCGAGAATATCCCGTATTTCGGTTTCTGTCAGCAGAATGTCCCCCGGAACCGGCTTCCGGTCGCTGCCTTCTCCCGACACGCGGGATAACACATAAACTGCCGTACTTCCTTCCCCGTTCAAAGGGAGTTCATATTCCGGCTCTTTCATGGAACGCCCCATTGCCATCTGAACAGCCATCATTCGTTTTTGCCGCGCTTCCTTTTTGATGGCAGCCATGAACTCTGCTTCCGCTTTTTCAAGCAGACTGTCATAGGCGTCGAGCCACTCATAGGAAGTGATGCTGAAACCGGCATTCTTAAGCCCTTCTTCCACCGTGACAAAGGGCATATTGACTTCTCCTGAACCGGTCCCACCCTTCAGCGTGTGGCGCGCACCGCTTCCGTAAACTGCAATCTTTCCGGCACGGTCCAAGGGGAAGTGACCGTCTTTTTTCAAAAGAACCGTGCATTCCGCTCCATTGTCCCTAAAATATTTTGCGTGCTGCCTGATCATAAACTGTATATCCATCTTTCCCCCCATTCCGCCGCGTATGCGGCACATTGACCGATGAAAACTTTAGCGGCGATACGCCACGATAGCCCTTTCCTTTAAGGTCATGCGAATGTCTTCAACTCTATCCTGACAGATTTTACATCCCTGTTTGTGACGGTAACAGTAACCGTTCCTGCCTCCGTTCCTGTCCTGACGACCGCCAGCAGACGCCCCCGATAGCTGTTAAAGGTATCGTCAACATACCTTTCATCCGTCTTGCACAAGGCGCTGCCCAGACCCTGTAGCTTACCGGCGCCTTCCACTTTGACTGTGACCGGCTGCTCCATATAAGGAATCAATTCCCCGTTTTCGTCCGTAAATTCAATAGGCAGATAGCAAAGGGACTGTCCGTCCGCTTTCAAGTCCGTTTTATCAGGCATCACGGACAGTTTGATTTTCTTACCGGCGGTACTCAGACTATGCCTGGAAATTTCCCTGCCGCTCTCGTCCAACGCAACAGCCGTCAATGTACCGGGTGTATAAGCCGTCTTGAAGATCGCTTTGTATTTCTTGACAGGCTTGGCGCCGATCTCCTTTCCGTTCAGCTCCAGACGGACGGAAGCGGCGTCCGCGTATACCTCCACAACTGCTTTTGTCCCTTCATATCCATGCCACGTCCAGCTGTCAATGGCATTGGTGAACTGCCACGCGCCGGTGGTGGGCTTTTCGTCTGCGTGGTTTAGGGGACGCACACCGATAAAGGGAGTCTTGCGCATACCCCATACCACCTGCATGAAATACATGGCCGCCAGCGGCTTGCCCGTAATATCGACCATACCCTGACCTGCCAGCAGGGGCAGACCCTTGTAAGAATGATACGTCCAGTCACCGATGCAGGCTTCCCCCAGATAATCCCATGCCGACCAGACAAAATCCCCCAATACCTGCGGATACTTTTTCACCCGCTCCCAATTGTAGGGCAGATCCGCCGCCATCGTCTCGCTCCCGACCATCAGCCGGTCCGGATAATTTTTTGCATCATCGTCATACCGGGAGGCGGCATAGTTCAGACCAAGCACATCCAACCCGTCGGCGGCGCCCCTGCAGGCTTTATCTCCCTTTTTCCCGGCCGCCATATAAAACATCAGGCTGCCTAATTTCCCCGCCATGGCATTGAAAAATGCCGATCCTGTTTTCTTTTCCTTGTAGCCGCCCTTTTGGGGCAGGGGTTCCGGCTTGTACTCGCCCTTATCCTTGTAGACGCCGATCCCCATCATGGTGTAAACATTGAGCAGCACATTTACCCCGGCTGTGACCGGACGACTGCTGTCCAATGTGTGAATGTAATCCGTCAGCATCCTGCAGGTGTCCGCACCCTTCTTCGAAGCGGTTTCGGAAACCTCGTTTCCATGGGAATACATAATCACGCAGGGATGATTAAAAGAAGCGTTCACCATGGCGGCAATATCGTTTTTCCATTCTGCGTCAAACCACCTTGCATAGTCATGATAGGTCTTGGGAACATACCAGCCGTCAAAGGTTTCGTTCATCACATACATCCCAAGTTCATCGCAGATGTTCAAAGTAATCTGGGATGCGGGATTGTGGGCGATGCGCAGGGCATTGAAGCCGTTTTCTTTTAGGATGGAAATGCGGCGGTATTCCGCGTCATAAAAATCACAGGCGCCCAGCACACCGTGATCGTGGTGAATGCAGCCGCCGCGGAGCAGGACGCGCTGCCCGTTTACCCGCAGACCCTTCTTCGCATCCCACTGAAGGAGCCGGATGCCAAAGGTATCCCGCCGCTCTTTCCCGTCCTTTCGGGTCACGCAGGTGTAAAGATTCGGTGTCTCTGCCGTCCACAATTTAGCATCCGGAATGGTAATCTCTCCGGGCACACCGGAAGCTATCACCGTTTCGCCGTCCAAAATTTCCACGTTGTCTGCATCAGCGATTACCTCGATCACGGCGGGGTTATAGGATTTCGTAATCATTTTTGGCGCATCCGGCTCATCGATCAGCAGGCTCACCGGGCGATAGATTCCGGAACCGGAATACCAACGGCAGTTCGGCTCCAGAGAATTGTCCACATCCACGCGCAGATGGTTTTCTCCCGCCTGCACAACACCGGAAATATCCACATCAAAAGCTGTGTAGCCGTACTTGTGCGCGCCAACTTGCCTGCCGTTGACGGTAACCATACAGTTCTGGTACACGCCCTCGAAATGCAGAACGATTTTCTTTCCAATGTCCTCACTGTTTATTTCAAAGATCTTTTCATAGATATATTTCCCGCCGAGAAAGTAGCCGGAGTTGACACCATTACGACAGCTGGCATCCCGCCGCTCCTCCAGCATGGCGTCGTGGGGAAGGTTCACCAATGTTCCGTTGCAGGTCCAGTTTAGATTCAATTCATATTTCATAGCAAATTCTCCTCTCTTAGTCTGCTCCTCCAAATGCGTTTTCCAAACGCTCATATTC
>JAMPAG010000032.1 GCA_023667365.1 bacterium | reverse complement strand
GTAATTTTGGAGAAACAAGGCAGGATATAATGGAATTTACCTTTCAAGGCTGAGCCGGAAAAATTCAACTATACATCTTTTGAGATATTTGCTATAATACAAATAACTGTTTGGAGATTTTAGAATCATCCGAAGGAGGTTGATCATATGGATAAGGATATGGAAAAAGGGACCTATGTGCTTCAGGAAGATAACAGCATGGGGACGGTCAAGATCGCGGACGACGTTGTTGCGATGATCGCCGGGCTTGCCGCGTCCGAGGTCGAGGGCGTGTCCGCCATGGTCGGCAATATCACGAACGAGCTGATGAGCAGGGTCGGCATGACGAAGCTGACCAAAGGCGTGAAAGTGGAGATCACGGGCAGAGAGGTGCGTGCCGACATTGCGGTCGTGCTGGAGTACGGTTATAATATTCCGGCAACTTCGCAGAAGGTACAGGAAAAGGTTAAGACGGCGATCGAGAATATGACCGGTCTTGTGGTGTCCGACGTGAATATCCGGATCGCCGGCGTGAATATGCAAAAGAGCAAATAAGGATTCATTCATAAGCAAACGCGCAGAGGACACGCTTAGCGTGTCTTTTGTAAGTTAAGGAGTCATCAATGAGCAGACGAGAGTTGAGAGAACGGATTTTTTTGCTGCTGTTCCGTGTGGAATTTAACCGTATGGAGGACATGCCGGAGCAGATTCAATTGTTTTTTTCGCAGGAAGAGAACGAGGCTTCGGAGGAGGAGCAGCGATACATTTCCGGTAAATATGGAAATATTGCTGCCAGACTGCCTGAAATCGACGCCCGCATCAACGAGCAGGCGAAGGGATGGACGACGGGACGCATGGGAAAGGTGGATCTTACGATCATCCGCCTCGCGGTCTACGAGATCTGCTATGATGACGACATTCCGACGAGTGTAGCGATCAACGAGGCAGTGGAACTGGCAAAAAAATTCGGTCAGGACGAGTCCGCAGGATTTATCAACGGCGTGCTCGCGAAGTTTGCATAGGCGGTGAGCGTAGAATGGCACAACGTCAGAATGACGTTCTAAAAAATGTATATACGGTCGCGCAGGTCAATTCTTATATCCGCAATATGTTCGTTCAGGATTTTATGCTGAATGCCATTCATGTACGCGGTGAAGTCAGCAATTGCAAATACCATCCGTCAGGGCATATTTATTTTACATTGAAGGATTCAGACGGGGCGATCGCCTGCGTGATGTTCGCCGGAAGCAGGGCGGGGCTTAACTTCCGGCTGCAGGAAGGACAGCAGGTTGTCGTATCGGGAAATATCGACGTCTATGAACGGGACGGCAGGTATCAGCTTTATGCGAAGCGGATCAGACAGGACGGCGAGGGCGATTTGTACGCGCGTTTTATCGCCTTAAAAGAAGAACTGGAAGAAATGGGGATGTTTGCTCCGGAGTATAAGCAGCCGATCCCGAAATACAGTAAGACGCTCGGCGTTGTAACCGCATCAACGGGAGCGGCGGTACGGGATATTATTCACATTGCCAGGCGGCGTGATCCCTATATTCAGATCATACTTTATCCCGCCATCGTACAGGGGGAACAGGCGGCAGCGAGTATCGTCGAGGGGATTCGTGCACTGGAGCGCTTAGGCGTTGACGTGATGATCGTCGGGCGCGGCGGCGGTTCCATCGAGGATCTTTGGGCGTTTAATGAACGGGAAGTCGTGCAGGCGGTGTTTGACTGCTCCATTCCGATCATATCGGCGGTCGGACACGAGACAGATACGACACTGACGGATTATGCGGCGGACTTACGGGCGCCGACGCCGTCCGCGGCGGCGGAACTTGCCGTGCAGGAGCGGTCGTTGCTGGACGAGCGCCTGCTCAGCGCGGCGGCGGCATTAAATGGGCGGATGCGCGCCATACTGGATAAAAAGCGGATGCAGGCGGAAAATGACCGTCTGCGCTTACAGCGCGGGAACCCGCTCCATCGTGTGCGGGAGCAGCAGAACCGGCTGATCTATATGGAGGAGCGGCTGGGCGCGGCGATGGAATATCAGATGGAGGCGGCGCGCCATCGCTTTTTGCTGTATGTGGAGCGGCTGAAAGGGTTGTCGCCGTTGGAGAAACTCAGTCAGGGTTATGCGTATGTCTCCGATGAAAGCGGCAGGACGCTCTGCACGGTCGATCAGATAGAGCCGGGCAGCAGGATCTCCGTATATCTGAGGGACGGCGTGGTAAAGGCGCGGGTGACGGAGACAGAAAAAATACAGGGTGATCCTGCAGGGGACGGGAACGGAAAAGATACCGTAAAAGTGCGTGCGGGTCACTCCGGCGGACAGGATTTGTGATTTGGCAGAAAGGACGTGCGGCGGACATGGCAGAACGGAAGCGGAGCAGGGAACAGGAAGCGGCGGAACGGCAGGAGCCGCAAGGCAGCGGTGAGAACGGCAATGCGGCGCAGGAGCGGCAAGGCAGCGCAGAGAACGGCAATGCAGAACACGAGCCGCAGGAGTCGTATCATATCGAGGAGGCATTTGCGCGCATTGACAGTCTGATCGCGCGTCTGGAGTCGCCGGAGATCAGCTTAGAGCAGTCTTTTCAGGCGTATGAGGAGGGCATGAGGCTCTTAAAGGCGTGCAGCGATCAGATCGACAGAGTGGAGAAAAAAGTACTTGCCATAAACAGGGACGGAGGTTTTGATGAACTGGGAGAGTGAGCAGAAAGAAAAAGTGCGTCACACAGAGAACCTGATCCGGACATATCTTCCGGAAGAGGCAGGGTATCAGCACACGGCGGCGGAAGCGATGAACTATAGCATGTTAGCCGGCGGAAAACGGCTCCGCCCGTTGATGATGTATGAAACCTATCGGATGTACGCCAGAGAGGAGAAAACGGCACAGCAGATTGGGGAGCAGATCATTGCGCCGTTCATGGCGGCAATCGAGATGATCCACACCTATTCTCTTGTGCATGACGATCTTCCGGCGATGGATAACGACGAGTACCGCAGAGGAAGGAAAACCACGCATGTCGTATATGGAGAGGCGATGGCGATCCTTGCGGGAGACGGACTTCTGACGCACGCATTCTACACGGCTTCGAGAGCGTTTGCTGCGGTTGACGGCGCGGCGGATCACTGTGCGGCGCAGGAACAAAACGGCGCGGCGGATACCGCGGAAGGCGCGATGTCCGGCGGCCCGGTTTGCGCGGCGGGCACCGCAGGAGAACAGGTGCAGGCGGAAAACACGGCGGATTGCGTGCATATAAATATGCTTCGCTTAAGGATCGGCAGGGCGATCGGCATTCTGGCGCAGAAGGCGGGGATCGACGGGATGCTCGGCGGACAGAGCGCGGATGTGGAAGCGGAAAAACGCGGGGACATTGTGACGATGGAGCAGTTGCTTTTTATCCACGAAAAGAAGACGGCGGCGCTCATCCAGGCATCGCTTATGATCGGCGCGGTTCTGGCGGGTGCGCCGGAGGCGGATGTGGAACGGTTAGAGCGGATCGGGCGGCACGTGGGAGTCGCCTTTCAGATCCGGGACGATATTCTCGATGTGGAGGGTTCCTTAGAGGAGCTTGGCAAGCAGACGGGCTCCGACGCCAAAAACGATAAGGCGACCTATGTTACGCTTGCCGGCATGGAGCAGGCAAAGCGGGATGTGGAGCGCATTTCCCAGGCGGCGCTTGATGAACTCGCGCAGCTGAGCGAGCAAAATGAATTTTTATCCGGGCTTGTAAAAAGGCTGGTATATCGGACAAGCTGACCGCAGCCCGTCGCGGCGTGATCATCATTTCGCAGGAAAAAGACTTTTCAGTGATCAACAGGTGACAAGTGCGATACCGCGGGCGGTGTGCAGGGGTGCAGGTGAGGATGAAATTTCATCCTGCAGCGTTGCGGGATTGCAGGCAGGCGGTATGCAGAGGTGCAGATATGTATTTAGAAGAGATCAGACAGGTAAATGACATCAAAAAAATAGATAAGGCAGATCTTCCGGAACTGGCGGAGGAAATTCGTGAATTTTTGATCGAAAAGATCAGCGTGACGGGCGGACACCTCGGATCGAATCTCGGCGTGGTGGAACTGACGATGGCGCTGCATCTGGCGCTCGATCTTCCGGAGGATAAGATTATCTGGGACGTGGGGCACCAATCCTATACGCACAAACTTTTGACCGGCAGGAAAGAGGGATTTGAGACGCTGCGCAAATACGGCGGTATGAGCGGGTTCCCGAAACGTAAGGAGAGCGACTGCGACTGCTTTGACACGGGGCACAGCTCCACCTCGATTTCTGCGGGATTGGGACTGGTCAAGGCGCGCGATCTGCAGCAAAAAAATGACGTGATTGTCTCCGTCATCGGGGACGGTTCCCTGACAGGCGGCATGGCGTACGAAGCGCTCAATAATGCCGCGAAGCTGGAAACGAATTTTATCATCATCTTAAATGATAATAATATGTCTATCTCGGAGAATGTCGGCGGCATGAACCGCTACCTGAGCAACATTCGTACGGCGCAGTCGTACTTAAATCTCAAGGCGGATGTCTATAACAAGCTGCGTGCAGGCAAGCATGGAGACGCGTATGTTTCGGCAATCCGGCGCGCGAAGAGCAGTCTGAAACATCTGGTTGTGCCGGGCATGTTTTTTGAGGATATGGGACTGACCTATTTAGGACCGGTGGACGGGCACGACATTATGGGTCTGGTTCGGGCGATCAATGACGCAAAGCGTTTCAAAAAGGCGGTGCTTATCCATGTTCTGACGCAGAAAGGAAAAGGGTATGAGCCGGCGGAGAAACATCCGGCGCGCTTCCATGGTGCGGAACCGTTCTATGTGGAAACGGGACTGCCGCGCAATCCGCGAAACAAGGCGAATTATACGGATATTTTTTCCACAGTTATGTGTAAGCTGGGGGAGCGGAACGAAAACGTGGTCGCGATCACGGCGGCGATGGCGGACGGCACGGGCTTAAAACGTTTCCGCAATAAATATCCGGATCGTTTCTTTGACGTCGGGATTGCGGAGGAACATGCGGTCACGTTTGCGGCGGGACTGGCGGCGGGCGGAATGCACCCGATCGTCGCGGTCTATTCTTCTTTTTTACAGCGGGCTTACGATCAGATCCTGCATGACGTGTGCATCCAGAACCTGCCGGTCGTGTTTGCCATTGACCGGGCGGGGCTTGTCGGCAGCGACGGAGAGACGCATCAGGGAATTTTTGATCTTTCGTACTTATCGTCCATTCCAAACATGCATATCATGGCGCCAAAAAATAAATGGGAGCTTTCCGATATGATGAAATTTGCGGTCGGTTTTGACGCGCCGGTCGCGCTGCGTTATCCGCGCGGCGAGGCGTATGACGGCTTGGAGGAATACCGTGCGCCGATCGAATATGGGAAGGCGGAGATCATCTACGAGGAGGAGGAGATCGCGCTCGTGGCGGTTGGGAGTATGGTAAAGACCGCGGTGGAAGTCCGTGAGCGGTTAAAAAAAGAAGGGCGCAAGGTCAGCCTGGTCAACGCCCGTTTTGTCAAACCGATCGACGAAGCGCTGCTCATGCACCTGGCGCAGACGCATCTGTATCTCGTGACGATGGAAGAAAACGTGGCGAGCGGCGGCTTTGGGGAGCGCGTCAGGGGATTTCTTTCGGATTGTCCTCATGTACAGGCGCAGGTGTTGTCATTTACGATTCCCGACGCGTATGTGGAGCATGGAAATGTGGAACAGTTAAAAAAGGAAATCGGTTTGGATGCGGAGTCGATCGCGGAGCGGATATGTTCGCAGGTCGTATGAAAAAGGGTTTGACAAAGCGGCAGAGAGACAGGGGTGTAACATTTGAAGGAACGGCTGGATGTGCTTCTTGTAAAGCAGGGACTTGCGCCGTCGCGGGAAAAGGCGAAGCTTGTCATCATGGCAGGAGACGTGTTTGTAAACGGACAGCGCGAGGATAAGGCGGGGACGTTGTTTGATGAGGAAAAGAGCACGATCGAGGTGCGCGGCGCGGCGCTGCCTTATGTCGGCAGGGGCGGGTTGAAACTGGAGAAAGCGCTTGAGGTATTCCCGATCCGTCTGGACGGTCTGGTATGTGTGGACATTGGCGCGTCCACGGGCGGTTTCACGGACTGTATGCTAAAGAACGGCGCGGCAAAAGTATATGCGGTGGACGTGGGGCACGGGCAGCTTGCGTGGAAGCTTCGGAACGATGAGCGCGTCGTCTGCATGGAAAAGACGAACTTTCGATATATGAAGCCGGAGGATATTGGCGAGACGGTTGATTTTGCGGCGTGTGATGTTTCTTTTATTTCACTGACGAAAATATTGCCGCCGGCGTGGCAGCTCTTAAAGCCGCAGGCGCCGATGGTCTGCCTGATGAAACCGCAGTTTGAGGCGGGCAGGGAGCAGGTCGGAAAGAAGGGCGTCGTGCGGGATGCCTCGGTACATAGGGAAGTCATCGAGCGGATTCTTTCTTTTGCGGAGGAGACCGGTTTTGCGGTGCGGGGACTGGATTTCTCGCCCATTAAGGGACCGGAGGGAAATATCGAGTATCTTGCTTTTCTGCAGAAATGCGGGGATGGCGCGCAGAATGACGGGGCTGACAGGAAAGCGTGTGGGACAAAGGCAGCGGAAAGCAGAGAAACGGCGTGTGGGAAAGACGAATCCGCAGGGCAGAAACTGACGATACAGGAGGCAGTCGGACAGGCGGGGTGGAAAGAGGCGGCAAAAGACGTTGTGCAAAAGGCACATGACGCTTTGGATGCCGGCGGAAGGAAAGGCACATGAAGCAATTTTATCTGACGACAAACCGCATGAAAGACGCGGAACTTGTAATGACCAACCGGATAAAGGACGAACTGCAAAAAAAAGGCGCGTGCTGTACGGTGCATGTGCAGGAGGGAAGCGCCGGACCTTATCGTACGGTCGGCGGGGACATTCCGCCGGACTGTGAGTGCATCATTGTACTGGGGGGAGACGGAACGCTGTTGGAGGCGGCGCGTGATACAGCGGACCGCGATATTCCGCTGATCGGCGTGAATCTGGGGACGCTTGGCTACCTTGCGGAGGTAGACAGGGAAAATCTTTCAGGCGCGCTGACGCGGCTCTGCGAGGACGATTATACGATCGAGCGGCGCATGATGCTGGAGGGACAGGTCACGGGGGAGAAGGACTGCCGCCGCAGTTATGCCTTAAATGACATTGTCGTTTCGAGGAGCGGTTCCCTGCAGATGCTCCATTTTCATATTTTGGTGAACGGTCATTTTTTGAAAGGCTACAGTGCGGACGGCATCATTGTTTCGACGCCGACCGGTTCGACCGGATACAATATGTCGGCGGGGGGACCGATCGTGGAGCCGTCGGCGCAGCTGATGGTGATCACACCCATCTGTCCGCACACCTTAAATACGCGCAGCATCGTTCTTTCGCCGGATGATGAGATTGAGATCGAGCTTCTGCCCGCACGCGATGGGAGGGTGCAGCAGGTGGAAGCGGATTTTGACGGCGCGTATGGTCTGGCGCTTGCGGCAGGCGACCGCTTACGAATCGTTCGCTCCAGGCGCACAACGGCGATCGTCAAGTTAAGCGGCGCGGGATTCCTGGAGGTGCTGCACCGCAAGATGAGGGAGTCCTAGGATTATACAGGAGGAGGCTTGTTACAGGCTATGACGAAGCAGAGACGGCAGGAAATGCTGCTTACGCTCATCGAGAAACAGGATATTGGGACGCAGGAAGAGCTCGCCGAGGCGCTCTGCGGCGCGGGATTTTCGGTCACGCAGGCGACGGTTTCGCGCGACATCAGGGAGTTGAAGCTGATCAAGCTGCAGGGAAAAAACGGCGAACAGAAGTATTGTACGCCGAGGGTGCAGCCGGATCTGCCGGAGGATAAATATATCCGCGTGCTGCGCGAGGGAATGCTTTCCATGGACTGCGCACAGAACATTCTTGTTGTAAGAACGGTATCCGGCATGGCGATGGCGGTCGCGGCGGCGATTGATGCGATGCAGCTCACGGAGATTGTCGGAAGTATCGCGGGGGACGATACGATTATGGCGGCGGTACGGACCGCAGAGGATACGCAGATCGTGATGGAGAAGATCCGGTCGGTCTGCGGGGACTAAACGGTCGGGAAAGATCAGTCGGTCTGCGGGGACGAAGCGGCTGGAAAGATCAGTCGGTCTGCGGGGACGAAGCGGCTGGGGAAAGCACGGTCGGTCTGCGGAAGCGAAACGGCCGGTGCAAGCGGGAGCGCAAAGAGAGAGGGCGCCCTGCCCGGAGAGGCACAAGGAGTATAGCAATGTTACTGAGTTTACACGTGAAAAATCTGGCGCTCATTGACGAGGCAGAAATCGAATTTACCAGAGGACTGAATATTTTAAGCGGCGAGACGGGCGCAGGAAAATCCATCCTGCTCGGATCGATCAATCTGGCGCTTGGAGCCAAAGCGGACAAGGACTGCATCCGAAGCGGCGAGGAACAGGCGCTTGTCGAGATGGTATTTCAGCTTGAAAACGACGCACAGCGCCGCCGTCTGGAGGAACTGGAGCTACAGGCGGAAGAGGACGGCATTGTGATCGTACAGCGGCGTATTTCAGAAAAGCGTTCCGTCTGCAAGGTATGCGGGGAGACCGTGACGGCAAAACAGCTCGCGCAGCTTGCCGAGGTGCTGCTGCATATTCACGGACAGCGGGACAATCAACTGCTGCTTCACGAGAAGGAGCAGCGGGCGTATCTCGACGGCTATGCGGGGGCGCGGATGCAGAGTCTGTCAGAGCAGCTGCGGGAGGCATACCGTGTTTTTTGCACATGCAGGGAAGAAGAACTTGCGGTGCAGGAAAAAGAACATGCGGGCGAGCGGGAGATTGCGCTGGCGCAGTTCGAGGTTTCCGAGTTAGAACAAGCAGCACTTACGGAAGGAGAAGACGAAGAACTGGAACGCCGTTATCATAAAATGATGAACGGAAAAAAGATCATGGAGCACGTGCAGCGCGTATACGGCATCACGGGGGACGGCGAATCCGGGAACGCAGGAATGCTCATAGGTACGGCAGTGATGGAAATGAGGAGCGTGGCGGCGCTGGACGGGGAGGCGTCCGGTCTGGAGGAGCAGCTTGCGAATATCGACGCGCTGCTTGGCGATTTTAACAGGGAACTGTCCGATTATATTTCCGACATGGAGTTTGACGAGCGGGAGTTTCATGAGGTGGAGACGCGTCTTGATCTGATCAATCACCTAAAAAGCAAATATCATGCCGATTCCATCGGACAGCTCCATGCATATTTGGAGAAACAGCAGATATATCTGGAGCAGATGAGCGATTTTGATGCATATAAGCAGCGGGTGCGGGAAAAACTGATGCAGTCGGAACGGGAGCTGCGCGCGCTTTGCGAAGAGGTGTCCGCCTTGCGCAAAGAAACGGCACAGCAGCTTGCAAAACAGCTGAGCGCAGCGCTGCGGGAATTAAATTTTTTACAGGCAGGCGTACGGATTGACGTGACGCCGGAGGAAGGGCGTTATACGGCGGAGGGATATGACCGGATCCTATTCCAGCTCTCTTTGAATCCGGGAGAACCTTATAAGCCGCTTTCCACGGTGGCAAGCGGTGGTGAACTTTCCAGGATTATGCTTGCATTAAAGACCTTAAAAGCGGATAAAGACGGTATTGATGCGATGATCTTTGATGAGATCGACGCAGGCATCAGCGGAAAGACGGCGTGGCTTGTCTCAGAGAAACTCGGCGCGCTCGCAAAGAACAGTCAGGTCATTTGTATTACACATCTTCCGCAGATCGCGGCGATGGCGGACACGCATTTTGTCATTGCCAAGGAGACCAGAGACGGCAGAACGGTAACGAGGATCGAACCGGTGGAGGAACAGGCGCTTTTGGAGGAGTTAGCGAGAATGCTTGGCGGCGGACAGATGACGGAGGCGGCGCTCACAAACGCGGCGGAGATGAAACGGATGGCGCAGGAAGTCAAACACAAATGACAAAGGCGTTATGCTTCGCGGGCGCAGTGTGGTTTGGGGGCATAAATCGTAATATTTCAGAAAAATTTGCCATCAAAAAATAAGGACAGCATCCATAAAATCAAAATATCGCTGCATACTAAGAGAGACTGACAAGTCTCTCTTTTTTGCGCGATAAGCAGAGAAGCAAAGTGATTTTTATGCGGCGACCGTGCTTGCACGGGGAGACGCATAGGAATCACTTTGCGGCGAGCAGCGCGAGCGTGGAATGCGAAGCGTTTCACGTCTGCTTGTGACATCAGGATCAAGAGGGGCGGAAAGGCATGGACAGGGGATATGAAATCGACTAATGCGGTCAATGGAAAACACCGGAGAGCGTATCAGATATTTTTATGGATGATCTTATTTTTTTCGGTGGGGACAATCTGCGCGATCATGATCGTGGATATTTATCAGACGGTGCCGGATACGATCTACTTAAAGGCGGGAGAGGAATCGGAACTTTCTTTTCATGTGCCGCTTTCCGGGGAGATCATTATGACGGCGGGTACAAGCAGACGGACGCGCGCCGTTATCAATGAGTTTGACGGGCAGCAGGACATATCGGGAACGGCGCGTTCGGCAGACGGTGCGGCGGAGAAAGGCTGGGAAAGCGGAAGCGGACAGAAAAGCGGAAGCGGACAGGAAAGCGGAAGCGGACAGGGGAGCAGGAGCGAAAACGGAAACCGTGAGGCAGGAAGCAAAGGGACGGATGAGGACGCGGCGGAAAACGGGGACGGGAAGGAAATAGACGATGCGTCTGAGATCAGCGAAGCGGATGCGGAAAGCATCATTGGGCGTATTCCGGTCAATCTTTCCGCCAATGTGACGTTTGTTGCAAATGCGGAGAATAGTTACCGTGCGGAGCTGCGTTTATTTGGTCTGATCCCGTTTAAGACGGTGCAGATCGAAGTGATCGATGAGTCGATGGTCTATCCGGCAGGGCTGCCGATCGGTATCTATGTAAAGACGCCGGGGGTACTGGTGATCGGCACCAGTGATTTTGTGGACGAGTACGGTAATATCGTGATGCCTGCGGAACATGTATTGCGTGTGGGAGATTATATATTGACCGTAAACGGCACACAGGTAAAAGGAAAAAGTGATTTTGTCTCGCGGGTGGCGCAGTCGGGCGGCGAAGTCATGGTTATGACGGTCGAGCGCAGCGGAGAGCAGTTTGACGTGGCGGTGCGGCCCGTGCGCGATCAGGACAGGGAGTATAAGATCGGCATCTGGATCAAGGACAGCGCCCAGGGAATCGGGACGCTCACCTATGTGGATGCGGATGGGGAGTTCGGCGCGCTCGGCCACGGCGTGAGCGACAGCGATATTGGCGTGATGCTCGAACTTTACGACGGTGCGCTTTACCGTACGGATATTATCGGGATCACAAAAGGAAAGAAAGGAATTCCGGGGGAGCTGACAGGAATCATCCGCTATACGGACAGTAACCGTCTTGGAAGCGTGACGGAGAACACCGCGGCGGGAATCCACGGCGAGGTGAATGCAAGGCTGATGGAGCAGATTGATTCCTCTCCGGTGGAGATCGGCTTAAAACAGGACGTCAGCGCCGGTCCCGCACAGATTTACTGTAATGTTGACGGGGAGGCAAAATACTACGATATTGAGATCATTGCATTAGACTACGACAGCCAGAACGTGAATAAGGGAATCACGCTTCAGGTTACGGACAGGAGGCTGATTGCGCTGACGGGCGGCATTGTGCAGGGCATGAGCGGCAGTCCGATTATCCAAAACGGCAGGCTTGTCGGCGCGGTAACGCACGTGCTTGTCAATGATCCTACACGCGGGTACGGGATTTTTGTCGAGGAGATGCTGAGATAATAAGGAACGGTTTCGACAGGATAAAAAGGACGGGGAATTTTATGAAACTTTAATGAAATGAGCAGCGCGGCTGTGATAGAATAATCGTAAAGGAGATTTTTGCAGGAAGAATATGGAAAAATGCAAGTTTTCCTGCAAAAATCTTCCTTGCAAATTGCCAAAAGCCTGAAAGGAGGCGCTGTATGGGAAGCGGTATTTCCGACATCAGGAAACTGACTGAAATGGTCAACAATATTGCGGCGGACAGGGCTCCCATGAAAAAGCCTGTTATTATCGCGATTGACGGCAGATGCGGCGCCGGGAAAACAACGCTTGCCGCCCGCCTGCATGAGGAGAACGGCTGGAGTGTCTTTCCCATGGACGATTTCTTTTTAAGGGAGGAACAACGCACGAAGGAACGCTTTGCACAGCCGGGCGGCAACGTGGATCACGAACGGTTTTTGGAGGAGATCCTGCATCCCCTGCAAAGCGGGGAGCGCGTGATCGCCTACCGCCCGTTTGACTGTAAGCAGCGGGCGCTTGCCGGAGCGGTGTCCGTGGCGGCGGGGGCGGTCAATATTGTGGAAGGCTCGTACAGCTGTCACCCCGCGCTTTGGGACGCCTACGATCTGCATGTATTCATGGACGTCGGAAAAGAGGAACAGGAGCGCCGGATCCAAAAAAGAAACGGCAAAGACGGCGCGGTTCTTTTTGCTGAACGCTGGATTCCGCTGGAGGAGCGCTATTTTGATACATACCGGGTGAGAGAGCGCTGTGAGCTTTATCTGCGGACCGACGCGATGCCTTAATCTTGTATGTGTAATCGTGACGAAATATAATAAAAACTGTCAGTATGAATTGCTGACGGTTTTTCTTTTTTTATAGTAGGAAATTTGGTGATCCGGAAGATTTCAAAAACGAACCTGTTCGTTTTGCGAGATTTGTGCTGACGCCCGAACTCGCAGGCTTGCGTCAGCATGGAGGATTAGGTTGAGAGAAAGGCATGGTCATGGAAATGGAGCAGATGAATGTGGTAACAAAAGACGACAACGAGAGAATGTTTCAGATGTTGAGCGATTTGATCAATAATGACAAGGAAATACAGATTATGATAACCGTTCCGTCGGGGCGGAGTGTGAGTGCGGCGTCCCAGCCGGATGCGGGGGAGACGGCGCTGTCAAAGCCGGAAGGCGTGGTCCACGATCTGGAAAAGGACGTGACGGAGATCATTCATGAGATCGGCGTACCCGCACATATCAAAGGGTACCAATACTTAAGGGAAGCGATCATGATGGCGGTGGAGGATGTGGAAATGCTCAATTCCATCACGAAGATTCTGTATCCGACCATCGCAGGAAAATTTAAGACAACGCCGAGCCGCGTGGAGCGCGCGATCCGCCACGGCATAGAGGTTGCATGGTCACGCGGCCGTTCGGAAACGCTGGAGTCGCTGTTCGGTTACACGATCAGCGCGGGGAAAGGCAAGCCGACCAACTCGGAATTTATCGCGCTCATTGCCGATCGTATCCGCCTGCAATACCGAAGCTAGCGCGCGGTGGCGTCCGGCGGAAAGAAACATCAAAAAAAATACTTCCCCTTGCGTCTGTTTTGAGCTATACTAGGGATAGTAAAAAATAGAAATGCCTTGAGGAGGTAAGAGATGAAGAATATTTTATTTGTTGCATCGGAAGGCGTGCCGTTCATTAAAACCGGAGGACTTGCCGATGTGGTCGGCTCCCTTCCGAAATATGTGGACAAAGAGTATTTTGACATTCGGGTAATGCTGCCCAAGTATACCTGCATATCCCAGAATATGCGGGATCTCATGAAATACAAGACGCATTTTTACATGGACTTTAATTGGAAAAATGAATACGTCGGTATTTTGGAGACGGTCGTTGACGGCGTAACCTATTATTTTATTGACAATGAATCCTACTTTAACGGCTTCAAGCCATACAGCAGCAATGTGTATGAGGACATTGAGAAATTTTCGTTTTTCTCAAAGGCGGCGCTCTCCGCGATGCCGCTGCTCGATTTCAGACCGGACATCGTGCACTGTCATGACTGGCAGACGGGATTGATCCCCGTCTATCTTCACGAGCGGTTTCAGGGAAATGATTTCTTTCGCGGCATGAAGTCCATCATGACGATCCATAACCTGAAATTCCAGGGGAAATGGGACATTCGCTCGATCAAGGACCTGACGGGACTGCCGGATTTCTATTTTACGCCGGATAAACTGGAATGCTATAAAGACGCCAATCTCTTAAAGGGCGGTCTTGTCTTTGCGGATGCGATCACGACCGTGTCCGATACCTACGCTGATGAGATCAAGTGCGCGTTTTACGGCGAGGGTCTTGACGGGCTCATGCGTGCGCGAAGCGGCGATCTGCGCGGGATTGTCAACGGAATTGACTACGAGGAATATAACCCCGAGACGGACAAATTCATTGAATACAAATACAATGCGGTGAACTTCCGCAAAGAAAAAGTAAAAAATAAGCGGGCGCTGCAAAAGGAGCTTGGATTGGCGGAAGACGACCGCAAGATGATGATCGGCGTGGTGTCGCGTCTGACCGACCAGAAAGGGTTTGATCTGATCGCATATGTGATGGATGAGCTCTGTCAGGACGACATCCAGCTCGTCGTACTCGGAACGGGCGAGGAACAGTATGAGAATATGTTCCGTCATTTCGACTGGAAATATAATAACAAGGTTTCCGCGAATATCTACTATTCCGAGGCGATGTCCCATAAGATCTACGCATCCTGCGACGCGTTCCTGATGCCGTCCCTGTTTGAGCCGTGCGGATTGAGCCAGCTGATGGCGCTGCGCTATGGAACCGTGCCGATCGTCCGGGAGACGGGCGGCTTAAAGGATACGGTCGAGGCGTACAATGAATATGAGAGCAAAGGAACGGGATTCAGCTTCTGCAATTACAATGCGCACGAAATGCTCGGTTCCATCCGCTATGCGGAGCGCATCTATTACGATAAGAAGCGCGAGTGGAATAAGATCATCGACCGCGCGATGGCGGCGGACTTCTCGTGGCATGTGTCCGCGCGGAAGTATCAGGAAATGTATGACTGGCTGATCGGATAGACATGGGGGCGGGATTCGTGAGAATTCCGCCCTTTTTGATAATCGGAGCCGGACGGAAGACGGGAACCGGACGTCCTGCGATTTGGCATGTGCGTATGGATGCAGGGCTTCCGGCAGCCGGGACCGGACAGGAAGGAAAGGAACACATCATGGCATTTGACGGGATCACGATTGCGAATCTGACGGCGGAACTTGACGAAGCGCTGCGCGGTGGACGCATCTATAAGATTGTGCAGCCGGAAAAAGATGAGCTTCTGCTGACAATCAAGAATCATGGAACGCAATACCGCTTGCTTATGAGCGCGAATGCGTCTCTTCCGCTTTTATATCTGACACAAAAAAACAAACAGGCGCCGATGACGGCGCCCAATTTCTGTATGCTGCTGCGCAAGCATTTACAAAACGCGCGTATCGTTCAGATCGAGCAGCCCGATTTTGAGCGCATCGTTGTTTTTTCTCTGGAGCATCTGGACGAACTTGGCGATCTGTGCCGGAAAAGATTGGTGATCGAGCTCATGGGAAAGCACTCCAATATTATTTTTGTGGACGATAACGACTGCATGATCGACAGCATCAAGCATATTTCCGGCATGGTCAGCTCCGTCAGGGAGGTGCTGCCGGGACGCGCCTATTATGTGCCCAAAACGCAGGAAAAACAAAATCCGCTGACGGCGGACGCGTCACAGGTAAAGGAGACGTTAGCGGCGCGCCCCATGCCGGCCTTCCAGGCTGTCTATACCTCGTTTACAGGACTGTCTCCCGTGATCGCGCAGGAAATCTGCCACAGGGCGGGAGTGGATGCGGACAGGGCGGCGAATACGCTTCCCGATGAGGCGCTTACGGTGCTTGCGCAGGCGTTTGTGCAGGTCATGCGGCGGGTGGAGCAAAAAGCGTTTACGCCGAACATTATTTACGAGGGAGCGGAGCCGCGTGAATATGCGGCGTTTCCGCTGACCCTTTATGACGGGGCGCGGACGGCAACCTATGAACAGATGTCGGCGCTGTTGGAAGATTACTACGCGCAGAAGAGCGCAGTGACGAGAATCCGCCAGAAGTCGGCGGATCTGCGAAAGATCGTGCAGACGGCATATGAGCGGAATCTCAAAAAATATGATCTGCAGTGCAGACAGCTTGCAGACACGGAAAAGCGGGAGAAATATAAGGTATACGGCGAGTTGTTAAACACATACGGGTATTCCGCGCCCGATGGGGCAAAATCGCTCGACGCGCTGAACTACTATACCAATGAGATGATCACGATCCCGCTCGATCCGGCCATGAGCGCCGGGGAAAACGCCAAGAAATATTTTGAGCGCTACGGCAAGCTGAAACGGACGAACGAGGCGCTGCTCGCGCTGACAAAAGAGACGAAGGCGGAGATCGACCAGCTGGAATCCGTGATGATGGCGTTAGATATGGCGCGCGGCGAGGAGGACTTAACCGAGATCCGCGAGGAGCTTGTGGAGAGCGGATATATCCGCAGGAAGGGCGGCGCGAAGCGCGCCCGCACGGTGAGCAAACCCTTTCATTATGTGAGCAGCGACGGATTTCACATGTATGTCGGAAAAAATAATTATCAGAATGAGGAGCTGACGTTTCAGATGGCAGCGGGCGGGGACTGGTGGTTTCATGCCAAGGGGATCCCCGGATCCCATGTGATCGTAAAGACGCAGGGGGAGGAGCTGCCGGACCGCACGTATGAGGAGGCGGCGGCGCTTGCCGCGCATTACTCGAAGGGCGCAGATCAGGACAAGGTGGAGATCGACTATACGCTGCGCAGAAATGTCAAAAAACCGAACGGCGCCAAGCCGGGCTTCGTTGTCTACTACACGAATTATTCCATGGCGATCGCACCGGATATTACCGGTATCGAGGAACTCGATTCCTGACAGGGCTGTCGCTCTATGCGGCTGCCATTGCGTGGGGCGGTTTGGGAACTCGATTCTTGACGCGCCCCGCAGGCTGTACTATAATATGGAACGGAAGCTTCCCTAAAAAAGAAATCTGACGGGAGCTTGCGGAGAGGGGGACGCCGCGCATCACAACGGGGGAAGCACGGTGTAAGAGAAGCTTATGATAAAAAGTATGACGGGCTTTGGCAGATGCGAGGCGGCGGAGGGGACAAAGAAGATCACGCTGGAAATGAAAGCGGTCAACCACCGTTATCTGGATGTATCGGTGAAGATGCCGAAGAAACTGAACCAGTTTGAGGCGGCGATCCGCAGCGAGTTAAAAAATTATATCGAGCGCGGCAAAGTGGATCTTTTTATTACCTACGAGGATGCGGCGGAAGGGCAGACGGTCATTCGGTACAATAAGGAGCTTGCCGCCGAATATATGCGTTATTTTACGCAGATGGCAGACGATTTTTCTTTGGATAACGACGTCCGTGTCTCGACGCTTGCGCGCTGTCCGGAAGTATTGACGGTAGATGAGCAGGGCGAGGACGAGGAAGAGATCTGGAAGCTACTGCACCGCGCGCTGGAGGGCGCCGCGAAGAATTTTGTGGAAACGCGGATCCGCGAGGGAGAGCACTTGCAGAAGGACCTGCTCACAAAGCTGGATGACATGCTGATAGACGTAGATTTTATCGCGGAGCGTTCGCCGCAGATTGTCGCGGAGTACCGGCAGCGTCTGGAAGATAAGGTGCGCGAGCTTGTGGCAGACCGCACGGTGGACGAGAGCCGGATCGTCACGGAGGTTACGATCTATGCGGATAAGATTTGTGTGGATGAGGAGATCGTTCGTCTGCGCAGTCATATTGAGTCGGTCAAAAAAGCATTGCAGGACGGCGGAAGCATCGGGCGCAAGCTGGATTTCTTAGCGCAGGAAATGAACCGCGAGGCGAACACGATCCTCTCGAAATCGAATGATTTAAGCGTTTCTAACTGCGGCATCGAGTTAAAGACAACGATCGAAAAAGTGCGGGAGCAGATACAGAATATTGAGTAAAAAATCGTGCTTCGCACGCTTTCAAAAGAGTTCGCGCTATGCGCAAACTCTTTCGAAGAATCGCATAGCGATTCTTCCGGGTTACAAGAATTTTAAGGGTGATCCTATGAATAAATTGATTCACATCGGATTCGGTAATATGGTGAATACGGATAAGATCATTGCGATCGTCAGTCCGGATTCCGCGCCGGTCAAGCGGCTGGTGCAGAAGGCAAAAGAAAACGGCGTGGTGATCGACGCGACGCAGGGGCGCAGAACGAAGGCGGTGCTGGTGATGGAGAATTCCCAGCTTGTGCTTTCCGCCCTGCTTCCGGAGACGATCTCCCTGCGAGCAAAAGAACTGCCGGACGGCGGAGAGGGAGTAAGCCAATGAAACAGCAGGGCATTCTCATTATCATTTCGGGATTTGCGGGTGTCGGAAAAGGAACTCTTGTCAAGCGGCTCGTGCAGAAATATGACCGCTATGCGCTGTCCGTTTCCATGACGACGCGCGCGCCGCGTCCGGGCGAAGAAGACGGCAGGGAATACTTTTTTGTGACAAAAGAAAAATTCGAAGAGAAGATCGCAGAGAACGGTCTGATCGAATATGCTTCCTACTGCGGCAATTATTACGGCACGCCGCGCGCTTATGTGGAAGAACAGATGGCGCAGGGGAAGGACATCATTTTGGAGATCGAGATTCAGGGCGCGATGAAAGTCAGAGAGCGTTTTCCGAACGCGGTGCTCGTCTATGTGCTCCCGCCGGGCGCGGCGGAGCTGGAGAGCAGGCTGCGCGGCAGGGCGACAGAGTCGGAGGAAAAGATTCATGAGCGTTTAAGCCGGGCTGCGGCGGAGAGCGAAGGTCTGGAGCAATATGATTATGTGATTGTCAATGACAATCTGGACGAGTGTGAACAGGAGCTTCACGGAATCTTATGCGCGGCGCACTTTACGCCGAAGCAGAATGTTCCTTTTATCCATGAGCTGAGAAATGAATTAAAGAAATTCCAGAAGGGAGAAACAGCAAAATGATACATCCATCTTATGCAGATTTAATGGACGTGGTAAACAGCGGAGTCGAGGAGGGCGAGCAGCCGGTCATCAACAGCCGTTATTCTATTGTTATGGCAACGTCGAAGCGGGCAAGGCAGATCATTGCGGGCGACGATCCTTTGACTCAGGAAGTCAAGGCGAGAAAACCGTTATCGGTTGCCGTGGATGAGCTGGATCAGGGAAAAATCAGGATCCTTGGCGAAGAAGAGAAAGAGGAAGAAGCTTTTGGGGAAATGTAAATATGCTCATCGGGGAGGTCAGCCGTTGGTCATGGCTTTCCTGACGGAGTAGTTCAGGGAAGTATCGTGAGGTACTTCCTTTTTCCTCATTATGAAAATATGGGAATGAAGATTTTAATGGTGTCGCTTGGATGCGACAAGAATTTAGTAGATACGGAAATGATGCTCGGTATGCTTGCGGAACGCGGCTATACGTTTACGGATGACGAAAACGAAGCGGAGGTTGTGATCGTCAATACCTGCTGCTTTATCGGGGATGCCAAAGAAGAAAGCATCAATACGCTGATTGATATGGGAGCGTTAAAGCAGACGGCATGCGTGCAGGTGCTGATCGCGGCAGGCTGTCTCGCGCAGCGTTATGCAGCGGAGATCCGGCAGGAGATTCCAGAGGTGGACGCGATCGTCGGAACGCTTGCCATTGATGAGATCGTCCGCGCGGTGGAGGAGACGCTTGCCGGAAAACGGCAGACGTATCTGAAGGAACTGGACAGGGAACCTGTCGCGGGAAAGAAACGTGTTGTGACGACCGGGGGGCATTATGCGTATCTGAAGATCGCCGAAGGATGCGATAAACGGTGCAGCTATTGTATCATTCCGAAAGTGCGCGGCGGCTACCGCAGCGTGCCGATGGAGACGCTGGTTGAGGAGGCGCAGACGCTCGCGCAGGGCGGCGTAAAGGAGCTCATTCTGGTTGCGCAGGAGACGACCGTGTACGGCAGGGATCTGTACGGCGGAAAGAAGCTGCCGGAACTGTTGAAAAAATTGTGCGAGATCCCCGATCTGCAGTGGATCCGGCTGCTGTACTGCTATCCGGAGGAGATCACGCAGGAGCTGATCGACGTGATGCGCGCGGAAAAGAAAATCTGTCATTACCTCGATATGCCGGTCCAGCATGCGTCCGATACCGTCCTAAAAAAGATGGGACGCAGGACAAACCGCGCCGAGCTGACGGAGCGGATCGCGCATCTTCGGGCGTGCATACCGGATATTTGCATCCGCACGACGCTGATCACAGGCTTTCCGGGCGAGACGAAGGAGGAACACGAGGAACTGCTTTCTTTTGTGGAGGAGTCCTGTTTTGACCGGCTCGGCGTGTTCCCATATTCCCCGGAGGAGGGGACGACGGCGGCGGAAATGCCGGGGCAGATTTCGGAAAAGACGAAAAAAAAGCGGCAGGGCGAGCTCATGGCGCTGCAGCAGGAGATTGCATTCGATCAGGCGGAATCGCTCAAAGGCCGGGTGATGACGGCGATGATCGAGGGCAGGCTTGTGGATGAAGACTGTTATGTGGCGAGAACTTACCGCGACGCGCCGAATGTGGACGGTTATGTGTTCATCCATACGGACCGGGAGTTTGTGACGGGAGAGTTTGTGGATGTGCGCATCACGGGCGCCCATGAATATGACCTGATCGGCGAGCCGGCGGAGAACGGGGTATAGGCGGGCTGACATTCCCATATTTGCGGACGGCGGATGAATGTCGGGAAGAAAATCATAAAGGAGTAAAGGGATGAATCTACCAAATAAATTGACAATGTTTCGAGTGATACTCATTCCGTTCTTTGTTTTTTTTGTGTTGACGGATTATGCGGGCGCAGCGTCGAAATGGATCGCGCTGGGTATCTTTGTTGTGGCGAGCCTGACCGACTTACTGGACGGTCATATCGCAAGAAAGCGGAATCTGATTACGAATTTCGGAAAATTTATGGATCCCATCGCAGATAAGCTGCTCGTTTGCTCGGCGCTCATCTGCCTTGTGGACATCGGCAGGATCTATTCGTGGGTGGTGATCGTTATTATTGCGCGGGAATTTGTGATCAGCGGATTCCGGTTGATCGCATCCGATAACGGTGTCGTGCTTGCCGCAAGCTACTGGGGCAAGTTTAAGACAACCTTTCAGATGGTGATGATTTGTCTGATGATCGCGGATATTCCGAATCGGGCGGCCGCTGTCATAACGGATGTTATTATGTGGGCGGCGCTCGCGCTGACCGTGATTTCGCTTGTGGATTATCTGTGGAAGAATCGGAGCATTCTGGCGGAACAAAAGTAGAGCGGAAGACCTTGCAGACGGAGCGGAAACAGGCGGCGGAACAGGAAAACAGGAGAAAAAAGGATGACGGTTGAGATCATTTGTGTCGGAACGGAGCTGTTGCTTGGCAATATTTTGAACACCAATGCGGCATATTTGGCGGAACAGTGCGCGGGGCTCGGACTTTCCTGCTATTACCAGAGCGTGGTCGGCGATAATAAGGCGCGGCTTGCGGAGACGGTGAATACCGCGGTCGGACGCTCGGACATCATATTGATGTCCGGGGGCTTAGGACCGACGCAGGACGATCTGACGAAAGAGACGGTCGCGGAGGTGCTCTCCCTTTCTCTGGTGGACGATGAGAACACGCGTCAGCGGATCGCGCGTTATTTCGAAAAAAAAGGAACGGAAGTAACGGATAACAATTGGAAACAGGCGCAGGTGCCGAAGGGGTGCCTTGTGCTGGATAATGAAAACGGTACGGCGCCGGGCATGATCGTGGAGGTCGGCGGACACCATATCATTCTGATGCCGGGACCGCCCGGAGAGCTGAAGCCGATGTTTGAAAACAGCGTCCGTCCGTATCTGCAGAAATTAACAACGGGCGTTATTTTTTCACAGACCGTGAAAATATGCGGCGTCAGCGAAAGTCTTGTGGAGACGAAGATCGAAGATCTGCTTGCGGGACAGGATAATCCGACGATCGCGCCCTATGCGAGGCTGGGCGAGGTGCATCTTCGTGTGACGGCAAAGGCGGCGGATGAAAAGGAAGCCAAAAAGCTGATTAAGCCCATCGTGCGGGAATTAAAGGCGCGGTTCGGCGGGGATGTGTATTCCACGGATGCAGATACGACGCTGGAAAAATCCGTCGTTGATCTTTTACTTGCCGCCAATCTGACCGTGACGACGGCGGAGTCCTGTACGGGAGGGATGCTTGCCAGCAGGCTCATCAATGTCGCAGGCATATCCGAAAGCTATAAATCGGGCTATGTGACCTATTCCAATAAAGCCAAGCGCCATATGCTCGGCGTGAAAAAGAGCACGCTCACAAAATACGGCGCGGTCAGCGAAAAAGTTGCGGGCGAAATGGCAAGAGGAGCGGCGTTATTTACGAAATCCGACGTAGCGGTCGCAGTCACGGGGATCGCGGGACCCGACGGCGGAACGAAGGAAAAACCGGTCGGGCTGGTCTACATTGCGTGTCAGGTCTGCGGAAAACTGACGGTCAGGGAATACCGGTTTTCCGGAGAGCGCCTGAAGATCAGGGAGAGCGCGGCGGCATGTGCGCTGACACAGCTCCGCCGCTGTCTGCTGGAATATTGCGGCAGCAAGACATTTGGAAAAGAGAAGGACTGACAAAGCGAGGTGCAAAAGAGAACGATGAAAAGCAAACGTTTGGATTATCTGGATATGGCGCGGGGAATCGGTATCATTCTGGTCGCGGTGGCGCATTCGCAGTACTGCGCGGAATCTGTCAGGACCGTCATCACCGCCTATCTGATGCCGTTGTTTTTTGTCGTGTCGGGCATCGTCGCGTTCACGATCGGGGAGGAGAAGCGCAGTATGCGCGACATCCTGAAGCGGAAAGCGCGCGGTCTGCTTGTGCCCTATGTGATCTTCAGCGCGATCTATCTTGCCATATACGGCGGGTATTATTATGGGAGAAGACATGTCGGCACCTGGGATGTGATCGAGGGGTATCTGATCCAGACGTTCGGTTTGGGCGGCATGTCCGTGCTGTGGTTTCTGACGGCGCTCTTTTTCTCGGAATTGTTGTTTCTTTTACTATTAAAAAAATGCGGGAAGAAGTTGTGGGCGGCGGTTTTGACCGCGGCTGCGCTCGTGGCGGCGGCAGTGTGGATCCATCCGTATTTTCTGGTGCATTTTCCGCAGACCTCGATACCGCTGCGGCTCCTTTTTGAACTGCTCTATACATGGCTGCGCAGTATGCTGGGCGTCGGATTTCTGATGCTCGGTTATCTGATGGCGCCTTTGTTTGAGCGGCTGGACCGGATCGTGACGGGTACGCAAAGGCGGCTGACCGCGGTCGCGGTCTGTGTGCTCGGTTTAGTGCTCACGGGATTTTTAAGTCTGTATAACGGGCATGTGGATATGCGCTATATGGCGTTTAACCGGACATGGCTGTATTTTTTCAATACCCTGCTCGGATGCAGTTCTCTGCTGCTGTTGTGCAAATACGGAAAAAATCTGCGCGGACTCACGTTTCTGGGCGCCAATTCGCTGATCATCATGCTGACGCATTTAGACTGTCTGTATATGAAAGAGGCCATTGAGATCGGTATGTTTTTTGCGACCGTCTCTCCGCGCGCGAAAGTGTACTGCCTGTATCTTGGGATCGCGCTTTCGCTTTTGGTCATGGAACTCGTGACGATCTATGTGGTCAATCATTTTTTACCGTTCGTGATCGGGAAAAAATATCCGAAGCGGAAGAAAAAAGAAGAATAGCATCGAAAGTTTGTGCAATTTGACGATTGTCTGGGCGGCGGGAGTATGTTACATTCGAAAAAGACCGTGTTCTTTGTTTCTTAGGCAGAAATGCCGTCATCGGACGGATCGATCCGTTTTTTTCGTCAAAAGAGAGTTTTATTGGACTTATTGTGAAGTATCCTAAGTTTTGTTAAATATTTTGTGTGAGAACCATTGACAGAATCGAACAAATGTTTTATTATGAGCAAAAGAGAACGTTTGTTCTGTATTTGCATGGATCGGAAGGAGAACGATATGGAAAAGGATGAGAAGCTGAAAGCGCTGGATGCGGCGATTTCACAGTTGGAGAAGCAGTATGGGCGCGGGACTGTCATGAAGCTCGGCGATCCGGCGGCGAGAATGAACGTGGAGACGATACCGACGGGATCTTTAAGCCTGGATCTTGCGCTGGGACTTGGCGGGATACCCAAAGGACGGGTTGTGGAGATTTACGGTCCGGAGTCGAGCGGTAAGACGACCGTGACGCTGCATATGATCGCGCAGGTACAGAAGAGCGGCGGGATCGCGGGATTTATTGATGCAGAGCACGCGCTGGATCCGGTATATGCGAAGAATATCGGCGTGGATATTGATAACCTTTATATTTCCCAGCCGGACTGCGGAGAGCAGGCGTTGGAGATCACGGAGACGATGGTGCGCTCCGGCGCCGTTGATATTGTCGTTGTGGACTCGGTTGCGGCGCTCGTGCCGAAAGCGGAGATCGACGGAGATATGGGGGACGCTCATGTCGGACTTCAGGCAAGACTGATGTCCCAGGCACTCCGGAAGCTGACCGGCGTGATCAGCAAATCGAATTGTACGGTCGTGTTTATCAATCAGCTCCGTGAGAAGGTCGGTATCATGTTTGGCAATCCGGAGACGACGACGGGAGGCCGCGCGTTAAAGTTTTATTCCTCGGTCCGGCTGGATGTCAGAAGGATCGAATCGATCAAGCAGGGCGGAGAGGTGATTGGCAACCGTACGAGAGTCAAGGTCGTTAAGAATAAAGTAGCGCCGCCGTTCAAAGAAGCAGAGTTTGATATTATGTTCGGAGAGGGGATTTCCACTGTCGGGGACATTCTTGATATGGCGGCCAATGTGGATATTGTGGCAAAGACGGGTGCATGGTATGCCTATGAAGGGAATAAGATCGGTCAGGGTCGGGAGAATGCGAAACAGTATTTGAAGGACAATCCGCAGGTTTGTGACGAGATCGAGCAGAAAGTGCGCGCGCATTACGGCATGGCGGAGAGCGGGACCGCAGGCGCGGAATCGGTGGAAACGGGAGCTGCGGAAGCGGCGGATGGAAAGCCGTCGGCAGAGGAGACAGCAAAGAAAACCAAAAGCAGCGAGAAAGCATAACAGTCGGAGACAGACTGTAGGTGACGATAAGGCGGATGACGCGTGCAATGTGCCGGTATTGGCTGCCGCTGTGCCGGACCGTACGGGAGTTATGCCTTTTCGGAGACAACAGGGGATGGCAGTTGTAGAAAGAGAACAGAATGGTCGTTACGGAGATTACGGAATTTACGAAATCGAAATCTTATGTTACAATGGATAACGGGATGAGCTTTGCGCTGTACCGTTCGGAACTGCGCCGCTACCGGCTCTGCATTGGAGAGCCGGTAGCGGATACTGTTTATGAGGAAATTTTGCATACGGCGCTTCCAAAGAGAGCAAAGCTGCGATGTATGAATCTGCTGAAACAGCGGGATTACACGGAATCGGAGCTTTACCGTAAATTGGAAAGCGGCGGTTACCCGGACGAGGTCATCCGGACCGCGCTTGATTATGTGAAATCCTATGGATATGTGGATGACGAATCCTATGTAAGGAAGTATGTGGAAACCTATCGTGACCGAAAGAGTATCTTGCGGATAGAGACGGATCTGCTTAAGAAGGGAATCAGCCGTGAAACGGTCAGAAATGTCTATGGACAGATGGATTTCTCAGACGGGGAGGATGCAGAGCTGCTCCAAATACAGGCATTGCTCGCCAAAAAGGGCTATTGCGAAGACGACTGCACGCCCAGACAGCGTATGCAATTATACGCGTTCCTGCTAAGGCGGGGGTATCCGGCATCCAAGATCGCGCGCTGCATGAAGGGGCTGTCGTTTGAGGATGCCTAAGAATCGTATACGCCCAGTATATAATCCGCAAAGGACACCTATTTGTAAGAAATGCTTAGAAGAAAGGAATCAAATGCCGATATGAAAAGACTGAAAACCGCTATTTTCAGCATCGTATGCCTAATGCTGTTAGCCGCGGCCAGCGTTACGGTTGTCAATGCGGCGGAACCGCAAAGTGTGCAGACGGAGAATGCAGAGACAGATACAAGACCGGATTATGTCATTTATGTAAATAGAGTCTTAAATTGTGTGACGGTCATGCAGAAAGAGGAGGACGGTACACTGACGCCGGTGAAAGCAATGGTATGTTCCTGCGGACGGGAAGGACATGCTACGCCGCAGGGGACGTTTCAGACATCCAATTATTATGACTGGCGTCTGATGGTAGATCGTACTTATGGCAGATATGCGGTGAGCTTTACCCGTCAAATCCTGTTTCATTCTGTACCGTATATCCAGACCGCCCCGGATTCTTTGGAGTGGGAAGAATATAACAAGCTGGGCGAAAATGCATCGTTGGGCTGTGTCCGGCTGTCTGTGGAAGATGCCAAATGGATCTACGATAACTGTAAGATCGGGACGACAGTCATTGTTTATTCCGACAGTGAAGAGGAGCTGCCTCTGGGAAAGCCGGAGGCAATCAAAATACCGGAGGATTCTTTGTATCGCGGCTGGGACCCGACGGATTATGACGTCGATAATCCCTGGTTTATGGAAGACAGCGTCATTCTTTCCTGTTTTGATGCCGAAGACGGATTTAATCATGTCGCCTATGCGAACAGATACCCGGATTTGAAGGAAGCGTTTGGTTATCATAAGGATGCATTATATGAGCATTACATTACATATGGGATCGGTGAGGGAAGGATCGCGACCCGTTAAAGACGCATGTATTGTTTTTGGCAACGGCTGCCCTGCGGCATATTGGCGGCGGACAGACCGTTAAAGACGCATGGATCGTTTTTGGCAACGGCTGCCCTGCGGCATATCGGCGGCGGACATGACCGTTAAAGGCATATGAATCGTTGCCGGGGCAGCTTTTTACAATTCGCCAAACTTATAAAAAGGGAGGAGCCGATGAATCATCATGGAACAAAGAGACTGGAAACAGAAAGGCTGATTCTGAGAAGATTTGTGATCGAAGACGCCGATGAAATGTACCGCAACTGGGCAAATGATGATGAAGTCACAAAGTATCTGACATGGCCGACGCATCCCAACGCGGATGTGACGAGGGCTTTATTGGAGCAATGGACCGCATGCTATGAACAGACGGGTTATTATAACTGGGGGATCGTGCAGAAGGAAAGCGGAAAACTGATCGGAAATATTTCAGTGGTGGCGCAGGATAAAGAAAAGCAGTCCGCCGAGTTGGGCTGGTGTATGGGAAAAGCATGGTGGGGACAGGGCATCATGCCGGAGGCGGCAGGCGCCGTGGTCGAATATCTGTTTACGGAAGCCGGCTTTGCGCGGATTACCGCAGGGCATGATCAAAATAATCCGAAATCCGGGAGAGTCATGCAGAAGATCGGAATGCAATATGAAGAAACGCGGAAAGCCGGCGGCAGAAATAATCAGGGAATCGCAGATATGGTTTGTTATTCTATCTTGCGGTCTTGAACAGCCCCTGAAACAGGCACGTGCAAAGTATCCCGAAAAATATGCAATCCATACCGATGAGATGAGAAAAGTGCCTGATTATTATATAATTTGATCAACAAAAGAGAAAGGCGGTACTTTAATTATGGAGCAGAATTTTTTCGTAGAAAATGATGCCAGAGTGACGAAAACTGCCGTGAAGGCTTTGCGGTGGCTGATTCTTGTATTTCCGTTGCTGATCATACTTTCGGCGGTGGGCGTTTTTCAGGCAAAAGTCAGCGAATTGATCCCTCTTACACTGATCGGAATCGTTGTGACGATGGGACCGGGGATTGCTTATCAGTTGAAAACGCCGATCACCGTGATGAAGTATGTGACGACGCTGGCGCTCGGCGTGCTGATCTCTCTGATGGGAATGAATGCGGCGCTTGGGATTTATATGACCTATGCGTTTGCCATGGTATTCAGCCTGTTTTATTACGATAAGAAATTTACGATCCGGGTTTCTGTTGTTTCTTATGTTTTGTTAGTCCTGTCGTTGTATTTCCGTTCTCTCAGCGTGCAGCAGATCGAATATGACACGAGCTTTATGTGGTTCCTCACCCGGTCGTTAGGTTTTCTTTTGGAGACGATCGTCATGAGCGTGATTTGTGTGAAGATCGCGGAGCTGTCCCACCAGCTTCTTGTCAAATTTGCGGATACGAAACAGATGGCGGAATTGGTGGATGAATGCGAGAAGGCGTCTGAGAAGCTGAATGGTCTGGTGGAACAGTTAGATACTTATATTCAGGGCTTTGGTAATACGAACGGGATCATTACGGATTCTGCACAGGAAGCGCTTCATGACTGCAATGAGAGCGCTCATTTTCTGGATTCCGTATGTGAGTCCGTGGGAGCGTTGAGCGGGAATGCGGACGGCGTGGTAAACAACATGGAGCAGATGTTGGAAATGTCCACGGAAATGACGGGAAAAGTGCAGGGATATATCGAGCGGATGCAAAAGACTACAGACAGTATACAGGTAATAGAGCAGTCCGCAAAGCAGACGGAAACGTTGATCAACAGTCTGGAAGATGGAATGCGGGAAGTGTCGGAATTTACCAATACGATCGCAGGAATCGCGAGTCAGACGAATCTGCTTGCGCTGAACGCCTCTATCGAAGCCGCAAGGGCGGGAGAACTGGGTAAGGGATTCAGCGTCGTGGCGCAGGAGGTAGGTGTGCTTGCCGCCGATTCCAAGGAGGCGAGCGACGCGATCACGGGGATCATTCATAAAATTTTCGGACTGTTAAAGGAAGTACAGAAGTCCAACCAGAAAAATATTGACAACGTGACACAGGAGATCGAGAAACTCCATGAAGTGAGCAGAGAGGCGGAGCAGATCGGAGTGCTTCAGGAGGAGTCGCGGGAAAAGGCGCGGATTGCAGCGGCGTCCAGTACGGATACGGTTCAGCACAGCGAACGGGTTCAGGATATGATCGGACAGTTGGGGCAGCTTGTGCAGAATACCATTGTGCGGGCGGATAAGATCGCGGAGGAATCACAGGAACAGAGGCATGTTACCGAACAGGTGGAAGAAGCGTTCCGGCAGGTGAACGCTGTGTCGGAGAGCCTGCTGTCGCTAAGCCGTGCCCAGATTTCCACACAGCCAGTCTGAGCATGTATACAGACGGCGTTGCGCAGTTATCTTGAGCATGTATACAGACGGCGCCGCGCAGTCCTCTTGGGCATGTATACAGACGGCGCCGCGCAGAGTCCTGCGCATGTAACTTCGCGCAACTTCGTCGAATAGCTTGAGTTTCCGCAAACTGTAATCAAAAAACGGGTATATCAGTCCAAAGTGC
>JAMPAG010000031.1 GCA_023667365.1 bacterium | reverse complement strand
CGGCTGATACCTGCACGCTTAGCAATCTCTGCATAAGTATAAGCAGGATCTTCATATAATAAATTTAGAACAACGATTTCGGAATCGTTCACCCTATTCTTTTCCAAAGTAATGACTCTGTCTTCAGGCGCTGTAAATTTAATCATAATATCCTTAGGATGCACCGTATATTCCGGTGTTGGCACGCCATCTGCCTTGCAGGACTCATATATTTTTTCTACACCACGTCCCCAGCTTTCTATAAAACCCGCCAAATAAAATGTATGTGCTATATTGGATTTGATCAAGAAAGATTTTGGATGCGTTTGCCTTGAAAAGTTTTCAAAGATTTTGGATTGCAGTTTTGTGCCATCGATGATATGATGATAAATGTGGTGGAAACCACAAGGAAAGTACCCATGACAGGGTGGCAGCTTCTCGGACTATGCCCTAGCTTGCTAGGAATACATAGGAAGGGAGGTGCGTAATATGACAGCATTTGAGATTATCTCAATCTTCATCGGTATCCTAACCTTGTTAGTGACCTTTGGAAGCTTGATTGTTGCGTTTCTTGCCTTTCTCACAAGAGATAAGGATAACAAGAAGAAATAAAAATGCCTATCCTGTCTGCACACAGGATAGGCGGCGTCCGTAAGGACATGCTACCTGTCCGAGAAGCATCCACTTTGGAGTGGATGCTTTCCTTATGTCTAAAATAACACAGGTGTCAGAAAAAGTCAACCACTTTTCGCCTGTCGTTCATCCCGCGTCGTTCACCTCGTTTACAAACTCCCAAACCACAAAGGAGCAGCTACAAACCCATTTATCTGTTTATAGCCGCCCTTTGTGTGATTGGAGGTATTCATGAAAGTATGCTTCTGCGCATTTCACAATTTCATGCGTTCATCATGCGCATTTTATTATGCATACGTTTCTGACATGGAATATTTACCGGATGCCAAGTTCGGTATCGTTATCTGTCACATGGCTGTGTGTCTTGATGTAATCGACGATTTCGTCCAGCTTGGTAAATGCCAGCCCGACATAACTGTCCGCGCATCCGTAGTATAATGCAATCTTGTTCGATACCGGATCATGAATGGTCGCGCAGGGGAAGCATACGTTCGGAACAAAGCCTCTCTCCTCGTACCACTCTTCCGGCGTCAGCAGGAAGTTCTCACAACGGTAAAGCACCTTGGACGGATTGTCAATATCAAGAATCGCGCCGCCGATCGAATATACAAAGCCGTTGCAGGTTCCCGATACGCCGTGGTAGAACAACAGCCAGCCTTCGGTCGTCTCAATCGGAGCCGCGCCGCCGCCGATCTTAACAGACTCCCACCACTCGCTGCTGCGTCCCATGACATGACGGTGTCTACCCCAATATACCATATCCGGACTCTCACTCAGGAAAATATCGCCGAACGGCGTATGCCCGCTGTCCGAAGGACGACTGAGCAGCATATACTTTCCATTGATCTTTCTCGGAAACAGTACCGCATTTCTGTTAAACGGAATAAACGGATTCTCCAGTCTCGTAAACGTCTTAAAATCCGTCGTCTTTGCCATACCGATGGAAGCGCCGTAGAAATCCTGACACCAAATAATATAATAGGTATCCTCCACCTTTACTAAGCGGGGATCATACGCATAGACCGGCATAAAGTCGTTCCCGTTCTCATCCTTAAACGGAATCTTCTCCTTATCAAACTCCCAATGAATCGCATCTTTGCTGTGACCAAGATAAATATAAGGAATGCCGTTTGTCTGCTCACCGCGGAACACACCAATAAACGCATCACCGTAAGGCATAACCGCACTGTTAAAAATGCGCGCCACATTTTCTACCGGATTTCTGCCGATGATCGGATTCTCCGTATATCTCCAGATCGGCGCACCGACGATCCCTTCCGGTTTCTCCTGCCAGGGTACATTTTTAACCTCCGGACAATTCAACATCTTTACTTCGCTCATACTGTTCTCCTTTTCTTTCATTTCTTTATATCTTTCACGGAATCCCTGATCAAGAGCGTTCCGCTGATGACTTTTCTGACATTGGCGGGCGCGCCGCTCTCGATCTGCCGGATCAGCAGGGAGACCGCCTCGCCTGCCATCGCTTCCACGTTCACCGCGACCGTCGTAAGCTTTCGGTAGGCAAAATAATCAATAAATGTATAATTATCAAATCCGACAACGGAAACATCCTCCGGCACACGGATTCCTTTTTTTCGAAGCTGCTCCATGAGCAGATAGGCAAGTTCGTCACAGTTGCATACAAATGCAGTCGGCATGTCTTCCGGCAATGCAATCTCCCTTTTGAACAGACAATTCTCATCCCTGTCCTCTAACACATAATCCGCCCGCGGCTCTATGCCGTGTATCAAAAGCGCCCGATAATACCCGAGATAACGGTCAAGAATGGACGCCGTCGCATGAATACTCCCGACAAACGCGATCTTTTTGTGTCCCATGTTAATACAATATTCGGTCAGCCCATACGCGCCGTACACATTGTCCGTTACTACACTGTCCGCCTCAACCTCACCGTCATAAAAGTCCAGACAGACAAGCGGAATCCCCGTATCCTTTACCATCCGCACATAAGCAGTCGGCAGCTGTCCCAAAATAATGATGCCGTCCACCTTGCGTTCTACTGCAACAACGGGCAGTATCATCCCTCCGCGCATTTCGTCCGTAATGATTTCCATGATACCCGAATAATTACGCTTCGTCAACGCAAGAACAATATGATGATAAATCTTCAAATAAAACGCATACGAATCCGGATCTACATAATTGCTGGCGACAATCACACCAATATTAAATTTGGAGTTATCTGAACCGTTCTTTGCCTTTGATGCACTGTGGCAATAGCCCATCTCACCGGCCTTCTGCTTAATGGTTCGGCGGAGCTGTTCACCGACGCCCTCTTTATCCGACAGTGCCTTTGAAACCGTAACGGTACTCACTCCCAAAACGTCGGCAATATTTTTCATCGTCACAGTCTTATTCATGCTTCACCTATGCTTTCGCATCCATTGCTTGCAATCTATCTTTCTCTATCATAACCAGCCGTTCGGATCGACTGAACATTTTCAATTTCTGCTATTTCCTGTAATTCCCGCATTGCAGCGCTGCGGAAAATCTCTTTCCCCCCGCATTGTACCGCCGTATAAAATTCTCTATATCTACCTAAATATCTATCTGCGTACCCTTACTGGTAATACCACTTTTCCGCTTCCTCGCTTCCCTCCTCCGGAACGGGCATGAACTTTAACATCACATACTCCATCGGATACGTCAGCAGGAATAAATAAACACCCGGTATCACAAATACTGCCCACGGCATTAAGTACACGCCGATACAGGCAAGCACGAACAACACGACGATACCAATCGTGAGCGGCAGATACTTAAACGCCGCATATGCCGTAAATTTCAGCATTTCCAAATTCCGTTTCTCAAATCTCGATAAGAACGGACAAAAATAAACCGTAATGGAAGCAATAAAAAAGGAAACCAACAACAGTACCATGAACAGCGCGCTGTTTAACTTATTGTCATTCATCCATACATAGCGGATGTCCAATACAACAACCAGTACAGCCAAAACAAATACCAGCGTCATGATCGTCGCCTGCTTCCAATTTGCTTTCCATGAATGAAAAAACTCTTTATGAATGTAACCGGTCTTATGACGCACCGCTTTGGTCATCGCATAATATGCCGCCGTTGTTGACGCGCCCGCCGTAATGATCGGAATGCATCCGAGGATCCACAAAATCCCTACCCACAAAATATCACAGAGCATTCCCATAAATCTTGAAAAAAGACTATCGCTTCGAAACAAGATGTTCCTCCCTGTTCCTATTCTAACCAGTCTGTATTTCTAACCTGTACTTCCGGTCTGTATGCATCACCACGCACTCCACATGGCACTTAGGTAAAATCGGCGTCCTCCGCCCCCGCGCACGATACCATGCGCGGGAGGGATTCTGCCTCGGATGCGCTGTCAAAAACCGACGGCGCATCCGTCTTTTGTTTCACTGATCCAGCGTTTATTTCTCAGCGATCACAAATGCCATTCCTGACCGCTTCATGACAGTGCTTATTTATAGAAGTTGTCCAAAGAATCCTGCACGGGCTGCTTCCATGTCTCCTGGAACTGAGCCGGCGTCATCTCGCCGTTTAATAAATTAACCCAATCGTTATCCCACTCAAGACCGAATGAATTCCAAAGGTCGAACTGGTCTCTGGAACCGGTGAACTCCATCATCGCGTAGTTCTCTTCCGTCATTGCGCAGTCTTCCCACCATGTCATGTTGCTGTCACGATAATCGGTATCACCGTGATACCAGTTTGCCCAATCCTCAAATACATGGTATACAAACTCCGGATCTTCCACACCGGTCGGGATCATCCATGCATTACCGGAGGACATGTTACGAAGGTTGTTCGTCTCTGCATTTCCATGCGGTCCGATCGGCCACTGGCACCATACGATGTCGAAATCGCAGTCAATATCCTTGTTAGAATCGGAAATCCACGCTGCGGTTGCCCAGAATGCGATATTACCGTCAAGGTAAGAGTTCTGATTGGAATCAAAATCATCCGAGTTCCAAGGCTTTGCCACTCTGTCCACACTCCACATATTATACATGAAGTCAAGCACCTCGCCAACCTCCGGGCTGGAGAGCGTCTCCGTCTCCGTGGAAGCAATCGTCGCACCGTTCGACATTAAGAGATTGTATACCGTGAAATCCCAACGGGAGCAGTAACCGTACTGGTCGATCACACCGTCGCCGTTCGTATCCTGTGTCAACGCGACCATGTACTCACGGAATTTATCCCATGTCCACTCGCCTTTCTCATAAAGATCTTCCGGATACTCCAAGCCTGCGTCATCCAAAATCTGCTTGTTATAAGCGAGCATGTAGGTGTTGTATACGCCTGACTCTGCGGAAACCTGTGTGAACAGGTATACGCTGTCATCCTTCAGACCGATGTTGGTCGGCGTAAAGATCATCCGGTCATTGCAGACATCCGCATCAGGTACAACATCACGCAGATTTAATGCATAACCGTTCAATGCTGCCGCAATACCAAAGCTCAAATCTACCTCATAAATATCGCAGTCCGGATGTCCTGCCAAGATAGAGGTATTGATGGACTCCTTCGTCCCGTTAAAGGTCAGGTTCACGAACTCGATCTCTACATTATACTTCTCTTCGACCTCTTTTACGATGTCAAAGTGCGCCTGTGCAAATTCCTCATCCGACACAGACGGATCATCCCAAATGCTCTCGTTCGTGCTGTCATAGAAATGATCATACCAAGTACCAATGCGGATCTTTCTCGTCTCACTTCCTGCAGAAACGGATGTATCACTCTCCGTATTATCAGCGGGCGTATTCGTGCTGTCATCCGTGGACGAGTTCGCATTATCGCTTGTAGCAGGCTGATTCGTACTATTGTCTGACGATGTATCATCACCGCCGCCGCATGCCGTCATGCCTGCAATCATTGCCACGCTGAGACCGAGCGCAAGTAATTTCTTGTAAGATTTCATGTTATTTGATTCCTCCTTCTTTTCTCATGAAAACCAATAGGGAAACCGCGGACGGCGATACGGTCTCGCCGCCCGTCGGTTCATATCTGATTTACTGCATACCTACGGTCATGCCGTATACTTCCCAGTCATTTGCTGCCTCGCACTGTAACGTATCCAGATACTGACCAAAGTCCTCTCCGAAATACGGTACTAACTGCTCGTAGGTGTACTGTACCACGCCGTCTCCTACCGCGCCGTCAACCTCGAAGGTCTCCTGATTCACACCGCGCAGCCAGCCGCCCATCGGATTCGGATTCTCTTCCTTGCAGATCGCTACCAGCCATACCGGCGTATCGCCGCTGTACTCGATATTGATTACACAGCCCGGAACAAAGAGCGCTTTCTGCTCCTCGGTCAAGTCGATACCTGCCTGTGCCCAGCCGCCTGCGCTTGCCGCAAAGCCGTCGATCTCCGTTGCATTCTTTGCAGGAACGATCGGCTTGCCGACTTTCACGCTGTATACTTCCCAATCATTGGCAGCCTCGCACTGTAAGGTGTCAAGATACTGACCGTAATCCTCACCGAAGTACGGTACTAACTGCTCGTAGGTGTACTGTACCACGCCGTCTCCTACCGCGCCGTCAACCTCGAAGGTCTCCTGATTCACACCGCGCAGCCAGCCGCCCATCGGATTCGGATTCTCTTCCTTGCAGATCGCTACCAGCCATACCGGCGTATCGCCGCTGTACTCGATCTCAATCACGGAGCCCGGTACAAAGAGTGCTTTCTGCTCCTCGGTCAAGTCGATACCAGCCTGTGCCCAGCCGCCTGCGCTTACCGCGAAGCCGTCAAGCTCCGTGCCGCCGACGTTCACAAGACCGCTGTCCGTGCCGACTCTCATGCCGAATACTTCCCAGTCATTTGCCGCTTCACACTGTAACGTGTTCAGATACTGACCATAATCTTCACCGAAGAACTCAACCAGATCCTCATAGCGATACTGAATCTTGCCGTCGCCGACATAAGCGTTCGGAACAAAGGTATCCTGATTCACGCCGCGCAGCCAGCCGCCCATCGGGTTCGGATTGTCTTCACCGCAGATTGCTACCAGCCATACCGGCGTAGAGCCGCTGTAATCGATCTCAATGACAGACCCCGGTACAAAGAGCGCTTTCTGCTCCTCCGTCAAGTCAATACCTGCCTGCGCCCAACCGCCTGCACTTGCCGCAAAGCCGTCGATCTCAACTACATCCTTTAATACTAAGAGGTTCGGATCCGCTGAAGCGGCTGCCATCTCTACAACAACGGAAGTATCCGCCGCAAGTACGTTGCCGGATGCATCCTTAAACGTAATGTTGTCGATGTAGAGCGTCGTCTGCTCGCCAGTCTCGCTCTTGCAGTTATCCACTTCCATGGAAATCGCAAATACATCGCCCTCGGCGAAGGATGCGCCATCCGGAACCGTATAGGTCACAGTCTTCGGATTTGCCGTATCAAGATAAACGCTCCATGCCTGACCGTTTTTACCGCCGCCGATCACGCTGTAAAGATTGCCGGATACGGCGTAGAAATTGCCATCCGATGCTGTCGCGCCGATCGTGACATCAATCGTTGCCACATTGCCTGCCTGATCACCCAAAAGCTGGTCAACCGGTAACGCTACGCAGGGGAATTTTCCGCCCGGTACGACCTGTAATGCCTTGGATCCGTTGTAATCCGCTACAGAAAGCTCCGCAGGACCGGTGCCGCCTGCAATCTTGGTATCGCAATATGCGAAACCACATGCACCATCCTCAAAATCAATGCTTGCCTCCGCGGATACGGGTGTCGTATCCCCAGACTCGGAAGGTGCTTCCGTCGGCTCTTCTGTCGGAGCCTCCGTCGGTGTTTCGGCATCCGTCTGATTATCGACGGGTGCGTCGTTTTCTGCATCGTCACCGCCGCAACCGACCAATGCAAAGGTCATCGTTGCTGCAAGTAATAATGCCAAGAGTTTTTTTGCCTTCAACTTTTTCATCCTCCTTATTTAGTATCGTTGAATTGTTACGAGCAAATCGTATGCCGCAAATCTTAGCCGACAATACCGCTTCGCTCAACTCCCTCTATAAAGTACTTTTGGAGAGCGACATAAATGATGACCACCGGAAGCATCACGAGCACGATACCGGCATCCACATAGAGCTGCTGGATGGCGGGATCGTAAATCTTTTCAAGCGTCGAGATATTCGACGCCAGCGACGCGATCTTCTTGCTGATAATCATATCGTCACTCACCAAAAATAACTTCCCGTAAAATGTATCGTTGTACTGCCATACCATGGAGAAAATCGCCACGGTAATGACAGAGGGCATTGCGTTGACAAGCATGATGCGGAAATAGGTGTACCATGTGCCCGCGCCATCCACGAACGCTGCCTCCTCGATCTCTTTCGGCAGTCCACGGAAGAACTGATTGAAAATATAAATATAAAGTCCCGAACGCAAGCCGCAGCCAAACACCGTCATGATATAAACCGGAATCGGCGACGCCAAAATATTGACTGTTGATCCTTTGACCAGCTTGATAATGCCAAGTACATCAAAGTTCGAAAACGTCATGTAAAGTGGAAGCATGATCGTGTGCGTCGGAATGACGATCGTCACAACGACACAACCGAACAGCAGTCCCTTTAACGGGAACTTATACCGCGCGAACCCGTATCCGACCATCGAGCAAACGAGCACCTGGATCAGCATAAGCGAAGCGGAGTAGAGCAGCGAGCTTCCCAATGTCTTCCAATAATTCAAATGCTGCATTGCCTTGGAATAACGCTCCAGCGTCGGCTCCTGCGGGATTAAGTAGACCATCGGGTTATAGTTATCGGCGTTGGAGAAAAAAGAACTTGTAATAATGCCGAGTACCGGACCTAAGATCACATAGCTGACGCCGACGATCAACAAGAATTTCAAAAGACCAATCAGAAAGTTCTTTCCGTTGGACTGCCAGCGCTTTCTGTCATTGGCAAACTGCGTATCCGCTTTCATCGCCGCATACTGCTCTTTGATCTGTTGTACGGAAAATTTTTTTCCTTCTTTTGCCGCCTTTGTTGTCTTTGCCATTTCTTTTTCCTCCTTTCCTAGTTATAGTAGAATGCACGTTTCTGTATGAACCGGCAGACGATCACCAGAATCAGACAGGTGACAACGGTGGAAACCAAACTCATGACCGAGCTTAAACCGTAATTGTTATAGCTAAACGCCGTATCGTACGCCAGATCGACGACGTCCGAATCCGCAAAGCTGTCCACCACCGTGTAGACCACGTTAGTAATGATGTGGGGCATCACCATCGGGAACGTGACCTTCCAGAATGTCTCATATCCCGTGGCGCCCTCAATCTTTGCCACCTCATACATCGAACCCGGAATGGACTGCAGCGCCGCGATAAAGATGATGATCTGCACGCCGGACGCGTTGATGATGTCGCTGATCCGGGAGACTGCGCCCATGATATATTCGATGATGCCCATTGGCAGACCGAGCGAACCAAACATTTGAATATAATACTCGACGCTCACACCGCTTGACGCCGCTTCCGCAACCTCCGCCGCCGCATTGGACAAGCCGCCGCTCATCATGCTGCGCGCCAAATCCATCGCATCCACGATTGCCTCTGAATTCAGGATGACCGGCAGGAAGAAGATTGCCCTGACCAGCGTCCTTCCGTGAAACTTCTTATTGAGCAGCAGCGCCATAAACAAACTGAAAAACGTGATCAGCGGCACATCGATCAGCATATCTGCGACCGAAGTCGTCAAAATTTGCTTAAACGATGCGTGCACACGGAACGCATAAATGAAATTATCCAGTCCCGCAAAGGTCAGTGTATAACCGCCGCCCGGCTTTACCTCCAGCACATTCAATGAAAACTGCACCGTCATGAACAGGCTCCTCGCATAAAACCAAAGAAAACCAATCAGCCACGGCATGATAAAGAGATAACCGGTAATGGCGCGTTTCTTTGTGAGAGTCATTTTTTTTCTTTTCTTCTTCATCAATGAACGCCCCCTATCTCATAGCTTCGTGCCGGAACTGTCACACCGTCCACCGTCTGGTCTGACGTACCCGTGTTCACATAGATCGTAACACCGTTGCTGTAAGTGACTGCACGCACACCATTTGTATAAATCACATGGTCTATGATCATCGCCCCGTTGACATTCCGTAATGCCCCGTTCACCTCGTCGTATACCGAAAACGCTTCCTGCTTCCAGTTCTCATAGGTCGTGGAGTAGAAGCGGTTTAAGCCCGTGTTCTTCATTTCATTCGAGTTCTCCCACGAGAATACAAAGTGCGGCGATGCTCCTGTCTCAATCAGATTTAACACTGTCTCCGTCCGGTCGAAAGTATCACTCAAGTTAATGACGGAACCGGAGTAATCAATACAGCCGTGTATGACCATTTCATAGAATGGGATCGTATCGTCCACAATGTAGTAATCGTTGTCCGTCAGCGGCGCGTTGATAATGTCGTCCGCGTAGGCAAAGGAGTAATCGTTTCCGGCATTGACCATGATTTGTTTGCCGGTATCCTCCAAATTCTGAAGCTCCGCCTCGACAACGTCCTGCGCCTCGGTACGGTCGATGATGTTCGTCCGTTTCTTATCAGAATGAAGCTGGTTGCCCAAATCCCTTAAGGAAATCCCGCCGATGTCATAGCGGTCGATCTTATCAACAAATTTCTCTACATGGCGTACAAGGAACTTCGGGGAAACCAGATAGAACAGGTTTTCCTCCCAGCCTAAGCCCGATGTCTGGCGCAGTGTCGCCGGATTGACAAGTCCAAAATCTGCGATATAGCCCGCACCGTAATATCTGGCGGTCTCATTTCCTACGTTATAGCGGTCCGCCACTTCCGTCACACGCTGGAATGCCACATCCGCGTAAAAATTACCGCCGTTTGCCGCAACTGCCTGACTTAGTTCTTCCAAACCCGACCTGCCGCCCAAGCGCCACGGAACTTTGATCTTGTTCATCACATCATGATAGTAACCGCCGTTACACCAGCCCTGATAGTTCATGACCTGATTGGAAATGCCGTTCGCGGCAAGATCGTCGGAAATCTCGATCGCCTCACCAAAATCAGTCATTGCATACAGTCCTCTATAACGGACGCCGAGGAAAAACTTCACCCGCTCGACTCCGCCAAGTACATCATAATAGAACTTGATGTCCCCGCTCGCCCCATTCGGCTCTAAAACACCCTCACTGATCAGGCGGTTCCTGTAATAATTCGCCGCGCCTGCGTAGCCTGCATTCTCTTCGGTCAACATCGTATAGCGAACCGTCAGATTCTGATCGTAATACTCTTTTTCTACGATCGGTAAGTCTGCCTCGTTACCTGTCGTACCGAACATGGCTAACTTCTCGTTTCCTCTTAGTACAAATGTCGGATACACATAATTGTATTCATTGATCCTGCCTGAGACGCTCGCACTGATATATGCCATCGCGCCGCCCCGTTCGATCGTTGCAAAGACAGAAGAATCCTCACGGCAAATCCCGAACAGCGCCATCTTCGTATTCTCGCTGTTCTCGCGAACCGTCAGCTCCGCGGCAAGCGGATCAATACCGTAGACAAATTCCGAATACGGCTGCGCCGTCGTCTTTCCGTTATTAAAGTTGATGGTCGAACCGGAGCCGTTCGGCACAATGAGGTACCCGCTCTCATCAATGCCCGCCGCTCCAAGGAAGCGAAGCAGGGAGATACGGTAGATCGAACCGCCTCCGTTTTCTTTGACCGCGCTCATCGGAACCGATACCTCAACGGCATCACCGACTAAGCGGTACTCGAGCGGAATTTCAAAGGAAACCGGAATCGCACCCTCCACACCCGATCCTTCCATTTCACGGTTGTAATCATCCTGCGTAAATCCCGCCTCCTCAAAATAACGGTTCAGCTTTCGAATCTGTGACGCACCGTTTTGTGCAGATTCCAACATTTCCATATAATCGTCCGCTACGCTGCTCTCCTTAAATTTGCTTCTTACAAACTTTGCGCCTTCCTCATCCAACACCGCACAGACGGAATCCAAAGCCTCTGTGCTGATATAGATCGGTACGATTCCCGTCGTCGCCGTCAGATCGCCGAGTGTGTAAATGAAACGCACGCCGTTTTCGATCGACTCCACTTCAAGCTGATTGCCCTGCTCGATACAATAGCTGTAAGAATCATATGTTCCAACCGTTCTCGCCGTATTGAAATAGTCCACGACCAACTGCGATCTCATATAATTCTTGTTCGTACGGTTCGCAATCGCATCATCCTCCGCGTTCGGCGGGTTCGTGTATGTGATCTGTCCGTTACGCTTATCCACGAACGCGGCGTCTCCCGTCTCCGTGTTCACATACAGCTTCAGCGTATCGTTCTGTGCGGCAAGCACCATGCCTTCCACATCCGGCGAGCTCTCCGCGATCGGCGTAAACTCCGTTCCCTCCTCGTAGCCATAGGAGGTGAGATAATCTCTGTAATGATTGTAAAAATAAAAGTGTATCAGGTAATACGCAAGCCATATCAGAATCACTGCGACAACAAGGCTTATAACACTGATCAGAATTTTTTTACTTTTCCGCATCTTATGTCCTCCCCCTTACGCCCTAAACAGCAGTTCCTGATAAATACTGTAGAAGAAACTGTATACCTGATTGATGAGATCCACTAACAGCAATACAATAAATATAATAATGAAGATTGCTATAAAGGTAAGAAAAATTGTAATCAAGGTCTTACCCAGTGTGTAATTGTGAACTTCCATGACCCCCACCAGCATCATGAACACGCCATACGCAATGCCAATGCCGATAATCATGACATAAAACGCGCCCTCGTCCGCCGCCACCGCATGGCTGAAGATCGTTCCGATGTTCATGCAGACGATCATCGGGATCATCGCATACCCTAACGCGATCGCAATGTCCTTCAATCGTCCCTCGCCGTTCATCAAACAGGTGATCGACCAGTTGCCGACGCAGAACAGCAGGTAAAGCAGGAGCACCGCCACCAGCTCGCTTAACAGATTCACCGTGATCGGATCGACGTCATTGACGACAAAGCTCGCCGAGATCCGGTTAATGGAAAAGCTGATAGCGAATAAGATCACAAGCAGGATCGCGATCGGAACGCTGCCGCGTTCTCTGTGCCGGATCTCATAATATCCGTCCACCGGATGACTTACGGTATAAAATGCGTATTTCCATTTGTCCTTGGAAAATAACTGCTTCATCAGATAAGCCCTCCTTCCCCGGCTGCTTTGCCTTTCTTTTTCTTGCGCAGCTTCCGATATACCACCCATGCGATGATGAGTACGACCACCACGGTCATGATGATATTCATGTTCTTTGCCAAGAGTTCGTTCCGGTATCGCTTCCATGCAATGGAATAATACTTCCGGTTCATGCCAAGCTCTAAGTAGTCCATAGCCTGTCGGTTATCGCCCGCCGTCAGGTAGGCTTTTCCGATACCGGTATTGGCAAGCTCATTATTCCCGTCTAACCGCAATACCTCCTGCCATTTATCGATTGCCTCCGTCTCGTCCCCGTCAAAACGCAGCCCGACCGCATCATTGATCAGCGCGCCGTACCGGGTTTCGGAGAACCTTAAGATCGCCCCGTAGTAAGCGTCCAACACGATGATCTCATCGCCGATCGACTCGATCGCCACCGGTACGTTGAACGTCCCCTCCTGCGTCCCTAAGCCGCCAAAGATGTAGAGCAGATTTCCTTCTTTATCATAAGTAAAGATTCTTCCGCGCCTTCTGTCTAACAGGGAGTAGATTCCCTTGTCACGGTATACCACGTCCGTGATTTGGGACGGACCGCTGTAATCGCCGTAAACACCAACCATGATGTCGCCGCCGACATTGCCGTTCTCGCCCTTCTGAATAACGTCCTTTCCCTGCGGGTTTAATCGTCTGACCGCCTGCACGCCCTCCGAGTCAATGTTGGAGGCATAGATGAATCCGCCGTCATCCACGTCGATTCCCGTAAACTCCGTCGGGATATAGAGCTGGGATTTCGAGCGCTCCTCCTTGCTGGCAAGTCTTCTCCAAAACTTCTCCCATAAGGTGATCTGTACCTCGATCGTTCCAAAATATCCGGTAAAGTCGCCCGTACTCTCAAATACCAAAATTCCCTCGAACGCATTCTTGGCAATGACATACACACGATCTGCATAATCCACAGTTACCTTGAGCGGAACAAAATCGAAATTATCCTCTAAGATTTCCGACTGCGGATTATCCACGATCTTGACGAACTCACCTTCCGGCGTCAGCACAACGACCCTTCGGTTATTGGAATCCGCAATGTAAAGCTCCATGTTCTCGGAAACACACACGCCGTACGGCGCGTTAAACGTATCCGCCGTTCCGTTTCTGTCAAATGTGGAGATTTCCCGCACTACTTCGGTCATCTCGTGATTGAGCACCACGACCCGGTTATTGCCTGTATCCGCCACATACACTAACCCGTCCGGCGCCACGCAGAAATCCTGCGGTTCCTTAAACTCGGTCGTTCCAACGCTTAAGCCCGTCACGGAACCGTTTGGCACATATGCCGCGGGCGTGATCACAATGTCTTCGCGATAATTATAATTGTAAGTATCATACGGAAGCTCCTCCGCATAGACCGCCTCCGCCGGTACGAGCAGGAGTACTGCCCCTGCAAGAAGGGAAGCGGCGATTCTTCTGAACAGATTCTTCTTTTTCATAGCGCTCCCTCCCATCAATCTTTCATACCGGATGTCGTCATCGTCTCTAACACGTTGCTCTGACAAGCAAGGAAGAAGATGATCGGCACCGCCGCGATAACAAACGTAACTGCTGCGGAAGCGCCGGCTCTCGCCGTACCTCCGGCTGCGATCTGCTGTAAGGCGAACTGCATCGGCTTCAACTGCTCGTCGCGTAAGAACATGGAACCGGTGTTGCCCCACATCTGCTGGAACTGGAAGATCGCAAGCGTCAGCCATGCCGGTTTTACGTTTGGCATAACGATCTTCCAAAATACCTGATACTCACTTGCACCATCCAGTCTCGCCGATTCCATCAGTGTCGTCGGCAGCTGTTCCATGAACTGCTTCATCAGGTAAAGTCCCATTCCGTACTGACACGCCGGTAAGATCAATGCAAGGTAGTTATTATTGATGCCGAGCCAGCTGATGATCATATAGTTCGGGATCTGTGTAACCGTCCACGAGAACATCATCGAGAGCACGACCATGTTAAACAGGATGCTCTTGCCCGGAAATTCATGCTTTGCAAGCGGATACGCCGCAAGGGAAGCAAAAATAACATGAGCAAGGGTTCCAAGTCCCGTGATGATGATCGTATTTAATATGTACCGCGAGAACGGCACCCACGAATCGCTCATGACCGTAAACAGATCGGTAAAGTTCTCGAAGGTTGGGTTCCGCACAAAAATCTTCGGCGGATACTGGAACAATTCGTCCAGCGGCTTTAAGCAGTTGTTAATGATCATGACAAGCGGCAGAGCCATAAACACGCCGCAGATACCCATGATAAAGAACAGGATGCCGTTTCCCGCTATGGAACGGTTCAGCTTCTTTTCCCTTGGCTTGAAAAAACGATATTTCTTTTTCGTCTTAGTCGCTGTCTTTGCCACTTACTCTCCCACCCTTCTCAATAGTTTTTGTACCAGTTTGTTCGTGCCGACCATCAACAGGAAGAGCACGGTCGCGATCGCTGAGGCGTAACCCATATCAAATCGGGTGGAACCGTAATCGAGAAGGTGCGTGACCACCGTCGCGCCCGCGTAGTTGACGGATGGGTTTCCGGCAAGCTGAATGGAAATGTCCGCCACCGCAAACGACTGTGTGATCTGCATAACCGCACCGAACATCAACTGCGGTCTCATGGACGGAAGCGTCACATACCAAAGCTCCTGCCAGCGGTTCTTGACGCCGTCTAACGCCGCCGCCTCGTACAGGCTCTTATCCACCGTCTGTAAGCCGGCGATAAATGAAAGGAAGCCGGTACCAAGCGAGAGCCACAACTGTACGACGATCAGGCAGGGCAGGATGTACTTCGCATCCTGCATCCACAGCTTTTGTTCATTGATGATGCCGAGTTTGATCAAAATACCATTTAAGTATCCGTAACGGTCGCTCGATAAAATGAGCTGCCATACCATGTACGCGTTACCGCAGATGGACGGCGCATAGAAGATCAGTGTAAGGAACGTTCTGATCTTGCTCGAAAACTCGTTGATGATCCACGCGAACATCAGACAGAGGAAATAGCTGACCGGTCCCGTTACCACCGCGAAGATCAAGGTGTTCTTTAAGGAGACAAGGAAAATGTCATCCTCCAGCAACAGCTTGACGTAATTGTTCCAGCCGTTAAACGTCGGCCACTCCAGCATATTAAAGTAAGTGAAGCTCAACGCGATCGACATTAACACCGGCAGCACCGTAAACAGGAAGAACAGGATGAAGTACGGCGCCATCATGATATAGCAGGATTTGCTTTTCTTAATGCGATAGCCGAGCGTTCCTTGCTTTCTGGCTACTTCCAAAGCTTCTTTTGATGCCATTTAATTGCCCTCCCCCTCTAAATCTTCCAACGTGATCAGATTAAACTCTTTTCTCTTATAGGTAATCTCATCATTGATGTAGAGCACCTTATCCATCAGTTCCTCACGGGGCGATGCGGTATCGGTATCCGTCGTTACCGTGTAGAACGCGTTGTTCACGTTACGCCAGGAATAATAACCGCCCGGCACCTGCGGGATCCCCTTCACCCATGTAAAGGCTTCCGCGAGCGCTTCGTAGGTATCCACCTTCCAAGGCATACGTCCGAACGCTTCCTGGTTCGCCGTCGCAACTCGCGCCGCAGAACCCATCAAGGACTCCATTTCGCGGTCGAACAGCACCTGCACATCGGCGGAAGTCCACCACTTTATGAACTCCCAGCATGCATCCGGCTCTTTCGTATCCGCCATGATCAGACTTGCAAGTCCCGTACATCCGACGGACCGGTCGATCGTTCCGTCCGCCTGCACCGTTCCGGGAACGACCGTGAAGTCCCACAGTCCCGCAATATCCGGCGCGGATACTTCCAGGTTGTTGTATACCGTGTAATCCGCGATGATGATCGGGCATTCACCCGTACGGAACCGTTCCTCCACGCTCGTTGTCTTATCCAATCCGTAATCCGTATAGTATTCACAGTATTCCTTGAACGTGTTCACCGCGATGTCCGAATCGAGCGCCGAGGAAATACCGCCCTCGTTGTAATATTCTCCGCCGTTCTGATAAAGCAGCATTGCGAAGATCTGCTCGGTCGGCAGCATGCCGAATTCCATCTGGTTCTTTGCGAGCACGGACATGATGACTTTCACATCGTCCCATGTCTCAGGAATTTCCAGATCAAGTTCCGTCAAAATATCTTTGCGGTAGAACATAACCGGGAACGTCTGCGTTTCAGGTAACGCATAGGTCGCGCCCTCAAACGTGAACGCTGTCAGCGCGCTCGGATAAAACCGCGACGCCACCTCGTCAAAATCCGGGAACTTTGTCAAGTCAAGCACGGCGTTTCTTAATCCGTAATTGACGGGCGTATCATTACCTGTATTTAAGACCGCTCCTGCGATACCGTTCGTATTCGCGACCTGAATCGCCACATCCGGTCCCTCTCCTGCAAGTTCGGCACGCAGCAGCGTATTCATATCCACAAGCTGCACATTCACGTTAATCCCCGTCCTGCTCGTAAAGGACTCATCAATCAGGGAGCGGATGACGTTCGCCTGATCGCGTCCCGTTCCTACCCAGAGCGTGATCTCTTTGTTCTCGCCGCTCGCGTCCCCTGTTGCGCCAAGGGAGTTGTAATCGATGACAAAGGAATAAAACAGTCTCTTTACTTCGTACACGAGCTTATCCCAAAACGAATTGGAAGAAGCCTTGTTTGTCACATCAGAGGAGCGGACAAAGATCCGATCCAGCTGTAACGGCTGGCTGATAACCTGTGTGATCCAGTTACCACATGCCCTGACGTTTGTTTTATAAGTAGATATGACCTTCACGAAACGCTCTTCGTCCTTGATCAGATAGTCAAGCTGGTCGCGCATCGTGATCAATACCGTCTCCTTATCAGAGGAACCGCCCGCCGCCGTCCGCAGCGCAGCGATCGCTTCATTTAACTGGTCGCGCACAACCGTCATTTCATCCGCCAGACCCGGCAGGGAAGCCTCGATCTGGTAATCGCGGTAGGTATCGGGGCTGACGCCCGTAATACGGATCACCTTTCTGTAGATTGCGTTTAATTGTGATACGCAGTCCTGTACTTCCGCGATCACGCTGGAAAACTCGCCGAGCACGACCTCCATGCGCAGCGTGTGGTTTCCTGCCTCCAAATAGAACTGATACGGATTGCCGTCTTCATCCTCCAGCGTATCCATGCGCCAGTTGGAAGCATAAGTAAACCCATAATCCGACATTTCTTCAAACGGTACTTCGCCGTCGATCATAATCTTGCGCGACACATAAATACCACGCATGAAACTCTGCTTATCAAACATGGAAATCTCATAATAACCGGACTCCGGCACCGTGAATTCCCACTCGATCCACTGTCCCGCATCACTCCAGCTCTCGCCGCCGATGCTGTTGTTTAAGAGCGCCTTGGCGCTGCTCGGTGATACTGCCGGAGAAGACTGGTCCTGCTTCGGATATAACATCTGGGAAGACGTCTTTGTCGCGTTCTCCGCCTGGATCATAATATTCTGTCCGCTCGTGGGCTGCGCGCCCTGTGCGTCCCATGCCGCTTTTGTCTCCGCATAGCTTCTGAGCGGTTCGCTGTTCGACAAGATCAGTCTGCGTAAAAGCATCGGCTCTCTCTGGGAGTTGATCGTGATCGTATGTACGCCCTGCTCTAAGTACAATGACAGCGGCTCCGTGATGTATCCGTTGTTATCATAGAGTTTTGCTGTTGTCCACTCAGGAATTTCTATGGAAGTCGGCTTCATATCGTTGCCCTGCACGTCGCGGTTCCACTCCACGTCATAAATACCATCCGCAAAGCTTGCCTGCGCAACATCGGTTGACCACACACGGGAAAGTTCGATCAGCGAGAGCTCTCCATAGGGAAGTGCGCCGTCCACAAAAAAGCTTCTCTGAATCTCGGAGTTCTTGCCTTCTACGGGATAGTATTCCAGAGAAAGCTCGTACAGTCCCGTCTCCGGCACGTCCACCTCGTATTCCACATAGGCGTTCTCCGTTGTGAGCACGGCGTCTCCTGCCATTCCCTCATAGTCGGTATAAACTTCCGGCGCCGTCTCCACGTCGTTTTCCATGTAGCAGCTGTAGCCGCCCGCATCCACCGTGATCTCCCGCTGCGGACGCGCCGCGCCGGCATGTGCTTCCAGATATTCACTGTAACCCGGAACGGAATCGGTCACGGAATACGTGCTGACGATCTCCCTGCACTCCTCCTGCGTCATCAGAGGCTCCGCATGGACATTGACCGATGCAAGCTGCACTACGCTAAACAGCTCCGCCACTGTCAATACCGCTGCCATCCATTTCTTGTTTGTTTTCTGTCCCATGTTGATACCCAGCCTTTCTATCACCTGCAAATTTGAATCGTGGACACCGCCCTCTGCTTCTTATCTCTCACCACATTTAGTATCAAATACTCTTTAGAGTATTTGATACTAAAGAAAGAAGAGGTCCTCTTCTTTGCGTTTTTATTTACTTTACTTTGCGGGTTTTCTCCAAAAAGACCCCGCTTTTCTATTCATAGTACCATGCGTCTTCGTTCCCGTCCGGCGCCGGCATGTATTTTCGCAATGCCCGCTCGATCAGGAACGTACATACATAACACCACATTCCCGGCAGGAAGAAAATCGTCGGCATGGGCAGATAGCGGAAAATCAGCCATGCAAGCCCGCCCGTTCCCGCAACGATCAGTATTGTAAATCCAAGGTACCGCACTGCCATGACAAACGCCAGCTTCACCATGGAGGAAAGTTTCATCGTAAAACGGGACAAAACCGGAAACAGATAAACCGCGATCCCCGCCGTCACAACCGCCAGAGCGATATAGGTACGTCCCAAAAAAGCACTCATTTCCGTTCCCTGTTCCAGCGCAATCGTCCAAAGGTGATAAAGCACAAAGAGCCATATACCCAGTCCCACCGTCAAAATGCTGCCACTTACAAACGTCCGCTTAAAGGAAGCAAAATATTCCGTCGTCGGATAACTCCGGTTCCTGCGGATATTCTTCATCATCGCATAGTAGAGGGACGTCGTCGCCGTACCGATCGTAAAGATCGGGATGCAGGATGCCAGCCACAAGAGATTCAGAATGATGATCTGTCCGATCTTCGTCATGACATAGATCAGTTCGCCCTCCGAGCCGAGTATTTTTCGTTTCGGCTTCTGCTCTTTATTTTCCGGTTCCTGCGGCGTCCCGCCTCCGGGATCGTGATTCGTATGCTCTCCCATCCGTTACGCATCCTCCCTGATCGGGTAGGTCGTCAGATCGGGAAGTTCGTCGAGCGTGATCATGTGCTCATGCTCATACACTCTTTTCAGAATATCCGCTTCCGTATAGGTCTCGGAATAGTTGTTGACCGCCCCGGAACCTGCCACAAAATCGCCGCCCCATGTCGCATAAAATCCCCACATCGCGCCATCCCGGATCATCAGGTCGGGATCAGGAATCGTCCCGTTTTCAGAAAGAACGACCATCTTTTTACCGCCCGCATAACGGTTGACCTCAAGGAATGTCGCAATCTGCGAACTGTACTGATGTTCGCCGGCGTAAATATCAATACCGACAATATCGACCACATCATCACCCGGATACCATTCGGCGTCCTGTCCGTTCCATAACCAGATGAGATTGTTCAACCCGTATTCATTCGTAAACTTATCATACATGAGGCGGTACAGCGCGATACAGGACTGCGCCTCGCAGTCGCCCCACCAAAACCATCCGCCGCTCGCCTCGTGAAGCGGTCTCCACAGGATCGGCACACCGGCTTCCTGCAATTCCTTTAACTCGGAGGCGATGACATCCATATCCGAGAGCAGCGCCTCCATGCCCGCCTCATCCTCGCCGTTCATAATCGCGTCAAGATCAATATTTGTGTGTTCTTTATAAAACCCGCTGTACCATGTGCCCGTCAGATAATCGACCGGCGCGTTCCAATGCCAGCACATCGTAACGATGGCGCCTTCCTCCCAAGCCTGTTTCGCATACTCGATGGAATTGCCCGAACTTCCGTTTGCCACGCGGGACGGAGAATACTCGATCATATCTAAGCCGACCACCGCCGGGAATTTCCCTGTCTCTTTCCAGATACAGGCGGTTTCTTTGCCGTACAGTCCCGTGTCGCAGTACTGTCCCGTCAGGACGTTCGTCCCATAGTTATCGCAAAGATAACTCATCAGGCGCTTTGCGCAATCGTCCGCGTTTTCATTGACCAGCTTCGCCGACACCTGATAAAAATCCGCCCCCAGCTCGGGACTTTCGTATACCGTCATTTTATCAAGCGCAATATAGCCCCAGTATTTGACAACGCCGATCTCATGATCGCCCGCCTCCATGTAGATGCGTTCCAATTCCGTTGTGGCAAACGCCGCTGTCTCACTTGCAAAAAAACCAATATCGCTCCCGTCAAGCGTCACCTTATTCTCTTTATATCCGCCAAGCTGCGCATGGGTAAACGCCAGATCGTAAAATCCGTCTGTCTCAATATGTACGGTGATCGTGCAGACGTCGCCGTCCTCTTCAAACCCTTCCGCATAGCCGGAACCCGAATAGCCTTCCACGCTGCTGCCCGTCCGGACATTGCCCGTAAAGCTTCCGTCCTCCGCCTCGTATTCGCCGACAACCGCCCGCTGTGCGGAAGCGATGTCCGCTTCCTGCCCGTCCGCGTTATCGGCTTCCTGTCCGTTTCCCGTTTCGCCGGTTCCGTCCGCTTGTCCGCCCGCGCTGTCATTTCCCGCGCCGCATCCGGCAAGCGCCGCCGTCAATATACATCCTATTAAAAAAGCAGCTGTTTTCTTCTTCATTCCTGTCACCCGATGTTTCCGCCGCGTTGCTTCCCGTTATTTCACTATATTGATCTGCCGGTCCGTTACTTCGATCTTCGCTTTATTCTTAAAAGATGTTCCGTATTTACTTTATTTTTAATTTATTTTTGTTCAATTTTACTTTATCTCAGTGTCCTTTTTAACTTACTTTTTATCTTGCCTGTTACTTAAATTCTCGCGGCTTTTTAGGTAAATTTAAGTTTCCCCGCGTAAGCCTTGATTTTGGCGCCCATCAGCTTTTTTCCTAAAAATGCGCACAAAAATATGCAAAATGATAAACTCGTCTTGTTACTATACTACTCTTTCCTATGCAACTTTACAAGTATTTATGTTTTTTTTCTGTCGATTTGTAAAAAATGTATAAAATATGCCCTTCATTTTTTACTTAAATTACTATTGACAATTTGCTTATGACGAAAGATTCCATGTCCGGCAGACAATACTTTCATGCAGGCGGCTCCTAATAAAGACAACTCTTTCATGCCGGTGATTCCCGATACCGGCGTTCCTGAACAGCAAAACGGGCAGCTGCGCAACCTCTCCACGAATGATGTTCGTGTGTGTTTCACAGCCGCCCTTTCCATACGCTTCTACGCCTGTTTATTGCAAAGTATGTTTCTGCATCCGTTTCTGTCAGGGTGCGTTTCTACGTCCGTTTCTGTCAGGGTGTGCTTCCGCGTCTGCCCATTGCCTACTGCTTACCCAGAAATTCCAGGTTCTTCCGGATCAGCTCGCAGCGCTGTGCCACGCATTCCACGGAACGTCCCGGATCTTCCGGCGTGTGAAATACGTAGTCTATCAGCCGGTCGATCGTCGTGGTCGCCACATGCATTCTTGTATCGCTGGACGCGTAATAGATATAGACGTCGCCGTTCTCCCTTGCGATCGCGCCGTTTGTGAATACGACATTGCTCACGTCGCCGACGCGCTCTTTTCCATGCGGTCCGATCAGCAAGCCGGACGGCTCCGCAATGACCTTCGAGGGATCGTTTAAGTCCGTCGCAAACGCATAAATGACATAACGCAGACCTGCCGCCGTGTTGCGCACGCCATGCGCAATGTGGATCCAGCCCTTCGGCGTCTTGATCGGCACCGCACCCGCACCGTTCTTCGCCTCCGTGATCGTATGATATTTGCGCTTGCTTGTGATGATCTCCTCATCAATAACCGCATGCGTAATATCGTCGCACAATCCGAAGCCGACGCCGCCGCCGGAGCCGGTGTCGATGAAATCATCCATCGGTCTTGTATAGAACGCATACTTCCCGTTCACGAACTCCGGGTGCAGCACGACGTTTCTCTGCTGGGGGGAGTTTAAGGTCTTTAGGTTGTCCAGCCGCTCCCACTTCTTTAAGTCCTTCGTTCTCACAATGCCTGCTGCCGCGACCGCCGCGGACAGGTCGTTCACGGTCGTATCCTTGCTCTCGGAGCAGAACACGCCGTAAATATAACCGTCCTCATGCTTCGTTAAGCGCATATCATACACATTCGTCTCTTCCGGGCAGGTGTCGTCTAACAGAATCGGATAATCCCAGAACCGGAATCCGTCGATCCCGTTATCGCTCTCCGCAACGCCAAAGAAGGATTTTCTGTCGTTGCCCTCGATTCTTGCCACCAGATAGAACTTCCCGTTTAACTCGATCGCGCCGGAGTTCATGACAGCATTGATGCCGAGACGCTCCATAAAATACGGATTTGTCTCCGGATTTAAGTCATAGCGCCATGAAAGCGGGATATGTCCGCTCGTCAGGACCGGATACTGATAACGGTCATAAATGCCGTTATAGAGATCGCTCTTTACGTTTTTTCTTTCGAGAAGCTTGTTCTGTTTGGCAAGCTCCACATAATACTGCTCGTGTAACATAGGGTTCCTCCTTTACAATTCTACGTCCAGTTTTTCTGCGCGGCGGATGACCTCAAAACACATCCGTCCGTTGTGATACGGGCATTTCCACGGCTCCACGATCGGCTTTCTGCTCGCGGGCTTTCCCTCGATGTCCACTTCCCAGAACCACTCGGAATCCGTGCGCGGATCGATCAGATGCTCCTTGATGTACGCCCACTCGGAACGCGCCGCTTCCAGATATTCTTTTTTGGACGGATCCATCTGATAGCCGTTCAGGAAGCCGACGACCGTCTCCGCCTGCACCCACCAGATGCGGGACGTATTGACAACGCCGCGCTCGCATTCGTTGTGCAGGGAATGTCCGTCGAACGCAGTCTTATAAATCTGCGCCGTTAAATCCTTTGTGATCGGCGTCATTTTTTCCGCATAACGCGGCTCGTCGATGACTGCGACGCCGCGGTCGATCAGCCACGCCGTCTCGATGTCATGCCCGTAGGAATGCAGGTCGATGAGCGTATGATATTCGCGGTCAAAGAACACTTCCTGACGGTGCCGCTCCGGGTTATACATATGGTCGGCAAACGTATCCATGATCCATGTCAGTCTTTCTTTCACCTCCGGGCTGTGATCGACACGGTAAAGCTCCGTGTAGCCCTCGAACACATGGAGCAGCGTGTTCATGGTCTTTTCTGCGATCACGCCGTTCTCGGAAAGCTTGTCGTTCTCGACCTCCTCGAACCGCAGGTTGAACGCTTCCTTATAGCCAAGCTCGTCCGTGCAGCGCTCCTCGATGACGTGGAACAGGTCGTACGCCATGGCAAGCGCTTCTTTGTCACCGCTCGCTTCATAATAAGAAGAAAGCGCATAGATCGCAAACGCCTGATTGTAAGTATGCTTTGTGGAATCCTCCGGCTTGCCGTCGCAGGTCATCGACCAAAAGATACCGCCGTTTTCTTTGTCCATGCAGAAATCTCTCAGAAACTCATAACCGTGCCGCGCCTCGTCAAGGAGCGATTCGTCCTTTAAGAGCGTGTAGGCATTCGCAAAAAACCATGTGATGCGGCTGTTTAAGATGCAGCCTTTCACCGCCTTTTTGTCCACATTCAGGTCAAAATCCATGTAACCGTAATAGCCTCCGTGTTCGTCGTCCCGCATCCGTTTCCAGAACGGGATGATGCGGTCGCACAAGTGCTCCCTGATTTCCTGTGCCATTGCCATGTCGTGTGTCCTCCTTCATTTCGATTGCATTTTTCTAAGCATGCCGCTGTCTTTCTTTTTATCGCAGCGTGATCTCATCCTCAGCGCAACACGATCTCATCCTCAGCGCAGCGTGATCTCAAAAATCCTCGCCATAACGGGTTTCGGCAAATCCACGGTCAACTCGCCCGTCACGGGGTTAATGTCAAAATTGCAGGGAAGATTCTGCGCGCTCTGTCCGTCCTGCTCTGCCCGGACGTCCGCCGGATAGGCGCACCGCACCTCCACCGGGCGCTTTCCGTGAAACGCATCCGCAAGCGGCAGCACCGCCCGTCCCTCGGCTCCACCCCTGCGCCACACCGCCGCATAGAGTTTCTCCTCCGTGACAAGCGCCGACGAAAGCAGGCTGTCGCGGCTGTCCGCCGTTCCGAGCGGCCAGTACGGCAGCGCCCGCCGAATGTCCGCGCGGATGGATTTGTAGTAGGCAATTCCTTCTTTTACCAACGCAAAGCGTTCGGCGGAAAGCTCCGCCAAATGTCCGCTCTGGTGGATGCGCAAAAGCATGGCGTTGACCATATTATAAACGGTTTCTTCCAAAATGTCAGCCTGTTCCCGGAGAAAACCTTTTTTCTCCGGCGTTCCCTCCCGCTGCGGGTACGACCAGACCGCCGCCTGTTCCGGCGTTACGCCCGCCGCCGCGTTTGCCGCGATCGTCGCATAGTTGATATAATCCTCCTGGTCGGACGTGGATTGGATGCTGTAGCGCGAAAGCAGCGCGTAGTCGATGCGCAGACCGCCGCTCCCGCAGTTCTCGATCACCAGATCGGGATAGCGGGTAAACACGTCATCCAGCCAGTCCAGATACGCTTTTTCATGCTGCATCAGCCCATCGCCCACACTGTCTGCGTACAACTCCGTTCCGATACCCGGCTCGATATTGTAATCCATTTTAATGTAACCCACGCCGTATTCTTTTACGACGCGGTCCACCACTTCGTCCACATGGTCGATAACCGCCGGATTGCGGAAATCCAGCTGGTAACGGCTGCGGTCATACACGCGTTTTCCGTGACGGATAAAAAACCAATCGTCCGGCACGCTCTTTGCTTTTTCACACTCGATGCCCATGACTTCCAATTCCAGCCAGACGCCCGGAATCATGCCTTTTTGACGGATATAATCGGTCACCTCGCGGATGCCGTTCGGGAACCGTTCGCGCGATTCCTGCCACTCGCCGACACTGTCCCACCACAGACCCGGCGCATACCAGCCGGCGTCGATTACATAATATTCACAGCCGGCCGCAGCCGCCGCGTCAATGAGCGGAAACTCTTTTTCGCTCGTCGGATCGCCGAACAGGCAGTTCATATAGTCGTTAAAAATGACCGGAAGGTTTTCGTTATCCCGATTCGGTCTGCGGATCTTTCTGCGGTATTTCGTCAGTTCTCCCATCGCCTCGTTAAAATCCGCCGACGCGACGCCGACCGCCACCGGAACGGTGCAGAACGAATCCCCCGGTTCGAGCACCTTGTACCAGTGCGACTGAATCTCGGTCGGTCCGCTCACCGCCACATAAAAATGCCGGTTCTGGTCGCCGATCTCCCAGTGCCACGAGCCGTTATGTTCAATCTGCCAAAACAGCGCGCTGTCCGCCTCTTTGTTGGCAAGATAGCCCATCGGCAGATATTCCTTGGTAGACCAGTTTCCCGTGTTCGTCACCTCGATTGTTTTGCTCGTGCGCTGGTACACGACCGGCTGCGTCTGCCCAAGCCCCAGATCAGGGAACGAATACGTCTTCCAGTTCATCTCTTTCTGCCAGCCGTTATGGCAGATGCGCAGTTCCATTTTTTCATCCGAGGAAGCGGCGCCCTCCTTTTCAATTCCTGCATAATAAAAAGAAGAAAGATATTCCAGCGTCTGCGTCTCCGTACCCTCGTTGAACACCTCGTTCCACATGCGGACGACCTGCGTCCCCTCGTAGAACTGCCACGTCGTCACAACATACGCGCCCGTTTCTTTGTCTTTTTGTCTGATGACAAGTTTGCGCCCGACGGCATTGCGGGTATCTTCCATGCTCTCATAGGTGAGCGTATAGCCGGGAGCCGTTACGATATGCTTATTTCCGTGCTTTTCGTAAGGGCGGTTATAACCGGAAAAGTTGACCTGCACAAGCTGAAACATTTCGTCGATAAACTGCGGCTCTTTGCAAAGCCTGCTCTCGTCAAACTCCGCCGCCGAAAAATGCAAAAGCTTGATCTGCCCGCCGTCCGTAATGCCGAACACGATATGCAGCTTCCCCTCGTTGATGTTGATGTAGTGCATGTTATACCTCCAAAATGTGGAGCAGTTTCCCTTTATAATCGCCCCACGGATTCTCAATCTGAATGCCCGCGTACATCAGCGCCTCGCCGGAATACATGCGCTCTTCGCCCTCGATGCGGTAATTTTTTCTGGCGTCCAGACCTTTTAAGCGGATGCGGCGGGAATGATAATTCGGGCGCATCATGACCTGAATGAACGTGACAAGCGCTTCTTTCTGATCCTTTGACACGACCATATAGCAGTCAAATTTATGGTTCTCAGAGTAGGAAGCAAGGCGGTAATAATCGCCCGTGCGCACCAGATCATTGTATGCGTGGTACATCTTTACCTGTTCGGGAATCAGCTTCCGGTCCTCCTCAGGGATTCTCGTCACATCCAGCTCGTAGCCGAACGTTCCCGCCAGCGCCACATAACCGCGCGTCTCAAACGGCGTCACCCTGCCGACCGTATGATTCGGGCAGTCGCTGACATGCGCGCCCATCGCGGACAGCGGATAAACCAGCGCCGTCCCCTCCTGAATCTCCAGCCGCTCGATCGCATCCGTATCGTCCGAGCACCAGATCTGCGGGCTGTAATAGAGCATCCCCGCATCAAAACGCGCGCCGCCGCCGGAGCAGTTTTCCAAAAGAAGATGCGGAAACTCTGTCATCATGCGCTCCTGAAGCTGGTACACGCCGAGCATATAGCGGTGGAACAGCTCGCCCTGCCGGTCCGCGGGAAGCCCCAGACTGCCGATGTCGGCAAGCTGCCGGTTCATGTCCCATTTCACATATTCGATATTGGCGCTGTGAAGAATCGCGGAAATGCGCCCATACACATAATCCACGATCTCCTGACGGGACAAGTCGAGCACATACTGATTTCTGCAAAGTCCCGCCGTTCTACCCGGAATGGCGATCGCCCAATCGGGATGTGCCCGATACAGATCGGAATCCGGCGAAATCATTTCCGGCTCCATCCAGATCCCAAATTTCATGCCAAGACGGTTGACTTCATTCACGAGACGGGATAAGCCGCCCGGCAGTTTTTCCTCATTGACGAACCAGTCTCCGAGGGAGGAATTGTCATCATTCCGGTGTCCGAACCAGCCGTCGTCCATGACGAGCATTTCAATGCCCAGCTCGGACGCTTTCTTTGCAATGGCGATCAGCTTTTCCGTGTTAAAATCGAAATAGGTCGCCTCCCAGTTGTTAATCAGAATCGGTCGTTTTTTATCCCGATATTCGCCGCGGATCAGGTGGTTCCGGAACAGATCGTGGAAACTGCGGCTCATTGCGCCAAGCCCCTGCGAAGAGTAGACCATGACCGCCTCCGGCGCCTGAAAAGACGCCTGCGGTTCTAATTTCCAGCAAAAATCAACCGGATTGATCCCCATGATCGCGCGCAGCGTATCAAACTGCCCCAGCGTCGTCTGCGCAAGGAAATTTCCCGAATAGACAAAACTCATGCCGTACACTTCCCCGTGCTCATCATCGGCATTGTGCGAAAGCAGCGCCATGAACGGATGCTCCTGATGGCTTGATTCGCCGCGCAGGGAAGACACGCCCTGCATACCAAGCGCGACGCGTCTCCTGTTGATATGGCGTTCGCGCGCCCAGGAACCGTGCAGCGTCATCAGATCAAAATCCTGATTGTCCATATCCAGGCAGGCGCTCATCACTTTTGTGAGATAAATCTCTTTTGCTCCCTCGTTGACGATCTGCACGCTTCGCGCAATCGCATCCACATCCTCAAACGCCGTATAGGAAAGGATCACGCGCAGTCCCAAGATTCGATCGACACAATGAAGCCGTAACGTCGTGCATGCTTCCCCGTCTCCAAACGTTGCGGGAAGTCCCTCCAGCTTCGGTTTGCCCGGACAGATTTCGTGTTTTTCATACGCAAGCTGCAACGCCGTGTGTCCGTCCACGGTGCGCACGCTGACCGCGTCCTCCCTAAAATCGCCGAGTCCGTGCGTCGGATATTCCATCGGGCAGGAGTCCAAAAACGAAAGCCGGTCGCGGTTATTTTTGCCCGGCACAAAAGGCGGCTCCTCCGTGCGCAGCAGATAGGTCAGCTCATGGCTGTCTAACCGCTTTCCGTAATAGATGTGTCCGACAAAGTTCTCCTCGTCAATGATGCCGATCAGATAACTGCTGTTCGGCGTGTCCAGCTTAAAAACACGCTCCTTCTCAAAATATTGTACGCTCATGGTGTCCTCCCTTTTTTGTTTTTATTAGATTAGGCGTTTGCGAAACGCCGTAAGCCGCATATTTACGGCATTTTTTGACTATA
>JAMPAG010000030.1 GCA_023667365.1 bacterium | reverse complement strand
GGATCGGTCTGCATGGATGCAGACCGAAACAGATTCGCTATAGAATATATGCTTTATGCTGATTATACAAAGCCTTATCGCCTGCGTCAAGATTATTTTAGGGAAACGCATTCCTCAAACTCATACGCTGTCAGCGTCAATCCGCACGCCGGCGCCGTCGGTCCCGCCGCGCTGCGGTCGCGCGCCTTCAGAATCGCCGTAATCTCTTCGGGTTTCCTTTTCCCCTGCCCGACCTCCAACAGCGTTCCCGCGATGATCCGGACCATATTGTAGAGAAACCCGTTTCCCGTCACACGGATGACGATGTCGCTGTCCTCCGAATTTCCCTGATAAGACCCTTTCGGACCGAACGATTCCCCATCCCCCGGAAGAATCCCGTCCGCGCGCTCACGCCATACCTCCACGCGGTAGATCGTGCGGATCGTCGTTTCCGCCTGCGTATTCACACTGCAAAAACTCTTGAAATCATGCTCGCCCTCAAGCAGCGCTCCCGCGCGCGCCATCGCCTCCACGTCCAACTTTGCATAGGTAAAAAAAGAATACAGCCGCTTTGCCGGCATCGGAAAGCGGGCGTTATAAATGCGGTATTCATAGGTTTTGCGGCTCTGCACGTGCCGCGGATGAAAATCAGAAGCCGCCTCTTTCGATTCGCGGACGCGAATGTCCTCCGGCAGTCTCTGATTTAACGCATACGCAAATTTCTCCGCCGGTATCCGCGCGGTCGTGTCAAAGACTGCCGCGTTGCACAATGCATGTACACCGGCGTCGGTACGGCTCGCGCCAATGACCTGAATCTCCTCCTGCAGCAGCTCCGACAACGCCCGGTTCAATTCGCCCTCGATCGTGACCGCTCCGGGCTGGAACTGCCAGCCGTGATAATTCGTGCCGTCATAGGCAACGCTCAAAAAAATACGCCTGCACCCCTGCTTTTCCCGCTCCATGCCGACACTCCTTTGTCATCCAAATCTTTATAGAAAAAACGGCAGCGCAAGCCGTCTTGTGAACACCACCGCGGTCACAAATGCCGCCAGCAGCAGATACGCCAAAAAATCACGGCTTCGGTAGGAAAGCGGTTTCATCTTAGTGCGGTGCTCCCCGCCCCGGTAACAGCGCGCTTCCATCGCCATCGCCAGATCATTGGCGCGGCGGAATGCGGAGATAAAAAGCGGCACAAGGATCGGCACCATGCTCTTTGCTTTTTTGATTAAATTTCCACTCTCAAAATCCGCGCCGCGCGCAAGCTGCGCTTTCATGATCTTATCCGTTTCGTCCAACAGGATCGGAATAAACCGAAGTGCAATCGACATGATCATTGCGATCTCGTGAACAGGCACCCGCACGACTCTCAACGGCTTTAAGAGCTTTTCCAGACCGTCCGTTAAATTGTTCGGCGTTGTCGTCAGCGTCATCAACGACGAACCGATGATGAGAAACGAAAGCCGCAGCGCCATAAACACCGCCTGCCGCACGCCCTCTTTCGTGATTTTCAGCTTCCAGATCGTCACCAGCGTCTCGCCGGGCGTCAGAAACATATTAAAAAGGATCGTGATAAGCAGCAGAAATACGATCGCTTTCATGCCCTTTACCATAAAACGGAACGGCACCCTGGAAATCGCGATCACCGACGCCAAAAAGACCGCCGCCACTGCATAGCCGACCATATTATTTACCAAAAAAAGCGCAACAATAAACACGATCGTGCCGACAATTTTGGTGCGCGGATCCATCCTGTGGATCACGGAATCCGTCTGATAATATTGTCCTAATGTAATCTCTCTTATCATGTCTTACATCCCCGTAAAGCCTGCCTCGTCGTCCCGCGCTCACGCCCGCATCACGCGCAGAATCTCGTCCCGTGCCCCGTCGATCGTGGTCACGTCCGTTCTCACCGCAAACCCCGCTTTTTTCAGCTCATGCATCACATACGTCACCTGCGGCGCGGCAAGCCCGATTTTTTCCAATTCCTCATAATGCGCGAATACCGCTCCCGGCGTATCGTCATACAGAACACGCCCGTGATCCATGACGATCAGCCGCTCCACATACTCTGCGACATCTTCCATACTGTGGGAAACAAGAATGACAGTCATGCCTGTTTTCTGTTTCAAAGAAGCAATCTGCTGCAAAATCTCGTCCCGCCCTTTCGGATCCAAGCCTGCGGTCGGCTCGTCCAAAATCAGCACCTGCGGCTTCATTGCCAACACGCCCGCGATCGCAACACGCCGCTTCTGCCCGCCCGAAAGGTCAAAAGGAGACTGATAAAAATACTCGTCTTCCATTCCGACCAGCTTTAACGCCTCGTAAGCGCGAAGCTCCACTTCCTTGTCCGGCAGTCCTAAGTTTTTCGGTCCGAAGCAGACATCCTTGAAGACATCCACCTCAAAAAGCTGATGCTCCGGATATTGGAACACAAGTCCCACCTTACCGCGCAGTTCTTTTTTGGGATAATCATCATCATGAATATCCCTGCCGTCGCAATAGATATTGCCGGACGTCGGCGCAAGCAGTCCGTTTAAGTGCTGCACAAGCGTCGATTTTCCGCTCCCCGTATGTCCGATCAGACCGATGAACTGTCCGTCCGGTATCACAAAGCTGACATCGTTTAATGCCATGACCTGCATCGCTGTTCCACTCTCATATGCATGACTGACATGATCCAATATGATTGCCATTGCTCTCTCCCGCTTCTGCGCTTTTCCCGGCACGGATCCATTCCGATTCGGGGAAAGCTTGTTTTCTCTTCCATGCAGTCACCACTGCGTTCACCGTTTCTGCTGCCGACCTTCAAAGCATCGCCACTTTCTCTTCCATTCGGTCAGCACTGCGTTCATCATTTCCACTGCTGACCTTCGAAGTATCGCCGTTTTTCATCTTCGTCTTCCGTGCTGCCGCCCGCAGCGATCCGCTTCAACCCGCAGATCAGTTCCTCGATTGTCAAAATTCCTTTCTGCAGCGGCACACCTTTTTTTTGCAGCTCATAGGCGAGCAGCGTCACCTGCGGCACGTCGAGACGCAGGGACTTCAGCCGCTCCACTTCGGAAAAGATTTCCCTCGGCGTCCCCTGCATTTCGATCCGCCCTTTATCCATGACAAACACGCGGTCCGCGTGAATGACTTCTTCCATATAATGGGTAATCAGGATCACCGTAATCTTTTCCACATCATTTAGCGCCCTGACTGCCCTTATGACTTCTTTCCTTCCGCTCGGATCAAGCATCGCGGTCGGCTCATCCAAAATAATGCACTGCGGATGCATCGCGATCACGCTTGCGATCGAAACGCGCTGCTTTTGTCCGCCGGAAAGCTTGTTCGGCGAGGACTTCCGATATTCATACATCCCGACCGCCTTGAGACTCTCCTCAACGCGTTCCCATATTTCTTTCGTCGGGACACCCATGTTTTCGGGACCGAAGCCGACATCCTCCTCCACGATCTGCCCGATGATCTGGTTATCCGGATTTTGGAACACCATTCCCGCATTCTGTCGAATATCCCAAAGATATTCCTCCTGTGCCGTATCCTTTCCGTCCACGAGGATCGTTCCCTCCGTCGGATACAGGATCGCGTTCATATGCTTGGCAAGCGTGGATTTTCCGGAACCGTTATGACCGAGGATCGCAATAAACTCCCCCTTGGCAATATCGAGATTCACGTCGTCCACAGCGCGGGTGATACCCTCCACATTGCCTTCTTCATCCCGCCTGATATATTCAAATACAAGCCGATCGGTTTTTATCATACTCATCCCGCTCATCCCCATCCTGCCAAAAAGCATATTTTCGCTGGATCCTTACAAAAAAATCATGCTTCGCACGCTTTGACCGCAAAGTTTCCGATAGGTCAAAAAAGGGCATGCAGACACTTCCTATCCGCACACCCTCTCGCCCGTTTTTCACGCTTATACAAGCTCAAGAACCACCATCATTGCCGCGTCGCCCTTGCGCTGTCCGATCTTGACGATTCTCGTGTAACCGCCCTTGCGCTCCGCATACTTCGGCGCGATCTCATCAAAGAGCTTTGCTACAAGATCAACCTGCTTTGTTCCGCGCTTTCTTCCTGCTGCATCCTTCGGTACATCCGTCACAGGATATAACACCTTTAACATCTGTCTTCTTGCGTGCAGTCTCGACGGAAGATCTTTCTTGATCTCCTTTTCCACTTCGTCATAAACGGTTACGGTCACGCCGTTCTCGATTCTTAAGATCTTACCGTCTTTATCGCGGTGCGTCTCGGAAAGAACCTTTCCCGTATCCTTATCAACGATCTGCTTTACTCTCTTGCCATCCTTATCCTTGCGTGCAACCTTCGCCGTCACTTTGGCAGTCTCAAAGTGATCCTTTTCCTTTACGGCGAGCGCAATCAACGGCTCTACCTGCTTCTGGACTTCCTTCGCTCTTGCCTGCGTTGTGATAATCTTCCCGTTTAAGAGTAACGCTGTGGTCTGATTTCTGAGTAATGCTTTTCTTTGGCTTGAAGTTCTTCCAAGCTTTCTGTATCCTGCCATTTTGGCTCCTTTCATGACGATGGGATTCCTCCCATCCACGCTCCATTTTATTACGCGCTTCGGACTTACTAATCAAATGGAATGAACAGTTTCATGACGCCGTGCCGCGCGCCTTGGGCTTACCGACACAGCATAAATCTGAATCGCATTTCACGCTCCCGGAAGAAATGCCCTTGGCATTTATAAACCCGGAAGAATCGCTTGCGATTCTTTGAAAGCGCGCAAAGCGCGATTTTTTACTCTTCATTCGAATTAAGCTGTAAGCCTAATTCTTTTAACTTGGCAAGAACCTCCTCCAAGGACTTTCTTCCAAGGTTCCGGACTTTCATCATATCGTCCGATGTCTTGTTCGTCAATTCCTGCACGGTGTTGATGCCTGCTCTCTTTAAGCAGTTGAAAGAACGTACGGAAAGCTCTAACTCGTCAATGCTCATCTCCAGCACTTTTTCTTTCTCGTCGTCTTCTTTCTCGATCATAACCTCTGCCGTCTTTGCGTTCTCGGAAAGATCGATGAACAGCTTTAAGTGCTCGCTCAGCACCTTCGCTGCGAGGCTGACTGCCTCATCCGGCGCGAGCGTTCCGTTTGTATGGACGTCCAGTGTCAGCTTGTCATAATCCGTCACCTGCCCGACACGGGTATTCTCCACTGTCACATTGACTCTTTCTACCGGTGTATAAATCGAATCCACCGCAATCACGCCGATCGGCAGATCGTCATTCTTGTTCTTTTCTGCACTGATATAGCCTCTGCCTTTTGTGATCGTAAGCTCCATGAACAGGCGGCAGTCCTTTCCGCCGCTTAATGTTGCAATGACCTGATCCGGATTCATGATCTCAATATCCTGATCTACCTGAATATCGGACGCTCTGACAACGCCTTCGCCTTCAAACTCAATATATGCCGTCTTCGGTTCATTCGTCGAGCTGTTATTCTTGATCGCAAGGCTCTTGATGTTCATGATGATCTCTGTCACATCTTCTTTTACGCCCTCGATCGAGCTGAACTCATGCAACACGCCCGCAATCTTTACCTGACTGACCGCCGCACCCGGAAGGGATGCGAGCATGATCCTTCTCAGGGAATTGCCCAAAGTGATTCCATATCCACGCTCAAGCGGCTCTACGACAAATTTACCATACTTCTTATCTTCTGAGATTTCAGTTACCTCAATATTCGGTCTATCAAAATCAAACACTCGTATACCTCCTTACATGGTGGACTTTCCTAAAAGAGATCCCATTATTTAGAATATAACTCGACGATCAACATTTCGTTTACGGGAACGTCGATCACTTCTCTTCTCGGCAGTTCTTTCACGGTTCCTTTCCATGCTTCCATATCTGCATCCAGCCATTCGGGAACCAGTCTTCCGCCTGTGATCTCCGCGATGTCCTTATATCTCTGCAAGCCCTTTGCCTTCTCGCTGATCTCGATCACATCACCTGCTTTTACCAAATAGGAAGGAATATTGACCTTCTTACCGTTCACAAGCACATGCTTATGTCCGACGATCTGTCTTGCCTCTCTTCTCGTTCTCGCAAACCCAAGACGGAAGATCACGTTGTCCAGTCTGGACTCCAACATGATCATGAGATTCTCACCGGTCATGCCCTTCATGCGGTCCGCCTTCTCATAATAATTGTGGAACGGCTTCTCCAGCATTCCGTAGATAAACTTTGCTTTCTGCTTCTCGCGGAGCTGGAGCGCATACTCGCTCATCTTCTTGCCCGCTCGTAAATTTTTTCTTTTGGATTTCTTGTCATATCCCAAAAATACCGGATCCAGATCGAGAGATCTGCATCTTTTTAACACGGGAGTTCTATTTACTGCCATTTCTTTTTTCCTCCTAAAATATTGTTTACAGCGAATCCGTGACACCGTCTGGCATAACATCAATGTCATGACATTATTATCATGATATTATTATCATGACGCCATCCGGCATACCGTTCTCCGCTTTCTTCCAACGCTATGTCTGCAATGTCCGCTGATTCCCACTATACGCGGCGGCGCTTCGGCGGACGACAACCGTTATGAGGCACGGGTGTCACATCTCTGATACTGGTAACGTCAATACCGCATGCCTGCAGCGCGCGGATTGCCGCTTCACGTCCTGAACCGGGTCCTTTTACCATAACATCAACAGACTTTAAGCCTGTCGGCAGCGCAGCCTTCGCAGCCGTCTCTGCTGCCATCTGTGCTGCATACGGGGTAGATTTCTTTGAACCTCTAAAGCCAAGACCTCCGGCACTTGCCCAGCTCAACGCATTTCCCTCGTTATCCGTTAAGGTAACGATCGTATTGTTGAAAGACGCCTGGATATGTGCCTGTCCATGTTCAACGTTTCTTCTTACACGCTTTTTCGTTACTTTTTTTGCAACTTGTTTCGCCATCTTAAACTAACCTACTTTCCCTATTGTTTGCTTGGTCATTATTTCTTCTTATTTGCGATTGTCTTCTTCGGACCCTTTCTGGTTCTCGCGTTCGTCTTTGTCTTCTGACCGCGGACAGGAAGCCCCTTTCTGTGACGGATCCCTCTGTAGCATCCGATTTCCTGTAATCTCTTAATGTTAAGAGCGACCTCTCTTCTCAAATCACCTTCTACCGTCATCGTATTGGCGATGACCTCGCTGATCCTCTTAACCTCGTCGTCCGTTAAATCCCTTACACGGGTGTCCGGATTGACGTTTGCCTGTGCCAAGATCTTATTGGAGCTTGCGCGTCCGATCCCATAAATATAGGTCAGTCCGATCTCAACACGTTTGTCTCTCGGTAAATCAATACCTGCAATACGAGCCATTTTTCATTCCTCCATCTTTTGCGTTCCACATCCTGCACCGCCAGGCCGGGACGGATTTGAAGCGGAACACACACCTTCAGTTACTCATTGACTGGGGCGCCAGATGGCGCCCAACCGGACATGATCCGGTCTTTCCAATACTCGTTATGCGCGTTTCCGCGCATAATGCCGCACAGCCGATTCCCTGCCTGACTGTGCCGCAGGCTTACGCTGCTGCTGTAAGCTCATTTTTGGTATCAAAAGTAATCTCCCGTAGGCTCTCTACGTTCAATTATATAACCGGCAGCCGCTTTTGCGTCTGCCGCAGCCGTACATGATAACACCACGATCGTGTGGAATATTAACCCTGTCTCTGCTTGTGCTTAGGATTCTCACAAATAATCATGATTCTCCCTTTTCTCTTGATGACCTTGCATTTCTCGCAAATCGGTTTTACTGATGATCTTACTTTCACGGAAAATCCCTCCTTTCAAAAAAGACCGTTTTACATTATAGCACCTGACATATAGGAATGCAAGCGAAATTTTTGCTTGCCTGCGTTCCTCTTATTTATCACGCCAAATGATTCTTCCTTTGGTAAGGTCGTAGGGAGAAAGCTCTAACGTCACTTTGTCCCCCGGCAGGATACGGATAAAATTCTGGCGCAGTTTTCCGCTGATATGCGCAAGCACCTTATGTCCGTTCTCAAGCTCTACCTGAAACATCGTATTCGGCAGTTTCTCTACTACAATACCTTCAATTTCAATCACGTCGCTCTTCGACATACACAAAACCTCCCGTAAACCTAAAATCTTTCCGTCGTTTTCTATGGCGGCTGCTTCTATGGATCAGTATTTCCCCAGTGTAAGAATCTCCGGTTCTCCATCCGTAATCAGGATCGTATTTTCATAATGCGCAGCAAGAGAACCGTCCAGCGTAACGACCGTCCAGTCGTCCTCCAGCCATGTCACTTCCCAGCCTCCCGCACTGATCATCGGTTCGATCGCAAGCGTCATACCGGGCTTTAACACGATCCCCCTGCGCTTCTGCGCAAAGTTCGGTATCTGCGGATCCTCGTGCAGATGAGTCCCGATGCCGTGTCCGACCAGATCGTGCACGGCGCTGAATCCAAAGCTGGTCACATAAGCGTCGATCGCATTGGAAATGTCATGCAGATGATTGCCCGCTCTCGCGTATTTTATCCCTTCAAAAAACGACTGCTTTGTCACATCCATCAGCTTTTGCGCTTCCGGCGTGACTTTCCCGACGCCAAAGGTGCGCGCCATGTCGGAGTGATAGCCTTTATAGATCAGTCCGGCATCCAGACTCACCACGTCGCCCTCGCGGACAATACGGTGTTTGTTGGGGATTCCGTGTACGACTTCGTCATTGACCGAAACACAGATGGAAGCCGGAAAGCCGTTATAATTTTTGAAATTCGGAACACATCCGATCTCACGGATCATTTTTTCACCGATACGGTCGATCTCCTGCGTGGTCATTCCCGCATGAAGGTGCTCCGCCATATGGTCAAACACTCCTGAGAGCAGCCTGCATGACTCCCTCATCAATTCAATTTCTCTCGGCGATTTGATCGTTACTGCCATATGTGCCTCCCGTGCTCTTTTCAGCCAAGGATCGCCGTGATCGCGGCAAACACGTCCTCCATCGGGCGCGTTCCGTCAACGGTTCTCAAAATTCCTTTTTTCGTGTAATATGCAATAAGCGGCTGGGTCTGCTCATGGTATACATTCAAGCGGTTTTTTACCGTCTCCGGCTTATCGTCATCGCGGAGCACAAGCGCCGCACCGCACTGATCGCACACGTCCGCGGTCTTGGGCGGTACATGCTCGATATGATACGTCGCTCCACAGCTTAGACATGCGCGTCTTCCCGACATTCTTTTTACAATGTTCTCATCCGGTACATCTACGTCGATCGCATAATCCACCTGCTCGCCAAGCTTTTGAAGCGCCTCGTCCAGTACCTCCGCCTGCGGAATCGTCCGTGGAAATCCGTCCAGTACATAACCGTTTTTGCAGTCCTCCTGCGCTACGCGGTCCAATAAAATCCTGACCGTCAGCTCATCCGGCACCAGTTCGCCGGCATCCATATATTTCTTCGCTTCCGCGCCGAGCGCCGTACCGTTCTTAATATTGGCACGGAATATATCTCCCGTCGAAACATGCGGTACCCCGTACCGCTCTGCAATCATTTTGGCCTGTGTCCCTTTTCCTGCGCCCGGGGCGCCAAGCATAATTACCTTCATAGCCGAATTTCCTCTCCTCTCTCCTGTCACGGACATTGCCGCATGTTTTCGAAGTACAAGCCCTGCCGCGTCATTCATGTCTCTCTGCCGCGGCTTCCTCTGTCTGCCGCGTGCGAAACCCGCTGCTGCACGGTGGATACGGCACCAACTCAATCTGCCCTGCCCGTCGCTGTCATTTCGATAAACGACACGCTCCTCCACCGCATAGAAACAGGCTCCCCTGCCCTTCAGACGAAATTCAGAATTTCTAAGACGTTACTTTTAACGCCTTAGAAATTCTTTTCGCCTCTATCGTATTTTGTGTGAAGAGGATCTGCGTTAGCAAATCCCGGAATTTCTTTGTCTGCGTATTTTGCAGACTTAGAAATTCTCTTCACACGATCTAGGAAGAATCGCGTACGCGATTCTTCGGTGCGAGAAAGGTTCCATCCTGCGGAACCGTAATACTTATTCAAGTACACGGCAGCTTTCTCTGCTCTACTCACTATCCTTAAAGAATGACCGCAGGTCATTCTTTTGTGTGAAGAGGATTTGCGTTAGCAAATCTTAGAATTTCTTTGTCTGCGTATTTTGCAGACTTAGAAATTCTCTTCACACTTTAGTCATTCAAAAATCCCTTATAATTTCTCACCAGCATCTGCGATTCCACCTGCTTGATCGTCTCTAAGATGACGCTGACGATAATGATCAGGCTCGTGCCTCCGAAGGATACATCCGCCTTGAACACGCCGTTAAAGATGAACGGCAGCACCGCGATGATGATCAGCCCGATCACACCGATGAAAATGATGTAATTGAGCAGCTTCGAAAGATACTCCGCCGTCGGCTTGCCCGGACGGATGCCGGGGATAAAGCCGCCCTGTTTCTTCATGTTCTCCGCAACCTCCAACGGATTAAATGTAATGGAGGTGTAGAAGTACGCAAAGAAAATGACCAAAATCACATAAATCAAAAGACCGATCGTATACACCGGCTGCTGCGGATTACACCAGTTACCCGAATTGAGCATGTTCAGGATTTTTCTCCACACGCCGTTTCCTTTATAAAAGAAAGAACTGATCACGATCGGGAACTGCATTAAGGATGACGCAAAAATGATCGGGATCACGCCTGCGGTATTGACTTTAAGCGGAATGCTGGAGGTCTGCCCGCCGACTAATTTTCTCCCCTGTACTTTTTTTGCATACTGCACGGGAATCTTGCGTACACCGTCGTTCAAAATAATAACGATAGCGACCATTGCTATGATGATTGCAATGATGACAACCGCCGCAATGACCGCGCGCGCGATGTTCCCCGCGTTGATCGCAGACTTTACAAACTGTGTATACAGACTCGAAATATCCTGCGGCAGTCTGGAAAGGATGTTGATCACAAGGACGATGGAGATACCGTTTCCGATCCCCTTATCCGTGATCCGCTCTCCGATCCACATCAGAACCGCGCTGCCCGCAGTCAGGATCAAAATCGTCCCGATCACGGTCAGTCCGTTGAACGGTTTTAACAATCCCTGTCCGCCGAAGCCGATCGCCATGGCGCCCGACTCAATCACCGAAAGCGCGATCGTCACATATCTCGTAATCGCCGCCAGTTTCTTTCGCCCATCCTCACCGTCACGCTGCATTTCTTCCAGCTTCGGAATTGCAATCGTCAATAACTGAATGATAATGGACGATGTAATATACGGCGTGATGCTCAGTGCAAAAATCGCCATCCGCGAAAAAGAACCTCCGGTAAATGCCTCCAAAAAGTTGAAGGTGTCACCGCCGCCTGTCGCATTGGCAAACCAGCTTTGGATATACGCGGAATCGATTCCCGGCGTTGGGAGCTGGGAACCGAGCCGGATGACGACCAGCATCGCTAATGTGAAGAAAATCTTGCTTCGGATTTCCTTGATCTTAAATGCATTTTTCAGAGTTTTCAGCATTAAATCACCTCAACAGTTCCACCAAGCGCCTCAATTTTTTCTTTTGCAGATGCGCTGAAGGCATTTGCCTGAACCGTGAGCTTCTTGGTTAATTTTCCATTTCCAAGTATCTTCACTCCGTCCTTCGGATCCTTCACGATCCCCTTTTCCATCAGAGCCTTGATGGTCACTGTATCACCATCTTCGAATACCTCTAAACGACCCAGATTGATACCGATGATATTGAGCGTATTCCTGTTCTGAAAGCCTCTCTTCGGAATGCGTCTGTATAACGGCATCTGACCGCCCTCAAAGCCCGGTCTCGGTGCGCCGGAACGCGCCTTCTGTCCCTTATGGCCTTTGCCCGCCGTCTTGCCGTTTCCGGAACCGTGTCCGCGGCCCTTTCTGAAATCATTGTGCTTAGAGCCCTCTGCCGGGTGCAAATTTGATAATTCCATGCTACTGACACCTCCTTTTTATGCTTCTTCTACTTTTAACATGTATCCTACCTGCTGAATCATGCCCTTGGTCGCTGCGTTATCCGGCATTGTCACCGTCTTATGCATTTTGGTAAGACCCAATGCTTTGATCGTTCTTCTATGCTTCGGAACCGCGCCAATCGGAGACTTCACCAAAGTAATCTTTAACATTTTCTCTGCCATATCGGTTTTCCTCCTTACATCAGCTCGCTGACGGAAATACCGCGCTTGCTTGCCACTTCCTCCGGGCTCATCAGGGTGCTTAACCCCTGAATGGTCGCAAGTACGACGTTCTGCTTATTGTTGGAGCCAAGCGATTTGGTACGGATGTTCTTGATGCCTGCAAGCTCGCACACATTACGCGCCGGGCCGCCTGCGATGATACCAGTACCATCGGGAGACTTCTTCAAAAGTACACATGCAGAACCAAACTTTCCGGTCTGATCATGCGAGATAGAGTTATTCTCATCAAGCGAAACCGTGATCAGATTCTTGACTGCATCCTCTTTTCCTTTGCGGATCGCCTCAGGAATCTCGGTTGCCTTGCCAAGTCCTGCGCCGACGTGTCCGTTTCCGTCGCCTACGACAACAAGCGCCGTAAACCGCATGTTACGTCCACCCTTTACAACCTTGGTGACGCGCTTAATGGAGACTACTTTCTCAGTTAATTCTAACTGACTGGGATCTATGATAGTGCGTTTCATATGATGTTCTCCTTCCTCCTAGAATTCTAATCCGGCTTCTCTGGCTGCATCAGCCAAAGCTGCGATCTTGCCCGTGTAAAGGAAACCACCTCTGTCGAATACAACAGTCTTAATCCCTTTATCTAAAGCCCGCTCTGCGATCACCTTGCCAAGATATGCCGCTGCCTCTACGTTGTTGGTTTTCTCAAGCTCGCTGCTTACGCTCTTTTCCACTGTGGACGCTGCCACAAGGGTGTTGCCGACCGTATCGTCAATAATTTGAGCATACATATGATTATTGCTTCTGAATACAGCCAGACGAGGTCTTTCGGCCGTTCCGCTGAAACGGTTGCGAATTTTCATGTGCTTTTTAACACGAATATTCTGTCTTGATTCTTTTTTAACCATTTTTCTACTCTCCTTATTTATTTCTTACCGGTCTTACCAACTTTACGTCTGATCGTTTCATCAGCATACTTAATTCCCTTGCCCTTATACGGCTCAGGTCTTCTCTTGTCTCTGATCTCCGCTGCGAATTGGCCAACCTTTTCTTTGTCAATACCCTTTACGATAATGATGTTCTGTCCCTCGAGCACCGTCTCAATACCCTCGGGATCCGTCATTTCAACCGGATGTGAATAGCCCAGGGACAAGGTCAGCACCTTTCCTGCTTTTGCAGCCCTGTAGCCTACACCGTTTACTTCAAGCCTTTTCTCAAAGCCGTTCGTCACACCGACAACCATGTTGTTGATCAGTGTTCTGGTCAAACCATGTAACGATTTCATTTTCTTTAAGTCGTTCGGGCGGGAAACAAGCACCTGCGCTCCGTCCAGCTTAATCTCCATTTCTGCGGGCAACACTCTCTCCAGTGTTCCCTTAGGACCTTTTACGGTCACTTTATTATTTTCTGCAATATCCACAGTCACTCCTGCCGGAATTGCGATTGGCATTCTACCTATCCGTGACATGCCCGTACCTCCTGTTTTTTGTAACGCTGTTTATTGGTTGCTGTCTGCTTTTCCACGCATACGCCTGCCTGTTTACCAGACGAACGCCAAAACCTCACCGCCGACATTCAGCTCGCGCGCCTTCTTGTCGGTGATCACACCCTGATTCGTGGAAATAATCGCGATGCCTAAGCCGCCGAGAACCTTGGGAAGCTCATCCTTGCCCGCGTAAACGCGAAGTCCCGGTTTGGAGATTCTCTTGATTCCGGAAATGATCTTGTCATTCTTGTCCGCACCGTACTTTAAGGTGATGCGGATCGTCTTGAAACCGCCGTCCTCTACAATGTCATACTTCCTGATATAGCCCTCGTCTAAAAGAATCCCGGCAATCGCCAATTTCATTTTAGAAGCAGGGATGTCAACCGTATCATGTTTTGCAGTATTGGCATTTCGTATTCTTGTCAGCATATCTGCAATAGGATCCATAGTCATGATTATTTGCCTCCTTCAAATTTTTTACCAGCTTGCTTTCTTTACTCCGGGTATCTGACCTTTATACGCTAACTCGCGGAAGCAAATTCTGCAGATTCCGTATTTTCTTAAATAACCGTGTGGACGGCCGCATATTTTGCAGCGGTTATACGCTCTCGTGGAGAACTTCGGATTGCGCTGCTGTTTGATCTTCATTGATGTTTTAGCCATGAATTTACCTCCTCCTATTTTGCAAACGGCATGTTGAATAATGTCAACAGTTCGCGTGCCTCTTCGTCGGTCTTTGCAGTCGTGACGATGATAACGTCCATGCCTCTTACCTTGTCGATCTTATCATACTCAATCTCCGGGAAGATGATCTGCTCTTTGATACCGAGCGCATAGGAGCCTCTGCCATCGAATGCATTCGGATTGACGCCGCGGAAATCGCGCACACGGGGCAACGCAAGATTTACCAGACGGTCAAGGAACTCATACATCTTTTCGCCGCGCAGTGTTACTTTACAGCCAATCGGCATTCCCTCGCGGATCTTGAAGTTTGCAACGGCTTTCTTTGCCTTCGTAAGTACCGCCTTCTGACCCGTGATCGTCTCTAACTCGCTGACGGCAGCCTCCAAGACTTTCGCATTGTCCTTCGCCTCGCCGACACGCATGTTGACGACGATCTTGTCAAGCTTCGGAACCTGCATCACGTTCTTGTAGCCGAACTTTTTCATCATGGCGTCTACGATTTCTTTATTGTACATTTCTTTCAGTCTACTACTCACAGTTGATAACCTCCTTCCTCACAATTAGTCGATGACATCACCGGTGGTCTTCGCAAAACGGACTTTCTTATCCTTCTCCATCTTGAAACCGATCCTCGTTACTTTTCCCTTGTGAACATACATCACATTGGACGCGTCGATCGGCGCCTCTTTCTGGATAATACCGCCGTTTGCATTTGCAGCAGAAGGTTTCGTGTGCTTTGTTATCATGTTGACGCCCTCGACAAGCACCTTGTTTGCCTTTGCGTCCACAGAAATAACTTTGCCTTCTTTGTCTTTATCTTTTCCTGCGATGACCTTTACGGTATCGCCCTTTTTAATCTTAAATGTTGACATACGGCACCTCCTTATAATACTTCGGGAGCCAGAGAAACGATTTTCATAAACTGTTTCTCACGAAGCTCTCTCGCCACCGGCCCGAAAATACGGGTTCCTCTCGGAGTCTTATCCTCCTTGATGATCACGGCAGCATTCTCGTCAAACCTGATATAAGAACCGTCCTTGCGGCGGGCGCCTTTTACGGTGCGGACAACGACTGCTTTCACAACATCGCCTTTTTTAACAACACCGCCGGGTGTTGCATCTTTAACGGAAGCAACGATCACATCGCCGATAGCGGCATATCTCCTTGTAGAGCCGCCCATCACACGGATGCAGAGCAGTTCTTTTGCACCGGTATTATCAGCGACCTTCAGTCTGGTTTCCTGTTGTACCATGCTAATTCTCCTTCCAAATCACGGATTTCCGTGAGTTTCTAATGCTGGCATTATTTTGCCTTCTCGACAATTTCCACGAGTCTCCATCTCTTATCCTTTGAGAGCGGTCTCGTCTCAGCGATTCTTACGGTGTCGCCGATATTGCACTCGTTGTTCTCGTCATGCGCCTTGAATTTCTTCGTATTCTTTACGATTTTATTGTAAAGAGGATGCTTTACATGATCCTCTACAGCTACAACAATGGTTTTCTCCATCTTATTGCTGACAACCTTGCCCGTACGGGTTTTTCTCAAATTTCTTTCCACGGTGGATCTCCTTTCTATGCGTTGGCCTTCTGTGTGATCACGGTCTGGATTCTCGCAATGTTCTTGCGGACTTCCTTGATCCGTGCGGTGTTATCCAGCTGGTTTGTCGCATTCTGGAATCTCAAATTGAAAAGTTCTTTCTTAGCCTCGACTAAACTCTCGGCTAACTCAGCAGATGATTTGGACTTCAAATCCTCAACATATTTATTTGTTTTCATTTATGATACACCACCTTCCAAATCTGCCTTCGACACGATCTTGCACTTGCAGGGAAGCTTGTGAACGGCAAGACGAAGCGCCTCTTTTGCCTGCTCCTCCGGAATGCCGGCGATCTCAAACATCACGCGTCCCGGTTTTACGACCGCTACCCAATACTCCAGAGAACCTTTTCCGGAACCCATTCGGGTCTCTGCCGGCTTTGCCGTTACGGGCTTATCCGGGAAAATCTTGATCCATACCTGTCCGGCACGCTTCGTATAACGCGTCATCGCAATACGGGCAGCCTCAATCTGGTTGGACTTGATCCAGCACGGCTCCGTTGCAACGATACCGTACTCTCCATATGTGATCGTGTTGCCGCGGCTCGCCTTACCTGCCATGCTGCCACGGAACTGCTTACGACGTTTTACTCTTTTCGGCATTAACATTATTTATCGCTCCCTTCCGCATCTGCCTTAGTAGGAAGTATCTCACCCTTATAGATCCATACCTTTACGCCAATCTTGCCGTAGGTGGTATCTGCCTCCGCGAAACCATAATCAATATCCGCACGCAGAGTCTGAAGGGGAATCGTGCCCTCGCTGTAGAACTCAGAACGCGCCATATCCGCGCCGCCGAGACGGCCTGCGCACGCCGCCTTGATACCGAGCGCGCCGCTCTTCATCGTTCTCTGCATACAGGACTTCATCGCACGTCTAAAAGAAATACGGTTCTCTAACTGCTGCGCGATATTCTCCGCTACAAGCTGTGCATCCCTGTCCGGTTTCTTGATCTCCTTAATGTCGATCAGGACATTCTTTCCGGTCAGCTTGCAAAGTTCCTTCTTCGTGATCTCGATCTCGGCGCCGCCCTTACCGATGACAACACCGGGCTTTGCCGTAAACACGATCACTTTCACTCTGTCGGAAGCTCTCTCGATCTCGATCTTGGAAACTCCGGCAGCCATCAACTTCTTCTTCAGATACTTTCTGATCTCATAATCTTCTACCAGATAATCTGCGAACTCACCGTCAGCATACCATCTGGAATCCCAATCTTTAATAATACCGACTCTCAAGCCATGAGGATTTACTTTCTGTCCCATTTTCTTCCTCCTTATCTTTCATCCAGCACAACAGTGATGTGGCACATTCTCTTTTCGATCCTGTATGCTCTGCCCTGCGCTCTCGGTTTTACTCTTTTCATGATGGGACCGCTGTTCGCATAGCACTCCGCAATGTATAAATTCTCCGGATTCATACCTTTGTTGTTCTCTGCATTCGCGATGGCGGACTCTAACAGCTTCTTGATGACTGCGGAAGCATATCTCGGATTGTACTCTAAGATCGCTAACGCCGTCGTTACATCTTTACCTCTGATGGCATCCAAAACAAAGCATGCTTTCTGAACGGAAACCCGTGCGTAGGATAACTTCGCGGAGGGTCTTGTATCTTTGTTTGCATTTCTTTCTCTTTTAATCTGGGAACGATGTCCTTTCGCCATGACTGAAACCTCCTCTCAAAATTATCTGACGCCGGACTTCTTGTCGTCTTTTTTGTGTCCTCTGAAGGTTCTGGTGGCAACAAACTCGCCGAGCTTGTGTCCGACCATATCCTCTGTTACATATACAGGAACGTGCTTTCTGCCGTCATGCACCGCAATCGTATGTCCGACGAAGGACGGGAAGATTGTGGAACGACGGGACCAGGTCTTGATGACCTGCTTCTGTCCTGCTGCATTCATCGCATCTACTTTTTTCAGTAAGCTTGCATCTGCAAACGGTCCTTTTTTCAGTGATCTAGCCATTGTCTTTCCTCCTCAATTATTTGATAGCTCTGCCGTCACGTCTTCTCACGATCAGCTTATTGGACTGCTTTTTCTTCTTGCGCGTCTTTAAGCCGAGTGCGGGCTTGCCCCAAGGTGTGCAGGGACCCGGACGTCCGATAGGCGCCCTGCCCTCGCCGCCGCCGTGCGGATGGTCGTTCGGGTTCATAACAGAACCGCGGACCGTAGGTCTGATTCCCATGTGGCGCTTGCGGCCTGCCTTGCCGAGGTTGATCAGGTTGTGATCACCGTTGCCGACCGTGCCGATACATGCTCTGCATACGATCGGAACCATTCTCATTTCACCGGACGGTAAGCGAAGCGTTGCATATTTGCCTTCCTTCGCCATCAGCTGTGCGCTGTTGCCTGCGGAACGGACCATCTGTCCGCCCTTGCCCGGATGAAGCTCAATACTGTAGATCTGCGTACCGACAGGAATCTCGGATAACGGGAGGCAGTTGCCAACCTTTACCTCGGCTGTCGGACCGTTCATCACCTGCATACCGTCCGTTAAACCTGCCGGTGCAAGGATATATGCCTTCTCACCGTCTGCGTAGCAGATCAGCGCGATATTCGCCGTTCTGTTCGGATCGTACTCGATACCGATGACCTTTGCAGGGATTCCGTCTTTATTTCTCTTAAAATCAATGATCCTATACTTTCTCTTGCTGCCGCCGCCGCGGTGTCTCACCGTGATCTTGCCCTGATTATTGCGGCCGGAATTTTTCTTTAACGAAGTACACAGAGACTTCTCCGGCGTGTTCTTCGTAATCTCGGAAAAATCAGAACCGGTCATATTACGTCTGGAAGGTGTATAGGGATTGTAAGTCTTGATTCCCATGATTGTATCTCCTTTTCTATGATTTGCAGTATCGCGAAGCCGTCCGCTGGTTTACAGCCCCGTGAACAGCTCGATGTCCTTGCTGTCCGCTGTCAGCTTCACGATCGCTTTCTTCGTTGCCGCAGTCTTTCCCGTCACACGTCCGCGGGTTTTCTTTTTGCCCGCTAAATTCATCGTGTTGACGCGCTCAACCTTGACGCCGTCAAACATTTTCTCGACAGCCTCCTTGATCATCGTCTTGTTTGCATCGACGTGAACAAGGAATGTGTATTTCTTGCTGCCCATCTCATTCATGCTTTTTTCTGTAATCACCGGTTTGAGGATTACATCATAATATTTTATGTCTGCCATTATGCGTACACCTCCTCGATCGTTTTCACCGCGTCCTTTGTCAGAACGACGGTTCCGGCTTTCATCACGTCATAGACGTTGATGGTATTCGTCAGCGCCGTCTCCACATCCGGAATGTTCTTTGCGGAGAGGATCACCTTGTCGTCCTTTTCTTTTAATACGATCAGCGGTTTCTCTACATGCAGGTTGTTCACAAGCTCTGCGATCTTCTTGGTCTTGATCTCGTCTAAAGTTAATTCCTCTAAGACGATCAGCCTGCTGTCCTGCACCTTGCTCGTCAGCGCGGACTTTAACGCTGCGCGCTTTTCCTTTTTGTTCATCTTAAAAGAGTAATCTCTCGGAGTCGGAGCGAATACCACGCCGCCGCCCTTCCATTGAGGTGCTCTTGTGGAACCCTGTCTCGCATGACCGGTTCCCTTCTGTCTCCACGGCTTTCTGCCGCCGCCGGAAACCTCAGAGCGCGTCTTTGCTTTCTGCGTGCCCTGACGATTGTTTGCAAGCTGCTGAACGACTGCCATGTGTACCAGATGCTCATTGATCTCAACACCGAACACCGCATCGTTTAAGTCCATCTTGCCGACTTCTTTTCCTTCCATATTGTAAACAGATACGTTTGCCATCTGAATACTCCTCCTTTCGTTCCTGCTTTATGCCTCAACCTTCGTGGTCTCTTTAATGGTGATCAAAGACTTCTTCGGTCCGGGTACGGAACCCTTGACCAGAAGCAGATTCTTCTCTGCATCCACTCTTACGACCTCAAGATTCTTGATCGTGACTTTCTTGTTTCCCATGTGTCCGGGCATTCCCTTGCCCTTGAACACGCGGCTCGGTGAGGAGCAGGCGCCGTTGGAACCCTGATGACGATGAAATTTGGAGCCGTGTGCCATCGGTCCTCTCGACTGTCCTAATCTCTTGATCGCGCCCTGGAAGCCCTTGCCCTTGCTGATCGCAGACGCGTCAACCTTGTCGCCGACCGCAAAAATATCAGCCTTAATCTCCTGCGCCAGTGCATATTCCTCCGCATTCTCGAAACGGAACTCTCTCACATATCTCTTGGAAGAGACGCCCGCCTTCTCGAAATGCCCCTTTAACGGCTTGTTCACGCCATGCGCATGAATGACTTCCCTGTTGCCGCCTTTGTCCTTGTTGATGATCCTGTCCTTCTTGTCCACAAAGCCGACCTGTACGGCACTGTAGCCGTCGTTCTCCTGCGTCTTTACCTGCGTTACCACGCAAGGTCCCGCTTCAAGGACCGTAACCGGGATCAGCGTTCCGTCTTCCGCGAAAATCTGCGTCATTCCGATCTTCGTTGCCAAAATTGCTTTTTTCATTGTTTACCTCCTGTTTGTTCTACATGGCGGAACCGAAACGGTTCACATACTAGTAGAAGGTTTACTTGTTTTTCATTTTGATGTCGATATAGACACCGGCAGGCATCTCAAGTCTCTGCAGTGCATCGACCGTCTTCGGCGTGGGTGCAATAATATCGATCAGTCTCTTGTGCGTTCTCTGCTCGAACTGCTCGCGGGAATCCTTGTACTTGTGAACCGCACGCAGAATCGTCACAACTTCCTTCTTGGTAGGAAGGGGCACCGGTCCGCTCACCTGGGAACCGTTCTTCTTTACTGTTTCGATGATTTTTTTGGCAGATGCATCCACTAACTGATGGTCGTACGCCTTCAGGGTGATCCTCATAATCTGATTTGCCATAAAAAAAGTCGCCTCCTTTTCGCACTTTTCAAACGAAGTACGACAAGCGGTGACTGTACACTCTCCCGTGTGTGTCATGCCGCCGACATTTTTATAAGGCGCTTTACGCCTTTGCCGGTACAGAGTTACAACACGTCGTTTCTACTCTTGGTAGACCTTGTTTGGTACAGTGACTTGTCGCCAGTTTTATAAACTTGACATTCGCTCCACGGAAAACCTGCGGGAAGTTATCTGTTTTCTGCCCACAGCAACCTCACGTTTCATCGCTATCATGCCACAGCATTGATTACTATACACGAAAAAAGGAGGTTTGACAACCCCCTTTTTGAAATTTTTTTAGATTCACGCCCTTTCCTTGTGATGTTCCCGCTTTACCTCATACATTCTCTGGTCGGAAACCTCGATCAGAAGCTCCACGTTTGTGTCCTCCCGAAGCCGCGCAAGACAGTAGCCGATGCTCACGGAAACGCCGTAATTCTTCTTCGCTTCCTCGCCCTTCCCTGCACAGACCGCCTCGATCCGCGCGACCTTTTCATCCACTTCCTCCTCCGTGTACTCATCCACGCCGAGCAGAATGAATTCATCGCCGCCGCTCCGGATGCAGATCTCATTATTCGTCGCGCACTCCGTAAGCGCCTCGGCAACCGCCTTGATTGCGAAATCGCCCTCGTGATGCCCGAAGGTATCGTTAATATATTTGAGCCTGTCTAAGTCCGCGACAAGCGCAAGAAGGATTTTTCCTTTTCCGAACTGCCGGATCCCTTCTAACTTATTTTCCATTGCCCGGCGGTTGTACAATCCGGTCATCGCGTCAATCTCGGATTTCGTTTCGATCTTGCCGCGCACACGCATCATTTCTAACGCATTGTTGATATTGCGCAGCCAGTTGTGGAACACATAGTCCAGCTTGCGTTCCTGTAAAAGCTCCGCGGTCAGCACCGCATAGCCCAGCGTCTGCTCCGCAAAATGCACCGGCGAAAAATAGAATGCCATCGGCTCCTCCCGCTCCTCAAACATTTCCGGCAGCATTTCCTCCGTATAGAACGAACGCTCGCCCGCCGTATCGTTCCTCGTAAAGCTGACGCCCTGCGTATCCTCCGTGTCCGTCGTCGATTCCGAGTGAAGCACCAGCTTCATCCGTTCCGGATAGCCCTCCATCACGGAAGTATGCGTATCCATCCAGTCTTCGCGCAGGCACATATAAAAGTCTTTGTACGGGCGCAGGGTATGGGTATTCTTGTAAATCTCATAAATGCACTCGCGCGAGCTGCTCACGCTCACAAGATTCTCAAATAAGTAGCTGTCTAAAAGCTCGCTGATGTCCACGGTCGCATCTTTCTGCATCGCCTTAATATAAGAATTCACATTATATAAAGAACGATGAATCCTTTTATGGACGTATTCTGCATCCGGCTGGCAGCCGCAGCTCTCGCCCAGATGCAGATTCCTGCTCACGGTATGAACCGGCTCGATCTCCGGTTCTTCTTTGTCGATCGCCGCATGTAAGAGATTCACCGCCTCCTCCGCCGTCACTGCATTCGCCGGCTCATAGGTCGTCAGCGTCGTCGCGTTGATGACCGATTCCTTCGTCGAATCATAGCCCGTCACAATGACCTGCTCCGGCACCTTGATCCCATGCCACATCAGGCGGTTCATCAACCCGACCGCCATATGATCGCTCGCGCAGATAACGGCGTCCGGTATAGCAAGCTCTCCCGCATAAATGCGCTCCGCAAGCTGCTCCCCCGAATCATACCAGAAATCCCCGCCGAACACCTTGCTCTCGTCAAACGGCAGATGATGCTTTGTTAAATAATCACGATACCCCAAAAGGCGCTCCTTACAGACGTCCTGATCAGGAAAACCGTTTAAGAAATAAACATTCCTGCAGTGATGCACAGAGTAAACATGCTCCGTAATCTCATAAAACGCCTTCCGGTCATTCGTATACGCCGTCTCGCTCCCGTCAAACGGCAGGTCGATCGAGACCACTTTTTTATGGCATTTCTTTCTTACCATCTCGACAAGCTCGTTATAGATCGGCGCATTTCCGTTGGCGTGCATAGGAAGCGCCGTCACGATCACGCCGTCAAACTTATCAAAATTGATCAGACTGTAAATATTCCACTCTCCGATCAGATACTCCTTATCCGAATGAATGGACTGCACAAGCGGTGCAAACACAGCGACGTCGTACCCGTACTTCTGGCACTGGGCGAAAATACCGTCCATAACCCTTGTCTGATAGCTGTTTTCCAAATAGATCGCCAGCACGGCGATGATCTTTCTCTTTTTTTTCATGGATAGACCCTCCCGTGAAAAAATAGTACTTTAGTCATTATAGCACACTTTTTCCTTTTGCGAAAGGGTACAGTCCGAATTTTGTGCATTTCTGCCAATCTCAGCGCACTAACTTTAAGTAGGCGCCCGACGTCAGCCGGTACACTATTATATAGAAGAAACCAAATATCAAAAAGCAGGCGATCGTTGTCCAGATCAGCAGGGATGTGTTCACGGCGTTAAAAAGAATCATAATCCGATAGATCATCGGGAATGCGAACGCCATGTGGACTCCCGCCGTTAAGAGCGGCAGAAAGAACACGATCAGCACCTGAGAATTGACGCTCTTTTTGATCTCTCTTTTGGTCATGCCGACCTTCTGCATGATCTCGAATTTCCCCTGATCCTCGTATCCCTCGGAAATCTGTTTATAGTAAATGATGAGCACCGTCGCAAACAAAAACACGATACCGAGCAGAATCCCCAGAAAGAACAGGCTTCCGTACATTCCGTAAAATCCCTCCCGCTCCCATGCGATACTCTCCACCCAGACAGACGGGAATGCATCGTCTTCGCTCTGCGCCGCGCCAATCCGCTCACACAGATTACTTACCCAAATCCGCTGCTCCGCTTCCTCCGCCGGAAGATCAAACCCTAAGTAGCTGTACCCGCTCACCCGCACCTCCTCCGATCCGGCTCCCTCATAAAACGCAGCATACCGCTCGAAATCCGGTACGATCATCCAATACGAGGCAAAAACATCCGAAGCGTCCGCGCCGTTCGGCGGAAGTGTTGTGACGACCCGTTTTACGCGCAGCGGCTCCCAATCCTCCACCGTGATCGTATCGTAGGAATAGCTGCTTCCCTTCGAGACGCCAAGCAGCACCTCGTCGGCTGCGAGCGTCTCCTGCTCTCCCGTCATCCGGTTATAATCTTCCAAGGGAATCATATAAAAACCGACCTGCAGACTTTCCGTTCCCGCGGAAAACCCAAGTATGATGTCATGCGTCACAATCTGATCGTTCCTTCGTTCCGCGCTGATGTCTAAATAGCGGTAGGACACTTCCCGCTCCGCCTGCACGCCCGCATCCGCTGCCGCCTTCATCGCAAGCTCCCGTATGGCGTCCGCCGCGCCTTGATCCGTCGAGTGCGCCCGCAAAACGACATCCTGCGGATAACGTATCCGCATACCGTCCTCTTTCCCAAAATACAGGCAAGCCGTCGAGGAGAGCGTCACAAGCACCATCGTGGAAAGAATACAGATAGACGCAAGCCCCGCGCCGTTGCGCTTCATGCGGTAACTCATGGAAGACACCGACACGAAATGATTTGTCCGGTAATAAAACTTCTTGTTTTTTTGCAGCATCTTACAGAGTGCGACCGATCCGCTGATAAAAAGCAGGTACGTCGCCGCAATGACCATTAAGACCGCGATAAAAAAATACACCATTGCCGAAATCGGCTCCGAGATCGTCACCGCCAGATAATAAGCCGCGCCAAGCACCAGAACACCGGCAAGCGCCAAGACCCAGTTGACCTTCGGCGGTTTTTCCCCGACATTCTCACTCCTAAGCAGTTCCACAGGCTTCGACACATGAATCTGACGCAGGTTATTGATCAGGATTAACCCGAACACGAACGCAAAGAGTCCGGCTGTCCGGAGCACGGAATCCAAAGATACCCGGAAACGGTAATCCGGCTCCATGCCGATGATATAGACCGCGGCAAGCTCTGCCATCTTGGAAAACAAAACGCCGAACACAAGCCCCGCCGCAACGGCGGCCGCGTAAATGATCAGACTCTCCCACACGAGCATCCGCGCAAGGTTCCATTTTCCCATGCCGAGAATATGATATAATCCGAATTCTTTCTTCCTTCTGCGAATCAAAAAAGAATTCGTGTAAAACAGGAAGATGACGACAAAAAACGCCATCACGTTCACGCCGAACCCTAACGTCGCCTGTAAGGTCTCCCCGCCGCTCATCTGGTACAGGGTCTTACTGCTCTCTAAGAATGTGATAATGTAATACATGATCACCATCCCGATCCCTGTCAGGATAAATGGAATGTACATTTCTTTATTTCTTTTAATTCCCGTCCATGCCAGTTTGGGGTAATAGATTCCTTTCAATTTATAACTCCCCCTTTCCGTCTTCTTCGCCGCTCGTCGCAATCGTCGTCAGCGTATCGGAAATGCGCTGGTACAGCGCCTCGTTCGTCAGATTGCCGCGGTAAAGCTGATGATAAACCTCTCCGTCCTTGATGAACAGCACGCGTCCCGCATGGCTCGCCGCCTTCACGGAATGCGTTACCATCAGGACCGTCTGCCCGTCCGCATTGATCTGAGAAAACAATCTTAACAGTTCATCCGTCGCCTTGGAATCCAGCGCACCCGTCGGCTCATCGGCAAGAATGATACGCGGTCTGGTGATGAGCGCCCGCGCCGCCGCCGTGCGCTGTTTCTGCCCGCCCGACAGCTCATACGGGTATTTGTCCAACAGATCGGAAATTCCGAGTTGTTTTGCAACTGGTCTGATTCTATCTTCCATTTCTTTTGGTTTTGTGCCAGCCAGAACAAGCGACAGGTAAATGTTATCCCGCACGGAAAACGTATCGAGCAGGTTAAATTCCTGAAACACAAAACCGAGTCTGTCCCGCCGAAACGCCGCAATCTCCGAATCCTTAACGGTCGTAATGTCCCTGCCGTCCAACAATACGCCGCCTCCGGTCGGCTTATCGAGCGCCGCCAAAATGTTTAAGAGCGTCGTCTTACCCGAACCGGACTCTCCCATGATCGCCACATACTCCCCCGCTTCCACGCTGAACGACACATTCTTTAACGCCTCCACCTGATGTGCGCCGAAGCGTGTTGTATAAACTTTTCTCACATTCTGTACTTCCAATATTGCCATTGTGATTCTCCTTTCGATGTTCGCTCTGGATCGGCGGTTGCGAAACGCATAGAAAAGCGTTTCGCAATTGCCGATTCGTTACGATCATCTTATAAAAAAAGGGGAATGATGCGCCATCGAATCGGCTTACATTTCCCCCTTACACGCTTACAGTTTTGTAAGACGTCTTTATTCGTGTTCCATCTGCTCTCTGTGCAGTTTTATATAGACGGCGGTTCCCTCGCCGAGCACCGAATTTGCCCAGATGCGATGACCTAAGTTCGCCGTGATGCGTCTGCAGAGATAAAGTCCGATCCCGCTTGCTTTTTTATCCCGTCTGCCGTTATAGCCGGTATAGCCTTTCTCAAAAATACGCGAAAGGTCTTCCGCCGCAATCCCGATCCCGGTATCCCGGATGATGAGCACCTCATCTTCTAACTCAATGGAAATCTGCCCTTCCTTCGTGTATTTCAACGCGTTGGAAAACACCTGTTCGACCACGAACAACAGCCATTTTTCATCCGTCAGCACCTGTTTATGTACCGGCTCATAGACGAGCCTTATTTTTTTCCCGATAAAAAAGTTCGCAAAGCGCCGGATCGCCTGACGCAGAATATCATCCAGATCGCAGCGCGCAAAGCAGTAGTCCGTCGCGCCCGCGTCCAGCCGCAGATAACAAAGCACCATCTCCACATATTGCTCGATGCGGCTTAGGTCCGTGGACAATGCCCATGCGGTCTTATCGTCCTGCTCGTCCAGCTTTAACCGCATGGATGCGATCGGCGTTTTGATCTGATGTACCCATGCGGTGTAATAGTCCATCATATCCGCATAACTGGTTTTATAATAAGTCTCGATATGATTCTTTTCCTCAAACAGCGCTTTTATCATCCCGTCATACGCCGCGCTGTAATCGTCCCATGGCTCCGGAAGGCGTTCTAAGCTGTACAGAATTTCTTTTTGCATTTCTTCCAGACGCAGGCATCGCCCGCGATAGGCAAAATAATCCGACAGCATGATCACCATTCCGATCCCTGCGCACACCACAATCCCATAAGAAAGCGCCTCCCACGGAACGCGGTACAATATCAGCGTCAGTGCGAGCGCCAGAAAGAGGAGCGCCGCTCCCCCGATCACTTTTTTCCTCACTCCCAGATAGGCAAAAAAACGCTTCATTCGATCAGATACCCCATTCCCACCTTTGTTGTGATAAAATCATTCAGTCCTGCGGCGGCAAGCTTCTTGCGCAGCCGCGTCACATTGACCGTCAGCGTATTCTCATCCACAAATTCATCCGACTCCCACAGCTTCTGCATCAGGGAATCCCGGCTGACGACCTTTCCTTTTTTCTCTAAGAGCGCCTGTAAAATACGGTATTCATTTTTCGTCAGATCAATCTTCTCCCCGTCGTAGGAAAGCGTCGCGTCATCCATGTTTAAGACCGCTCCGCGGTGGCGCATCACGGCGGGCGCCGCCGCAAAATCATAGGTTCGTCTGAGGAGCGCCTGAATCTTGGCGATCAACACGTTGCTGTCGTAGGGTTTCGTGATAAAATCATCCCCGCCCATATTCATCGCCATGACAATGTTCATATTATCCGACGCCGAAGATAGAAAAATAATCGGCACGCTGGAGATTTTGCGGATCTCGCCGCACCAGTGGTAGCCGTTGTAAAACGGGAGCCCGACGTCAAGCAGGACAAGCTGCGGATCAAACGCGCCAAACGCTTCCAGCACGTTCCTGAAATCCTCCACGCAGCGCACCTCAAAGCCCCATCCGCCAACCTGCTTTTCCACACCGCGCGCAATTCCCTCATCATCCTCTACGATCAAAATCCGATACATGGCCGCTCTCCCGTCCTCTCCTGTCAATCCGCCCTGCGCCGCCAAAATCATTCCGCTCCGGCAGCGTGCCTGCTATCCGGCCAAAATTGTTCCGCCCTGTCCGCCGGGACGTTTTTATCATATAACAATCATTTGCCAAATGTCCATAGTTTGTGTATATTTATTGTAGCAGATAACAGGAAGGATTCGGCTGTCAAAAGCCCTGCAATCAAATCGGTGTTGGCCGATTGCACAAAAGAAATCTGTGCGCACTCCATTGCACAAAGCATTCCGATGAGCCTCAAAACAAACATCGTGTTCAGCAGAGGCTTCCACGATGTTAGAGTCTCATCTCCATTGTGCAAAAGTCGTTTGCCCTAATTTCTTTTGTGCAATCTGCCAAGTGAAGTTTATACGCAGGGCTTTTGACACCTGAATCCAAGCAGGCAAAAACGAAGGAGTCAGTTACGATGTGGATTGCACGGAATTGGAAGGATTATGAGGTTCTTGACACCTCGTCGGGAGAAAAACTGGAGCGGTGGGGGGACTATCTTCTCGTGCGTCCCGATCCGCAGGTTCTATGGAACACGCCGAAGACGAATCCCGGCTGGAAAAAAAGAAACGGTCATTATCACCGAAGCAGCAAGGGCGGCGGAGAATGGGAATTTCACGGGCTTCCGGAAGAATGGCAGATTTCCTATGAGCCGCTCTCGCTCTCGTTCCGCTTAAAACCTTTCAGCTTTAAGCATACCGGGCTGTTCCCTGAGCAGGCGGCAAACTGGGACTGGTTTTCCGCTCTCATCCGGTCCGCAAAGCGTCCCGTCAGGATCTTAAACCTGTTCGCCTATACCGGGGGTGCGACGCTTGCCGCCGCGCGCGCCGGCGCTTCGGTCACGCATGTGGACGCTTCTAAGGGCATGGTGACATGGGCGAGAGAAAACGCGGTCGCTTCCGGACTTGCCGACGCACCCATCCGCTGGCTCGTCGATGACTGTGTGAAATTCGTGGAACGTGAAATCCGCAGGGGCAGCCGCTACGACGCCATCATCATGGATCCCCCCTCCTATGGCAGGGGACCAAAAGGCGAAATTTGGAAAATGGAGGAGTCCATTTTCCCTTTTATTGAACTGACAAGTAACCTTTTATCCGGGCAGCCGCTGTTTTTCCTGATCAATTCCTATACAACGGGATTACAGCCCGCCGTGCTCTCCTATATGATGCGGACCGTTCTTATCCCGCGCTTTGGCGGCGATGCAGAGGCAGACGAAATCGGGCTTCCCGTATCCGGAAACGGACTCGTTCTGCCGTGCGGCGCAAGCGGACGCTGGAAAACGAACGGCGCGTAACACGCGCCGTTCGTTTCAAAGAATCCGCCAAAGGCGGATTCTTTCGGGTTTATGGCATATTTGCACACCGCAAAACTCGTTTTTACCCGAACACCCCAAGATGCTCCAGCAGAATCTTCACGCCGAGCAGGATCAGAACCACACCGCCCGCGCACTCCGCGCCCGACCGGTATTTGGCGCCGAACGCATGACCGATCTTCGCGCCCACGGTGGAAATCACAAACGTCACACAACCGATAAACAGCACGGCGGCAAGAATATTCGTATCCGGCAGGAACGCAAACGTGATCCCGACCGCAAGCGCGTCAATGCTCGTGGCGACCGCCATCATCAGCATTGTCTTCACATCCATGTCCGCGTTTGCCTCTTCCTCTTTTCCGAACGCTTCCCGGATCATATTGGCGCCGATCACCAAAAGCAGCACAAACGCAATCCAATGATCGATCGCCGTGATATAGCGCCTGAAACGATAACCGAGCAAATATCCGATAAACGGCATCAGCGCCTGAAAACCGCCGAACCATACGCCGCACAACATCGCGTTTTTCAGACTGCATTTTTTCATTGCCAGTCCCTTACACACGGACACTGCAAACGCATCCATCGACAACCCGACTGCCAAAATAAACAATTCTATAAATCCCATAATGCTACCTCTTTTCTCAATATGCCTTCCCCAGCTACAAAATGCCCGCTCAAAGACTCCATTCCGAACACAAGCGTTTGTCCATCTGCAAGCAAGCAGTCCATACCGGAAACACTCTGACTATCATGAAAAAATCCGATATAGCATAAACTATACCGGATAAATAAAAAAAGCACTCCCCAAGTATATTATTGTAAATATAGCATTCCCATCGCTTTATTGTCAACCCTTTCATCAAAATGCCAGCCTTGAAAGGTAAATTCCATTATATCCTGCCTTGTTTCTCCAAAATTAC
>JAMPAG010000002.1:124652-159809 GCA_023667365.1 bacterium | reverse complement strand
GCTGTTCCGCGCACACGGGCTTTGACGCCGCCCTGCGCCGCAACTTGCCTTTTTAGCGAATATGAATTATGCTATTTATGGGCGGAAATTTTCGCAATTCAAAAGAATCGCAAAAAATCCAAAAAAATTTCCAAATCCCCCATAAATCACTTACCTTCTGTCCGTATCTTGATTAAAGACATACACAATGGGAGGGTTTCATTATGAAAAAAAGAATCTGGATCACAGCGCTGATCGCCACGTTGATCCTGTCAGGCTGCGGGGCAGGTGACAAGGGCGCAGACACGAATTCCGCAAACGGCAGCTACTCCACAAACGCAAGCACGGCGAACATGGAATCGGGTGGGTTTACGGACTATGATTACGCCGAAGCCATTTCCGCCGATGAAGCATGGTCCCCGGAACCTGCCGAGGCGGAGGAAGCGCCCGCAGGCGGCGCCGGTTCCACAAAGGTCAGCGAAAGCGGCGGAACTTCCACCGGTTCTTCCGCCGGCGAGATTGAACGCGAAATGCTGGTATACTCCTGCAGCATGAGCATCGACACGCTTGACTTTACCGCCACCGTAAACGGGTTTCGGACATTGCTCGATCAATACGGCGGCTTTATCGAGACAGAAAACTACGATGACGGCGGTTCCTATAGCAGATGGTATTCCGAAGCTTCGGAGAAATGGCAGTCCTACAGTGCAACCGTGAGAATACCAAGCAGAAATTATGACGCTTTTTGCAATTCTGCAGGAAATTTGGGCGATCTGCGGAGTAAAAACGCCTCCGTGCAAAATTTGAGCAGTGAATATCACGACCTTTCGACCGCTCTTGAGATTTATGAGGCAAAAGAAGAACGTTATATCGCCCTGCTTGCAGACATTACCGAAGATGAATACGCCGTCGCCATTGAGCGGGAACTGACGGATCTTCAGGTTCAGATCGCCACGATCAAGAGCCGCATGAACAAAATCAACACGGACGTGACCTATTCCTATGTTTACATCACGATCAATGAGGTCAAAGAGTACGTCTCCGAACCGGTAAAAACCGACACCTTTTTTGACCGGCTCCTCAATACGGTCCGCAATACCGGAAGAAACTTTGTCGGATTTTTAGAAGATCTGCTGTTCTTTGTGATCCGCCTTATTCCGTATCTGGTTCTGATTGCGCTTTTGGTTCTTGTGACCCTGCTCCTTACAAAGAAACGCCGGGCAAAAAGGCGTGCGCTTCGTCAGGCGCAAACCACGCGGACTGCGCCGCAGATGCCGCAGTCGCCGCAGGCAACGCAGGCAGCGCAGGCAGCGCAGGCAGCGCCAAGTGTTTCCCCGGTACAGGCAGCACAGAATCCGCAGACGCCGCAGACCGTTTCTACAACACAGACAGCGCAGGAAACGCAGGCAGATTCCACGGCGCAGGCAACGCAGGCAGCACAACATCCGCGGACCGCACAGACCGTTTCTACAACACAGACGGTGCAGGAAACGCAGACGGTACAGGCAGAATCAACGCAACAGACCGCATCGGACAGTGAGAACGACGCTCCTCCTTCCGAGACGATATAATTCTGATCTTTAACCGTAAACAATAGAATTCACGCTTTGCGAGAATTCTATTGGCATGAAAAAAGCGGCTTGGAGTTGTCGCATTAAGTTTGCGCCATACAATATATAGCGGATTAAGTTCTATAAAACCCTATATATTGTAGACATTGCGCTCATTGCAACAGCCCCAAGCCGTCATTTAACAATTTTTTAAGTTCCTTCTATTTTCCGTACCGGTCTGACATATTTCCAGAACCGTTCCGGATCGTGATAAAAGTAAAACACTCTGCCGGGAGTGGTATCAAGACAATACCCGGCCGAAGCATAGTCAAAGCCCTTCATGGCCGCTTCTATCTTCTCTTCCACACTCTGATTTTCTTTCTCGAAATCGAAGGGACCGTGCTCAAAAACGAGGTATTCCGCTTCCGGGACATCCATCAGAAGCATTTGGGAAGGCACATCGCCGTTATAATCTGACGGAAGCCGTACACCATAACATTCCGCCAGCGGAATCCCCCAACTGCATATTCTGCCTGACGGATCATTGATATAAGCCATGATCTGACCGCTTCCACTATTTGCATCGCCGCCTCCCATGTCGTCCAATTTGTCTTTAATGCTGTCCAATAAACCGCAGATCGTCTCGCAATCCTGACCCGGAATAAGACTTTGTTTCTGCCAGAAGTCCCAATATCCAATACTTTCATAGTTTCTGATATGCAAAAACTTATGTGCCGGAATTGTTACAAAATATGTCTTAATCTCTTTTGCTGTTTTCTCCATATCTCTTACTCCATTTTCTGATAAGTAACAGTCAAAAGGTTTCAAGATCGTACGAAGCACAACCGGTCTTGGATTCTGACGGTATTCCTTTGGCGAAATACCATAAGCTTCCTTAAAAGCCCTGGTAAACGCTTCATGGGAAGAAAACCCGTACCGCAAAGCAATATCCAGTATTCCATTTTCCGTATCTCTGAGTTCTTTCAGTGCAAACGCCAGCCGTCTGTACCGCAGGTAATCCCGGAACTGCATCCCTGATATTTCCCTGAATTTTCTGGAAAAATAAAATTCCGAATATCCTAATCTGCCGGAGAGTCGGTGAAGCGACAATGCCTCATCATCATTCTTTTTAATACAGGAGTCTATCTCGTCAATGATCATCTGGATCTGCTTTGGCCATTCGCACATCTTTTTTCCCTCATTTAGACTGTTCTGTCTTGATTATACAACACGGGAAATGGAACCGCTTGATTTTAGTTGCGGAGATTGCGTGCATTCCTCCACATGACCCAAACTTCCCGATCACTTCTTCGCACCTGCACGGAAAGCTGTCATTGAAATTTCCTTTATCCACCGTTTACGATATTTCGTTCTTCCCCGTTTAAGAATGCCTGTATGTTTTTTGCAACCTCGCCGACCAGCCGCGTCCGCGATTCGATGCTTCCCCACGACATATGGGGCGTGATGATCAGCTTCGTGCTGTCCTTGATCTTCGACAGCGGATTTTCCTCCGTGATCGGCTCCTTTTCCAACACGTCCAATCCTGCCGCCGCGATGATCCCCTCCGTCAATGCCGTATACAGATCGGCGTTATTGACGACCGGACCGCGCGCCACATTGATTAACACCGCCGACCGTTTCATCTGCCGAAGCTGTTCCATCCCGATCAGATTTCTCGTCCGATCGGAAAGCGGACAATGCAGGGAAAGCACGTCGCTCCTTGCAAGCAGTTCGGAAAGCTCCACGCGCTCATAGCGCGTACAGGTACTTTTCCCCGACGCGGAATAAAAAATCACATGACAGCCGAACGCCTCCGCGACCTCGGCAACGCGGCTTCCGATATTTCCCATGCCGACAATGCCCCACGTCTTTTGGCAGAGCTCCGTAAACGGCATATCAAAATTGGAAAAACGATCCTGCGCCGCGTAGGCGCCGGACTTGACATAGTTGTCATAAAAACTCATTTTTTCCGTCAGCCACAGTGCAAGCGTAAACGTATGCTGCGCCACCGCCTCCGTGCAGTAACCCGCCACATTCGCAACGCGGATACCGCGCGCGGCGCAGTAAGCAATATCCACATTATCAAAGCCCGTCGCGAACAGACAGATCAGCTTTACGCCCGGCGCATCCTTCAGCGTCTCTTCGTTTAACGGTGCTTTGTTAGCAATAATGATCTCCGCATCCCTCACCCGCTCCGCCGTATTATGCGCAACCGTATTCGCATATTCCGTCACCTCGCCGAACTGACGGAACACGGACACATCCACATCCACGCCGACACTGTTCCTCTCCAAGATTACAATTTTCATCGTTCTGCTCTTTTCCCTTCTTTATCCTGATCCCCCATGCCGCCGACGCCCGGCGTTTCCGATCGACGGCGCAATCTGCAAGATAAATTCAATGTAAAAAGCGGTCCCCGAAGGAGCCTTCTCCCCTAGGTCCCGCTTGGTATCTCTACTGCTCTATCCGCCCGCTTCTCACACCGGAAAAATCTCTGATTTTTCCGTTTAGAGCCGTTTCAACAGCGCCTCTCTCTGTTCTTCATACCCCGGTTTCCCAAGCAGCGCGAACATATTCTTCTTGTAGCTTTCCACGCCCGGCTGATTGAACGGATTCACGCCGAGCAGATAGCCGCTGACGCCGCACGCAAATTCAAAGAAGTAGAACAACTGACCGAGATAAAATTCATTGACCTCCGGGATCGTCACCATCAGATTCGGCACCTGACCGTCCGTATGCGCAAGGATCGTCCCGTTCATCGCGGACTTATTGACAAAATCCACGGTTTTTCCCGCCAGATAATTGAGTCCGTCCAGATCGACCTCCTCTTTGTTGATCGTGATGGTCTCCCTGCTCGTCTCCACATTGATGACCGTCTCAAACATGATGCGCGCGCCGTCCTGAATGAACTGCCCCATTGAATGTAAGTCCGTCGTTAAGTCCACGCTTGCAGGGAAGATACCCTTCTGATCCTTGCCCTCGGACTCGCCGTAAAGCTGCTTCCACCACTCGGACACATAATGCACGCTCGGCTCATAATTTGCCAGAATTTCCACGCTCTTTCCTTTTTGATGCAGGATATTGCGGAGCGCCGCATACTGCAACGCATCGTTCTCCTCATACGGAAGCTCCAGCGCGTTCTTTCTTCCGCTTGCCGCGCCCTCCATCAGCTTATCAATGTCCGCGCCGGACACTGCGATCGGCAGCAATCCGACTGCCGTTAAGACGGAGAACCGCCCGCCGACATCATCCGGCACAACAAAGGTCTCATAGCCTTCCTCGTCCGCGACTTTCTTCAACGCGCCCTTCGCCTTATCGGTCGTCGCATAAATTCTCTTTGCCGCTTCCTGTTTGCCGTACTTCTTTTCCAGAATCTCCTTAAATACGCGGAACGCGATCGCCGGCTCCGTCGTCGTGCCGGACTTTGAGATCATGTTCACGGAAAAATCACGGTCTCCGACCACATCCATTAAATCCTTGATATAAGTGGAACTGATGGAATTGCCCACAAAATAAATTTCCGGCGTCTTGCGGATGCTCTTGTCCACCGTATTATAAAAGCTGTGGCGCAAAAATTCGATCGCCGCCCGCGCGCCGAGATAAGAGCCGCCGATGCCGATGACAAGCAGGACTTCGGAATCGGTCTTGATCTTTTCCGCCGCTTTTTTGATACGGGCGAACTCCTCCTTATCATAATCGACCGGCAGATCGATCCAGCCAAGAAAATCATTTCCCGCGCCGTTCTTCGCCGTCAGGGTCTCCTTTGCCGCAAGCGTCGGATTCTTCATGAATTCCACTTCATGTTCACTGATAAAAGACGCCGCCTTTGCATAATCAAATGTGACCTTTGTACTCATGTAACCTCACTCCTTTTGTTTATTTTGCTCCTGTCAGGCAGCTGCATACGGGAACTGCCTGATTTTTCCTGTGTTTCAAAATCAAAATTAGTGTAACAAAGAAGCCCGCTTTTTGCAAGCCCCGCATCACGAAATCTGCGCAGGCTGCACCCATGCGCGCACGTTGCGGCGCTACGACAGCAGATCCTTTAGAAGCTCCGCAAGTTCTTCCTCTTTTTCCTTATCAAAAAAAGGTTTCTCCTTTTCCGGCGCGTCCATCATGCCGCCCGTCCAGTCAAGTCCCTCCGGCTTCGTGTGCGTCTCCTTTGCCGGCTTCTCCAAAACCGGCATTCTCTTCCGGTCAAAATCCTCATCCGTATCCCATCTTGCCGTCCTCCGCTCCGCCTCCGCCTGCTGCCCGATGCGCGTCTGTTTCTGCCGCCCCACGCGCGCCTCCCCGGACTCTGCCCGTATAAAGGCGCGTTCTTTTTGCACGCCCGCTTCTCCCCGCAAATTCGTTTCCGCCTGCACGCCGTCCTGCTGCACTGCTTCCAAGTCTAAGCCCGCCGCCAGTCTGACCTTCATATTATTTTCCAAAAAATCAATGAGATTCGTTTTTAACATGCTTCTCCTTCCCGGAATGTCCACGATGGACAATACGGAAAAATAAAAATACAGGCCGATCAGAATGACCGCATAATACGGCAGAAGGGAAAAGAATGACGCTCCGCCTGCCAGTTCGCGGCAAATGCCGATGCCCGCCGCCAATACGGAAAGAAACATGAATTGACCGGACATCCCGCGTATCATATTTAGCGAAAACCTTCCGATCTGAAGGCGGTTTAGAAACTTCTCCACGAACACCGGCACATTCGTCACACCGTCATTCACCGTATAGCAGTTCACAAATTTTTGCTTGAACTGTTGGAGAATCCGATTATCGGTCGTGGGCATATTTTCCGCCTCCTCTATCATATGTTGATATAGTATCCCGATCAGGATCTGACTTAAGATCGCAAGAACAAAGAATGTTATCATCAGTGCGACAAAAAAATCCATAGAAAGAAATCTGATCTGCTGAGGCATGGCTTCTGACATCTCCTTTTTATCTACAGAATGCGTGCCGCCGCAGCATCCCGTTTTCATCACTTATGGAATAGTATAAAGAATCCTGCGCCTTAGATTCAATACAAACAGGCGTGTAATTGATAGACAAATTTCGCGGGGTTTGCTATAATGATTTCCAAATATATGAAACGCGCTGCAATGAATCCGCGCAGATTGGAGAGACTATGAAATATACACCAAAGGGCGTCTGCTCTTCCGAAATTGACATTGAACTGGAAAACGGAGTCATCGCTTCCGTCCGCTTCACCGGCGGCTGCAACGGAAACTTACAGGGTATCTCAAGTCTTGTAAAAGGCATGACGCCGCAGGATGCGATCGACCGCTTAAAGGGAATCCATTGCGGTATGAAATCCACCTCCTGCCCGGACCAGCTCGCACATGCACTTGAGTCGATGCTTCAAAACTAAAACTCCCCGGAGGCATTATTCATGAAACGGATTTTATTAACAGGCGGCGGAACCGCAGGGCACGTGACGCCCTGCATCGCGTTGCTGCCATCCCTGATGGAGCAAAATTACGACATTCACTACATGGGATCCTATGAGGGAATCGAAAAGCGGCTGATCGCCGACTTTGATATTCCCTACTATGGCATTTCCACCGGGAAATTCCGCCGTTATTTTGATCCCAAGAATTTTTCCGATCCGTTCCGCGTTGTCGCGGGCTATTTTGAGGCCAAAAAACTCATTAAAAAGATCAAACCGGACGTTGTTTTTTCCAAGGGCGGTTTTGTCAGCGTACCCGTTGTGCGCGCCGCTGCCTCGCTCGGCATTCCCTGCGTCATCCATGAATCCGACATGACGCCCGGTCTCGCCAATAAGCTCTGCGTGGGCGCCGCGACCAAAATATGCTGCAATTTCCCAGAAACACTCAAAGACCTTCCCGAAGGCAAAGCGGTGCTCACGGGATCGCCCATCCGGGAAGAACTGGCAAAAGGCAGCCGTATCGCCGGTCTGGATCTGTGCGGTTTTTCCGCCAACAAGCCCGTTATCATGGTCGTGGGCGGTTCCCAGGGTTCCGCAGCGGTCAACGAAGCGGTGCGCTCCGCACTTCCCATGCTCTTAGAAGATTTTCAGGTTGTGCATCTATGCGGAAAAGATAAAGTAGATAACCTGCTTCTGACAAAACCCGGTTATAAACAGTTTGAATATGTCAAAGCCGAAATGAAGGATATTTTTGCCATGTCGGATCTTGTCATTTCGCGTGCCGGCGCAAATGCGATCTGCGAACTTCTGTCCTTAAAAAAGCCGAATATTCTGATTCCCCTGCCGACGACGAGCAGCCGCGGCGATCAGATCTTAAATGCGCATTCTTTTGAAGCACAGGGATTCAGTATCGTGATTGAAGAAGAATATTTAGACAACGCCGCGCTGACAGATAAGGTTCACGAGCTTTACTGTAACCGGCAGACTTATATTGACGCAATGAGCAGAAGTCCGCAGACGGACTCCATTCCCACCATCATGCGCCTGATCGAAGAAGTACAGGGGATAAAAGCATAACCGCTTTCATCCCCTGTTTTTTAAGAAATGATCTGATCCTTTACCGCATCCAATTCCTCATCGGACATCTTTCCCGGTTTCCATGCGATCTGCTGCCCGTCGTTCTTGTAGCGCGGGATCAAATGCAGATGAAAATGGAACACCGTCTGCCCCGCAGTCTCCCCGTTGTTCTGCACAAGCTGAAACCCGTCGCAGGCAAGTTTCTGCGTCATGACCGCCATTTCTTTTTTGGCAAGACGCACCGCGTCCGCCGCCAGCTCCTCCGGCAGTTCATACAAATTCGCGTAATGCTCCTTCGGCACGATCAGCGCGTGCCCTTTCGCCGCCGGGCTAAGGTCTAAAAACACCCGGAACTTTCCATCCTCATAAATCGTCCTGCTCGGAATCTCCCCATTTGCGATCTTACAAAAAATACATGTTTCGTCTTTCATCGTTGTCCTCCCATCTGCGGACAGCCCCGTAAATCGGGGCGCCGCGCTCCTTTACCCGAAAACGCCTGCCGCCCGTCCGTTCCGGTTTGCTTATGAAAAATCAAACAACTGATCCAGGGTCCGTAAAATCTTGAAATCGCCCTTCATTTTCATGGAACCGCCCATGAACGCCCGCTGAAACGTCATTCTTCCACTGACGATCTCGTTCATCACATTGTTGTCCGTCTGAATCTCCATATCGGCATTTTCCAGTTCTCCATAGGTGCAGATCAGATCCGCGTTGGCAATCTGCAGGATCAGATGCTTTTTTCTCCCCTCTATGCGAAAACAATAAGATGCCGAAAAGCCCGCGAGCGGTTGGAAATGTTGACGAAAATCTTCAACATATGCCGTCGTATCATCCGCATCGGTCTTATCAAGCTTCTCCCGAAACAGAGACGTCAATTCCTGAATATCTTCTTTCTGCTTCTGCACATAATGATCGTCTGAAATATAATGGGAGAGCTGTTCCGCCTCCTGCGGCGTCAGGGACATATCCTTCGGCTGGCTGATACGCTGACGCACTGCCTGATTACTCGCCGGAAAACCGATCACTTTTTGATTGATGGTGCGGTAAAGATTTTCTGCTTTTTTGTCGATTAAACGCTGATAATTCTCATTCATCTCCAGCGAAACCGTATCCGTGATATAGCCGCATATCCCGCTGCACGGACGCCCGCCCAGCACCTCCCAGGCTTCTGCCAGATACTGCGTTCCCTCACGCTCTCCGTATGTCGTCGCCATGACGACCGGACACATATAGAGTCCGCTGATCTTCTCCTTGTCCCCGTAGAGCCAGCATGCATCCAAAAACTGCTGCATATAACCGCCGATGCCATACCATTCGACCGTTGTCGCCAGCACGATTCCGTCCACATCCTTCAACGTCTGCGGCAGCGTCGCGATGGTGTTCTTCATCTCATATAAATTGAACCGCTCCACATTCACGTTCAGTTCCTTTAGTACCGCATCCATCCGATTGATCACAAAGATCGTCGGATCATCCACCAGTCCCCGTCCACCGTAATAAATATGAATTCTCATGCCTTTCCGTCCTTTCCCAGCATCAACAGCGCCGTCAAAATAAAACCGCATAGAAATCCGCCGATATGCGCGGCATTATCAATATTCTCCGCCATAAAACCGCTGTATAGCGAATACGCGATACAGAGCAGAACCCTTGGCAGCGTAACGCTTTCAAACCGCCCTCTGCCGGCGATGACAAGAAATAGCAGCGCGCCGATCAGACCATACACCGCTCCGCTTGCACCGATCGAACCCACAAGACTCCCAACCTGTAACTGGTGCCACACCGAAGCGGCCGCCGCACCGGCTCCCGATAAAAAATACAACAGCGTATAACCCACTCGCTTAAAATGCCGTTCCAACATGGAACCAAGCGCATACAGCATCAGCATATTGCTGAACAGGTGCCCCGTATCCGCATGGAGGAACATGCTTGTGACGATACGGTAATATTCCCCCTGCTCTGTCAGGGCACGTCCGAGCAGCTCCCCTTTATTATACAATACTCCGCCGCCCCATGTACACATCAAAAATACGACACAATTCACGGCGACGAGCAATATCGTCATAATCGGCAGCCTGCGCAGCACTTCCCCCAGACTCTGTTTTTCCTGCCCGGTCCGTGCGAAAGCCCCCTGCCGTCGTGTTTCCGTCACGCCTGCGCCGTTCGCTCCTGCCGCGTCGGCTCCGTTTCCGTCCGGTCTCCCTGTCCGCCGGGCGCCTGCTTCCGGTGCGCCTGCGTCATCCGTCCACGCAGCGCCAAAGCCATCCGCTCCTGCCGCGCACGGATCGCCCGTCCATGCTACCAGAAACTCCTCCAGCATCGCTTTCAGTCCGTAAAAATCCACCACCTGACGCTCATAAATGATCAGCTTCCCCGCCGCTTTATCGATCAGCCAGCAGAAGCGCTCTTCCCCGCACAACACCCGCGCCGTCTCCGGCTCATCCGTGATCATTAACGCCATGGCGTGCAATTCTCCTACGCCGCGCCTCTCAAACGCCTCCCGCATCTGCTGTTTGATATGGCGGTATTGCTCCGGCGACAGCCCGCCGCCGGCACGATATTCCATTGTGATCACCACATTCACGGACTGCATCTCCTGCCGAAAAAGAAACAACAGCCCCGGCACGTTTGTGATCATTTTCTGATAGCCTTTGCTCTGCATATATCCGGCTAACTGTTCTATCATCCGTTTTTCTACCCCACGCTTTCCAAAAGAACCGTGATATAAGCGTAGCATTTTAATGGATAGGTGTCAAATATTATGAAGAAATTGTTTCATACCGGCGCACTTTCCATGTACTTTTTCGGACGATTTTTGTTCATATATAAAGACATCATGAATCTTGTGTTAAAATGTGTAACATTTCCCCTTTTTTTGTCGAACTATGATAATATGTGCATACAATAAAGTAAAAAGGAAGCACAGGATCATGTTACGGGTTTTTTTCTTTTATCTGGGTACGCTGTTTTATATGGAAACGGTCTATCACATCGGCGCTCTGGGTCTTTCACCGGTCAACCCGCTGCTCGCCCTCCCGCTGTGGATCTTCTTTGCCGGACTCTTCACGCTGCTCTCCGGCTGCTTCCGTGAAAAAGGAAACCGCGCGGCTTCTTATGTATTTTTAACGCTCGCTTACTTGCTTTTTGCCGCCCAGCTTGTCTATATGCGGATTTTCCGCCGGCCCCTCCTAATGGCGGCGGTGACAGACGGCGCTAAGGACGCCGTCACCAACTACTATCGTGAGGCGCTCCTCGCGATCCTGCATGCATCCGGATGGCTGCTCCTGCTGGCCGTCCCCTTTGCTGTTGCTGCGTTTTTACAGAAAAAACGTCGTTGGAGACAGCGGCAGCTCTTTCCCCTTGACCGCCACACCAAAAAAGAACGCCTCGGCAATCTCGGTATCCTTGCCGGCGGAATATGCTCCTTTCTCCTGGTCTGCGCCTGCGGATTCCGGGTGCAGACCAACTATTACGAAAATTATGCCGGCTTTTTTGATCCGCACGGCGTCATTGCGTCCTATGGCGTGATGCCCGCTGTCGTCCGTGATCTCTGCGGCGATATTTTTCCGGAAAGCGGCGACAGTCTCGCGGCGTGGGTTGATCCGTCCGATCTGTCAGATGCGGACCCTGGCAGCGACGCCGCCGTCGTTCCTCTCGGTGACGTTGCGCTTTCGGACGGCGCCTCCGCCTCCTCCGGCAGTCCGCTTCCTTCCGGAACCGATACCGCGGAAGCCTCCGACCCTGACCTTGCGGAGCAGAATGCCGTCTCAGAAAAAACGCCCGATACTTCCCCGAACGTCCTTCCCGTTGACTTTGAAGCGCTGATCGAACATGCGGATTCGGACCAGATCACAAAACTCGCGGAATATATGCAGAGCATACCCGCAACCAGTCGAAACGAATACACCGGCATGTTTGCGGGCTATAATCTTATTTTTTTGACTGCGGAAGGTTTTTCCCCCTACGCGGTGGATGAGACGCTGACACCCACGCTTTACCGGCTCATTCATTCGGGCTTTGTTTTTAACGATTATTATGTACCGTTATGGCATACTTCCACCAGCGACGGGGAATATACGAATCTGACCGGCTTAATACCCGATCAGCAGTTTTCCATGCGCAGAAGCTCGGAGATCGCTATGCCCTTTTCCCTGCCGTCCTTTTTTGCCCTGGAGGGCGTGCACAGCTACGCTTACCACAACAATACGCTCGATTACTACAAACGCCATCTGTCCCATCCCAATCTCGGTTACCGATGGCAGGCGAGCAGACTCGGCAAATTGGATGAATCGGTCTGGGGCGGTCAGGTCTTTGAAATGGAACATGCCGATTATTGGCCTGCATCCGACCTCGATATGATGAAAGCGACCATTCCCGAATATCTGCAGGAAGACCGGTTTCACGTATATTATATGACCGTATCCGGACACATGTATTATACCTTCGGCGGCAACCGGATGTCCTCCCTCCATAAAGAAGAAGTCGCCGATCTGCCCTATTCCAACGAAGGGAAGGCATATATCGCCTGCAATATCGAGCTTGACCGCGCGCTCGAATATCTGATCGGAGAATTAGACGCTGCCGGCAAATTGGAACATACCGTCATCTGCCTTTCCGCCGATCACTACCCTTACGGCATGGAAATCGCGAATCTGGAAGAACTTGCGGGAATGCCTCTGGAAAATACGCTCGATCTTTACCGCAATAACCTGATTCTTTGGAACAGCGAAATGGAAACCGTCATTGTGGAAAAACCAGCCTGCTCCATGGACGTCCTTCCCACGCTTTTGAATCTGTTTGGCTTCTCCTACGACGCAAGACTTTATGCGGGCAGGGATATTTTATCGGACAGCGCGCCGCTCGTTATCTTTTCGGACCGCAGCTTTATCACCGACCGCGTCCGCTACAACAAAACTGCGGGGGTGACGGAGTGGACGGATCACGCCGATCCGGATGAGGAATATCTGAATATCATCCGGGCGCAGGTGCGCGGATTGTACAGCTACACGGCGGGCATTCTGAATCATGATTTTTACCACTATGTCCTTGACGCGCTTCCCGACGAATACCATCCGCAGATCGATCCGGACTGGACTGCGCCCCATCCTCCTTTGGAAAAAGAAGAACCTCCGGCGGCGGAAGAGCACGCCGCGCCGACCTCAGAGAATCCCGCAGCTGCGGTACATGCTCAGTCCGCAGACGGCGCATCGCCGGACGATGACTGACGATCCATAAAAAATATTTCCCGTTCCTTTTTTTCAAGCGTCCGTTTTGCCCATCCGGGATACCAAACGCTCACTCCCGCCGCTGCCCCTGCAAGGATGCCGGCGGGGATGAGCGTCTGTGCATTCCACGGTAATGACCACGCTGCAAATACGACGATTGCCGCCGCGGCCAGACCAATCAACACCGGGCGTTTCCCGCTATCCTGCCCCTCCTGCCGCCATGCCGCCGCGTTTCCGTCTTTATTCTCTCCCTGCATCCGCCATTCCTGACCGCTTTGATTATCCGCCTGCCCATCCTCCTCTTTTTGCACTTCCGTCCCCTCAAAATACGCCCGATTTTCCTCAAGAAATACGGTCAGGCTGAAATTTTCCGCCTCCGTATATTGATAAAACTGCCCTGCAAGCGCCACTGCCCGCTCATCTTCATATTCCACATGCTCCATCAAAAAGGAAGCGAACTCCCTGATATGTTCCGCAAACCCGTCGCGCAATGCGGGAAGATAGACAAAATACAACTGTCCGCCCGTCAGATTCTTATATACATGTTCCGGGCTGAATACCAGACTCCCCTCCGAAAGCAGATATTCTTCCATCCGGTTTAAGCAGTCGTGAACCGACAACAGCATCGCGCACAGCTCGCTATACGCAATCGCTTTTTTCTCATAACAGCCCGACAACGACTGTTTTCCCGTTATGTCATAAGAAAGCTGCGTCTGACCGTTTACACATTTTTTTGCGACGTTTAATAATCCCTCCATCTGATTATCCGCAAGCATCGCTTCCTCATCGCCGCCAAAAGACTCACAGACACAGCGTAGATAGGTGCGCCCGCCCTCGCGCACCTGTGTGAATCCCGTTTCTTCCGGCAATTCTGTCTGTCCCTCCGCTTCTGCCCCGCATTCCGTTGCCTTCTTGCTCCTCTCCAATTCTTCTCCGTGTTCCGCCGCCCTCGATTCTACTTCGTTTTCAGCCATATTCTTTCCCTGTTCCGGCCCTTCTTCTCCCGTCTCTTTCAGCCATTCTACTTCCATGATACCCGATTCCATCCTCTTTCCTGTCCTTTCTGTTATCCGGACGACTCTTGTCCATACCACTCGTACCGCCTCGTCCGTGCCCTTCTGTCCCTTCCGTTCACCCGCGCCGCTTAGTCCGTGCCGCTTAGTTCCTCCCGTTCGCCCACGCTCTATTCCCTGACCTGCTGCTCCGCTTCTTCCACCGATGTCTGCGCGTTTTCGCCATCTCCCGTTGACGGCTGGACATTTCCCTCGTCTCCCCCAAGCAGTTTTTCCAAAACCCTGCAGCGCCGGATGAACGTTACCGGCCGATGCCTTGCCGCATAGGCTTCCCCCGAAAAGGAATAACTCTCCCATTGTGTAAAAATCCTGCTTTCCGCCATCACGGGCACAACAACCCCGCCGCCATATGCGATCCGCACACCGTCCGCATCGACTGTAAGTTCCCGCGATATTTCCGATATGGCAATCAGCTGTCCCTCCTGCAGACCGGTAAACTCCGTATCCGCCCTGACATAGACCTCATCGCTTGTCTGCCCCGTAAGCGCAGACGCGCGCAGTGCGGCAAGATACGCGTCCCCGTAGAGAACGCTCCTGTCATATAAGTACAGTGCCATATAAATAAGTAATATCATTAAGATCAGGATCATCGGCATCAATACTGCCATTTCCACCGTCGCACTTCCCCGTGCATCCTTCCGAAATCTACTCATACACATCGCCTTCTACACTCCCCACCTGACAAGCGACAACAGCACATAGGCAAGCAGCAGGCTCGGCGCAAACGGAATCCACCGTTCCTGCTGATGCCGCTCCTGCCAGCGCTGCTCCTGTTGACCGCGGGACAAACATCCCCGCCTATGCAGGTACCTGCGCGACAAACGCCATACCGCGCCAAACGGAAAAGAAACAAGCAGCGCTGTCAGAAACAGGCTGATGCAACGTCCCGCCCCCACTAATGCACCAAGCGCCATCACGATCCATGCATCGCCTTTTCCAATCTCCTCCCCGCTCCCGATGGCAAGCCCCATCACGATCAATCCCGGAATCAGCCCCCTTGCGCACGCTGCCCAGGCTGCGCTCCCTCCTGCCATCATGCCTGCCGCCATGCCCGCTCCCGCTGCCAGCAGACAGCTTTTTACAGAAATCATCCCGCACCGTAAGTCACTGTACGCGCAATAGGATAAAAATCCTCCCGCTATCAACCATACTCCGTTCTGCATCACTTACCGCCCCGCCGCTTTCTTCCCCGCCGTTCCATTGCCGCCTCATTTTTTCCACCGCTGTTCCGTTCACAGCTTTCCGCTGCGCCCACTTTCTACCGCTGTTCCGTTCACGGCTTTCCATTGCGCCCACTTTCTACCGCTGTTCCGTTCACGGTCCCCGCTTCCTCGTCTCCTTTTTCTATCCCAGACCGCCGCAGTGATGACACGGCGACCTCGCGCCGACCTCTGATAACGGGATCGCCATGACCGTCCTGCGCAGTCCGCTGCACGCCGCAGTTGTATGATAGCGCTCTCCATCCTCCGATACATAGAACACGCCGCTCTGCCTGCGATCGCCGCATAGCTCGCACGCCGTATATCCGCCGCCGCTGTGATTTCGTTCTTCCGGAAGCCTCTCCATGCTTGTCTGCCTGATCGCCACATTCAAATGGTAACAATTCCGCGAATGGTGGTACACCTCGCCGTACTCCGTAACATACACTATCTGCGAAACCGCATCCGTCTCTCCCGCACCCGCCGCATTGTCATAACCGGTCCACTTGCGCAGGCATACTCTGTTGACCATTCGAAACGACGCAATCTCCTCCGGCAAAAACAATGCATCCATCCGATAGTCCGCAATCAATGTGACCATATCCCCATCCAGTACCTCGGACTGTAAAAAAGATACGCCTTCTGCGCCGCCATGTACGCCCATGCGTGCAATGTCATTTTTTCCGACGGCATCTTCCACTTTCTCCCTGATATACGTCTGCGAAAAAACAACGTCCGCCAGCTCGGATTCCGGCAGCGGAAATCCCTCCTTCACCCGTTCATAAGCATAGGCATACCGCGCGAGCACAAGACCTGTCTGATGCATCGCCGCCTGCATCCTCACATGAAGCGCCATGTCGTTGACCGCCGCAAACAGATTGAGGATCATGAATAAAAACAACGGCAGTACCATCGCCGCCTCAAGCGTCATGGAAGCTCGTCGTTTTCCACCGCAAACAAGTCCAGACCACGATATTTCCTTTCCGCCGCAGCCGGACCCGGACCGCGGCATTTCCTTTCCACTGTAGTCAGAGGTATTGTGCGACACCCTTTTTCCGAAACGTTTTTTTATACGGAATCGTTTTTGGGGGTCGATCCGATACGGACGGGCGCCCACATCGCTTCGTCCGTCATCTTGTTTGTGAGAGAATGTACTACGCGCCTTTGCGTGATGTACCCGAAGAGAGCTGATCCTTTTTTGGCTTAGTTTGCAGTTTCGTTTCCGCTCCGGTAAAAAGGGCATCGCACAACACCTCCATCCTATCTGTCCAAATAGCAATACTGCGCCGCCAGATTAAAATACTCGCCGAATCCGCCGCTGACGCTCACCTCAACGCACATGGCGTCGATACAGCCGTCCATCCGGAACGACTCGCTTCCTTCAAGCTTCCGCATATTCATTTCTATCACATCCATACAGCGCATCGTCTTCGTGTCCGTTTGCTCCAGCAGCAGAAGCAGACGCAGGTATGCCTCATAATCAAGCCCCTCCTGCTCCTCTCCCGTCTCCCCCAAATGCGTTACATAATCCAACATATGCTCCAAAGACAGATGCCAGGTTTCCCTGCTTTTCAGCAGGGGAACGCGCTCTCCCGAAAAGAGCCGCCTGACGTCCGACACACTCTCTGCATATGCCCATGCCAGGAGAATGGAATTCTTGATGAGCGGCTGCAGATCCGGCTTTAGCGACACGATCGCCAGTCCCCACGCCATCACATCCGCCTCCGACACCTTTGTACTGTCGGAATAAAGATACGCCGCATTTGCCGCCTCACGCAAAAGAATGAGTCTGCCCGCCACCCATCGCAGATTTTCTATGTCGCTGCTCTTTCCCGCAAGAATATATTCCAGCTCATATTGAAGCGCACCGGCGGCGGACGGTTTCCTGTAATTGCCGCACTTTTCTATCAGATATTCCCCAAAAAGCACTTCATCCACAACCGAAAATGCCGTATCCCCGCACGCTGCACCCGTCCCTGTATTCAGTGTACGATGACTGACATAGTTGTCAGGATTCACCGCCTGATCCGACAGGCTCTCCTGATCTGCGACCAAATACAGAATTCCCCGGAACCGTCCGCTGTTCACGCTGTCAGCCGGATTGTCCACGCTCACTTCCACAAAACTGCCATCCTCAAGCTGCTGCTCCGGAAGGGGCGTGCCGTCGATCTGCGCCTGTACCTGTGCGGCCTCTTGTTCCACGTCACGCACATCCAGCCCGTTTCCCCGCACGGTATCCATCTGCGCCTGCACTTCTTCGATCAGCCCGATCCCCACCCGTTCCCTCATATAGGAGACCGCCTGATACTTTACGTCCCTGCCGCATCCGTCTGTCGCAAGCGCCGCCTGTACGACGGATACGCCCTCTAAATGCATGTCCAAAAAATCTCTGCCGTTCCATACGGGAACATCCGCCGCGGAAAGATTTGCCGCTATATAATCCCACAAATGCGCTTCCGTGTAATGGTAGGACGGCTGCTCCGCTCCATAGGAGGAATCAATAAAAAACAGATCATATTGCTCCAAAAGTCCTCTGTGATACTCCGCAAAAACAGAATCCATTCCCATGGAGACCGCGCATTCCGCTTCCACCCCGACCGCATAAAACCGTACTGCTTCCACACACGCCGACACTAGTGTCACAAACAACAGCAGCATGGATGTAAGGAAAACCGTAATACCGCCCCGCCGCATCAGATTCCTCCTGTCTGCTGTGTGATCTTTCCGAACAGAGAATTGACGATCTGCGTGATCTGGTCCTTAAAGATAATGACAAGACCGACCAACACAACAATGATCAAAATGATCTCCACCGTTCCCATGCCGCGATTGTTTTGGCAAAACGCCTGCTCATCATCCCTGCATACGTCCTCTGCCGCGCGTTCCTGCCCGCTTTCATCTTTCTCATATACGCCTGCCGCGCGTTCCGCCTCCAGTTCCTCCATCGGCACCGATTCTGCATTTCCGGTTCCCGGCGCCATGCTCTTCTGCCCTGCCGCCTCCGGCGCCGTACTCTCCTGCCCTGCCGCCTCCGGCATCATGTTCTTCTGCTCCGCCGGCTCCTGCGCCGTACTCTCCTGCCCTGCCGCCTCCGGCGCCATGCTCTTCTGCTCCGCCGGCTCCTGCGCCATGCTCTCCTGCCCTGCCGCCTCCTGCGCCATAATCTCCTGCTGTCCGCTCTGTTTCATATCCGTTCTCCTTTCTCCTGCCCCATCTGTTCTTTCCGTCCGATTCCCTGTATTTGTTTTTTCTGCTTCTTTCATATCCTCTTTTCGCTGCCTTCCTTTCTCTATGCTTTTCCTTCGTCTGCACTCTTGAACGACCAGTTCTCTCACTTGCCATTTTTCCTGCCGATCGCTCTTTTTCTCACTCTCCACTTCGTGTTCCCGCTGTCGGATTTCCTGTCCCTTCCTTACACAGAAAATGACATGAATGCTGGAATCATGATGATCAGCATGACGATGACCAGCATGATCATCATCGGCAATAACAGCTTTGTTCCCGCCTCCTCGCCGAGCCGTCTCGCGTTTCGTTTTCGTTCCTCAAACGCCTCCGCCGATTCCGCCCTGAGCAGGGAAAGCAGCCCTGCCGTCCCCTTTTTCAGATTTTGGGAAAGAAGCATACACAGCCTGATATAATGCGGTTCCCCGCATCTGCGCCCAAGCTGATAATATGCCTTCACCTCAGGAATCCCGCTGTCCAATTCGTGACATGTATAGACAATCTCCTCATAAATCTGCACACGCTTTCCCCCGTGGCTGCCCGTCGATCTTCGCCCTTCATAATCTTTTGCGATCTGATACATTGCACCGCGCATCGTCATCCCCGCACTCAGCAAAAGCACCAAACGGCTGACGAACTCAGGATATTCCGCTAAAAGCTGCTGCCTGCGTTTCTGTAACTGCTTCCTTAAATCTCTGTCCAGTGAAACCGACACGCCGACCGCAAGCGCCAATGTGAGCAGCAGAATCATGACACTATCGTCATTTTGTTTTTTCACCCAGACAATACCGTTCCCGGCAATTTCCTGCGGCAGTACAAATTCACTCTCCGTCCGCCCTTCCGCTTCCTGCTCTTGCAACGCCTCCCGCAGCGCTTCCCGAAGCGTTTCCTCCTCCGTCTTTTCCCCGCGGCAGATCCGGACATAGAAGCGCTCCTCCTGCTCAAAGCCCTGGCAGGACAGTGTCGCTGTCAGCATACACAGTTCTCCCTCTTCCGCGATCTCCAATGCCTGGATATTTCCTTTGCTGTCCATCAGACCGTAATCACTGCTGCTCCACGAAATCATGACAGGATTGTCACTTATTTGTCCGATCAGCCTCAGGGGCTTCGTCACATGGTCCACATCCGCGTTTTCTCCAAGGATCGCTTCGGGAAGCGCCGTCCGCACCTGCTCCATATATGCATTTACCTCCTCCTTTGTATATTCTTTTCCTGCTACCCTGACGAGCACGGTTTCCTCCTGCTCCTGACCGTCTCCCAGCCGTGCGGTCAGCTCCACTGTCTGCTCCGAGCCATAGCCGCCGCGCGCGATCCGGGTTATACTCTGCTGATTTTGCCGGCTGCTCACACACATGCAAAATGATAACAGCGTGCCCGCCGCAACGATCATGAGCGCATACGCCAGTTTGTCCCTCTGATAACAGAAACACGGATCCTCCGCACCGCCGGGATACCATCTATTCAATTCCTGCTCCATCCGCACGTCCGTTTTTTCGAACCGCTTTTTCCCTTTTCTCCGCAGTCCCTTCAGCAGCATGGCCGCCGCTCTTGCAAAACATGTCAGCGGTTTCATGCCGGTTGCTTTTTCACATTCCACGGATTCCCTGCGGGAGAGCAGAAAAAGAATCATATAAAAACCAAACACTAAAAAATAAATCCGTATTGCCACTTTTGAATATCAGACCTCCACAGACATGATTTTTTCGGATAACAGAACCGCGCCCAGATAAGCCGCCAGACAGACCGTCATAATGATGACGCCGAGAATATTGTGGTACAGACACCGGAAAAATCCCGGAGAAGAAAGATCAATATAAAGAATGATCGCACATGGGATCATATCCATGATCCGTCCCTCTAAACGTTTCGCGGCCATAACGGTCGCAATCTCTTTTTTCGTATCCAGCTTGTCACAGATCGTACTCCCGCAGGATTTTAAGATTTCTGTCAGATTTCCGCCCGTCCGCTTGGCAATTCCAAATAGCCCGCCGAATTCCATCAAATCCTCCGAACCGCTGCGAAGCGCAAGATCCTCCATCAACTCTTCGGGCGTATGATTGTTGCGTACACCCTGTACCATATAGGAAAACTCCTGTGTGATCAGCCCGTCTTTTCCATACATATGCGCCATGTCCCCGCAGGTCTCCCGGATGGCATTTTCTACGGAATATCCTGCCTGCAATGCCGACGTCATCGCCTGCATTGCGTCCTTGAACTGCTGCTCTAAGTTCTGCCTTTGCACACGCATCTTCCGATCCTGCTCCATCCGATATACGGGAATGGTCAACAACGCAAGAAGCGGCACGGCATAGAGTGACCGGTAAAACAAATAGGCAAGCAGCGCGGCTGCTCCTCCTGCGAGCAGGATGCACCCCATCCGCTCCCGCACGTTAAAATGATATTCACGATAGTCCGGCAGCACGGAGTTTTTCTGTATGACAGAGCTCCGCCCGCTTTCTGAGCGTACCGATGATTCTTTTTTCATCATCTTCTCCCTCCTCCTCAAATTGATAGAGCGGCTGCATACGGATCGCGCCGTCCTCATAACCCAATACCTCCGTGATCTCCAACACTCTGCGGGACCGGTCGCGCAGCCTTCCCAAATGCACGATCACATCCAGTCCCGAAGCGATCTGCCCGCGGATCGCCGCAAGCGGCAGCTCCATTCCCATCAGCACCATTGTCTCTAAACGGTAAAGCATGTCCGACGCGCTGTTTGCGTGCCCGGTCGAGAGCGAACCGTCATGTCCCGTATTCAGGCATTGCAGCATATCGACCGCCTCGCTCCCGCGCACTTCGCCGACAATCAGTCTGTCCGGTCTCATGCGCAGGGACGCCCGGATCAGGTCGCGGATCGTAATCTCGCGACAGCCTTCCACGTTTGCGTTCCTCGTCTCCATCCGCACAAGGTTTGGTATGGCGACAAGCTGTAACTCCGCGCTGTCCTCGATCGTGATCACGCGCTCGCCGGATGGGATATATTCGGAAAGCGCGTTGAGAAACGTTGTCTTTCCGGAGCCTGTCCCGCCGCTGATAAAGATGTTATATCCCGCCTTTACAAGCTTTGCGAGCAGCTCCGCCGCCTCCGGGTTCAGGGAGCCGCGCCGCAGCAGCTCCGCCATGCGCATCGGATGTTCGGGAAATCGCCGGATCGTCAGAATCGGTCCGTTTAAGGCGACCGGCGCAAGCACAACATGGACACGCGCACCGTTTTCCAGTCTGGCATCCACAATGGGCGACGCTTCGTTGACGACACGGTTGCAGGACGCCACGATCTGCTGGATCACATTTTCCAGCTTCTCGACCGACTCAAAACGCTCGTCTAATCGGGACAACTTTCCGCCTTTCTCCACAAAAATCGCGTCCGGTCCGTTCACCATGATCTCCGTGACTGTCTCGTCGTCGATCAGCTCTTGTAAAAAATCAAGCTTCCGGATGGACAAAAACACTTCCCGCGCAAGCCTCCGCTTGTCCTCCAGACTGATGAAGCGTTCCCGCGACACCTCCAAAATACATTGCTCGATCAATCCGCACACTTCCTCGTCCGTCAGCTCCTGCGTCATGTCCATTTCCGACAGCACACGCACCCTGATCTGCGCCTGCAGCTCCCGCATACTCTCTCCCCGGCTCATGCTCACTTCTCCTCCCGCCTGCCGCTTTTCCATCCCTGTCTCACCCATACCCGCAGCATATCCGTCTGCTTCTTCCTTGCTGCTTCTTCCTTGCTGCTTCTTCCTTGCTGCTTCTCCCCTGCTGTTTCTCCCTCTGCTGCCCGCCTCCTGCCCGCAGCGCATCCGTCTGCGGACAACGGTCTTTCCCTTATCCTTCGATCCCGAAATCCTCCCGTGCCACGTCGCGGACATATCCCGCAAGCTCACTATATAAAAGCCGCTCAAAGTTCATTTCCGCAAAATGCACGCTCGGCAGTTTTTTCTTTTTTGTTTTCTTCCGGATCCCGTCATATTCCATAAAAGAAAGAAGCTGCTCGTACTCATAGAGCTTTGCCTGTGCGACCGCATCCGCGCCTTCCATGGTATAGATCAGATCGCATTCCTCCAAAACAGAAAACATCCCCTGCACCTGCTCGGTCACATCCAAAACCAAATAGGAAAATCTCTCATCCCTCCTGATCTCCTGCAAAAGCATGATCCATTGCTCTTTCGCAACGGCGGCAAGGTCCACGAACGCCGCTGCCGGCGGAATGTATTCAAGCCTGCCGATCGTATGGATCATTCCCTCCAATATCCTCATGAACGGTTCCCCTTCTTTTTTTGCCAAAAACATCAGATCCGTAATATCCGGCTTTAAGTCTCCGCCGAGCAGCGTGCGGAATCCCGAATACCCTTCCATATTGATGTAGAGCGTCCGCGCATGTGCCGCAAGGAGCTGCCCTAACAGGATGGAAAAGCTTGTCTGCATACTTCGTCTGACAGGCGTATACACCCCGACGATCTTTGTGCCCTCTGCGCTTTTGTTCCTGCCGTTTTTGCCGGTCTCCTCCAGCTGGGCGAGGATCGCACGCATGATATTCCCCGCCTGCTGATACCTGTAAATTGTGGTGATGTGCGGCGCATCGCATTCATTGTTCTCTTTTTGCTTTCGCAGCAGAAACAGCCGCTTATAAACCGGCATTCCGCTCTCCAGCAGCTCTGCATAGACTTCTTCCGACAAAAGAAAATACTGCGGACATAAATCTGCCACACATTTCATCATCTGCTCCGCGTCCGAAAAAAGCAGGATGCGGAACGGAAATGCTTTCTGCTGTTCCAAATATGCGGCAAGCCTGCTGCTATAGTGAATGTTCCCGTCGCACAGCGCCAATACGTCCTGTGCCATTCTGCCTCCTTTTCTTCAAATTCTCCCATTTGTGAATATCTCCCGATACGGGAAAGAATGACCGGTCCGCAGACGCAGACCGTTTGGAAATCGGGGTATACCCGATTGGTAAGACTGATTATAATATGCTTTTTTTCATTTGTCCATATCAAAAACAATGATTTTTGAAGTTTGGGAATTTTTCACAAAGAACTGACGATTTTTATCGCATAAAGCGCGATCAGCCCCGGAAATCCAAGGATTCCGGATGTCAAAAGCGTATAGAGATTGATCCCGATCGTCCCCTGATACCGGAAATGCAGCATAATCGCATTGACTGCATAAATACACACCAGACCGCACAGCGCACGCAGGATAAATCCGATCAGAATGTCCGTCCGCTTTCCGCGCAGCACGATTACCAGCAATACCGCGCACACCAATATAATCATCAGCATCCCCTGTCCGTTTGTGATCTCCGTCATCTGCTCCCCCTCCGCCTGTTTCCGCTTCCATCTAAGAATATGCTTTATTTTGGTAATTCATGAATAAACAGGAAAAAACCTGCTTATAATGAAACAGACAGAAAGGTGTGATGATATATGAAAATCCAATATAGCCAGTCCTACTACGAGGATACCGGGAAAAATACGATCTTAGACGCGATCGCAAAGACACGGTTCGCATTAGAAAGCGCCTATGCCGGCTTTGACAACGCGACCGATCCCGATCTGATCGACTGCTACATCTACGAAGTGAATTCTCTGCTGAAACGTTATCGTTTTCTATATCATCAGGCGCAGGAGCTCCATTTATTCCCTGCGGGAGAAGCGCTTCCGGCTCCCGAATCAATTACCATCCCCGTGATTCCGGTGATGCAGGACGGGATTTTCACATAGGGTACAAATGCCCCACAGACTCCCATTACCACTCTTGCAAACTTACCACGCTCTTCCCAAAACTCAAAAGTGGCGCATTCCCCGTAAAATCGAGAAATCACGCCACTTTATCTTTTATGAATAATTTTTACATCATAATAACGATTCTCTTTTTCCCAAATATTTCTTTTCATCCATAATTTAGTTGTACACGCCATTTTCGTATCCTTGTGTATAACCAAGAATCTCATTACTATACGTAATATCAACCTCTTTTAGAATCGTACACTTTTTAATTTTACTTGCCTCTTCCTCAGGCGACCTGTATAAACCAAACTCTGTCCGCCCCGTTATTCGTTCATACTTCTCAATAAAGTTATTTTCCATAAATTTCTCCTATTCCCGATTCACATAGTTCGTCACCATAGCAGCCCCAATATGATTCTCCACAATTTTAATTGCCCTGGAACTGGCAAAGGCATCCATATACGAATGATGAATCGTTAAAACACAATCCTGTAAATCTTTACATCCTCCTATCGCTTTATCATTTAACCCTTCCAGCTTTACTATATTCACACCCATCTTTTCTAATGCATCACTATGAATATGTCTCGAATGTGAATAAGTATTGTTATGGCTGGATAAAAATGCGACCACTCTGGAAGCATCAACATCTGCACTCTCTGAATCAGCAAACATGTTATCCTTTAACCATCCCATAACAATTTCTTCAGACCACTCAATCGCCTTTCTACAGTCCCCCAAAAAAGTAGGATGATATTTCCCAATAATATTAGACCACAAATGCGCACTCTGCGGATTCTTCTTTATATCTTCCAACGCCGTATCAAATTCTTCTAACACAGCTGCGCAAGACATTCCGCCATACTGCGGATCAATGGGACCTAAATTGGACTGTTTTCCCATAACGATTTCTCTCGCCGCCAATGCAATCATTGTTCCCGCAGACATTGCCATTTGAGGAACAAAAACCCGAATATTATTTCCAAACAAGCTTTTCAAATAATACACCAAAGATTCCGTCGCAGCAACATTTCCTCCCGGTGTATGTAAAATCAAATCCAACCCTAACTCGCGGTTAAGACCATGCGCCGCCTGCATAAACGCATTTTTATCACTATCATCAATTCCCGTCCCTGATATGCCCGGTTTCTGAATAAATGCAGAATAATATGCGATAACATTCCTGCCGGTATATTCATTCATTACCTTTAGGTATTTCCGCCTGATTGTATCATGCGGATTCTGCACACTATTTATTTCTTTTTTCACTTGTTCCCAATTTGGCATTATGTTTCCTCATTTGTGTATTTATATATGCATTCTATCATATTTTTTTCTAAAATCAAGCTTTCCGGCTACTATTTCTACACCGAACCCCGCACATCTTATAGAAGTTAAAAGAGGGTTCTATGCAAAGAACCCTCTTTCACTGCCTCCCACATTGACATTTATGTCATTTTTACCGTAGGTATACCCGGCGTACACTTCCTGCGCGTTCTGCACAAGCGGCATACTGTCGTCCGACTCGCTGACTTTGCTGAACTGATCGTGCAGTCTGCTCATAATGGACTGCGCTTCCACAAGCGGCTCTGTCCGCTTTCCTGCCGCCGCTCTCACCAACAGCTTATTCACATGAATATAAAGATGAAGGAGCGGCCCCGAAAGTTCATACTCAAAATTAAGCGACTCTTTGAGTTCATCCACACACGCTCTTGCCCTTGCGATATTCTCCTCCCTGTCCGTTCCCTCGATCGCTGCCTCAAGATAGGAAAGGCAGATCTCAAAAATAATCACGGTGAGCTGCGTGCGATTCGCCTGCGCAATCCGCAGGGTAAAATCCTTTTTTAATGTGTCCTGCATCTATAACGCTCCTTCCCGATTACTGCAGCAATTGAAGCGCCTGTTCAGGCTGGCTGTTCGCCTGCGTCAGCATACTTGTTCCCGCCTGCACAAGAACCTGCGTGATGGTATAATCCACCATTTCCTCCGCCATATCGAGATCCTCAATTCTGGACAGCGCCGCCGTCATATTTTCCGTCGTCGCGTCAACGCTTGCCCCCGCGTGCTCAAGCCGGTTCTGGTATGCACCGATACGACCGCGGATCAGCGATACCTTATCAATCGCTTCACTGAGCGTATCCATCGCCTCGCGCGCCTTTGGCTGAGTGCTGATCCCGACATCTTCGATCCCAAGCGTTTTTAAGGAAACGGTCGGCAGTCTCATATCAAGCAGCTGCCCCTCGTTCACGCCGACCTGCACCGCGTATCCGCCGATTCCCATCAGATCCAGCTCAACCGATTTATTGGCGCCTCCCGCGTAAGTATTCTGGTCAAGCTCAAGGGTGATTGTCTTTCCTTTATTATCTGTGATCGTGACCTTATTCCCCTCCGTCGTCACCCTCGCCTCATTTACAAACTGCTGGCTACCCGCCTGCGCATCTACGTTGGTCTTATCCAGCGATACCTTCGCATCCGTAACCGGCTCCGTCGTCTCGTCCCCGATCGACTCGACCACGATCGTATATTTTCCAAGCGGCACCTCGTCGCTGTACTCCGTCACCTTCACGCCAAGCTCATTCGCATAGCCGCGCAGATCAAACGTTCCGTCGATCAGCGTCATATCATTGAAATCGGTCTGTGTCGCAATTCGCGTAACCTCTTCCTTTAACAGCTTCATTTCACACTCGATCGACTCGCGGTCCGCAGTTGTATTTGTTCCGTTCGCCGCTTTCACCGCCAGCTCTTTCATTCTCTGAAGCATATCATGTACTTCCGCAAGCGTACCGTCCGCTGTCTCGCACACGGAAATTCCGTTTACGATATTGTCCCCTGCCTGCGTCAGTCCCTTGATCTGCAGCCTCATCTTTTTGCTGATCGCCATGCTCGCGGGATTATCCTTCGCCTGATTGATCTTGTAGCCGGAAGAAAGACGCTGCGTCGATGCCGACAGCTTTGCCTCATTCTTCTTTAATGCGCTCTGCGCGCCCATTGCCTGTAAATTATAATTGATCTTCATACTTCATTCTGCTCCTTTCTACCGACTGCCGTATCCTGCATTGCCGCAACAAAACTTCTCGCCACCGTATACAGGACGGATGTGCGCACCTGTGTCTGCTGCCCGCTTTGTTTCGTACTGTGACTGACAATATTGTCAGGATTTACTTCACTGCTGTATATGGAATGGAACGCCTGCAGGGTAAGTCCCTCGCCCGCAAGCCGTTCTCGAAAGCGCTCTTCCAGCGCTGCCAATACTTGTTCCCCGCCTTGGGAACCGTAGGCGAGATAGCCGGACACATCTGACGCAGATGTCATTTCCAGTTCCGCACCCGCCTTACCGAAGCTTTCATGTTCCATTGCGACCGCAACCCGTCCCTGCACGTCTTCTCCGTGCCGGATCTTCACGGTGAGCGCCGTCACCTGTCCGTCGATCTCTACCGGTATGTGGTACTGCTCCTCACGCGTCATCCCCACCGCCAGCGACAACTGCTTACCGATCAACTGATACGCCTTCACATCCACATAGGATCCGTCCGCAAGGCTCTGCTGCTCCAGAAGCTCCATGCCTGCTTCCGCAAATGCCCGATACGCCGCTCCCGCCGCGTCCGGGTCCGTCAGGCCGTCCCTTAATTCTTCCGCCGCCTGCCGGAAACTCCGCCGCGCCTCTTCCGACGTCTCCGCGTGCGCCGTATCGTCCGAAAGCTCATACAACCTGGCAAACGCCCCGTTGCGGTTTCTTCTCATCGCCTGCGCTGCCGCCAGATGATTCACGCTGACCGGCTGTTTTGCATCTAAAAGAAAACGGATCTGCTCCTCACCGATCTCCGCAGCCTCCCGGATCCCGGAAAGCTGTTCGCCGCGGTACTGCCGCTCCTGCGCCTCGGTCTTTTCCTTCACATCATTCTCCGCCTGCGCCGCGCGGAGTCCTGCCAAAAGCTGCTCCATCGTCGGATTCTCATTCAGATCCATTTCATGAAGCGCCGCCGGCTCCAGCGAATCGTAAATGCTTCTGCACACCTGCTCCTCATATGCGCTCATGATCTGCCGGTCAATGGTAATATCCGTTCTCGCGATCTCACGCAGCGCGCCGTAATTGTCGCTCACCGTAAGATCAAGCCCTTTCTGCTTCCCTGTGCGCACCGCGGACAACAAATTTCGCATCGTCAGCTCTGCATTCTGATTCACAAGGCTTCCAATGACAGCTCCGTCACTTTTTTCAATCTGACGGAAAAGACGATAAATACCGATATAGGATTCCTTTTCCTCCTGCGTGATCTCATCCGCACGCTCCAGCTTATACAGATACTCACTGAATTTTTCCTGCCTGGACGCCGCTTCCCTATCCGCGCTGCTCAGATAATCCTCAAGCTCCGGCACCGACATTTCTAACGGATTTTTCCCTTCGCGGATCATATTAAGAACTGACGCGGGCGTCAGTTTATCGACAACACGCTGTACACTTGCATCCGCCGCCTTCACACGGTCAATCTGTTCTCTTGTGATCTCCATCCGGTTATAACCGAGAATCCGCACCGCCCTGCGGTTTTCTTCACTTGCCTCAAGATCCATATCCCGCAGAATATCATCCACATTGCGGAACGCTTTGCGGATGGAATCGCCAAGATCGCCACGCGGCTGCGTCATCATCGTCTCATAGCGCCCGCCCGCCTGCTCATAAGCGTTCCTTAGCCGTTCTGCCTCGTCCGCCGCATACCGGAACGTCCACGCGCTCTCTGCCTGCGCGATCCGCCCGACGAACGCTGCCGGCGCCATATACAGCTTTTCTCTCGCCTGTACCGTCTCGGTAAAGAGACTCTCACGTCTCTCATTCTCCGCAACGCTTTCGCCGCCGAACAATTTCTGGCGTCTTTCGCTTTCCGCTGCCCGCAATTGTTCTACCAATTGTGACAGTTCTGTCGTATCCAATGCAAATCCCTTTTTGATCAGGGTATAGTTCGCTGTGATCGTCATTTGCAGACGCAATTCTTCCAACTGCCGTCTTGCGCTGAGTTCTTCTATCTCTGCGTTTTGCGCCGCTTCGCCGGTCTGTAAAACATCCGCCGCATTTCCCACATTACCAGCCGTCTGCGTCTGTAAAGCGTCCGCCGCATTTCCTGCACCGCCTGCCGTCTGCGTCTGTGAAACGTCCGCCGCGTCTGTCACACCGACCGCGTTTCCTGCCTGCCCGGCGCCGCCTGCCGTCGCACCCGCCTGCGCATCGATCTCGTCCTGTACGGCACACAGATGCCGTAGATCCTGCGGCTCGCCGCGCCTTGCGGCTTCCTCCAACGCCTCGCCGCTCACGCGCGCCGCCTGCTCTTTCCAGTATACCGCCTGCTGCCACGCGCTTCCCCTGCCGGTTACATCCGCCTGACCCGCTTCTTTTCCGTCCGCGATCGCCGCCGCCGCCGCACGAATGACCTGATCCTCGCCGATCGGATAGCTCAGCCCTTTCAGACTCGCCAGACGGTTCAGACTTCTCTCCGTCAACGGCACGCCCTCTTCTACGAGAAAACGCGCCTGTGCAATGCTCTGTTCATTTACGGCAAGTCCCGCCTTACGGATCACGCTCTCGATCTGCTCCTCAAGCGCGTCCCAGTCGTATTCCTGCGCGCGCTTTGCATAATAGCCGCTTCCGTTCTGGTCATAATAACCATAGCTCTGCTTCCCGCCGTCCGCCGAGCCGCTGTGCTGCGCGCGATACAGATCATCCACGGTCGGCTCCATTTCCTGCCGTACCATGTATATGACCGTGCCGTCAGCCGGCTCCGTGAGCTCTCTGCTCCTTTCGACCGCATCCATCACATCCCGCACGTTTTCTTCTGTGACAGGTATGTCATTTTCGTGAAACGCCTTTGTGATCTCCTGCGCCCGCGCCGCACTGCCGGTAATCTCTTCTAACACCTCCGGCGCAATGTCGTCATTATATCCGCTTATTACGGTTCCCGCTTCGGCAAGGACCGCCTTGATCTCATCGACAACAGTGACCGCTGTCTCCACATCGGTCTCACACGGCTTAAATCCGTCCTCGGTCAGCTTTTCAAAATCTTCCCCGGACACAGAATTGGACATCACGGTCAGATATTGACTCTGCAACGCCGCTTCCGTCGTCATTGCATCGCACACGATGTCTTCTGTGGTCCTTCCATGACCTGCATAAGCCGAGTTATCCATAACTGCACCAGAAATGTCCAATGTATATCCGCTCGGAGCATCCGTCCCGGACGTCCTCGCGGCACCGTATGAAATTGTCCTGCTGTTGTCTATGACGTTTCCCTGCCCGATTCCTTCAAGCTGTACGTTCATAGCCACTCCGTCTCTTTTCCGCGGCTTCCTCTTTTCTGTGCCGCATCCTCGTTTTTCCTTTAAGAAAAAAGGTGAACGCATTCCTTGCGCTCACCTTTTATTTCGGTTCATTTTGCCTATTTCTTTACCCTGCGGCCGGGATTTTGTGATTTTGCCTAAAAGACAAAGACTGCCGCGCCGTACGGCGGGAGTGAAAACGCGATCGAATAATCCCTGCTGTCACAAGGCGCCGCCTCCGCCTTGATCTCCGCCGGTATCACGCTGCCGTTGCCGCCGAAACGCGTCTCATCGCTGTTTAAGAGCAGTTTATACTTTTTCTTCTGCGGTACGCCGAGACGGAAATCCTCGCGCACCATGGGCGTCATGTTCAGCACAAACAGCAGACGGTTCTTATTTTCGCTTCCTTTTCTAAAGAAGCTGTAAATACTCCTGTCGCCGTCGTTCGCGTTGATCCACTCAAAGCCTGCCCAGTCATGGTCGATCTCGTATAAGCACGGATACTTGCGGTACAGCCTGAGCAATTCTTTCATATATTCCTGCATCCCTCTGTTGAGCGGATTCTCAAGCAGATACCAGTCAAGCTCCCTCGCCTCGCTCCACTCGCGCTCCTGTGCAAAATCCTGCCCCATAAAGAGCAGCTTCTTTCCCGCATGTCCGAACATATACGTATACCCGACGCGCAGATTCGCATACTTGTCAACCTGATAGCCCGGCATCTTATTGACCATGGAACATTTCAGATGAACGACCTCGTCATGCGAGAGCGGCAGGATATATTTTTCCGAATTATTATAGCTCATCGCAAACGTCATCTTGTGATGATTGTTTTTGCGGAAAAGAGGATCCAGCTTCATATAATCGCAAAAATCATGCATCCAGCCCATGTTCCACTTAAACGTGAAACCAAGTCCGTCATCCTCCGGCGACGCCGTCACCTTCGGCCATGCCGTCGATTCTTCCGCGATCGTGACCGCGCCGTTATTTAAGCCCTTAACCACGGAATTGAGATGCTTGAAGAACTCAATCGCGTCCAGGTTTTCATGCCCGCCGAATTTATTCGGCACCCAGTTGCCGCTGCTCTTGCCGTAATCCAGATACAGCATGGAAGCGACCGCATCCACGCGCAGACCGTCCACGTGGAACTCCTTGATCCAGAACAACGCGTTTGCGATCAGGAAATTGCGCACCTCATTCTTTGCGTAATTAAAAATCTTCGTTCCCCAGTCGGGGTGCTCGCCCATCCGCGGATCGGGATATTCGTAAAGCGCCTCGCCGTCAAAATCCGCCAGCCCGTGCGCATCCCTGGGGAAATGCGCGGGAACCCAGTCTAAGATCACGCCGATCTTATTGCGGTGCAGCGTATTGACAAGATACTGAAAATCCTCAGGCGTTCCATAGCGTGCGGTCGGCGCGAAATACCCCGTCACCTGATACCCCCACGAACCGTCAAACGGATGCTCCGCAATTCCCATCAGTTCCACATGCGTATATTTCATTTCCTTGAGATATTCCACGATACGTTCCGTAAACTCGCGGTAATTATAAAAACCGTCCTCCGTCCCGTTCGGATGCTTCATAAAGGAACCGACATGGCACTCATAGACCGCCATCGGCTCTTTGTACGGATTCTTCTGCGCGCGCTCCTCCATCCATGCGGCATCCGTCCATTTCAGTTTGGAAAGGTCGGTGACCTTCGACGCCGTTCCCGGTCTCAGCTCCGCGTAGTTCGCATAAGGATCTGCTTTATAAAGCTTTCTTCCGTCATGCGTATAAATAAGAAATTTGTACATATCCCCCGCTTTTACTCCGGGAACGAACAGCGCGTAAATACCGATGTCTCCCAAACGCTCCATATTGCACGCTTCCTCATTCCAGTCATTAAAGCTCCCAAATACATGCACCGCCGCGGCGTGAGGCGCCCAGACGCCGAAAAACACGCCGGCTTCCCCGTCCTTTATGCACGGGTGCGCGCCCAGCTTTTTATAAATATCATAGTGCGTTCCCTTCCCGAATACAAACATGTCCGCGTCAGAAATAAACACGCTGCCCGCATCCTCCTGCTGCAACAGATCACGCGCACTTTTCCCGGATGTGTCCGCTTTCTTTGCGGCAGCCGATTTTCTTTCCGCCATAGTAAATCCCCCTTTACCATAAATAAGAATTTCTTTTTAACAAATAAAATCTTTCTCTCTCAATATGATCATATCTTCATCATCATATCTTTTTCCGGATAAAATATCAACAAAATGTTTCGGATTTTTACGGTTTGCGCTCCAGACCGCCTCATCAATGATCTCGCGCACCTCCGCAAGCGTGACGCTGTGGTCGCCGGTCTGCAGATCGGAGATTCTCGTATAGAGCGCCAAAATACCAAGATCGTCAATACTGTACTCTAAGTCATACGCATAATCCCGCGCGTAGGCGACAAGCGCGTCGTTATCCATCGCGTTAATATCAATGCGCGCGTTAAAATTCTCCTCGATCGCCGGATTTTTATTCAGACACTTGCGCATTTCTATTTTGGTATCTTCAAAAATAACAATGAGCCCTTCGCTCTCCTGCTCTAAGTACTGCGCCAGCTTCTTTAGGGATTCCGCGCTCATGCCGTTTGCTTTCTCCACGATCAGCGCGCCGCCGCGCAGTTTGGAAAGCGTGGCGGGAATGTTCTTTTTGTCTAGCGCCGCACCCGAAATACGCGCAACCCTGCCCGAAAAATTCCGATCCGACATCTGCACGCTCTTGATCAGATTTTTGGCGAGCGTCATCGTGCCCGAACCGTTCTCTCCCGTAATGATGACGTTGCCGGTATAGGCGGCAAGGCTGATCTTGTCGATCGCCGCCGCGATCTGGCTCTTCATCTGGTCTGTCTGAATGAGCGCGCCGAACAGTTCTTTCTCGTCCTCCGTCAACGCCCTTGACGGCTCGAAGCGGTCGCTCTCCCCCTTGATCTCGCGCTCGGCGTTTTCGATCAGTTTATCGGCAACGCTCCGCATTTCCACCGTGTCAAAACCGGCATTCTTCGCCTGCTCCCTGCGCGCCGGTCGGCTCTTCTTTGCATTGCGTTCTTCTAGCTCCGCTTCAATGATTGCGCTCTGCAATTCTTTTGTCTCCGCGCCCGGTTCACCTGCAGTCCCCCCCGCGGCATCCGTATCCTGTGCCCCATCCGCATTGTCCGCCGCAGATGCTTCTGCGGCGTTCTGCGCGGCGTTCTCATCCGCTCCGGCACCGCTCTCTGTCACGCCGTCGTCTTTCTGCACGGCGTCTGCGCTCTGCGCCGCGCTTCCCGCGCTGTCCTGCATTGCGTCCCCTGCGTTCTGTTCCCCGTGTGCGCCGTCCGCCGCATTTTCCCGCATCGGATCCGCATCCTGCCCGGTACTCCCGCTATTCTGCACGCCGCTTCCTGCCGCGCTGTCCTGCATTGTGCCGCTATTCTGTGCCGTCTGCCCGCTGCCGATTCCCTGCGCTTCCAGCGCTTCGATCACCGTTCCCATCATCGCGGTATCGACCACATAATCCAAGTCAGCGGCTGCCGCTTCTTTTTGCGGCTGTGATTCCGCCGCGGACGCTTCCTCATTTAACTGCGGGGATTTCTCTGCAAATGCCGCGGACTCCTCCTGCGCCGGATCGTCCTCCCACGCATCCTCCGATTCTTCTTCCTCCGGCAGGTTTTCTAACGCCTCAAATTCCGATGTATCGGAAACAGGCTCAATCTCGGCAAGTTCCTCCACTTCCGGGAGATCCTCTCCCTCTAATCCGTCGTCTCTTAGTACGGACTCCGCAAAAATCTCCGCGTCCGTTTTCGGCTTCGGCGGCGGCGCGATCGGCTCGATCGGCAGATTGGACAGCGTGCTGCTCTCGTCCTCCAGCCCTTCTAACAGTCCCGATTTCGCGCTCTTGTCAAATGCGGTAAACATCTCGCCTGTCTGCTGTAACACGCGCTGCTTTAAGTCATCCATGCTCTTCTGATCGCTCGCGCGTTTCATGCGTTCCCACTCTTTCAGCACTTCCTCGATACTAAGCTGCCCCGTGATCTGTTTTTCCACACGGGACTGCTCCGGCACGATCAGACTGATCTGACCGTCGTTCTCCATGGAGAGAATCCGGTCATAACCGCCTTCCGCCGTTGTCATCGCCGCGCGTTCCGCCATATCCCGCACCAGGCTTTCCGCGTCCATATTCGGATCAAAGCCAAGCTCTTTGCCTGCGCCGAACGTGATTTCCTTCCTTTCTTCCGGACCGCCGGCCCCCGCATTCTGACCTGCCGCCTGCATTGCCAGACGCTCCTGCTCTAATGCAATGCGCTCACGCTCAACGGCAAGTTTCTCTTTTTCCAGCGCAAGACGCTGCGCTTCCGCCGCCCTGCGGCGCATTTCGATTTCCGCCAGTCTGCGCTGTTCTTCCTCCTGGCGGTATTGCTCCT
>JAMPAG010000002.1:0-124552 GCA_023667365.1 bacterium | reverse complement strand
CCGCCAGCCTGCGCTGTTCTTCTTCCTGACGGTATTGCTCCTCCGCCAGCCTGCGCTGTTCTTCTTCCTGACGGTATTGCTCCTCCGCCAGCCTGCGTTCTTCTTCCTGCCTGTACTGCGCCTGTGCCAGTCTCTGTTCCGCTTCCGCCTGCTTGCGCTGTGCCTCCGCCTCCAGCGCGTCCTTCGCCAGAATCTCCTTCATGCTGTTCGCAAGCGCTTCCTGAATATTGAGTGTATTATATTTATTTCCCAGATCCAGCGTTTTTACATGAATATCCAGTTCGCTTCCCTGCTGTGCCGTCATGGACGGCTGCGCAGACGCCGCAGACGACGCCGCTCCGGACGACTGCATCGCCGCAGCCGGCCGTTCCCTCTGGACAGAACCGCGCGCCGCCGGCTGCCCCGCCCTCTGCATACCCGGAATCCTCTTTTGATTGCGGTTATCATACAGTTCCTGTTGTACGGGCGTGAGCGGCTGATGCAGCATTTTCAGCTCCATCGCTTTTACGACATATTTGCCCTCGCCGAACGTGATGATGATCTCGTCGCATTCCGCCACGCACTGGCGCTCCAAACCGGCGCGATGATATAAAAACGCAAGCTCATATCCCCACTTTTCGCGATAATCCACCGCCTTAAATTCTTCCAGAACATGAATGCGTTCCTCAAGCGATACTTCCTGCGCGTCATAAATCTTATATTTCAAAATATAGCGCCCGCTGTCATTCGGCGCGACACGCACAAACTCCTTATAATACTCGACCGCCTGCACGAACTCGCCGAGCTTGATCGACAGCTCGCAGAGGGAATATACGATCGTCCTGCCGCCCGGATGCCGGTCATACGCCAAAAGGAGCATGTCGCGGCTCACGTCGTATTTCCGGTTGATTTTATATAAATCGCTGACCATCGTCAGCATGGAAACATTCTTGACTCTGCGCCAGTCAATGGTATCCGCGATCGCCATTGCCTCCGCATACTCTTTTTGTGAGATCAGATTCTTAATCTCCTCCGCCCGTAACTTGTATTCATACTTATCCAAGACAGCCACCTCGTACATCTACAGCTTGTGCTTTTTAACAGGTTATTCTGTAAAAATCCACTATATATCCACTATCTCCCTAAGTGTATCATACGCATACGGCAATGTCAAAAAAGACTTTCATGAATCGGAAAGAAAATCGTCCTGCGGTCACTCTGAAAAAAGAAACGGCTGCAAAAGATCCGTAAAGCGGGCGAACCGTTCGAGCGAAAACGTCTCCCCCCGCACCGTCGGACTCTCCCCCATCTGTTCCAGCGCATACAGCACCTGCTCTTTCGTTACGCCAAGCTCTTCCGCGTTCGCAACGCTGTTCACCATCGTCTTGCGTCTCTGGTTAAACACGGCGCGGATCACGGCAAACATCTTTTGGACGTCCCCCACTTCCACAGGCGGCTTTTCATACCGGCGCAGCCGGATGACCGCGCTCCCGATCTGCGGGCGCGGGATAAAGCAATTTTGCGGGACATGGGCGACGACTTCCGGCTCCGCGTAATACTGCACGGCAAGCGAAAGCGCGCCGTAATCCTTTGTGCCGGGCTTCGCCTGCATACGCTCCGCGACTTCTTTCTGTACCATGACCGTCATGCTTTCGATCGGCACGCCGCTCTCTAACAGTCCCGTAATGATCGGCGTTGTAATATAATAGGGAAGATTTGCCACGATCTTAACCGGCTGTCCGTGATTTTTTTCCTGCACGAGCGCGCCGACGTCCACCTTGAGAATGTCCTCATTCAAAACGGTCACATTCTCATAGGCGGAAAGCGTGTCCGAGAGAATCGGAATCAGCATTTTGTCGATCTCGACCGCCACGACCTCCCGCGCCCGCTCCGCAAGATACTGCGTCATCGTCCCGATGCCCGGACCGACCTCGATCACGCAGTCGTTCTCTCCGATCCCGGCGGCGTCTATGATCCGTCCGAGCACGCGCTCGTCGATCAGAAAATTCTGCCCGAATTTTTTTTGAAAATGAAATTGGTATTTTTGCAGGACCGCGATTGTATTCTGCGGTTTGCCAAGTTCTGCCATGGTTATCCTCCGTTATGCGCCCGGCGCAGAAAGCTGTGCGGGCCGCTCCTGATCCTTGCCCTCCATGCGTCGCATCCGCGCTCCGCACGCTTCCCCTCTCACCGCAGCCCTGCCTCACATTCCCTGCTGCATGCGGCGCGGGCTTATCTCCTTGATGCGCGTTCCTGTGATGGCGGATGCGCCATGCCCTTTCTTATGTCTCCTGCCCCATACGGTAAAGCCTGCGGGCATTTTCCTCCGTAATCCGGATCAGCTCCTGCACCGTCACGCCTTTTAACGCGGCGAGTTTTTCCGACACAAGCGTCAGCTTTCCGGAATGATTGCGCACGCCGCGCTCCGGCGCAGGCGAAAGGTACGGCGCGTCCGTCTCCAGCACGATTTTCTCAAGCGGAACCGCTTTTACCGCCTCCACAAGCTTTTTGGCGTTTGCAAACGTAAGCACGCCGCCGACGCCGATATAAAACCCCATCTTCACATATTGCAGCGCAAGTTCCTTGGAATACGAAAAACAATGAATCACGCCGCCGATCTCTTCACATTTCTGCTCCTTCATGATCCGCATGGTATCGTCCGCCGCGTCGCGCGAGTGGATCACGACCGGAAGCCGGACTTCCCGCGCCAATGCAAGCTGACGCACAAACCAACGCTGCTGCGCCTCGCGGTTCGTATCGGGATCATGATAATCCAGACCGATCTCGCCGATTGCCACAATCTTCGGCCGCGCGGCATAGCGTTTTAACTGCTCCATGTCGTCTTCTGTGAGCCCGCCTGTCTCGGACGGGTGCACGCCCACCGCGCCATACAGAAAAGGATACCGCTCCGTCAGCGCCACCGTTGCCGCGCTCGTTTCCATATCCGCCCCGATATTGACGATCGTACCGATGCCGCGCGCCGCCATACTGCAAAGCAGCTCGTCGCGATCCTCATCAAACACCTGATCGTCATAATGTGCATGTGTGTCAAAAATCATTGCTTTCCCCATTCACTTTCTCCATTTCCGCGCTGTTTTTCCATAACAAGCCTGCGGCAGGGCGCAAAGCGTTTTTCAACGTACCGTTCTGCATCGCAAGATTCGGAACCGAAATAGTTCGCCCTTTGTCCGCATTCTTCTCACGCGACCGGCACTGTCGCCTGCGCAAGCCATTCCCGCTCGTCCTCGTTCAGCATCGGACTGATCGTGTCATATACTTTTTTGTGGTACGCGTTGAGCGCCGTCTTTTCCTCCTTTGTCAGCATCGACAGCTCTACCGCGCGCAGATCAAACGGTGCCATCGTCAGATATTCATGGCGCATCAGCTGCCCGTACTCCGTCATCTGATCCTTACAGCAGACAATGAGATTCTCCAGCCGGATCCCGTAGCGCCCGTCAAAATACACGCCCGGCTCATCCGACGTAATCATGCCCTCCACAAACGGCGTTTTCGTCTCCCTGCCCGTCGCTGCTTTCAGGCGGAACGCGTTCGGCCCCTCATGCACATTCAAGAAATACCCGACGCCGTGCCCCGTGCCGTGGCGGTAGTCAAGCCCCAGCTCCCACAACGCCTTTCTCGCTAAAAAATCAAGATTTAAGCCGGTCGTCCCTTCCATGAACCGCGCGGACGCCAGATTTAAGTTTCCCTTTAAGACCGCCGTGAAATGTTTTTTCTGCTCCTGTGTCAGTTTGCCAAGCGCCACCGTTCTCGTCACGTCGGTCGTCCCCTCCAGATACTGCCCGCCCGTATCCATCAGCACAAAACCCTCCGGCTGCAGCGTCACGCTGCTCTCCTCTGTCGCGCTGTAATGGATAATCGCGCCATGCGCGCCGTAACCGATAATCGGCTCAAAGCTCTGCCCGCGGTAATGTTCCTGTTCACAGCGAAATTCCTCCAGCTTGTCCGCAGCTGACAGTTCTGTCACATTTCCTTCCGGCACCGCCTTGTCGAGCCAGCAGAGGAATTTGCACAGCGCCACGCCGTCCTTCACATGCGCCTTACGCATATTCTCCACCTCGGTCGGATTCTTGCACGCCTTAAAAAGCAACGTCGGATTCTCGTGCGCAACGACCGTACATGCCGGATTTACGTTTTGGATCAGCGCATAATTGACGACCTGCTCATCCCACTGTACGACCGTGCCGTCCGCAAACGTCCGCACATCCCCGTAGATCGCATTGTATTCTTTTATGACAATATTGTCATTTTTTAACGAAGCTGTCAGTTCCGGCGGGCACGCATTTTGATCCATATACAAAACGCCGCCGTCCTTTTCCAGCAGAAAATAGGAGCGCACGACCGGATTATACGCGACGTCGCCGCCACGGATATTGAGCAGCCACGCAATATCGTCTAAGCTCGTCAGGATCAGGCAGTCCGCCTCCTGCTTCGCAAGTTCGGTGCGGACGCGCGCAAGCTTATCCGCACGGCTCTCGCCGGCAAAGCAGACATCCAGTTCATAGGCGGGTTCCGCCGTGAGCGCAGGACGGTCCTCCCACACCAGACCGACCAGATCCTCCTCGTAACGAAGCGTCACCGCCTCGGACGCACCCCGTCTGCGCTCCTCCAGCGCCGCAAACAGTTTGTCCACAAACGACTTAGTTATGACACGCCCGTCAAATCCAAGCGTACCGCCGCCCAAAAGCGCTTCCGCGAGATATTCCGTCATCGTCGGCACGTCTTTTTCGCCCGAACGGTAAAGCGTGATGCCGCTGCCTGAAAGCTGCTCCTCCGCCTGCAAAAAGTATCTGCCGTCCGTCCACAGACCTGCGCTGTCCGCACTCACGATCAGCGTCCCCGCCGATCCCGTAAATCCCGACATGTACGCGCGGCACTTAAAAAATGCATGCACATATTCCGAACTGTGATAATCGTCGGAGGGAATGACATAATAATCTATGCCCCTCTCTTTCATCAGGTTCTGCAGCCGTGTGATTCTTTCCCGTATCATAAGTTTTCCTCCGTTTTTTGAAAATGATGAAAAATTTGTGAAAAAAAGCTTGCCAAACAAAAAGCATTATACTATAATAACTCTTGCGTTGTAAATACGGCAGTCATAATGCGGCAACGTTGTAATACGTTGTGCACCGCTAGCTCAGTTGGTAGAGCACCTGACTCTTAATCAGGGTGTCCAGGGTTCGAGCCCCTGGCGGTGCACTGAAGTCTTAGGGTTTGCATTTTATGCGGGCTCTAGGGCTTTTTTCTTTGCAAGAAAACGGGGAAGCTGAAAAAAATCAGTTTTCCCCGTTTTAGAATTCAGAATACACGTCTTTCATTGCAAAGGATTTCCCTTTTATGCCCGCTTCGCGAAAAAATCATCAATGATCTTCTTAATCTCTTCCTCCGGCATCGCCTTTAACAGATAGCCCTCCGGCTTGAGCGCCATGACTTTTTTGACACTCTCGCGGTCGCCCCTGCCGGTCAGGAAGATGACCGGAATATTCGCCGTCGCCTTCTCCGAACGGATCATTTCTAACGTCTGCCTTCCGTCGCAGACGGGCATCTCATAATCCAAAAGCAGCAGATCCGGTCTGTTGATCGTGATGCTCTGGATCGCCGAAACACTGGACGCCACCTCCGTCACGTCATAATCATCCGCAAAAAGCCGCACGATCCTGCTCCGCATAAAGTCCGAATCGTCCACGATCAGAATCTTCTTTTTCTGTCCCTTGAAAGAAGCATCTTCTTTTACCAGATACTGCTTTACCGTGTCTATAGCGTTCTCGTGATTGATCGCCATTTCGCTCTTACCGCGGACAAGGTCGGCGGACACCGCGCAGAACGCAAAATATCCCTCGCCCGTATCAAACAGCAGGCTGCACGCCGGCTGCTCGCGGTCAAAGGAATCCACAAGCTGTTCATAGGTCAGCAGATTTTCTTTTTCCAAGGTGAATGACGCCAATGCCGGAAAACTCTCTTTGACGCGCTCCATAAACTGTTTGGAAAGATAGCGGGAAATGTTGATCACCATGTCGTCCAGCTTTTTATATTCCGCGTTAAAGATCGCTCCTACCACCGCTAAAAGAAGATGTTCCTCAAAGACAAGCGTAATCTCCCATTTTTCTTTCTGCTCACCGCGGTAGACAAAGCGGAAACATACTACTTTGCCGAAATTTTCCCCCGCATACTGTCCGCTGATCATTTTCGCATCCAGCCGGAACATTTCCTGAATCAGCTGAACCAAATCCTGCTCCATGATCTCATGCTCTTTTTCATGCGGAATATCCAGCCACTTGCTGGTCTTTTTTCCCGCGATCGCCAAATCTTCCGTCAGGGTGTGCGCAACCACCCATCCGATACAGACGCCCAGAAAATGCCGGATAGAGTCTGTGGAGTACTCCGACTCTTCCATTTCTTTTTCCAGCGCCGGCAGCGTATTATCGCGAAAATCATTGTGCAGACGCTTATGTATCTCATACTCGCCATAATTGATCGACTGCATATAGCTTTCTTCGTGCTCAAAATGCTCTAAGGAGTGATTTTTCAGATATTTTACGCCCTCTCGGCATGCCCATTCGCTCTTTTCCTCATTCTCGCTGAGCCTTAACAGCCGGTCCATCGTCGAAAAGAGCTGCTTATGCTCCTTGTCAATAAAATCAACGCCAAGTTTATACCGATCGTTCCACTTAATATGCGCCACAGGCTCTCCCCCTCGCTGTAATTGATGAAATCTTCTTTTATTTTATCAAAGCCGTTCGACGTCGTCAATCATGGAAAATGCGGGTTGGGGATTGTTTTTTTACAGCACGGCGGATTAGCTGGTCATTCTGCAAAAGCGGCAAAAATTTTGGGAACGTTAAAAATCCGAAAGAAAGTAGTCCGCTAAAGAATCATAGACCTTTTCCAGCCCACCGTTACCGACGGACTGAAAGACTTCCCCCGCCGCCGTCTGCCAAATAATGATGCCGTCAATCAGGCATTCTTCCACAACATAGAACGCATTGGAAGCGTGCGCATTTCTTTCCCGTTCTCTTTTTGTTACATCGACCACATTCAGTCTTGCAGATTTTATCACTCCGGTAAATTCGTGTCCGTTCGCCGACGCCGCCCCGTATGCGGCTAGATATTCCCGATAATCCTTTGCAAACCGCAGAGATAACGCCTCCTCTGCCGCCGCGATCTCCGCCTCCTCTGCTCCGTTGACGGACACAAAATCCTCACTTTTCTTCAAGAGTTCACAAAAGTTTTCCATCGTCAGATACCCCCGCTTTCTAATAACTCTGCCATGGTTTTCCAAAAGTTTCTTCTCTGTCGTGCAAATTCTACCCTATCAATTTCTCCTACCATTTTGAAACCGTGCAACGCTGCGCTGTCATGTTCTGCCCGTGACAGGATTGCCAATGTGCCATCCGCTTCCTGTCCGATATGATGTAGCTCAAATGACTTTCCGGCGGAGTCCCTGGCGGAAAGCCCCAAACGCATTCTCTGTAAATTCGTTCTTCCGAATTCATCTACTTGGTTCAGATCAATATCTGCGCGGACTAACGCCGTTCTGCCATTGATCATTACCGGCTTGAGATTTGCCGCCTTGAATACCTCATATTCTTCCATTGTATGGAACTGACCGATCACGTCCATCGGCAGATGGGATTCCCGTTGAATGATTGCCACTTCATTCATTGAGAGTCCTGTTTGGGCGGCACTTCTCAGTGCAAAAAATTCCGAAGTACCCCCGGATATACTGCCTGTGATCGCGCCCCACTTAAACCCTTCACTCCCAGCGAGTGCCGCCGCCCGTAACGCTTCGTTCATGTCATGCGTTTGAATCCCGGTCGTGATACCCGCCGCAATCGCGCTCATACTGCCGCTGGATAACGCCAACGTCGTTCCGCTTTCCGCCGCCATCGCAAAAATCATACTGACCGCAGGTGCCCCAAGTCCCGCGGACACGACAGAAACCGTTACACAGACTAAAATAACGCCGGTTCCAACCGCAACATTCCGAAGCACTCTCTCATAAATATCGTCATATTCCTCAAATTCGGTAACAATGGTATCTCCCTCTTCTCCAAGCGTAAATACATACCTCGTACCCTCAAACGCTGCGTCGAGCTCCTCCAATGTATATCCAAAATAGATATTTGCCTGTGAATTGTACGCCAGTTCATCAATATATTCCTGCGAGACATAGACCGTGCGAATTTCTTCCACAACATATTCGTCACTGTCCAGTGCTCCGACAATCCCTAAATACAGATCATCCTCCATATATCGCATGAGATCTTCATCATTCAGGCTTTCAAAATTGATCTCATAATGATATGGCGTCGGATCGGGAATTTCTTCATCGGGCAGCTCGGCATCTGTAAGCTCCGTAACCGCTTCTTCCTGCGCCGGTTCTCCTGCCGCCGCATCCTGTCCCCGCAGAGCAGTCGTGTTCTCCGGTATTTGATTTTGCGCGCAGGCGGTCAATAATAATGAACAGCTTAATAATAATGCAAGTATCTTTTTCATCAGTCATTGTCCTCCTTTTCCGGTTCAACAGACTCCGTTTTCTGCACTTTTTTCTTTTTGGTAATAACAATCCACACACCGGCAGCGCCTGCCACGACTACAATTGTGACCACGATTGCAATTGCCGCCGCAGACCATCCCGTCCCCTGCCCGGAAAGGTCTGCGTTATCAGGCTCCGTCTCCTCAGCAAAGGTCTCTGTCTCCTCCTGTACCGGCTGTAGCTCCATTGTCAGTCCGCTATTATCCTGTGCAGGCACTTCCGTATCCTGTACCATTTCCTGTGGTTCCTCCGGCGCCTCCGCTTCCGCCAATTCTTCCAATGACGAATTTGATGGCATTTCTATCTGCCCGAATTCGCTAATTTCCGCTCCCGCAGCTAATAATTCGTTGATTTCCTGCAAGGACAGCCCGCTTGAAGAAAGCGCCCTTAATATGGGACTGCTGCCAACATAAATCTGTTTCGTCGTCGGCTCGCTGTCCGTATATAGATTTTTTACTGTAAATGTATAAATTCCTTCTTCCACATACACGTCGCCGTCTTTTGCCGGTCTGTTAAATCGAACGTCCTCGATATAACCATCCCCATCCGGTCTCAGAATGGTTCTGGTCACATCTATCGTCAGATAGCGTGATCTTGCCATATCCAGCTTAAATCCATTCTCTGTGATCGCATGATCTGCAAGCTCCGATCCCGTAGCCGTATCAAACGGGTATACCATACAATTTCCGTTGCGTATCTGAAACGTAAAGAAAATTCGATAATTCGTATAGGAATCTACCCATGAATCCTCTTTTATCTCATAATCCAGCGCCACCTCATAATCGCCTTCTTCAAACAACTCAACCTTCGTATTCGCGCCGGTACACGCGTTCGCCGCAAGAAAATCCGTATAGATCACCGGTTCATGCCGTACTCCTTCATGATCGGTATACCGGATAATCAATGTGCCATGCTTAAAATTTGTCCTGTCAATCTCAAAATATTGGTCGTATCCGTTGGTATCTTCACTGACCGACAAATTCTTGTCCCCGTTCAGGCAGGTAATATCCTCGGACAAAAGAAACCACAGCGTTACCCGGTCTCCTACATTTTTGAGGAATATAAGGTCCTCTCCATCCGTTGTCTCTCTCGTATAACCGTTCACAAAAAACGTCCCGATGTCCCAGCCATAATGAGGATCTTTTCTTGTAATCTCCACATTCCCGGAAAAACCGTTGTCTTTTCCCGTGTTGATCTTTGTTCCAAGCTCCCGCCTCGGCAACGCAGACGGTGATGTTGTATCTGCCGCATTCTCACTGCTATTGATCAGATAAAACTCATATACTTCTGCATATTTCTTATATTCAAAATTATCTACACTTACAAACCAATACTTTTTATCCTCTATCTGCCGCTCCATCTTATATGCCACAATAATCCGATAATAGCAGCCGTTGATCTGCTGAATCTCACGCGTCGTATAAAAATCAGAAAATGTTTCCGCTGATTCGTTCAAAATATCTGTGTAGACTGCCTCTGTGATCCAGTCCTCACCCGTGAGGGATGTTTGAAGAATAAGCGCTCCACTCCCAATATTTTCATCCAGTTTCACGCCATCGACTGTCTTTGATTTATCCTCTGCAATATGCCATTCATCGGATGGAATATCGTCTGCAGCCTCTTTACATAAATATTCCAACGATACATTACCGCTTGTCACTTCATAGGACAAAACCCCATTTACGGACTCGATCGGACTCACCTCGCCGTTGATAGATAGCATTCCAAAGGTATCTTCTCCCATACCCGTGGGACCTTCATCCGAAAGTTCATAGTGGCTGTCTCCTTCAAACTCATATTGATAACAGGGCAATTCCATTTCAGCCTCTTTTCCATATACCACATGAAGACTGTCCTCCGGAACAATATCAAATTTTCCAGCCGATATTACCGTCATTAGCAATGCTATCCATGTGATGCTCTTTTTCTTTCTCATGCCATGTACCCTCCCTCGGTTCTATGTATCCCAAAAACTGGTTTTATTTTATCAAAATAGTTTCAAGAGGTCAACTAATTGAATACTTTATCCACCTATTAAACACAATCACTATAGTATGATTGTGCAAAGGGGATTTTCTGATGGTTGATTTTGGAAACTTATTAAAGACTTTACGTTTAAGAGATCACTTGACACAGGCGCAGCTATCTCAAAAGCTGGGACTGACAAAATCCGTTATCAGCGCTTATGAGACAGGTCTGCGCCTGCCATCCTATGATGTGCTTATTCATATTTCACAAATATTTAAGGTGTCTACCGATTATCTTCTCGGTGTAGAACGCAGACAAGAAATAGATTTATCCGGACTTTCGCAGGCGGAAATCGACGCCCTGCTCAATTTAATAAAAGCAATGAAACAAAAATAGAAGAGCATAAAGATTGCGCGCAAGAAGCGAAACCATTATATCATTTCGCAGACCCACACGGCTTGCAATCCGGCTGATCTCTTTTCGCTTTCCCCTTATTTCTTCTTGATCGCAATTTAGCAAAATCATAATGTCAACATCCGATTCTATATTCTTAAACTTCAATATCATTTTCTTTTTCAAGTATAGCCCAAAAAATGGTTCTTCTCAGCTCTCATTTATAGTATGATGATGCACTGCCCAATGCATCTTATTCTGCACCTGCTTAAAAAACTGCACGGAAATTTCTGACTTCGGTTCATAGTCTATGCTGGTAGCATAAATATCCAGAACCTTTCTCCAAAAAACCTTTTCGCTTGCGCGGATGCTTCTGATCTGTGCCAACAATTCTTCAAAGTAATTACCGCCGCCGAGATTTTTTAACCTGTCATCATCCAGCGCAAAACCTTTTATCATGTATTCTTTCAGGACTTTCAACGCCCATTTACGGAACTGCGTGCCGCGGAGGGATTTGACACGATAGCCTACAGATATGATCACATCCAGATTGTAATAAGCAACCTGATATGTTTTTCCATCTTCCGCAGTTGTTGCAAAAAATGCAACAACTGAATCTTGCTCTAATTCTCCTTCTGCAAATATGTTCCTGATATGTCTTGATATAACAGATTTGTCGCGCTGGAACAATTCGCATAACTGGTTCAGATTAAGCCACACCGTTTCCGCCTCCATCGCGACCTCTAATTTAACGGTTCCGTCTTCTGTCACGTACAAAAGAACTTCATTTTTCTCCATTCACCTTCTCCTCAAAACTATAAAAAGATCTATTTCTATACTATCATTATTGTTTTAATTTTTTCATAAAAATACCATCCCAACAAGATGAACAAGCAGCGCGGCAGCCCATGCGATCACGCACTGTCCGATGACGACCGCGCACGCCCATTTCGAGCCGAGCTCCCGTCTGACGGCGGCGATCGCCGCAACGCACGGCGTATAGAGCAGGCAGAACACAAGCAGGGCGGCGGCGTCAACCGGCGCAAGAAGCCCGAAAAGCAGCGCTTCGGACGGAAGAAGTACGGAGAGCGTTGCGACGACGCTTTCTTTTGCCATGAAACCGGCGATCAGGGCGGTGGAAACGCGCCAGTCTCCAAAACCGAGCGGCACAAAGACCGGGGCGATCAGTCCCGCGATCAGCGCAAGGATGCTGTCCTGCGAGTCGGATACCATATTAAAGTGCAGGTCAAAGGTCTGTAAAAACCAGATCAGGATCGTGGCGGCAAAAATGACCGTGAACGCGCGCTGTAAGAAATCCTTTGCCTTATCCCATAAAAGCCGCATGACATTTTTGAATCCCGGCAGGCGGTAGTTCGGAAGTTCCATGACAAACGGAACGGGCTCGCCGCGGAACAAGGTGTTTTTCATGATGAGCGCGGCGAGAATGCCGACCGCTATGCCGCCAAAATAAAGCAGGATCATGACGAGCGCCCCGAAGCGCGGGAAAAACGCCGCCGTAAAAAAGCCATAGATCGGCAGCTTGGCGGAACAGCTCATAAAAGGCGTGAGCAGGATCGTCATTTTGCGGTCGCGCTCGGACGAGAGCGTGCGGCTTGCCATGACGCCGGGAACCGTGCAGCCGAAGCCGATGAGCATCGGCACAATGCTGCGCCCCGACAGCCCGATCTTGCGCAGCAGCTTATCCATCACAAACGCGACGCGCGCCATATAGCCGCTGTCCTCCAACATGGATAAAAAGAAAAATAAGGTTACGATGATGGGGAGAAAACTCAATACGCTGCCGACGCCGTTAAAAATGCCGTCGATGACAAGCGAATGCAGCGCCTTGTTGACATGCCCTGCCGTCAGCGCGGCGTCGGCGATACCGGTCAGGGAATCAATACCCATGGCGAGCAGGTTTTGAAGTCCTAAGCCGATGACATGGAACGTAAAAAAGAACACGAGTGCCATGATGCCGACGAACGCGGGAATGGCGGTGTATTTTCCGGTCAGGAAACGGTCGATCTTACGGCTTCTGATATGTTCCTTGCTCTCGCCCGGTTTGATGACGGTCTCGCTGCATATTTTTTTGATAAAATGAAACCGCATATCCGCGATCGCCGCCGCGCGGTCGAGTCCCCGTTCTTTTTCCATCTGCACGATCGCGTGTTCCAATAGATCCAATTCGTTTTCATCTAAAGAGAGCGCGTCTAACAGGTTCGGATCGCCCTCCACGATCTTGGACGCCGCAAAGCGGATCGGAATTTCCGCTTTTTGGGCATGATCCTCGATTAGATGCATGATGCCGTGGATGCACCGGTGTACGGGACCGCCCGCCTCATCGTCGGCATCGCAGAAATCCATGCGTTTCGGACATTCCTGATATTTGGCGACATGAACCGCGTGCTCGATCAGTTCATGAATGCCCTCGTTTTTGGCGGCGGAGATCGGCACGACGGGAACGCCGAGCGCCTCCTCCAACTCGTTAATGAGGATGGAGCCGCCGTTTTCGCGCACTTCGTCCATCATGTTGAGCGCAACGACCATCGGGATATGTAATTCCATGAGCTGCATCGTCAGATAAAGGTTCCGCTCGATGTTGGACGCGTCCACAATATTGATGATGCCTTTCGGCTTTTCCGTAAGGATGAAGCCGCGCGTGACAAGCTCCTCGCTGCTGTACGGGGACATGGAATAAATGCCGGGAAGATCGGTGATGAGCGTGTTCGGATAGCCCTTGATGACGCCGTCTTTGCGGTCAACCGTGACGCCGGGGAAATTGCCGACGTGCTGGTTCGCACCCGTTAAACGGTTAAACAGCGTGGTTTTTCCGCAGTTCTGGTTTCCGGCAAGCGCAAACGTGAGCGTCTCGGAATCGGGGAGAGGGTGCTCCTCGTCTTTGTTGTGGTATTTGCCGCCCTCGCCGAGGCCGGGGTGCGGAATGGGCTTGTTCGGACGTTCTTTTTTTACCTGCTCCGATGCGGGAGACGCTTCGGCGACCGCAATCTGCGCGGCGTCGGCAAGGCGCAGCGTCAGCTCGTATCCGTGAAGCAAAAGCTCCATCGGATCGCCCATCGGGGCAAATTTTACCAAGGTCACTTCTGCACCCGGAATGAGCCCCATATCGAGAAAGTGCTGCCGCAGCGCGCCCTCCCCTCCGACGGAAAGGATGACGGCGGATTGTCCGACTGTCAGGTCTTTGAGTGTCATGAAAAGCCTCCTTTATAGCGGTCTGGCGGGCGGCGTTTTGCCGTGCCCGGCGTATCTTTGGAAGAATGGAAATCCTCACCTATTGTAGCACATTAGAAAGAGGAGTACCACAACAGGATTTTTTTGCGATTTTTTGAAAATATTTGGGAAAAATGCTTGCAATATAGTGGGAGGAGACGTTACTATAAAGATGATTCTGCAAATCAATCATTGTGGATAGGATAGGTGTAAGGCGATGGAAAAAAAGAAAACGATACTGATAGCGGACGATGCGGATATTAACCGCGAACTATTAAAGATGGTTTTTAAGGAACGGTTCCGGATCCTTGAGGCAGCGGACGGCGAGCAGGCGATCGAGATCTTAGACGCCGGGCATGATGAGATCGATATGCTGCTTCTTGATCTGATGATGCCGAAGAAGACGGGCTTAGAGGTCATGGAATACATGACGGAAAAGGGCTATATGGATCGGATTGCAGTCATCATGATCACGGGAGAGGCAACGGCGGAATCGGACTTAAAGGCGTACGAGTACGGCGCGTCGGATGTGATTTATAAGCCGTTTAATCCGAAGGTTGTCATACGCCGTACCTTAAACATATTAGAACTGTTCGAGAAGCGGATCGACATGGAGGCGAAGCTGGAGGAGCGGACGGCAAAGCTTGTTGAGATGCAGAAGCGGCTGGAAAAGAATAATGAATTTTTGGTCAATGCGTTAAGCTCTGTTGTCGAGTTCCGGAGCCTGGAGTCGGGCGAGCACATTAAGAGAGTAAAATATTTTACGCGGATTTTGATGAATTATATGATGAAATTCCATCCGGAATACAATCTGGTAAAAGAGCAGGTTGATATGATCGTCAATGCGTCCGCACTGCACGACATCGGAAAGATTACGATCCCCGACAGTATTTTGTTAAAGCCGGGCAAGCTGACGAAGGATGAATTCGAGCAGATGAAGAAGCATACGACGAACGGCTGTGATTTGTTGGAGCGGTTTAAGCAGGAGGAGAGCGAGTTTTACAAGTATTGTTATGATATTTGCCGCTATCATCATGAGCGCTACAACGGAAAAGGGTACCCTGACGGTCTTGTCGGCGAGGAAATTCCGATCTGGGCGCAGGTTGTCTCTATTGTGGACGTCTACGACGCGCTTGTGAGCAAGCGTGTATACAAAATGGCGTATCCGGCAGACGAGGCGGTCCGCATGATACATAACGGCGAGTGCGGGGAGTTCTCCCCCCAGGTTATGGAGTGCTTTGACTTAGCAAAGGACGATCTGTTTGAGATCGGGCAGGGCATTTCGTATGTGGACGCCGCAAGCGCGATGACGCGGCTGACCGATACGGCGTTGTAATAACGGGTATGGAATATGCATGACAGGCTGTGGCGGAACACGGTTTGTCATGCATTTTTTTATTCATGACAATAGAATTCTCGCGAAGCGTGGAATGCGCAGCATTTCACATCTGCTTATCCATGCCTTACTATTCAGCAGGCTGACAGCCGCTTGGAATGGTTTAACGCAGGAGATCATAAACAGCGCACGAATATGGCAGAGGATACCAGAACGACGACGCCCGGTAAAGTGAAAGCGAAAATGCAGAAATTATTATCCGGGTATCAGAAAAAAGAGAATATTTCGTTTCATGATATTTTTTTAATTACAAATTTTATCTTAGAAATGCTCTAAAATATCATGATGTCCGACATCAACGAGAATAATTATTTTGTCTCCTTCATAATACCAAATGATGCGAATATCCATGTTGACGCTGCACTCAAACAAGTCGTTTGTACCTTGAATACGTTTGGTGCGAAGAGACGGGTGCATAGGATTCTCTGCAAGAAGCTGGAGTTTGTTTTGGAGCTGTTTCTTTTCCTGCGCAGTCAAATTCTTAAAATGTTTCTCGAACCGCTTGGTAAAAGTAATACGATATGCCATCAATTATCCTCCAGCTTTGCAAACAGCGCTTCCACATTGTCAAAAACGGGCTGTTCCCCGGAGGCAATTTTCATTTTTGCTTCATTGATCTCGCTGTGAAGCTCATCCAGATACTTCTTTGGATAAACAGCAACCGGCAACATACAGATCGTGCCGTCACGTTCAAATACATCTAATTTATCGCCTTCCACGAGCCCCAGCTTAACAATAATTTCTTTTGGTATCGTAATCTGTGATTTTTGACGTAATTCCGCCAACATCATATCACCTCCGCTCAAATTTTGTTGGAAAGCAGGAAATTCATACTTTCTTACATTATATTATACCCGTTTTCAAGAATTATGCAAGACCATGGCGTTACATCACATTCGTCAGCACGACGACCAGATCATGATACCGCTCGCTCTTTTGCCGGATGTCCTCCTCGGTCACGCCGTAATAGCGGTGAATATCCGCCATGATACCCTGCGCCTCCTTCATGAGGCGCTTTCCGCCGTGGCAGCGCATATTCGACGCGCTGCATCCGCCCATCATGAGACCGTGCGCTTTTTCCAGCTCGATATGCACGCTGCTCCACTCGCCCGGCGTGATCTGATAGCAATGATAGTCGAGCGGCACAAGGCTCTCCGGAAGCGCGGCGGCGCGCTCCTGCATCCGGGTGCACTCCTCCATAAACTTCTCCAGCACTTCCCTGCGCTCTGCCTCGTCCATTTTTTGCAGCGCTTCCCTGTCCGGTTTCTGCGGCCGCTCGCCCACCAGCTCCGGGTAATACTTCATTGCAAGCGCCGCGCGCATGTTTTTGCAATTCTCCAGATAGGTCTGATCCGTGTGCGGCACCTCGACCGCGCCGTAGCGCTCGATCATGTACGCCTCTACCTCGTCCATGCTGTGCGTGCCGGGGCGGACGCTCCTTTCCGCCTTTGCGCGCTTATGCCGGTACCTCGCGTTGCGATAAGCGGTTACCCATCTGCGGTACAGGTTCTTTTCTTTTGTGTTTCCTCCGCCTGCCAAAAAAATACTGGTCGGTCCGTCGCTCCCGCCGATCACGGTCGCGGCGGACGCCGCTTTTTTGCCCATATGTCCGCTTCCTTTCCTCTCCGATGCGTCTCTCACCCGACCTTGCCCGGCACTTCATAACGGATGCGGAACTGCGGTGCGCTCTTTAGTTCCGCGTAATAGTTCGTCGCCCAATCCTCTTTCTCCGTCACGGGATTGACGCCGTCCGCAGGCGGCGCAAACAGAGATACCGTCACGGTCTGCCCCGCCGCGACCGGCTTCTCCCAGAACGCCGGCATCAGATCGATCGTCTTCGTGGCGGGTGCCTTATAAAACCAGCGCCCGTTTACCTCTAACATCATGCCGATCTCATCCTCGATTGTGATCTCACAGAAATCCGGCTGCTTCTCAAACATGACAGAAACGCAGATTCCGTCCGCATCCTCGGAACCGCCCCAACGCAGCACGGCAGGGAACTGCACATCCGCCCCCTTTGTCATGACCGGATTGAAATACGGATCGGCAAGAACCTCCTGATAATCTTTTAACAGCGGCTGCTCGATACCGACCGCCTTGTTATTCGGATCCTCCTGCTCTAAGCCCAGCCGTCCCCTGTCGCGGAACTGGTACATGGAAATGCCCTGAAACCAATCCGCCTTCTCGTCGCGCACCTTCCATGCAAAGCGCTTCACCGCCTCGCCCTGATCCGCCGCGCCGGTCACGTCGCCGTCCACGTTAAACTCCGCCGTCGTCATCGGCTTGGCGCCGCAGAGCTTCGTCAGATGCGCCGCCGTCTTTTTATAAGCTTCAAACGTGTAATCCACACTCGTTGACGTGTACTGACCGCCGCCCGCCTCCGCGATGTCGTAGGGCCAGCCGTAATGCAGCGCAAGATAGCGGTCCGCCGACCAGATGTCCGCCGCCTTGTACGCGTCCAGGAGCGCTTTTTCCTGCTCCATTTCCGAGCCGTCATCTTTTACAAATCCCGCGCAGAGGATCGTCTGCACATTCGGCGCTTCCTCTTTCATGATACGGTCGAACCGTACAAAAAACTGACCGATCTCCTCAAAACTGTAACGCTTATTGTGCGTAAACCAGTCTCCCGTACACTCATGGTTGATGCGGATGCGCATTCTGCCGAACGGCTTTAAGTCGCGCGCGACTGCGCGCAGCTCCTCATCCGAAAGCCCACAGTCCACGGTCAGCGTCAAGAGCACGTCCTGTCCGTGCCTGCGAATATCCTTCATCTGCTCAAACGGCTGCCCGTTCACACCGTACGGAAAATAATCGTCATACGGATAATCCCACTGAAAATGAATCTCCATATCCTTGCACGCCTCGCTGATACGCTGCGGCCACTGCTCGTCATGCGGATACAGCGTATACATGATATTGACGCAGCGGTGCGGCCGTTTCAGCTTCCATAAAATATAATCCTGATTCACATACTCCGCGCGCTCGCTGCCGTCCCCCAAATCGAGTCCGCACGCCGCCTTTCCCAAATGTACTGCCTGATAATTCTGTTCCATTACAAAATGCCCTCCGTTTTTTTATTTGTCTTTTCTTGTTTCCTGTTCATTGCGTGATAAAATAATAGGTGTGTATTTTTTTTTCAGCCTTTGCGTAATTTCTTCTCCTTTCTTAATCAATGCGGCTTGTTCTATCCCCCATTCAGCAGCGGCTTTATTGTCTTCTAACTTTTCACTTAAAATCATCCTTTCAGGCATACCCATACCTCCTAGCGATCTTCATATACAATATTGGCATCATGGCAATTTGATAAAAAATAGGAAACTGCCTTTTGATAATCATGTATATCATTTCCTTTATTGTGCAGGCTAATAGCGCGATTATATATTTCTATTGCCTTTTTTCTATGAAATTGCTCCCTTTTTACCAAATAAGAAATGCTTCCTAAATTTGTAACCACTACCATCATTTTGACAGTTCCATTGCTTAAAAAGAATTTTATATCCTCAAGTGAAAATTTTGACAATGACGGATGATTATGAAGTACAATGACTACACATTCCAAGGAAGTCGTAATTAAATGATACGATGTCGTGTTCATACACGGATCAACCGAATGTTCATCACCCAAAGCAACACCTATATACTCTTTGCCCTCGGCAATTAAATTTCGATAATCAAGGCTGTATGTAAGTGCAACCTCATTGGAGTCGTTATCATTTTTTGAAACCAATAATACTTCCTTTGTTAATTCCTGTAACATTACATATTCGTTTTCCGGAATTTCTTTATATTGGATCAACGGAACTTTTCTAATAGCCTCATCTGTGATCAAAATTTTATGATCACGTTTTTTAGCCATTTCTAAATCTTTCATGTGCATACCTCTTTACCGTCTCTTTTATTGTAATCTTAAAGAAACCGCAGTCCACGATTGACCTTCCCGCCTCCATGGTATAAAATAGTATCGCCCGCGGGCAAATCTATTTCAGAAGGAGTTTTACTATGACTACGACAGCTTCCCCAACAACTTCCACAGGCTCCGCCTTCGGCGCTCCTGCTAAAAAAGGAATCACCGGCAGCACGATCAAGCTCATCGCCATTATTGCCATGCTGATCGACCATATTGCCGCCGTCATTTTAGAGCGTATGCTCATGCGCGCCGGCTATCTGCTTGCCACGACGAACACCAATCTTCTGTCGGAATGGATCGCGGAACACCGGCTGCTTTATTTCAGTTACATGATGATGCGCCTGATCGGCAGGTTTGGTTTTCCCATTTTCTGCTTCCTGCTCGTAGAAGGTTTCTTACATACGCATAACCGCAAAAAATACGCGCTTCGCTTATGTTTGTTCGCCCTCGTCTCCGAGATCCCGTTTGATTTCGCATTCCGCGGAGAGTGGTTCTATACCGGCTATCAGAACGTGTTCTTCACGCTGTTCCTTGGTCTCTTAGCGATGTGCGCTTTCTCTTGGCTCAAAGAGCATGTAAAAGGCGGCGTGCCGGGTGTTCTCTGCCTTGCCGCCGGCATTCTCCTTACCGGCTGCTACGGCGGTTACAGCGCTTATTACACCACAACGATCGCCTATGCGCTGCTCGATCCCTTCCTTCCCGCCTCGCTGGGGGACGCAGCATTTTTTATCATACCTGCCATCCTCACGGCCGTCATCATCGCTTTCCTTCTCTTTTGGCTCTCCCATAAGCACGGGGCTGTCTACGCGCAGGTGGTCGGCGCCGACTTGGGCGCGTTATGCATTGCCGCTTTCGCCGCCGATCTGTTAATGACCGACTACAGCGGCATGGGCGTCATCACGATCGCCCTCATGTACGCATTTCGAAAGCACCCCGTAAAGTCTATGCTGGCAGGATGTATCTGCCTTACGCTCATGGATATTTCGGAAGCCTCGGCGTTCCTCATGCTCATCCCGATCTCCCGATACAACGGAAAACGCGGACTGAGCCTGAAATATGTTTTTTACGCATTCTATCCCGTCCATCTTGCCCTGCTCTATCTGATCTGCTACGCGATGGGACTTGCATAAAAAATCGCGCTTCGCGCGCTTTCAAAGAACTGCCTTCGGCAGTTCTTTTAGGTTTACGAATTTCCTGTAAGGATTCGGGGGCAAAAGCCCTGCTTATAACCCTTATTGGGCAGATTGCATTGCAGGACTTTTGACACCCGAATCCAAACTTCACATCCCCGGAAGAATGACCGCAGGGCATTCTTCGGCGTGAGAAGGGTTCCGCCCAGGCGGAACCCTAGAAAATCTTCGCGAAACAGCCCTTGCTGTGAGCGTTAGATTTTCTTCTCACGCTTTGGGTTCCACCACCACATGAACGTCATCTAACCCCGACAAGTTCACGTTGCGGTTTACCTTTGCGTCGTAAGTATCCGCCTTCACGATCTCCGCCAGGTCAATTCCCGTCGCCTCTTTCATGCTTTCAAACAGCTTTGCCATCACGGCGGGCACGTTTCCTGCAACCTGATCCACGCCATTGGAACCGCCCTCTCCGCCGATAATCGTGATCTTGTCGATCTGTCCAAGCGGCTCCGCGATCTTTGCCGCCACCTCCGGCAGCACCTGAATCATCATTTCCGCCACGGCGGCCTTATTATACTTTGCATACGCCTCGGCTTTCTTCTCCATCGCTTCCGCCTCGGCAAGACCTTTCGCCTGAATTGCGGCGGCTTCCGCCTCGCCGACCTTGCGGATACCTTCCGCCTCCTGCTCCTTCGCGTAGCGCTCCGCTTCCGCCTGCGCTTTTTTCGCCTGCGCCTCTCTCTCGATCTCGAACTGCTTCGCCTCCGCGGCGTGCTGTACCTCAAACTGCTTCGCTTCCGCTTCCTTCTGCCGCTGATAAAGCGCTGCGTCTGCCCGCTGCTGCGCCGCGTACTTATCCGCTTCCGCCTGCTTCTTGACTTCCGCTTCCAGCGCATGTTCTTTGACCGCGACTTCCTTCTGCTTTAACTCGATCTCGCGCTCCTGCCGCGCAATATCCGCGTTCGCGGTCGTGATCTCGATCGTCTTACGCTGTTCCTCTTTCTGAATCTCGTACGCCGCATCCGCCATCGCCTTCTTCGTGTCGGATTCCTGCTGCAATTCGGATTTCTTGATCGCCAGCTCGTTCTGCCGCTTCGCGATCTCCGTCTGCGCGGCAACGGCGGCGTCGTTCGATTCCTTATCCGCCGACGCCTGCGCCACCTTAATATCTCTCTCGCTCTCGGCGCGGGCAATCGCCGCCGCCTTCTTGATCTTTACGATATTATCAATACCGAGGTTCTCAATAACCTCGTTTCCGTCCACGAAATTCTGCACGTTAAAACTGATAATATCGAGCCCCATCGCCGCTAAGTCCGGTTCCGCGTTCTCTTTTACCAGCGTCGCGAATTTCTGCCGGTCGGAAACCATCTCCTCCAGCTTCATCTTGCCGACGATCTCGCGGACATTGCCTTCCAGCACCTCTCTTGCTACGCTCGCGATATATTCCGTATTCTTATTTAAGAAATTCTCCGCGGCAAGCCGTAACTTATCCGGCTCGTTACTGATCTTCACGTTGACGGTCGCATCCACGTTAATGTTAATGTAATCCGCTGTCGGCACCGCGTTGCTCGTCTTTACGTCAATCGGGATCAGGCGCAGGTTCAGCTTATCCAGCCGCTCAAAAAACGGCACGCGGATGCTCGCCTTTCCGATTACGATCTTGGATTTCTTTTTTACGCCGGAAATAATGAACGCCATATCGGGCGGCGCCTTCACATAACCGATCGCAAACAGAATCACGATCAACAGCACGACAACCGCCGCAATAATTACCGGCAATGATAACCCTCCCATAAAATACTTCCTCCTTTTTTCTTGCGTACCCCTTAGTTTCTTTGTTACAATACCGATATAATTATATAAGATTCCCCGTAAAAAAACAACGTGTGGGAGAAAACTATGATCGATCCGATCCGTAATCCCGTCTATCAGGACTATCAACGGTTAAAACAGTCCAAAAAGATTGATGGCGCGAATACAGAAAAAGGAAAATTTAATCTGGATTATGCCGAGGAGGGCGTGCTTTACGAGCCATCCTCCGAGGAAAAAGACAAGACCGACGAAACGGCAAAAAAACAGGCAGGCTCTTTTCAGGCGGCCGCCGCGGACGAACTGCGGGAACTGACCGAAAGCACTCCCGCCGCCAATCAGCAGCCGGCTTCTGCGCAGCGTTCCCTGACGGACATGCTGCGCGCTTTTGCTGCGCGCGCATTGCAGGCGCTCCGCCGGCTTTGGGCAGCGATATGGGAAAGCCGTCCCGCCGATCAGGACGCCTCCGTTTTGACAAAAGAAGAATTCAACGACGCAGAAACGGTGGACGGCGCAGAGATCGCCGCGGAATCGCGGGCGGGCGAATCGGACGGCTCCGTCACGCTGTCCGGCGGAACCGCCGACAATCCTGCTGCCGTAGACGGCTCCCTGTCCGCAGACGAAACAGCCGGGGCAGACCAAATGCCGTCAGGCGGCATACCAAACAAAAGCGCTTTTACACCCGGCAATACTACCGCAGGTAACGTTGGTGCCGCAGACGCCATGCCGAACGGCAAGACCGCATCCGCACAAGACCCCCTGCACGCCGCAAACGACGCGCGCATTCTTCATGCGCTCAAATCCGGCGACCGCAACCACTTCCGTTCTCTTTTATCGGAAGACGGCAGGCGCACGCCTGCACGAAATTCATCCCTGCTTACCTACTATGACGCAAAGGGAAACCTCATTTCCCCCGACGCCTCGGTACAGCAGCGCGTCCTGCACGGCGACCGCGGCAGTTTGAAACGCTAGTGTAAAAAGCGTTTCTACCGCGTTGCCGCGTTTTCTACGACAGAACCTTTCTCCACATAAATCTAAGATTCCGCCCCGCCTTACTCCAGCAATTCCGATGCGATCACATACTCGCTCTGTTCGCCCGTATCGGCGTCCGTCTGGCTTTGATCCAGCACGATCACCAGATTGCCATCGGCATTAAAATAATAATTCTGATCTTCCTCGATCTGGGTAAAAACGATCTCTATCTCTTCCTGCGCTTCCGGAACATCCGCATTCTCCGATGCCCCTTCCCCGGTTTCCTGTACCTTCCTCGCTTCCATCTGGCTTATAATCTCATCGCTGATAATGGTAACGTAATCCCTGTCGTTATAAAGTTCGCCGAGCGTCATCACCGCATCCTGCTTTTTATCCACATTATAATATCTGCGCAGCTCAGAACCCTCCGTATCACCGTCTGTATCTGCATAAATGATCAACGTGAACCAGTCGTCGCTGTCCGTTACCACCTCATAGCCGGTCATTTTGAACTGTCCGCCGTTTCTGACGTTTTCCTCCTCAAAGCACGCCATCAGCCGTTCCGTATATCCATCCGCCTGTATCTCATGCGTGGAAATCCCTCCATCCGCAGTCTCTGACTGCAATGCGGTCTCCGACTGCATTGCGGTCTCCGACTGCATTGCAATCTCCGATTGCATTGCGATCCCGTCCGCATCTTCCTGCGCGCCCGCCGCGCTTTCTGATTCAGGCTGTGTTGTCTCGTCCCATTCCGCGGGCTCCGTACCCGCTCTGCCCACAGGCATATCCGCAGCGTCACTTGCCGCAGCGTCACTTGCCGCAGCGTCATTTAGCGCGGCATCATATGCCATACCATCCGCTCCGCCGTCCGCCACATAAAATCCGTCGTCCGCCCCTGCGCTGAGCGCCATCGGCATTCCGCTCTCATCCGCCGTGCTCTCCGTATGTCCGTCTGTATATTCCCGCAGCGTCACCGCTCTGAAAAATCTGCCGACCACAGGCGCCTTGCCCATCTGCTCCGCCATGCGTGCATTCAGATTCGGCAAAAGAACAAGGATCAGAACAACCGCTGCCGCACCGGATACCGCCGCACTGATATACGCCGCCCTGCGCCTTCTTGCCGCACGCTTTTTTCCGCGCGCGATCGCATTCCGGATCCGGTCACGGACGTCCTGCGGCACCGTTATTTCGCGGTACTCCTCAATGAGCTGCTGCCATTCCTCTTTCCGATCCATTTTTACCCCCCCCCCCGAATTTTTCCTATTTTAACGGGAACCTTTTGTTTTTGCTGTTTTCGCCGCACCTTACCTGCCGCACTTAACCTGTCACTCTTCGTCTAATTCTAATTTCAACTTTTCCAAAATACGGTAAAGCCGGCTTTTTGTCGTACTTAAGTTCAGGTTCATCACGTGCGCGACCTGCTCGATCGTCATATCCTCAAAAAACCGCAGCGTGACGATCGCCCGCTCCTCCTCGGTCAGCGTCTCAAGCGCTTTGCGCAGATCGACATCCTGATAACTGTCCTCCTTTGACAGCATATCCTCCTGAACCTCCGCATATTCCCGTCTGTTGCGGCGCACAAAATTGACCGCTTCATTCATCATGATCCGATAGATCCATGTACCCGCAAAGGACTCGTTTCGCAATGTATGCGCACGCGAAATCGCCTTATAGGCTCCCTCCTGCACAATATCCAAAGCGTCCTGTTCGCTGCGTACATAGCTGTATGCCAATCGGTAATACTTCTGGTAATTTTCCATCAGTATTCCGCTTATCATTTCTTCTCTGCTCTGTCTCACAACCGTTCCCCTTTGTAAGCCCTACTGATTAGACTGTTTTCCCTGCCATAAAGTTTCAATTCCCGCCGCGCCTATTCCCGATATAATTCTTCCAATACGTCAAAATAATTCTCAAACGTTTTTTTACAGCACTCCGGATCGTTGATCGCGATCCCATCCGTGCGCAGACCGATCAGCGTAAATGCCATCGCCATGCGGTGATCATGATACGTCTCTACCAACGCCGGCTTCGGTGTTCCCGGATAAATACGGATGCCTTCGTCCTCCGTCATTTCCTCACAGCGGATTCCCATACGCGCAAGCTCGTTTAAGATTGCGGCGATCCGGTCGGTCTCCTGCCCGCGGATATGCCCCACGCCGACGATCTCCGTCGCGCTGTCGGCATAGACGGCAAGCGCCGCCATCGTCATGGTCTGATCGGAAAAATCGCGCATATCCGCGCGAAGTCCCGCATAATGCGTCACTCCCGCCCCGCGCACGATAAGCCCGTCCGCCGTCTCCTCAACCATACAACCGAGTTTTTTTAACAGCATCACATATTGAATATCGCCCTGCAGCGACTGTTCATGCACACCGCGCACGAGCACGTCCGCACCCAAAAGCGGCGCCAGACTGTAAAAATATGCCGCGCCCGACACATCCGGCTCCACCTCGTAGCGCGTTCTGCCGAAACGCTGCCCGCCCGGCACATGGTAGCTGTGCTCGCCCTGCTGCCGCACGGCAAGACCGAACTGCTCCATCATTGCGAGCGTCATACGGATATACGCGCCCGCCGTGCGGTTTCCCGCCATATGCACAGTCAGTCCGTCGGGAAGCAGCGCCGCCGCCATGAGGAGCGCGCTGGCAAACTGACTGCTGACACTCGTGTCAATTGTAACTTCCGTGAGCGTCATGCCCTGCGCATGAAGCGTAAACGGAAAATGTCCCTTCTCGCCATGATAACAGATCTTTGCACCGCCCTGTTCCAGCACGGATAGCAGCGGCTCCATCGGTCGTTTCTCCATCTGTTTCGAAGAGCATAATTCATAATCGCCACCCGCAAACGCAAGCATCACGGTCAGAAAACGCGCCGCTGTGCCTGCGCTCTGCACATGGATCCGTGCCTGTGGTTTCGGTATGACGCCGCCGGTTCCGCATATTGTGACGCGTTTGTCATTTTCTTCAATCGTAAGCCGAAAGCCCAGCTCATGAAGACAGGCTAAAAAAGCACGGGAATCTTCGCTGAATAAGACGCCCTCCAGCACGCAGGTCTCATTCGAAAGCGCCGCCAGCATCAGCGCGCGGTTCGTAATGCTCTTAGAGCCCGGAACGCACACCCGTATCATACCCTTTTTTTTCAATGGTTTTACATGATAAATCTGCTCCATTTTCCTCCTCCTGCCGCATGTTTTCCGCCCTCGCGGAAACACTATCTCTATGAAAACACATTCGAACCGCACACAGGAACATCTTGATACCATGCTGCTTCTTTTTTTCACCGTATCCGTTTCGGGGTACCTGTGGGAGATTCTGCTCTATTTTCTCATGAACGGTACCTTTACAAACCGCGGTTTTTTCCACGGTCCGTGGCTGCCGGTCTACGGGCTCGGCGCCGTGTTGCTCGCCGCACTGCTTGAGCGGCTTCCTGCCCGGCTCAAAAAGCGGCTCCCCCTGCTCTTTTTCTTGTCTGCGCTCGTCTGCACGGCAACGGAATATCTGCTCGGTCTTTATCTGGAGACACGCCGCCATGTGCGCTATTGGGATTATACCGGCTGGCCGCTTTCCATCGGCGGAAAAGTCTGCCTGATCTCCTTCGTGTTTTTCGGACTTGGCGGACTGCTTCTCGAACGCCGGCTGCTGCCGTTTTTGCGGCGCATTCCGCAGAGACTCGCCTTGCGCCGGATCCGCGGCATCAACTATCTGCATATCGCGTTAGGCGCGCTCTGCCTGCTGTTCCTCGTCGATCTGTTCTATTCGTACGCGCACCCGAACATGGGAAACAACATCTCTTTCCGGATCGTGGAAAGCGCCGCGTCCATGCCGTGAGAAAACATTCTGCCTACCCCTGCAAAATATGCAGGTTCCGCAGCGCTTCGTCTCCGATGCCGCGCGTCAGCTCTACGGCGTGCGCTTCCATATAAGTATCCTCCGTCGTCGTGAATCCCTGCGCGCGAAGCTCCTGCGCCATGACCTGACAGACCGCCTCCACGATCAGAAGCCTTCCGTCCGCCTGCTCCGCCTTCCATTTCTGCTTTGAATCTGTCACATCTGTCAGAAGCATCAGCATATCGCCAATTTCCGACAGCACTGTCAGGTCTTTTAATCCCCTGTGCATCCATTTATAAAAAGGACAATAGCGCCGGTTCAGCAGATACGCGAGCGAACACGCCGCGCGCACAAATTCCGCAAGCGCAAGCTCCGCCGCCACATATTCCCCTCGGCGCATACAGCGCGCATAATTATATTGCCCGCTCTGTGCCATCACCGCCGCGCGCGCCGCCATTTTCTTTCTGCGCACATCCTCCGGATAATAGGCGAGCAGTCCCTCGCGAAACGCAAGAAACTCACCCGCGCCATCCGCAAACACCCGCCCGTTTGCCGCCGCCGCAAGGCGTTCTTCCGGCAGCGCGAGCCACTCCATGTTATTCCGCGGCAGCCTGTCCGTACCGAGCAGCCCATAATAAAAAGCCGATACTTCCAATACCCCGACGCGTCCCGCTCCCTGCGCGGTCTGCCTGCGCGGAGATACGCCGTAGCGCTGCGCCGCCGTCTGTTCCCATGCACCGCGCGCCGCCTCATACGCTTCCTGCACGGCGGGCGCATACGCTTCATAGTCCGCCTTTGTCAGCCAGATACAGACGTCCGCGCCGTAATCATGATCGGCGGAAAACGCATCGTCATAGCCGTAACACTCCGACCCGTGCCCGACAAGCCCTGCCGCCCATCTCTCATGTAACGCCGGAACCCGCTCCGACAGCATCGGTCTGACGGCTTCCTCATAAAACCGTTCTGACAGCTCCAGTCCCTTTATCACTGTCCCGCTCATTCCAAACTCCTCCATCCGGCTTCTTCTTCAACGTTTCCGCAAATCCTCTGACCGCCGATTACCGCGTCAACATTATCTGGCCGGACTCCTGTCGGTCTGTTGCTTTTCCAGCGCATCCCTCACGCGCTTTGCGCGCGACAGATACGCCTGCCTGCGCGCGTTCTCACCAAGCCGCTCGCAGACGGCGGCGCAGTTCTCTGACAGGATCGCGTAGCTCGCGTTCTCTCCGAAATGCTTGGCAACTTCCTCACATGCCTTGTCATACAGGGAAAGCGCGCGCGCATAATCCTCCCTGCGAAATGCCGCCTCGGCAAGCCCTGCGAGCGCGCCGCTGTAATGTGCGTCCGTCTGCCCGTCCGCCTCCTCAAAGATCGCGGCTGCCTCCGTGAGCAGGCGTTCCGCCTCCTCCGTTTTCAAGAGCTTAAAATCGATCAGCGCAAGATTCGTCAGCGTCGTCGCCTCCTCCATCCGCGCATCCGGCTGTTTTTTGATGATCGCAAGCGCCTTTTCGGCAAGCGCCGCCGCCTGCGCGTTCTCATTCATCGCCTCTAAAAGCATACTCATATTATTGTAAAGTCCCGCAAAACGATAATCCTCCGGCGGAATCAGGCTCTCATAAATCGCGGCCGCCCTCATATACTGCTCGTACGCGTCGCGGTAACGCCCGCCCGCGCGGTACGCCGTCGCCGAATTGAGCAGCACCGTCGCGAAATGCTCCGTATCTTCAAGCTGAAGCTCCTCCATGAGCAGCAGCACGTCCTCCGACGCCTGATACGCTTTCTCATGCTGTGAAATACTCCGGTAAAAACCGATCATCTCATTGCAGACGGCAATGTAAGCCTGCCAGTCCTCATCCTCTTTTGCCTGCGCGAGCGACGCCATCAGATACGGTTCCACCTGCGCAAGCGCATTCTCCGCAAACAGATCGTCCAGCGTCTGATAAAATACATTCACATCCATCTTGATTTCTGCACCTCTCTATCCAATGCCCTCCGCTCCTGCGAAACGCCGCCACCGCTATGATACGCGCCTTTCTCCCGGCAATGCGCGCCTAAACACGCTCATTATAACAGTATCCGCACGGTTTGTAAAAATTTTTCTGTGGAAAATCATATTTTCATTGGAAAATCTCATTTTCTTGGAAAATCCCATTTTCTTGGAAAATCCTATTTTCCATATTGACATCCTCTCTTCCCTGGTATATCCTATGGTTGCGTGGTTAATTACACAACTAATGAACCGATAAACCCGGAAAGGAGGACGCATGAACGAATATCTGTCGCAGGAAAAGTCCATTTACCTGCAGATCGCCGAAATGCTGGAGAATGATATTCTCCGCGACGTCCTTCTTGAAGAGGAACGCGTTCCCAGCACGAACGAGCTTGCAAAACTTTACGCCATCAATCCGGCGACCGCGGCAAAGGGCATCAACCTGCTGGTGGACGCCGGCATCCTTTATAAAAAGCGGGGCATCGGCATGTTTGTCTCTTCCGGCGCAAAAGAATCCATCCGTATGCGGCGGCGGGACGCCTTTTTTGATACCCGGCTTAATTCTATTTTAGAAGAAGCGAATCGTTTGAATATCAGCCGCGACGAATTGATCTCCATGATCGACGGCAATTACGAAAGGAGTACCGCGAAAAAATGAACACCGGAAAACTGATCGGCAGCAATCTCGTCAAAAAATACGGCAAAAAAGAAATTCTGCACGGCATCGACTTAGCAATCGAGCCGAACAAAATTTACGGACTGATCGGGAGAAACGGCGCAGGCAAGACAACGCTGCTCTCCGTTCTCACCGCGCAGAGTCCCCTGACAAGCGGCACGGTAACCTATGACGGTATGCCCGTCTGGGAAAATCAGGCGGCGCTCGATCATATTTGTTTTTCGCGCGAACTAAGCCCGGTGATCGGATGGGGCGCCAACAGCTTAAAGGTAAAGGATTATTTTCAGGCGGCCTCCTGCTTTTTTCCGAACTGGGACAAAGCGCTTGCCGAACGGCTCACCAAAGATTTCGAATTGGACGCCAAAAAGAAGATCTGCAAGCTGAGCAAGGGCATGATGTCAATGGTGACGATTATCATCGCGCTTGCAAGCAAATCGGATATAACATTCCTTGACGAGCCTGTCGCAGGTTTGGACGTCATTGCCCGCGATGCGTTTTACCGCGAGCTTTTAGAGGAATACACCGAAACGGGGCGCACGTTCCTCATTTCCACCCACATCATTGAAGAGGCGGAGGGTTTATTTGAGGAGACGATCTTCTTAAACGACGGCAGGGTTCTTTTGAAGGAATCCACGCAGACACTTTTAGAACGCGCCGTCCACGTCAGCGGCAGGGCGGAGGACGTGGATGCGGCGACGGCGGGGCTTTGTGTCTATCACCCCGAAAAACTCGGCAGAAGCAAGGGCGTGACCGTCCTCTTAGACGAGGGACAGTCACTCGCGGACGGCTATAACGTCAGTTCCCAGCCCGTCAGCCTGCAAAACCTGCTGATCGCCCTCTGCGGCAGAGACATGCAGGCGTAAAGTTCGCAGGTCACAGAAAGGACAAGGTTATTTTTATGAAAGGCTTCTCACGCTCTCTGCGCTATTTCAGCATCATGGCGGCGGAATATATCGGACTTTGCGCGCTTGTGATGGTTCTATGCTTCCTGACGAATTTGTTTCGGCATGGCGGCAGCCTCAACTATAACGGCGCATCCTTCGTCACGGTCATGTTACTGATCCTGTGCTTTTTCATCGCCACGATCAGCATCGGCTTCTACGTCATCATCCCGCCGATCATCCTCTCCGTAAGCGGTACGCGCAGACAAATTTTCTGGGGCGCCCGGTGGATGGTATTTTTGATCGTGTTTGCGATTCTTTTGCTGACAGGGATTTCCTGTCTGTTTTTCGACGCGCTCGGCGGACGCTGGTTTTTGAAACTGCTGCCCTCTTTTATCGGTCTTCTTGCCATGGCGGACGGGCTCGGCTCGCTGCTCGCCTCATTCGCACTATGCTGCGGCAAAGCCGCCGCCGTGGTCATGAGCGTCTGTTCGGGCATTTTGGGCGGCATCGTCGGATTTTGCTCGGCTTTCTTCGATTTCGAGTCCGAGCGTTTTTCCGCACTCATAACGTCTCTCACGAGCGGCGTTCCTTACCTGCTGTTTGCCGGACTGCTCGTCCTGCTCATCGGCAGTATCGTCATCCGCTGGCTTGTGCTTCATAAGACGGCGGTGAATCAAAAGGGGGTCTGATGTCATGAAAAAAACCGTGCTCTTCATGCTGAAGCAGAACGTTCCGTTTTATATACTATCCTTTTTCTTTGTCTTCGGCTTCGGGCTGTTCGGCACGATCGTTTTTGAACTGACCATGCGCCTTTCGATCGTGACGACCTCCGAAAACCCGCAGACCTTTGAAATGGCGTTTTTGCTGTCGCTGATTGCTTTCATGGCGGGGACCTTTCTCTTTTCGATATTGGTCACCCAGAAGAATTTTCAAGCGATTGTCAGTATGAGCCGCACGCGCAAAAGTTTTTTTACAGGCAGCCTGCTCTGTTCTTTCGTCTCTGCGTTGTCCTGCATTGCCGCCCTTAGTATTTCGGCGGCGGCGGAACAGCTCAGACTGCGCCACTGGTGGCGCGGGTACTCCTGCGAATCCCATCTTCTCGCATCGTTTACCCCGGCGGTCCTGCTTTTTTCCATATTTGCCTTTATTGTGTTCTCGCAGTTTCTCGGTGCCCTGTTTCTCCGCTTCGGTAAACTCGCTTTCTGGACGATATGGACGGTATGGATGATCGGCTCATTTTTTATCCCGCGCGTCATGGACGATCTGGAGGAAGAACGACAAACCGTATTTTCTTTGGTCGGACGCGCCGTCCTGCAGGTTTTCTCCGCGCTGCCGTTCTTTGTATGGCTGTTACTCGGAACCGGAATCCTGTGCGGACTCTTGTTTTTCAGCTGCCGTATGTTTCTGCGCCAGCAGATCACGGCCTAAATCAGCTCGTATTACGGGGACGCCCGTTTGAAACGACACACTATTTTTTAGGCAATTGCGTTTCGCGATCGCCTGCACATTATTTTTTAGGAAAGGAAGAAATGTATGAGTCTCGAAGTAAAAAATCTCTCCAAAAAATACGGCGATAAGACCGTACTGGAAAACTTAAGCTTTACCATGGAAAAGCCCGGCGTTTACGCGCTGCTCGGCACGAACGGCGCCGGTAAGACCACCTCCATCCGCATGATGCTCGGTATGCTCTCCAAAAATACCGGCGAAGTTCTCTGGAACGGAAAACCGCTTGACACCGCGACCTGCAACGTCGGTTATCTTGCCGAGGAGCGCGGTCTGTACCCGAAGTACCCGCTCATGGATCAGTTGATTTATTTTGCCGGATTGCGCGGCGTCTCGAAAGCGGATGCAAAAAAGCGCATCAAACACTGGGCGGCACGGCTGGAGGTCGAAGAATATCTTTACCCGAACGCTGCGGATTCTTCCGCGGATTCCGGTACAGGCATGTCCGCTGCGGGCGGCGCAGGCAATGCGCGTAAGCGGGTCAAAAAAAGCAAACCCAAGCTCGCAGACCAGCTTTCCAAAGGAAACCAGCAGAAGATCCAGTTCATGACCGCACTGATCTCCAATCCGGAACTGCTGATCTTAGATGAGCCGCTTTCTGGTCTGGACCCGGTCAATACGGATTTATTTAAGAACATTATCCGGGAGGAGATCGCGGCGGGCAAATATCTGATCATGTCCAGTCATCAGATGGCGACCGTCGAGGAATTCTGCACGGACATCACGATCCTTGATCATTCCAAGGTTGTTCTTCAGGGCAACTTAAACGAGATCAAAAAGAGTTACGGCCGCGTCAATCTCGCGCTCAAGGTCGAACAGGACATCGCGCCTTATATCACGCGCGCGGGCATCACGCTTCTGACGGAAAAAGAGCATGAATATCAATTGAAAGTAACCGGTGAGGCACAGGCAAACGAGCTGCTCTCCATGCTGATCGCAGACCACATTCCGGTCATTACCTTCGATCTGCGCGAGCCGTCCTTACATGAAATCTTTGTTGAAAAAGTAGGTGGTGATGCTCATGAAACAGTATAAAGAACAATTGACGGGAACCGGCATGGTCTATCGTTTTACCCTGCTGCAGTTCCTGAAAAACAAAGCGAATATTCTTGCACTCGTCATCATGATCCTGTTCGCCGCCGGCTCCGTTCCCGTGACGTCCCTCTTAAATGCGGACGACGGCACGGCGCAGCATTCGGATATTTCCAATGTGTATTTTGCCGACTGTGAGGAACCGTATACCCTGACATATACCGATCTGCAGACGGCGGCTGCGTCGATTGATCTTTGGGCGGAAACGACATTCCACAGCATGAATGAGGCGCTAAACGGGCAGCAGGCAGCGCCGGCTCCCCGCGACGCGTACGCTTCCATTCTCTTTGATGCGGAAACGGGCATGTACCGGCTTTCCGTTACCGCCGCCGAGGATACGGAACTGTCGGACGGAGAGCTCTCCGCCCTCAGCGCGTTCCTCACGGAGCAGTTCGATCAGATGCGCTACCGCACGCTGAATATTTCCGCGGAGCAGCTTTCCTTCGTCATGGCTTCCTGGGAATCCGACACGCAGTCGTATGATTCTTATTTTGAGGACGAGGACCGATGGAGTACGCAATATCTGGTTCAGCTTATCTATTCTATCGTTGTCATGATGGTGAGCGTCCTCTCGGTATCCTATATCGTCCGGACGGTCATTGAGGAAAAGGCCTCCAAGCTGATTGAGCTTTTGATGGTGAGCGTCAAGCCGCTCGCCCTGATCGCCGGCAAGATCCTCGCCGCCATGTCCTATGTCCTGATCACGATAGGCGGCATGGCGCTCGCCTATGTCCTGTCCCGCGCGGTATGCGGCAGATTCATGACCGTTGCCCCGCTTACGGACATGTTCGCGGGAGGCGGCTTTACCTTTTCGGGCGGCCTGACAAATATCAGCGTCGTTTTTGTGATCGCTGTCGTGATCTCCCTCCTGCTCGCATTCTTAACGTTCGCGATCATCGCGGGACTCTCGGCGACGGGCTGTTCCTCCACGGAGGATTCGGAGAGTGCGACTTTGGGCGTAACGCTTCTGATCATGGCAGGCTATATGCTCTCCGTGATCGCAACGTCAAGCGGCAGCACGGCGCTCGCGTATATTACGAGCATTATCCCGGTCGTCTCCGTATTCTGCGCGCCGGTTCACTATATGATGGGCAATATCGGGTTCGGCATCCTGGTTCTTTCGTGGGTATTGCAGGCGATCGTCGTGATCCTTCTCGCCGTTTTCTGCGCAAAGATCTACAGCAGTCTGCTTATGCACCGCGGAAACCGCATCAGGTTAAAAGATATGCTTTCCATGGCAAAAACATCCTCAGTAAAGGGGGAACAGTAATATGAAAAAACCAAATCAGACAAACGCAATGAAACAGGTATTCTCTTTTACATTGAAGCAGCAGACACAGGCAAAAAGCTACCGCTCGATCACGCTGGTCCTCGCGCTCATTTTTTTCCTGCTTCCGGCGGCGGTCATGCCGCTCGTGGAAGTGTTTGGCACGCACAGCGCAAAGTCGGATGAGCCGTCGCCCGTCACGGATGTCTATGTGGTGGACAGCACGCCTGTTTCCGTTGATTTTAATTTTTTAAGTCAGATGGGGAACGAGCGCTTTGCCGGCATTTCCTATACCGACTGCGGCGATGACATGGACAGGGCGAAGGCGCTTGCCGACGCAAATCCGACCAGTCTGATCTTAGCAATTGACGTGCGCAGCGATGCGGCGCAGGCGGACGCTGAATATGCCGACGGCATGGAGGCGCCCCCCGCAGAAGGCGGAACGTATCGTTTCCATCTTTTGCGCGTGGATGAATGCGATATTTCCAAGGACGACGCAAGGGCGCTTGAGGAGTATATCAACCTGTATTTCCGCCTTGTGCTCAGCGAAAAAGCAGGCATTTCCTATGAGACACTTGCCGCGCTCTCCGTTCCGGTCGTATCGCAGACAACGCATGTGACCGCCGACGGACAGCCTGCCGCGGATGAAAACAGCGATCCGGATGATCCTTTGACAGCGATAAAACCGATCTTGTCCATAGCCCTGCCGTATTTTAATGTCATGTTGATCTACTTCCTTGTTCTCTTCTACGGTCAGGGCGTCGCAAACTGCGTCATCATGGAAAAAACATCGAAGCTGATGGACACGTTTCTGGTATCCGTCAAACCGGCGGCAATGATATTCGGTAAGGTATTTGCGATCATCTGTGCCAGCGTGATCCAGTTTGTCCTTTGGATCGCCGCGCTCATCGGCGGTTTTGCGGCCGGTTCCTCGCTCGTAAAGATGATTAACCCGCAGTCGGACATGGTATTGCTTGCCTTCTTTGATCTGCTCGGCGACATGTCAGGGATGTTCACGGTTCCGGGCGCGATCATTGCCCTGCTTATGATCGTCAGTGCATTTGCGCTCTACTGCGCGCTCGCCGCGATCGGCGGTGCGCTTGCGAGCAAACCGGAAGACTTATCCTCGACAAACGGGCTGTTTACGATCATTTTGCTCGTCAGTTTCTTTGCTGTCATCTATGGCGGCGCAATCACGGGCGAAATGTCGGAAGCCGCCGTATGGTACGACTATATTCCGTTCACGTCGATCCTCGTGACGCCGAGCCGCGTGCTCTTAGGCTATGTTTCCATTCCGACCGCATGCGTCTCTCTTGCGCTCGTACTCATCTGCGTGGCCGTCTGCCTTGCCGCCGCAGGTAAGGTATACCGCATGATGTCGCTTTACAAGGGCAATCCGCCTAAGCCGGCGGCATTGATCGGGATGCTGAAGAATAAGTAATCGTTTTGCAGAAAAAGGTGCTGTGACAGAACGGATGCGTCACGGCACTTTTTTCATATCCCTAAAAGCCAATCCCGTCCCGGCGCATTTGTTCTGTTTGTAGTAACTCGTTCTATTTGTAATGATAATATAATGAAATATGTTGTATTTTTCATTGCGCTTGTATATAATAAAGTATAAAAGAATCGCGGTGCGGTGAATTGCAACGCAAACCTCGCCATGCGACTTTTTCTAGGATTGCAGAAATTCCTATAGACTACAATTTTTCCTATCAAAAAAGGAGATTGAAACATGGCACAGGCAGTAAATGTAAACTTTCGTATGGACGCAGATTTGAAAAAAAGTATGGAACAGGCATGTGCAGAGTTAGGAATGTCTATGACAACGGCATTTACTATTTTTGCAAAAAAAGTAAGCCGTGAAAAACGGATTCCTTTTGACGTAAGCGTCGATCCGTTTTACTCTGAAAGCAATATGCGCTATTTGGAACAAATTGCCCGCGAAGTTGCCCAAGGACAGGCTCGTTTTGCGGAACATGAACTAACGGAGGTGAACGAATAGTGCGGCTGCTTTGAATTGATGAAGTAAACCGCATTGTTTACTTTGAGCAGGGCAGCACCATTTATATCATTTCATGCAAAGGACATTATGATTTTTAGTAAATACATCCCAAAATACTCAGGAGACTCCTTCCTCATGCCAAACACCTATGACACGATCGTCTTTGACTTGGACGGCACACTCTTAAATACATTGGAAGACCTAAAAAACAGCGTAAACCATGCGCTTTCCGCTTTTGGCTGCCCGGCGCGTACGCTGGAGGAGATCCGCCTTGCGGTCGGCAACGGCGCGCGCACACTCCTGCGCCGCAGCGTACCCGCGTCGGTTGATGAAAATAAACTGGAGCAGATTCATTCCTGCTTCCGCGCCCACTACGCGGAACACTGCAACGACCTTACCGCCCCCTATGACGGGATCCTTCCGATGCTTGATACACTAAAAAACAGAGGCTTCCGACTTGCCATTGTGTCCAACAAACCTGACACAGCTGTCAAAAAACTCTGTTCGCTTTATTTCTCCAAATGGATTTCTGTCTCTGTCGGCGAGCGTGAAAATGTGCGCAGAAAGCCTGCGCCGGATTCGGTGTACGCCGCGCTTCGTGAGCTCGCGGATGCGGAATCCACATCCTGCGGTACGCCGTCCCCGCGCACGGCCTTGTATGTCGGCGACTCCGACGTGGACATTGCCACCGCCGCCGCTGCGGATATGGACTGTGTGAGCGTCGCATGGGGATTCCGGGATGAAGCGTTTCTGCGCGCACACGGCGCGTCCCGCATCATCCATACGCCCGCCGAATTGTCCGAACTGCTCCCTGTTCCTTTTTCACCGGACTCTTTATGACGGCACAAATTTATAACAGCGGTGAAAACAGTCTCAGCACCGACTGTATAAAGCGCTGCCGCATCGGACGGTGTATCCATTCGGCGTACCGGATCTCTTTGCATTCTTCAAGCGTGCAGAGAAAATCCTGCTTGATGTCCATGACAGCCGGCGTCTTGCTCATCAGCACGGCGTCCTCATAATGCAGATAAAAGCTCCGGTAATCAAAATTGACGGTACCGCAGATTGCGATCTCGTCATCCACAACCACATTTTTCGCGTGGATGAAGCCGGGCGTATACTCATAAATCCGCACACCCTTTTTCATCAGGTTTCCGTAATTGGATACCGTGACCATGTATACATACCATTTATCATATCTGTGCGGCGTGATAATCCGCACATCCACGCCGCTCTCCGCCGCCCGGCACAGATCGTCCGCCATCTTCTGATCGAGCACCAGATACGGCGTCGTGATATAAATATAATCCCGCGCCTTGTTGATCATATGCGTGTACGCGCTCTCTGCGGTGTTTTTCGGATTGTTCGCCGGACCGTCCGCAAACGGCTGCACCATACTTTCCGATTCTATGTGAACCGTCGGCTTGTACAGCATGTAATCCAGTTCTTCCGTTCCCTCCGCGATCTGCCACATTTCCAAAAAGAAACAGGTCAGCGAATACACGCCCGCACCCTCTAAGCGCACCGCCGTATCCTTCCAGTGCCCGAACCGGTTTACCTCGTTGATGTACTCGTCCGCAAGGTTGATGCCTCCCGTATATCCGATATTTCCGTCAATGACCGTGATTTTCTGATGATTACGATAATTAAAAGAAAGACGGTTAATATCCTTATGGATCGGCGCAAATTCTGCAAGATTGATCCCGTTCGCACGCACCTCGGCGCGAAATTGCGACGTATTGATAACGATGCATCCGAAATCATCCAAAAGCAGCCATACCTCGACGCCCTCTTTTGCTTTTTGTTTTAATATCTCATACACTTCCCGCCAGAATACGCCTTCTTTGATAATGAAATATTCCATGAAAATATAGGACTTCGCGCCGCGCAGATCCTCGAGCATCGCTTCCTTCATCTGCTCTCCGAGTCCGTAATACCGCACGGTCGTGTTGTTATACATCGGAAAACCCTCCCGCGCAAGATAGCGGCTGATCTGCACCTTATTCGGATGAATACTCTGAAAATGCGTCAGGAGCGCATCGTCCTGCTTTAAGCTGTCCAGCATTTTTCTTTCCACTTCACGGAAATGCCGGTTCGCCTTGCTGTTCGTCCTCCTTCTGCCCCACATAAAATACAAAAACAAACCGAACGCAGGCAGACCGAGCACAATAACGATCCAGAACTGCTTATAAGACTCGCTGTCGTTGACCAACGCAAAAATCAGGACCACGCTGATCAGCTCGATCACATAATACACCCAGACAGAATACTGCTGAAGGGACAATACGAGCAGCACCATCATCGCGAGCTGCAAGATTACCGCGATCCCGACCAGAACCGCTCTCACAATACCCGACGCCTGATTTTTTATCGTATGATTCGTACTCATGCACACCTCGTTTCCAAACTGTTTTATCATACACATCCCGGGCAGAGCCCCGAAAAATCCCTGATTTTTCGGGTCCGCTTCGCTCCGGCGCGGTATCATGTCTGACGACATTATGGCATGATTGCTTCGCAATCATGCCAGCTTTATGCACACTCCGCTTCGCTCCGGCGCAGTATCATGTCTGACGACATTATACCATGATTGCTTCGCAATCATGCCAGCTTTATGCGCACTCCGCTTCGCTCCAGCGCAGTATCATGTCTGACGACATTATACCATGATTGCTTCGCAATCATGCCAGCTTTATGCGCACTCCGCTTCGCTCCGGCGCGGTATCATGTCTGACGACATTATACCATCACGTATTTCAAAATTCAACGCAAAGCCTTGCGCGGCGGCGCCCGGCAAACCGCCGGCGGAAGCCGCAAAAACCCCCGGCTGATAAATCCGTTTCATAAAACATCCGGCTCCATATAGGCGAACGAAAAAAAATGTGGTAGAATGTCTTTCAGCATGATACACATAACATAATCATAACTGGGAAACAGATTTTTATGGGAGGAACATTCTATGTATTACACGAACATCTTAGATCTGATCGGGAACACCCCGCTGCTCAGCTTAGAGGAGACGACCGGACTTATGATCTACGCAAAAGCGGAGTTCTTAAACCCCGGCGGGAGCATCAAGGACCGGATCGCCTTAAATATGCTCGAAGAGGCAGAAAAAAGCGGTAAATTAAAACCCGGCATGACAATCGTTGAACCGACGTCGGGAAATACCGGCATCGGGCTTGCGCTGTGCGGCGTACGGAAAGGTTATCGTGTAATCATCGTTATGCCCGAAAACATGAGCGACGAACGAAAAAAGATCATCCGAGCGCTCGGCGCGGAGCTGGTGCTCACACCGCCCGAACTCAGCATCGACGGTTCCGTCAAAAAAGCAATGGAATTATGCGCGGAATCGGATTCCTGCTTCGTACCGCAGCAATTCCAAAATCCGGCAAACCCTGACGCGCATTACCGGACGACAGCGCGCGAGCTTACAGAACAGCTCGGAAAGCAGATTGATATTTTTGTTTCCGGCATCGGAAGCGGCGGTACGCTGCAGGGAATCGCACGCTATCTGCTGAAACAGAATCCCGGCTGCAAGATCGTCGCAGTGGAACCGAAAAACGTATCGGCGCTTCTCGGCGACGAGCCGGGCTTACATCAGATTCAAGGCATCGGAGACGGCTTTATCCCCGACATTTTAGATACTTCCATCATCACGGACATCGTTGAAGTTTCGGATGACGACGCGATTCAAACGGCGCGCGAACTGGCGCGTATTCAAGGGCTTTTAGTCGGAACCTCCTCAGGCGCCAACGTATGGGCGGCAAAACAAATGGCGGCAAAATACGGAAAAGACCAGGTTGTTGCAACGGTCCTTCCCGACCGCGCGGAGCGCTATTTCAGCACGGCGCTCATTTGATCTTCCGACCGCATCCATCACAGAAAAAAGCAATACACCAGCGTATTAAGCGCTCTCTGATCTTCCGCCGCCATCAGTTCCCGTGCGGAGTGCATGGCAAGAACACCGATTCCGAGATCGACGGTGCGCATCGGCAGATACGAAGATGTGATCGTGCCGATCGTGCTGCCGCCCGCCATATCGGACCGATTGACAAACTTCTGATACGGGATATGATTTGCCTCACATAGCTGGCTGACAATGCCGACCGCTTTCGTATCGGTCGCATAGCGCTGGGAATAATTCAGCTTGATCGCCGGTCCCTGTCCGCAGATTACGCGCAGGTTCGGATCGCTTTTCTGTTCATAATTCGGATGATGCGCGTGCGCCACATCAAGCGAGAGCATCACGCTCTTAAAGAAGCTGTCGGCAAGCCGCGCCCGCTCAAACGATAACCCGTCATATATTTTTTCCAGAAGAAAGTTTGTCACAAGAGAATCCGCCCCCTGCTTGGTACGGCTGCCGATCTCCTCGTTATCATAAAGCGCGATAAAATTCAGCCGGTCCGACGCATCCGCCGTCTGCGCGGCGGACGTGATTCCCTGAAGACAGGCATAGCATGAAGTCAGATTATCCAGCCGCGGCGCGCTCACAAACTCCTCATGCGCACCGAGCAGGCATCCTTTTTCTACATTATAGACATACAGGTCAAAATCCAGAATCTCCTCCGCGGATACCTTACATTCCTTCGCCAGAAGCTTCACAAAAAAGTTTTCCTGCTCCAGCTTGTCCTGCACCATGGCGACTAACGGCAGCATTTCCGCCTGCTCGTTTAACTTGACACCGTTATTCACTTCCCGGTTCATATGAATGGCAAGGTTCGGAATCGTTATGAGCGGCCGTTTCCAGTCCACCAGTTTCGTCACAGGCTCGTACAGATCGTCGCTTTTTAGCGTCACCTGCCCCGCAATAGAGAGCGGGCGGTCAAGCCATGTGTTTAAGATTGCGCCGCCGTATACTTCTACATCCAGCTTCATATAACCACAGCTTACCATGTCCGCCTTCGGCTTCACACGCAGGCATGGATGGTCGGTATGCGCGCACGCGGCATGGATCACGCCGCCCTCTTCAAACTCTTTCCCGATACAAAAAGCAAACAGCGTCGTCCCATACACAGGAACGTAATATGCGCCGCCGCGTTTTAAGTGCCACGGCTCGACAGGGTCAAGCGCCTCAAATCCCGCCTTTGACAACAGGCGGCAGGATTCCTCCACCACCTGAAACGGCGCGGTCGCCCGCTCCAGATAATGCAGCAGATCATTTACGGTCTGGTCGTTTCTTTTTTTCGTCATAGCAATCTATCCTTTCTATTCTTTTTCGTGCCATGCCCGCAGGCAGCAGCGTTGTTTTTCCTTTCGTGCCGTGCCCGCAGGCAGCAGCGTTGTTTTTCCCTTTCGTGCCGCGCCCGCAGGCAGCAGCGTTGTTTTTTCCTTTCGTGCCGCACCCTCAGCTTCCGCGCGGCGTCTCACGGTAAATATACGCATTTCCCTCCTTGCCGATCCGTTCGACCAATTCTAATGAAAAAAGAATGTTGAGCGCGGTCGAAGCGATCCCGGCGGGAACATGCGCAGCAAGCTTATAATCCTTCGTTGTAAATTCCTCCGGCAGCCCTTTCGGTAAAAGCACGCGGTAATCGTCTCTTGTATTGATGCGCACCTCGTCAAAGATTCCCACGGGAACCCCGTCATTGCGATGGGAACCCCGCTTTTTATTGCGGCTCCAACCGTCTAAAACCCGTGTCTCCTGCACATCAATGAACGGAACCATAAAATGCAGACGCTCATTTTGCAGATACATTTTGAGCTTGTACAGCTCCGGGATTAAATGATAGATTGTGCCCGTCTTCGGCGACTTGCGCGGCTTCGTGATCTCTCCCGTTTCCGGATCGATCCATGAAAGCCATTTCGTATGCGCGATCGGATAAATGATCGTTACGTCATGTTCGGGAAGAAACGCATCCAGCTTCCGGCGCAGACTGTTAAACGCACGCGTCTGTATTTCCATGATCTCGCCGTCCACCATAATATCCGCCACAAACGCGCCGACTTTCCGCTCATGATACGCGGGATCCGGCGCATAATAATATTTCATGATGGCATGGATCGTTTTTTCACTGAGCGTACCGATTCCCATTGCGCCCTTTTCTAACCCGCGCACATAGTCGCAGGCGCGCAAAAACAATTCTCTGTCAATGCAGGGATTAGCGATGTCCGACATGATCGTTTCCTCGAGTGTATGACCGGTTTCAGTCCTATTATACGACGCTTTCGTAAAAACTTCTATGAAAAAGTGAAAAACAGCCTCCGATTTCGTGGAATTGAATCTTTTTTTTAGACAGTATGCGTGATAAAATGAAACAAATTCCAAAGACTTCCACATCACTTCCGCGAAAGTCTTTGGCAGACAACGTATCCGGAGGCGTAGTATCATGGAATCCTATGTGATATTCAAGGATTTAGCGATCATCATCATCTTTGCAAAATTTTTCGGTCTTTTGGCGCGCAAAATCAAGGCTCCCCAGGTCGCGGGCGAGATCGTGGCGGGACTGATCATCGGACCGAGTGTGCTCGGACTTGTCGCACAAAGCGATTTTCTGGCGAAAATGGCGGAAATCGGCGTTGTGCTCCTCATGTTTTCCGCAGGTCTCGGCACGGACTTAAAAGAAATGAAAAAAACCGGCGTCGCGGCGTTTCTCATTGCCTGCTGCGGCGTGTTTGTCCCGCTTGTCGGCGGAACGGTCCTCTATTCCTGCTTTTACGGCTGGGGGGCTCTCGGCAGCGATCATTTCCTGAAAGCGGTCTTTATCGGCTGCATCATGACCGCCACTTCCGTGAGCATTACCGTGGAGGCGCTGCGTGAGCTTGGTCATCTAAACGGGCGCGTGGGAACGACGATCATGTCCGCCGCCATCATCGACGACGTGATCGGCATCATTGTGCTCACCTTTGTGATCGCGTTCCGCGACCCCGACATCCGTCCGATCAAAGTCGTCACACAGACGGCGCTGTTCTTTCTTCTGGCATTTTTTGTTGGCTTTCTCTGCTACAAAATCTTTCAGAAAGTCGATCAGCGCTATCCGCATACCAGACGTATTCCGATCGCGGGGCTCGCGCTCTGTTTCTCCATGGCCTACATTGCAGAGAGATATTTCGGAATCGCCGATATTACGGGCGCGTTCGTCGCGGGCATCATTCTTTGCAGCATCCGCGACTCCAAATATATCGCCGAAAAAATGGACATCAATTCCTATATGCTGTTCGGTCCGGTCTTTTTCGCTTCCATCGGTCTGAAAACGGACATCGGCGACTTAAACGCTTCCATTCTGCTGTTCGCGGCGGCATTTATCGTGGTGGCGCTCATCACCAAGATCATCGGCTGCGGTCTGATCTCTAAAGTCTGCGGCTTTACATGGAGCGATTCATTAAAGATCGGTGTCGGCATGATGACGCGCGGCGAAGTCGCGCTGATCGTCTCCCAGAAGGGACTGGCGGTCGGACTGATGCAGCCCGTCTATTTTACGGCGGTCATCCTGCTCATCATCGTATCCTCCATCGCGACGCCGATCATACTAAAAGTGCTTTATGCAAAATCACCAAAGGAGGTGCCTCATGAAATTTGATTATGACGTCATCCGTAACCCCGAAATTTTTGCGATCGGACGCTTAAAAGCGCATTCCGACCACGCCTGTTATCGGGACGAGACAGGCGAGCAGGACGGCAGGCTGTCCTTAAACGGCGAATGGAAATTCCGCTACAGCGAAAATATCGCCTCCGCGCCCAAGGGTTTTGAACGCGAAGGCTATGACGACAGCGGCTGGGACACGATTCCCGTTCCCTCCCATATTGAACTTCAAGGCTATGGACATCCGCAGTATCTCAACGTCACCTATCCGTGGGACGGCATGGAGGCGGCGCTTCCCGGCGAAGTGCCCGTGCGCTGCAATCCGACCGGCTCCTATGTGCGCGAGGTATCGCTCGTCCTCACGGACGAACCCGTCTACCTCTGCTTTCAAGGCGTAGAAAGCGCGTTCGCGCTATGGGTAAACGGTTCGTTCGCCGGTTACAGCGAAGACAGCTTCACGCCCGCGGAATTTGAGATCACGCCGTTTGTTCGGGACGGAAAAAACAGGATCGCCGTTCAGGTATACCGTTTTTCATCCGGCGCATGGCTCGAAGATCAGGACTTTTTCCGCTTTTCCGGCATTTTCCGCGACGTTTATCTTTACACAAAGCCGGTATGCCACTTAGAGGATCTCTTTGTCAGAAGCACACTGAAAGACAATCACACCAAAGCGCAGATTTTCCTGAGTATGCGCTATGAATACCACCGCATGAGCGAGACGAATGATTTCATTGCCGAATACCGTCTCTATGACCCTGACGACAAGGAACTCGTGCGCTTTTCAAAGCCTGTTGAAGGCAGACCGGCGTTAAATGAGACCGTGAGCGCCGATACGATCGCTTCCCCGGACGTTTATACGCAGCAGCTCGATATTCTGGTGGAGCAGCCTCTTTTATGGAGCGCGGAAACGCCGCAGCTCTATACGCTCAAAATCTTCGTACGCCGTCTCGATGCGGCCGGCGCTGCGGGCGCCCTTGTGGAATCCGTCGTTCAAAAGGTCGGCATCCGCACGTTTGTCCTGCAAAACGGCGTCATGGAATTAAACGGCAGGCGCATTGTCTTTAAGGGCGTCAACCGCCATGAATTTTGCGCGCAGTCCGGACGTGTGCTGCCCCGCGAGCTGCAAAAACAGGACATTCTCAATATGAAACGCAACAATATCAACGCGGTGCGCACATCGCATTATCCGAATGCGGGCTGTTTTTACGATCTCTGCGACAGCGAAGGCATTTACTTAGTCGATGAGACGAATCTGGAGACGCACGGCTGCGTCTACCGCGAGGGCGCGCAGCCCGATGACCGCATCTATATTCCGTCGGATAAACCCGAATGGCTGGCGGCGGTCTTAGACCGCGCCAATTCCATGTTTGAGCGCGATAAGAATCATCCGAGCATCCTTTTGTGGTCGTGCGGAAACGAATCCGCCGGCGGTTTTGACATTTACAAGATGTCACAGCTTTTCCACGCAAAAGACGAAACGCGCCTTGTCCACTATGAAGGCTTAGCCAACGATAACCGTTACCCCGACACCTCGGACGTGATCAGCCGCATGTACTGGAAGCCTGCGGATATTGCCGCCTATCTGAAAGAGCACCGCGAGAAACCGTTTGTGAGCTGTGAATTTTCCCACTCCATGGGAAATTCCACGGGAAATTTTGACGAGTATACGAATCTGTCGGAAACCGAACCGCTGTATCAGGGCGGCTTTATCTGGGATTATGTCGATCAGGCGCTCATGACGGCAAACGCAAACGGCGAGCCGTTCTTAGGCTACGGCGGCGATTTTGCGGACCGTCCGCATGATGCGGATTTTTCGGGAAACGGCATCATGTTCGCGGACCGCACGCCGTCCCCGAAGCTCGTACAGGTCAAGCATGATTACCAGAATTTCCGTATCACCGTGCAGCACGACCGCGTGATCATCAAGAATTTATCGCTCTTTGAGGGAACGGAGCCTTACCGCGTCGTCGCCGTTCTGACCAGGAACGGGGAGCGCGTGCGCGAGGATGAACTTCCCGTGCGCGTGTCCGCGGGCACGGAGGCGATCTATCTGCTTCCCTATGACGCGAAAGCCGTCAGCACCGAGCGCTCGGACGGTGAATACATCATTACCGTTTCCGTCCTGTTAAAAAAGGATCGGAGTTATGCATCGGCAGGCTACGAGGTCGCGTTCGGACAGTCCGAAGGATTCGGACGCTTCCTTGACCATGCGCTTGTCCGCATCGCGGCAAAAGCGCATGGAAATAAAAAGGAACAGACGCCCGGACTGAACGCGCCCCACATAGAGGAAGGCATAAACAATGTGGGCGTACACGGCGAATATCCTGCTGCGGACGGAAAAACGCCCATGCATTTTCATTATATTTTTAACCGCGGTAATCAGGCGTTTTTATCCATGCGTCTTGCAAAAACAGACATCCAAAAACATGTTACCGCGGCGGAGCTGCTCTATCGCGGGCTAAGGCCAAACTTCTGGCGAGCGCCCGTACAGAATGACAACGGAAGCGGTATGCCCGCGCGGCTGGGAATCTGGAAGCTGATCAGCGAGAACTTGAGCGCGTCGCTCACACAGGCACACACGGAGGCGGACGGAACCGTCCTGATCCGCTATGAATACCGTTCTCCGCTCTATGAAAACGACGTTCTCTGCACTGTCACTTACCGCGTAAATGCGGCAGGTCTGATCAAAGTCACCATGGAGAGCGGCGGCTTTCCGGGACTTCCCGAACTGCCTGAATTTGGCATGTGCGCCGCCCTCCCGCTGTTTTATGACAGCCTGCGCTGGTACGGCAGAGGCATGGAGGAGACATATGCCGACCGCAAGAGCGGCAGTAAGATTGGCCGCTACCACAATCTGGTTATGGATAATGTCGCTCCCTACCTGTTCCCGCAGGAGACAGGAAACCATGCGGACGTGCGTTATGCCGACATTGTAAACGGGGACGGCGCCGGACTGCACATTCTCTACGACGGGCTGCATCCCTTAAATGTGAGCGCGCTGCCCTATCTTCCGCAGGAACTTGAGCAGGCACGGCATCCGTTTGAACTGCCAAAACCCTACGAGACCGTCGTGCGCATCAGCGGTATGCAGATGGGCGTCGGCGGCGATGACAGCTGGGGCGCGCCCGTTCACGAACCGTACCGCATTCCTGCGGAGGGTAAAAAAGCGTTCTCCTTCTACCTGCTGCCCTTGGGGTAAAAAAATCGTGCTTCGCACGCTTTCGAAGAATCGCTAACGCGATTCTTCACAGGTTACGAAGTTTCCTATACGTTAAAAAATCGTGCTTCGCACGCTTTCGAAGAATCCGCTTCCAGCGGATTCTTCTTCGTTTACGGAATTTCTTTACGGAATTTCTTTTTTCCCTATTGACAGTTCTCTTGTATTGTTGTACTATCTAAATAACACAATAATACAGTCATACAATCCGGCTCACAGACGTCCGGGTGCCGGATGCAGAAAGCTTTTGAAATTATAATATTTCTGTCAGAAAAGAAAGCGGGGTGATGAAATGCCATGGAATCTTGATTCGGACAGACCGATCTTCCAACAGATCATCGAACAGATTCAGACCGACATCCTCTCCGGCAGATATGCGCCGGGGGACAAACTCCCGTCCGTCCGGGAGCTTGCGATGACGGCGGCGGTAAATCCGAATACAATGCAGAAAGCGCTTGCCGAATTAGAGCGCAGCGGGCTTGTATACACACAGCGCACGAGCGGCAGGTTTATTACGGAGGACGCGGGTATGATCGAATTGCTAAAAGAACGGAAAGCAAAAGAACTTATCGACGCCTTTTTGGAAGGAATGCAGCGGATCGGATACAGTAAACAGGACGCAGCACAGGCGTTGACGGCAAAGCTTACCGGGAACGTATCTTAAAAAGGGAGGAGAACAATCACATGAGTACATTAGTTGAGTGTACGGGGCTGTGTAAAAATTACGGCAAAACAACAGCCCTTCATGACGTCAACCTGATGATCGAGAGCGGACACATTATCGGTCTGCTCGGTCCGAACGGCAGCGGAAAGACGACATTGATCAAGATCTTAAACGGTCTGCTGACGCCGACAAGCGGAACGGTACTGGTAAAAGGAAAACCGATCGGCAAAGACAGCAAAAAAGTGATTTCCTATCTGCCGGATCACACCTATCTTAATATGAACCAGCGTGTATCGGAGATCATTACTTTTTTTAAGAGCTTCTATGAGGATTTTGACGAACGGCGCGCTTACGACATGCTCGCGAAACTCGGCATCAACGCAAAGGACCGCCTGAAAGCCATGTCAAAAGGCACAAAGGAAAAGGTACAGCTCATTCTCGTGATGAGCCGGCGCGCGGATCTGTATATTTTGGATGAACCGATTGCAGGCGTCGATCCCGCCGCAAGAGATTATATTTTGAACGTGATCCTGACCAATTATGATTCGTCCGCTTCCATCATTATTTCCACGCACTTGATCGCGGACATTGAAAACGTTTTAGATGAAGTGCTGTTTATCCAAAACGGACAGATCCGCCTAACGTCCTCGGTAGACGCCATCCGCGAGGAACAGGGCAAATCGGTAGATGCGCTTTTCAGGGAGGTGTTCAGATGTTAGGAAAATTGATCAAAAACGAGTTTAAGTCCACTTACAAAACCATGCTCGTCATTTATGTCGTCACGCTTATCACCACGCTCGGATGCTGCTTTTTTATACACAGCGACTTCTCTCCGGCATTGCTCGCAAATGAGACGTTCGGTAAGGTGTGGTCTGTCATTGGCATTACGTTTGTGTTTGCTTATATTATCACTCTTTTTTCGCTTACGCTTCTGACCTATGTTCTGGCGTGCGAGCGCTTTTATAAGAGTATGTACTCCGATCAGGGCTACTTAACGCATACGCTTCCCGTAAGCCCGCTTTCCAACTTAAACGCCCGGCTGATCACCTCGACCGTCTGGCTGCTTCTGTCGGGAATCGTTCTGGTCTTAAGCGTGGGCGCGCTTTGTCTGTCAGATAATATTTTTAACATCTTCAGCGACTTTCAGTACTTGCGCTATCGGGATTTGGACAGCGCCGTTTTGTTTTCGACGGGATACCATTTTCCCGTTTTGGTGCTGCTCCTGCTGCTGCTTATTCTTGCGGCATGTGCAAATGCCCTGCTGCTCGTATTTGCGGCGCTTTCCGTGGGACAGCTTGCCAACCTGCATAAGATCCGCGCCGCGATCGGCGTTGGTGTGGCGTTAGTATTCTTAGAACAGATCGCCGCATCCTTTCTCATGTTTCATCTTGCAGAAGCGGTGGATCGCCGCGCTGAGGCCCGCTTCCTCGATACTTCCGCCACATTGGAAGAAGTACAGGATCTGATGCAGCTTTCTTTTCAGACCTCGATTTGGTCCGCCATCGGCATATTGGTTGTCTTTTCCGCCATCTATTATGCAGTCTGCGGATTCATCATAAAGAGGCATGTCAATCTGGCATAGTTTCCGCCCGCCGCAACTGCTGCAAGCAGACGGGAAACGCTTCGCTTCTCTGCTTATCGTACAGTCAAAAAGGGGATGCCGCACATCATGGTGCGCGCATCCCTTCTTATCTTTACAGTGTCATTGATCTGAACCCATTCTCTGCCGCGAAAAGATCATCATATTTACTTATCCCTATAATGAGAACCACATTGGACAATCTTTATCGTATTATTTTCTATACGATAAACAATACGATTGGCATCATCGATCCTCCGGCTCCAATATGCTGACAGATCGCCGCTTAATCTTTCCGGTTTTCCGATCCCGTCATATCCGTTTCTGTCAATATCTTTTATCAACTGAAGGATGCGCTTTAACGTTTTTTTGTCCTGCCGCATCCAATATTCAAAATCTTCCCACGCCGCATCTGACCATGACTTAATCATCAAAATCTACCTCATGCACGGTGCCGCCTGACGCTTCCATCTGCGCCACCGACTCTTTGAGCCTGACCATATTTTCCTGTGAGTAAAACGGATCTACAGATACTTCAAATGGTATCCGCTTCTCCCGTCCCAATTTTTTAAGATAAATATTGATTGCCGTTGATAAAGACATTCCTATATCTGCACAAGCCTGCTCAGCCTTTTTCTTTACATCGTCCTCTATGCGCAAACTAATCTGTGCCATTCTATCACCTCTTTCTTTATGATGCACTTATTATATCCTATATTATAGCATTTGTAAAGCATTTTGCTACACAAAACCTGCCAACCTTTTCCATTCGGTTCTGTTTCCGCCCGCCGCAACTGCTGCAAGCAGACAGGAAACGCTTCGCCTCTCTGCTTATCGTACAGTTAAAAAGGGGATGCCGCACATCATGGTGCGCGCATCCCTTTTTTGTCCCACGTCGGTAAGCGTCCTTTACGGAAACTCATAATGCCATTCCTGCAGCATTCCGTTCCCGTCAATAAAATAGCCTGTATCCGCATTGACAAAACTATAACCCTGCACATCCTCATAAGGAAGAAGCCTTGTCAGAATCCAACTCTCCGGCGACTCCGCCGCGTGCGTATTCTGATACAGCACATACCGGACGTCGTCTCCGACACATTTCAGTACCAGCGCGCCCTGCGTGCCATCTTCTCCATAAAAAACAGGCGCAAAACCGTCCGCATATCTCGCATCCGAATACACGGCAACGGAAACGCTTTCCCATGTTTCTCCGCCGTCCCGCGTACAATAAAGATAATCTTCGCCAGATCGGGGACTTACCCCGATATATCCGACCTCCCCGTTACAAAATGCAATTCCGGTCGGATAACCGGATACCACACTGCCTAAATCCGCCACAAAAGAAAAACTGTTCCCGCCGTCCGTCGTGCGATAAAGATACTTTTCCATCAGTCCGCACGCAGGATCAGAACAGATAAGCAGGTACCCGTTCGACGTATCGGAAAAGCTCACATAAACGGTTCCCATCGGGAAATACTCCGACTCCGTAACCGGAATCCGCGTGCTCCGCCGCGTAATTAACGCTCTGCCGTTCTCGCTTCCCACGACCGCCGCCTTTTGAGCGAGTTCACGGATCAGGATGATCTCTCCGGGTTTTGAAGAAAACCCTGCGTAATACGCATACTCCTCATCAAGAAAACAGCAGGTAACCTGACTGCCCTCCAAAAAACATGCGCGGCTGCCTGTCCACTCATCTGCTATGGCAAAAGGCAGGCTTCCCAACACGGAAAACCGCCCTGTCCCGTCTTCAAAATGGAGAATATGATAATCCTCGGTTAACGCCCATCCGTACTGTCCGTCGGCAAGCACGGCACATGCCCGCAGCATCGTATTCCCCGCTGCATTCTGTGCCTGTTCCGATAACTCTCTGCACCGCTCCACCAGATCGATCGTCAAACGGGACTGTACCTGTTCTCCCTGATCATCCGCGGAAGACAGCGTTATCTTCAATGTCATCATCGACGTCGTAGACAGCACATCTTCCGTCTCCGCAATCGAAATGCTTTTTCCGATCTCCCATTCCGCAACCTCAATCTTATGATCCATCGAAAAAGCAGGACTTGTCCAGATTTCGTGTTTCTTCTCGCTTATCAAAACAGACCAATCCTCCGGCAGATAATCGCTTTCCGGTATCGTAAATGCAAGCTTCCCAGCCGCTGTGATCTCTATGCTTTCCTCCAGTTCGGCAAGAAGCACCTCGTCCGCTTCCCTCACATTGTCCGTTCCGGCAACAAAATTGCTCTCCGCGAACGGATCTGTTCCCACAACCGAATCGCTTCCCCCGGCGGAATCTATCCCCGCGCCAGAATCAGCTCCCCCGGCGGAATCTGCCCCCGTTTCAGAATCGCTCCTCGCAGCGGAATCCGCTCCCGTAAACGTACAACCGGTAATCAGCACGAGCATCGCTGCCGCAAGGACCGCCGCCCATGCGGATCGCTTCTTTTTTCCGGTGACCGCGAGCAGCCGCTGCTTTAACGCCCTTGCGCTGCCGCTCATGGAAGCCGTTGCTGTCAGCCGGATCGCGCCGCGCTTTAAGGGCGCCTGATCGAGCAGACTGCGCCCATAGCGCGCACGTTCCTCTTCGGTGATCCGCGCAGTCACACCCTCATCGCAGGCAAACTCGCAATCCTTTGCTGAAAAATACGCCGCCGCCCAGACAAGCGGATGAAACCAATAAACCGTCAGACAGATCAGACGGACAAGACTCCAGATATGATCCCCGTGCAGATAATGCTGCCGCTCGTGCGCCAGTGCAAACGCGCGGTTCTTCTCATCAGCAAGCGCCGCCCCGTTTAAGTAGACCGCCGGATGCCATACACCAAACAGACAGGAGGAAGCCAATTTCCCACATTGATAAACCGGAATCGCCCCGCCTCTCCCTGCGCATGTTATATCTTCCATCCATGTCCGCGCTTTGCGCAGCTTCCGGTAAAATATCAGATTGACTGCCAGCAGATACAGACCCATGAGCGCCGAACCGACCGCCCAGACAGATAACATCGCTTTTCTTAATATCCCTGCCTTTATTGTCCGCGGTTCTGCCTCGCCCTGCATACTCACAAGATCCTGTGAAGCCGCCGCACCCTGCATCCTCATGCGGCTCTGCAAAGCCGCTGCCTGCAGCGTTACCGCCATATTCTGCAAACCCGTTTCGTCCTGCGCGTGTCCGATACCTGTCTGCACAGATGCGTCCTGTGTCAAAACACATTCCATGCTATGATCGGGATGCACAATCACCGCGCTCTGACGGATCATCTGTCTCGCGGATTGTCCCGCCGCTCCGCCGACCGCTTTCTCTGATAATCCCCTTCCGTATCCATATGCTCCTGCCAGACTGACGCCTCCTACGGCTTCCCGTGTTCCCGTCAGACTGACGCCTTCCCCGGCTTCCCATGCCTCCGTCGGACTGACGCCTCTTCCGGCTTCCCATGCTCCCGCCAGATTGACGCCTCTTCCGGCTTCCCATGCTCCCGTCAGGCTTATGATGCCCCCGACCTCCCATGTTCCCATCGGTTCCGGCTGCTCGGCATTTTGATCAAACCATGTCTGCACGGACGGCACATAATTCATGACACTGACAGGACTTCCCGGCAGCGCAAACGGACATGCCAGACGCAATACGACAATGAGCCAGAGCGCATAGCGCATCCGGAAGCTGATCCGCTTTCCCAACGTCGCCCGCAGCAGGATCACAAAAAGGATCAATATGCTCGATCCGACCAACAAAGCCTCCATGCTCACTCCTCCTTTTTACGGGCGGGTGTCTCGCTTAACAATGCGAGCAGACTGTCACGCTCCTCCTCGGTGATTCCTTTTTGCTTTACAAACGAATTGACCAGCAGACCGAGACTGCCTCCATATACGCGGTCGAGCAGCGTCTCCGTCTCCTCCAACGCCGCCTGCGACCGTGAAATGCAGGTCGAATAAAGCCGTGCGCGCTCCCCCTCGCGATATGCGACCGCGCCCTTCGCCTCCAGGCGGTTCAGCATCGTGATAACGGTATGTTTTGTCCATCCATACAACGACCGGATCGCCGCAGAAAGCTGCGTGATCGTCTGCGGCTCTTTCTGCCACAACTGCTCCATCAATTTCCACTCATTTGCCGATAATCGAATATGTTCCATATAAAATCCTCCGTTTCTGCCTTGCGCGTCTCCATGTAAAATGTCCTCCGTCTCTTTTCTGCGCGCAGGATAAACTATCTGAAACAAGTATAACTCTCGGGTAGACGCCTGTCAACTTTTTTGCGGAGAACATTTTGATTCGATAACCCTGATAAAGCACCTTGATAAAAACATCCTGATAAACCCCTTGATAAAACGCTTAATAAAACATGCGAATAATTCTTGACAACCGCTTTCTTTTATTGTACTATCTTATAGTCCGAGTTGATCTGTATCTTCATAACATATCGGATTTTACTGTATGGATTTTTTGTGAATCCGTAAATGATTGGTATCGCGATGCGTGGCTCAGCTTGGTAGAGCGCTACGTTCGGGACGTAGAGGTCGCAGGTTCAAATCCTGTCGCATCGACGGATAAGGGCATGAGTGGGAAACCGCTCATGCCCTTATTTTGCGCGATAAACAGAGAAGAGAAGTGATTTTTATGCGGCGACCGTGCCTGCACAGGGAGACGCATAGAAATCACTTCTCGGTGATGGGCGTAAGCGTGGAATGCGCAGCATTTCACGTCTGCTTTTATGAATTTTCCCCAAACCGCCGCTCTTCTCTCTACATCCGTCTCCTGCCAAACGACCATACCCCCGCCGCCAGATTGACAACGCAGAGTCCCGCCGCCACGCACAGCGCCGCAGCCTGATCGGCGGGCGCCTTTTCTCCCGTAAGAAGCGCCATGGACGCCGACAACGCCATGGGCGAATAAGATTTAACCGCCGGAATAAGCGTCAGCACATAGGACAAAACAAACCCCGCGCCGACCGTAAGCATGACCGCCGCCGCCGACTCTGCAAACCCGGATGCCGCAAAAATGATGGATAACAGCCACATGCCAAGCATCCAAAAACAGAATGCGGCAAAAAACAAATGCGCCGCAATGCCGTTATCCCAAAAATACGCGCTGTACGCATAAGTGACCGCAAAGCTGATCGCATATCCGCCCGTCCACAAAACTGCGGTGACAAGCGCTTTCGCGCCAAGGATCTTTCCCCGCCGCATCCCCTTTGCCACGATCGGAATCAATGTCCCCTTTTGCAGCTCTCCCACAATGGTTCCGCCAAACATCACGATCATAACGATGAGCATGACCGGCATGTTCTTATAAAACTGCGTCCACGCCGTCAGCGCATCCACACCGATGATACTCACCGACATGCCGTTTCCCGCAATCTGTTCCGACATCATTTCCATCATCCACGGCGTAAGTTTCGCGATCGCGGCATTCATTACGCCAAACAGGCAGAACAACAATAACAGCAGCATTAGCCGCCCCGAACGCAGCAGCTCCCGGACTTCCTTTTTTATGAATGCCTTCCATTGCCTCATCCGCCCGTCACCTCCATAAACAGATCTTCCAGCGTCGGTTCCATGCGCTCCAGCCGCTCCGGCTCAAATCCGCCGCTTTGCAGACAGCTCCACAGCTTCCCCGTATCCTGTTCCGCCCGGTTTTCCAACACGATGCGCTGCGCGCTTTCCTTTGTCCCGCTTCCATAAAGCCGCAGAAAACGCTCCGCTTCCGCCTCGGACACAAATTCAAGCGCCACGCTCCTGCCTTTTCGTTTTTCCTTCATTTCCTCAAGCGTTCCATTCAGCACAATTCTTCCCCCATGCAGAAAAGCGATCCGGTCGCAGATGCGCTCCACGTCGGACAATATATGGGTGGAAAAAAGAACGGTCGTCCGCTCTCTGACCGCATACAAAACCTCCAGGATTTCTTTTCGCCCGGCGGGATCAAGCGCCGAAGTCGGCTCATCACAAATGAGCAGTTTCGGACTGTTTAAGAGCGCCTGCGCAATTCCGAGGCGCTGCTTCATTCCGCGCGAGAATCCCTTGATCCGTTTATTCGCCGTCTCCAGTCCGACCAGCTTCAAAAGCTGTCCGGACTTCTGCCGGATCTCTTCCCTGCCCATACCCGTAATCTCGCCGCACATGGCAAGATATTCCGTCGGTGTCATAAACCCGTAAAACTCCGGCACATCCGGCAAATATCCGATATAGCGGTTCGTCCGGTTCTGCCCGTATACGACCGGCTCCCCATTGACGCGGATGTCGCCGCCATCCGGCTTTAACAGACCCAGCGCCAGCTTCATCGTCGTCGTTTTTCCCGCTCCGTTCTGCCCGATAAAGCCGAACACGGAATGTTCGGGAACCGCGATACTCACGTCACGCAGAACCTCCGCGCTGCCAAATGTTTTTTTCACATGGGATAATGTCAGAATCTCCATCATGCATCCTCTTTTCCGAATAAAAAGTAAGCGATGGGACCGATAAACGCCATCCCGACGATCACAATGACCAGCCACAGCGCGCGGCTGCCGCGTTTATAATCCTTGTGCGTCAGCACATGCCATAACGTGAAACCGAGCAGCGCAAACTGCGCGATGATGAGCGGGATCAAAAACGGAAGCATTTCCTGTAAATTCATTCCTAAATTCATATGTGATTCTCCTCTTTTCAAAATATACGAGCAAGCTGCCTTTTCAGCCGCGTAAACTCCGCCTCTCCTTCGAGCGGCGCAAACGCCGGATGCGCCAATGTCTGCGCGAGACTCTCCGTGATCACTTTTTTGTCCCGCGGCGCATGGGCGCCATTATCCAATTGCTCAAACCATTCGCCTAACCTGTTAAAATAATCGTCCTGGCGCAGCATGATCTCCGGTGTGGACAACAGCTCTTTAACACAGTCAATATACCGCCCCAACTGAGCGAGCGCTTTGTCTTTTTCCCCGCAGACAGCATAGGAAATCGCCGCCTGATACGCAAACTGCGCCATGGTATTCGGATGCAGCTTTGTGAGCGCGTACGCCTTCTCCACCTGCGCGATACGGGCAGCCGTCTCCTCTACGACCGGTAGTTCTCCTGCGTGAACCGCCAGATACTGTCCTGCGTTGGCGACCAGCGACAGCACATGGCTGTACATGACGCACTGGGTATAGCTGTCCGCCGTCTCCATTTCCCCGATCATCATGTAGGCCTGCGTCAGCACCGTATCCGTCTGTGTCAGAAGCCGGATCGGGTTCTGCACGTCCTTTAGCAGCTCTACGACCTCTTTGCCCTTTCCCTGCAACAGATAAATCATCGCCCGCAGCGCCGCCGCATCCTCGCAGAGCGCGACGTCCTTGCAGCGGCTTTCAATGCGCAGGCTTAAGTCCGCCGCCGCATCTAACACGCTCTCCTGATCCTCCTTCGTATCCGCCAGCATATAGTGATTCAGCCAGAGCGCTCCCATCTGAAATAAAAACGGATAACAGGAATAATAGTGTTTCACATAACCGCAGCTTTCCTCCATGACCTCCCGGAACGGACGCGTCGCAAATCCCGCGGCAAGTTCCTGATAAATCTTTTGTATCTGCTCCTTTGCCAGCTGCGGCTCGTATCCGATCAGTTCATCGATACGGACGTCAAAAAAAGAAGCGAGCTGCGGCAGCAGCATCACATCCGGCAGCGTCTGTCCGTTTTCCCACTTTGAGACGGACGCCTTCGTCACACCGACAAAATTTGCCAGTTCTTCCTGCCGGATATTCCTTTCGTGCCGCAGCCTCATAATATTGGCTCCGATCTTTAATGCGTCTGTGTTCATTGCCGTTTTTCCTCCTTCTTTTTATTATCCCCCATCCGCCGCCGGAAAACAATCAAGCGGCGCGATACTTTGTGATATTAAATCAACTGTCAGGAAACACTTTGCTCCTTAAGCTTATCGCGCAAAAAGAGCTCCGCGAAAACGCGGAGCTCTTTCCTGCTTTTATCCAATTACGGTTCCGCATCGGAGCCTCTGTCACTTCTTTAATGCGGCATTTGCCTTTTCGATCATTTCGGAAAGCGCCGCTCTCGTCAGACTACCGTCCCCGAAGCTTAAATTGCCGCGGATCGGCGTCTGCTCCATCAGGGATTTCTGCATTTCCTCGTTGATCGCCTCGTCCGCCGCCGACTTCTCCTTCTGTTCCTCCTCCTTGCGGGACGTCCACGCCTCCGTGGAAAAACCGTCGTCCTCCGCCTCCTCTTCCGCACTTACGACCTGCGGCATATAATTCTTTAAGAGCGGCTCCATGACTTCGCGGACTTCCGGATGCTCCAGAAGTTCGTCTAACGTCGTGTTAAAGTCGATGGTAAACGGCAGTTTTCCCGTGGACTCCACCGCAACGGTCTCCTCTAAACGAATGTCCCGCGAGGACGCCGCGATCTCAATCCCGTAATCGCCGCTTTCCACATACCAGTCATGAATCTCGGTATTAAAATAAGCAAACGCGCGCTTTTCCAGTTCAAATGTGACGGTCTTCGTCTGACCGGGCTTCAAGAACACTTTCGTAAAGCCGCGCAGCTCCCGCACCGGACGGTTCGCAACGCCTTTCGGATTGCGTACATAGAGCTGCACCGCCTCTTTTCCTGCCATTTTCCCTGTATTTTTAATATCCGCGCTGACCGTCAGCGTATCGGTATCCCTGATCGCGCGCGCACTTACGCGGAGGTTGCTGTAGGTAAAGGTCGTATAGCTTAATCCGTGTCCAAACGGGAACAAGACTTTCATTTCACGCTTGTCATAATAGCGGTAGCCGACGAAAATGCCCTCGCGGTACTGCACCCTGTTTTTTTCGCCGGGAAAATTGAGGTAGGACGGATTATCCTGCACCCGCAGCGGGAATGTCTCGGCGAGCTTGCCGCTCGGATTCACTTTTCCAAAAAGGACGTTGACCGTCGCGCCGCCGACCGCCTGCCCGCCAAGGTAGACTTCCACCACCGCTTTGACCTGATCAATCCACGGCATTTCCACCGGGGAGCCGTTATGCAGCACGACGACCGTATTCGGCTGTACCTTCGCCACCTCGCTGATCAGATCATTCTGGCAGCGCGGCATGGACATATGCTTTCTGTCGTAGCCCTCGGATTCAAAGTTGTCCGGCAGTCCTGCAAAAATCACGGCGGTCTCCGCCTGCGACGCCGCCACGACCGCCTTGCGGACAAGATCTTTATCAATCTCATCCTGCTCGTCCTCGTAGCCCTGCACATAACTGATATTTGCCCGGATCCCATAAGCAGGATTGTTCACCGCGTCCATGGCGCTTTCCACCTTAAAGCAGTTGATGTGGGAACTTCCGCCGCCCTGAAAGCGCGGCTTCTCGGCATACTTTCCGATAAACGCGATGCTGCCACGGTTTTCCAGCGGCAGGATCTGCTCATTTTTCAAAAGAACAATGCATTCCTCCTCGATCTTTCTGCTCAATTCGTGATCGGCGTTCATGTTCCAGACGGTATCCGGCTTTGCCTGCTCCGTATAGCGGTATACGATATTTAAGATCCGCTCCACCGCTTCATCCAGTACGCGCTCCTCTAATGTTCCGTTCTTTACCGCCTCCACAATCAGCTTATCATTCTCACCCTTAGAGGACGGCATTTCCAGCTCAAGCCCCGCTTCCAGTCCTTTCACGCGGTCGTTGACTGCGCCCCAGTCGCTCATGACATATCCGTCGAATCCCCACTCGTCACGAAGAATGTCCGTCAAAAATTCCCTGCTGTCCGCAACATGCTGCCCGTTTACGCGGTTGTAAGAACACATGACCGTCCACGGTTTTTGTTTTTTGACCGCGCCTTCAAACGCCGCCAGATAAATCTCGCGCAGCGCCCGCTCGTCGATCTCCGAGCTGCTTGTCAGCCTGCGGTACTCCTGATTGTTCGCCAGATAATGCTTTAAGCTCGTACCGACGTTCTGGCTCTGCACCCCCTTGATATGCGCGCCGGCAATCTCCGTCGCCAGATACGGATCCTCGCTGAAATACTCAAAATTGCGCCCGCAGAGCGGTGAACGCTTGATATTGGCGGCGGGACCTAAGATCGTGCCGACGCCGACCGCCTGACATTCTTTTCCGAGCGCCCCGCCCATTTCTTCCAACAGCTCTCTGTCAAAGGAGGCGCTCGTCGCACACGCGGTCGGAAAGCAGACTGCTTTAATACTCTCGTTCACACCAAGATGGTCCGCCTCCTCGTCCTGCTTGCGCAGTCCGTGCGGTCCGTCGCTGACCATATACGCCGGAATGCCTAATCGTTCCACTGCTTTGGTATGCCAGAAATCGCTGCCTGAACACATACCGGCCTTTTCCTCCAACGTCATCCGGGAAATCAATTCTCTTAATTTTGCCTGCTCCATCTTCGTCCTCCTTTTTTATTTTTCGTTCCTGCTTTATCCGCAAAGACACGCGGCGGATGCCCTTCGGCTGCATATCCGCATTTTCTTACGTTTCCGTTCATATTCCCGCTCCGCCCGCTGCCTGTCGGTAGGAATACCGGTTCTTTCCGGCATTTTTACTCTCGTAAAGCGCCTCGTCCGCTTTTCCAAGACACGTTTCATAATCAAACGCTTCTTTGCTCATGACCGCGATCCCGATACTGCAATAAATCGCATACGGCTTCCGCGCCGAAAGTTTCTTTTGAAACTCGTCCAGCCGTTGATCCAGAATTTCCCTGGACACATAATTCTTGAGAAAAACGACAAACTCGTCGCCGCCGAAGCGCCCGATATAATCCGTCCGCCGGAACGTCTCGCGCAGGATGTCCACAAACGCGCGCAGCACGTCGTCTCCGCCCTGATGTCCGTATTGGTCGTTAAAGTCCTTGAAGTCGTCAATATCAAAGATCAGGAATGCGCAGGACTCTCCCTCTCTGGCGTCCTCTTCCATATATTGGACGGTTTTTTCCTCAAACGCCTTGCGGTTTAAGGCGTTCGTGAGCGGATCGCGCGTTGCGGCGCGCTCGTTTTCCAGCTGTCTGACTTTTTTGTCATTGATGTCTTTCAGATAATACAGCGCGTACATCTTGCCGGTCTCCGGCTCCTTAAACGCATGGACAAACAGCTCCATCCAGTGATACTCATCCTCATTTTTTCTGCGGAACTGCAGATTGACCGTTGCGGCTCCGTTCTCGTACGACTGGCGGACATGATCGACGTTGATATGGCTGTAATAGTTTTTGTAATCCTCCTCCGCCACAACGTCGCGCGCATAGGCGTCCTGCATACGCTGGAACGTCAGGTGCTGCTGTCTTCCGATCGTCAGATACTTCTCCCAGAAACCGCCGCCGGAAAGCATCATACCGGTATCCATGTCAACCTCGGCATAAGCGCTCGTCTCGGAAAGGATCGCCTGATAAAAATCTTCTTTCCGCACATACTGGCGCTTGATCGCCTCTCCTCTGGGCAGATGCTTATAAAGCATGTCTTTCGTGATCAGATGGTATCCTTTATAAGTATAAACACCATCCTTTGCCTTACTCAGACGCCCCACGCATCGGACGGGAACCTCACCCAAAACCGGATGCTGCCACGGATATTCCAGCTCCACAATCTTTCCGGTCAGCATCATATCGCGCACGGCGTCCTCGACATAGCTCTGATAGCCGCCGACAATATTGCCGTGCCAGTGCGCATAGCACTCCTCGCCGCTCAGTTCCTGCCGTTCCTCCTCGCCGAGCAGCTCCTTCATGCCCTTATCGGCATACATGCGGCTCTCGTCCGCGTTCGTGTCCGTCTCGATCATCCACATGCCGATACGCATATCCTTCAAAATATCTGCTTCGCGCACGAGATTTAGCGTTTCGGAAATCACATCGCCCTTTTCATCCGCCGTCATCATGCCTTTTTGCAATAACACCGCTCCCATCATCGGCGCGACGCGGGCCAAAAGCTCCTCGTGATAAGAATTCTTTTTGGGATTATCAACGCCGATAAAGCCGATCACCTTTCCGCCATGCAAAAACGGTACGACAATGAGCCTGCGGATATTCTGTTCATACAGCGTCTTCCACATCTTCGGCGCAGATTCCTTATAGACATCAATATCGGGAACGATCTCCGCCTTGCCCGCGGCGAACTTTTTCATCCACGGCCCGACCAGATCCTCCGGCAGGGAAAGCAGCTCCGCCTGCATACTCTCTACCTGATTTTCACACCATTCGTATAAATTACTCCATGTATGATGATTCTCGGAATATAAAAATAAATAGCAGCGGTCCGCTTTATAAAACGTCCCTGTCTCACATAAGCATTCCCGGATCGCCGTATCGAAATCCCTGTTTTCGATCAAAGCGGCAATGCTCCGGACCGCCTGCTCGCTGACCTCTAACCGCGCCTCCATTTCCGCCTGCAGCTGTCCCATGGCGGACAGATCATAGGCGATCTCTAAGCGTGCCGGTTTTCCGTTCCAGTGAATGAGCTTATCCCGCACAAACATTTTTCCCTGCGTCTGACTGTCCCACACGGATGTCATAAATTTGGTTGTATCCAGTTTCCGGTGCAGGCATTCCGCACAGGGCTGATCCGCTTTACGGCACACCTGATAACACGGCTTTCCCTCGTAATCGTTTATTCCGACAAAGCGTTTTGCCGCCGTGTTCATATAATAAAGCTCATAACTGTCCGCATCACTGACATAGACGACTTCCTCAAGCTGATCAAGTACGGTCTTATACGCATCCTCCGGACATCCCTCTGCGCGCCATTCCAGACTGTCCGCTTTATCCGATTGTTCTAATGCGGTCTGCGCATCTTTTTTCCAGTCCTCCTGCTCCTTGCTGTCATAGAGATAGCGCCGCTCAAACTCCTCGGCGCCGACCGGCTTGCTGAAATAATACCCCTGCATCAGCTCCGGTCTCAGCCCTTTTAACGTGCGCATCTCGTCAGCGGTCTCCACGCCCTCGCAGCAGACACGGATCTGCACACTGTGCGCCAGCTCTAATACATTCTGGAGCAGGCGGTAGTTGTAGGCGCTCAACTGGATGCTGCTGATAAAGCTTCTGTCAATCTTCACTTCGTCAACTGCCAGTCCCTTCAGGTAACTCAACCCTGAATATCCGGTCCCGAAATCATCCACGGAAACCTGGATCCCGCGCCTGCCCCACTGATAAAACAGTTGGTTAAAGTTTGTAAAATCCTGCAGCGGCATACTTTCCGTCAATTCCATGACAACCGCGTCTCCCGGCAGCTGGAACCGGTCAAGCATTTCGTAGATCGTATCGCTCAATTCTTTTTGCTGGAGCTGCACATAGGAAAGATTGATGCTCATGGTGAACTTCGGGTTTAACTTCCGCCACTCCTTACACTGACGCATCGCCTCCTGCAGCACCCAGTTTCCAACAGGAACAATCATGCCGTTCTGCTCCAGAATACTGATAAATACACCCGGCAGAACAACGCCGTGATACGCCGAGCGGTAGCGCAAAAGCGCCTCCGCGCCGACGACCTCCATCGTCTGCGCCGCGACCTTGGGCTGATAGCACAGGAAAAAACCGTCGCAATGATTCTGAATGCTGCGCCGCATTTCATCTGCAAGATCGATCAGATACAACTGCTTTGTATAATCCTCCACCGAAAAGAATACCAGCTGATTTTTTCCTGCTTTTTTCGCGCGGTCAAGCGTACTCTCCGCGTACATATAGATCGTATTGGCGTCCGATATATCGGTCAGCGGATAGGTAACGGCACCCGCAGAAAAAGTACAGTCCTCGCCGAGCTGTCTGCGGATGCTCTCATAAACGGACGCTACCATTTCGCGCTGATAGCCGACAAAATTGACGGCAAAATGATCTCCGTCCAAGCGGTAAATACGGAATTTATCGTCAATGCAGTCCTCCATCATCACGGTCACATTTTTCAAAATACGGTTCCCGTGCGCTCTGCCGTACTTCTTGTTGATATATTTGAAATTATCTACGCCGAGAACAAGAAGCGTTCCCTCTTTATTCTGGCGCAGCGTGTCCTCAAAATCCTCCATGAATTTCGATATATTAAACAGCGCCGTCAAAGAATCCGTCTTGCCGAGCAGCACCGTATCGGAAATACGCCCCATCATAAAGAGCCGTCTTCCCGCTTCATCATACACGACCTTACCGCGGCAGCTGATCCATACCTGATTCCCCTCACGGTCAACCAGACGGTATTCCATGTCATGCGTGTCCTGCCTGCCCTCCAATACATAGCGGATGTCCTGCTCCAATGCCGCCGCATCATGATCGTAAACCGCCTTGGAATATTCTTCCAGACTATAACCGTTCTCCGGATTCCTCGGCAGCGGATAGCGCCCCGCAAGATTTCCCCAAAAATAAAAACGCCCTGTATCCAGTCTCGCGATATACAGATAGTCATCCGTGCTCTCATTCAGTATCCGCAAGGTTTCGCAGTATTGCTTGAACAGTTTTTCATCCTGCTCTCCAAATACAATCCTGCTCTCATTCTGCTCCATGCTTTTCCCCCTCGAACGCTATGTCATAGTTATATCAATTTTATAACAGATATGGGTGTGATGCAAGTACAGATATGCCTTAGATTGTGCAAAGTATACCCACACATATCCATAAATTTTCTTTTCATTCATCAAAGTCCTCCCATTTAGTTGTTGCTATTCGAACGTTTGTTTGTTATAATAAACTTGAGCAGGAGGATTCCAGACGAGAACACGGGAAACATTATTACGAAGTAGTGGGGAGCAAACATCATGAAAATAAATGCAAATGGAACAGAAATAGCTTATTATACGGATGAAGACAGTAAAAACGATTATATAAGCCTGACAGACATAGCATGAAAGAAAAATCCGCTTGAACCGAAAGCAGTCGTTGCAAACTGGATGCGTTCCCGTTCAACCATAGAATATCTTGGTTTGTGGGAGCAGTTAAACAACCCTGATTTTAAAGGGCTCGAATTCGAGTCCTTTAAGAACGAGGCTGGCTCAAATGCATTTACCTTATCGCCACAGCGCTGGATTGAAGCTACCAATGCCATTGGTATTATTTCAAAGTCAGGGCGATATGGCGGTACATATGCCCATTCAGATATTGCATTTGAATTTGCTTCTTGGATTTCTCCCGAATTTAAGCTGTATATTATTAAAGATTATCAACGTCTAAAGAAAGACGAAGCTGAAAAGTTAGCTTTAGGCTGGGATTCCAAACGTGAATTATCCAAAATCAATTACCGCATCCATACAGACGCAGTAAAAGAATTTTTAATCACACCTGAACTGACACCACAGGAAATGACCTACAAATACGCATCTGAAGCTGATATGCTGAATATGGCGTTGTTTGGAAAAACAGCAAAACAATGGCGTGAAGAAACTGGAAATATCAAAGAGAATATGCGTGACTATGCTACTGTGGAACAATTGATTATTTTGGTTAATATCGAGAGCATGAACGCAGATTTAATCAGAGAAGGCTTTCCCCAAAGCGAACGATTAAAAAGATTACGCCGCCTTGCATATTATCAAATGCAGTCTTTGACAAATAGCAAAGCGGTCCAAAAACTGAAAAACAATTTAATCGAAGATAAAAACCGCGAAGACGAATAATAATGGGCGTACATTTAAGCATTTAACTTATAAGCAAAGAATCGTTCTTAAAAAAATGTCGGATAAGGATTGCTTTGTATTGATACAAGAATATGCTATAATATCCTCAAGCAAACTCATCTTTACGGAAAGAGACCGGGTATCCTTATGAAACTTATTTTTATCAGACATGCAGAACCGGATTACACAAAAGATTCTTTAACAGAAAAAGGCTTCCGCGAGGCGGAACTTGTCGCAGAACGCGCGAAAAACTGGCATGTCAGCCAGTTTTACTGTTCTCCGTTGGGACGGGCGCAGGCGACCGCGGCACCGACACTTGCCGCGCATCATGTCAGCCTGACAACCGTTTTCCCGGAACCCGCGCCCGATACACTCCACGCGCCGGATGCCGCCAAGGCGATCGTTTACCCGTGGCTGCGCGAACTTCATGCACCCGTTGACGTCGAATTACATCCCGACCACCGCTTTATTCCGTGGGACTTAACGCCCGCTTACTTTAACGATCATCCGTTATTGCTTGATAAAGACCGCTGGAGAGAGGCAGAGTTGATGACACACTGCGATCTGGGGAATCAGGCGGACTGGATTTATGACCGCTTAGACGGACTGCTCGCACTGCACGGCTATCGGCGGGACGGCTTCTGCTATCGCACGGACGGAACGCATGGGACGAGCAACTATTTTATGAAATATGACGGTACTTCCGTCGCCTGCATGAAAGAGGCTGACGGGGAGGAGGAGGTGCTTGTCTTTTTCTGCCACCTCGGCGTCATGATGATGATGCTCTCCCACCTGATCAATACGGCGCCGCACGCCATGCTCCACGGCTTTTTTGTCCCTCCCGCGTCCGTGACGATCCTCTCCGCCGAGGAACGGATTCCCGGGCAGGTATATTTCCGCGTGCAGACAGCCGGCGATACTTCCCATTTCCGGATCGCGGGCGAACCGGTCTCCTATTACGGGGGGTTCGCTATGCCGTTTCAAGGGTAGGGGGTGGTTTTTCCTTTTATGGGAAAAACCGCCTGTTACACATACTGCCCCGCCTGCGCCTCCCACATACTGCGGTACAGCTCGCAGCTTTCCAACAGTCTCTCGTGCGTATCGCACGCGATAAGCCTGCTGCCGCTCATGACCGCTATGCGGTCCGCCTTTCTGACGCTCGCAAGCCTGTGCGTAATGATCACTGCCGTTTTATCCGCCGCAAGCTCCAAAAACCGCGTCAAAATCTCCTTTTCCTCGATCGGATCAATCGCAGCGGTCGGCTCGTCTAAAACGATCAGCTCATATTCACGGTAGAAACCGCGGGCAATCGCCACTCTCTGCCATTGTCCGCCGGAGAGATCGACGCCGCCGAACTCATTTCCGAGCATGGTTTTTTCTCCCTGCGGAAAAAGCGCCTGCCCTACATTCCCATTCTGTCCAAGCCCTGCCCTTTCGAGCGCCGTCAACATTCTACCGTTTCTTCCTTTGCCGCCGCCTTCCCGGTCTAACCTGTCTGCTTTCCCATCGCTGACGGTTATGTTTTCTTCCAGCGTCATCCGATAACGCCCGAAACGCTGAAACACCGCCGTGCTTTTTTGATACAGTGCGTCGCGCCGATATGCCCGCACGGGGACGCCGTTGTGACTGACCGTTCCGCTGTCCGGCAGATAGATTCCCAAAAGAAGACGCGCAAGCGTCGTTTTGCCGGATCCGTTTTCTCCGACCACCGCTAAGGTCTCCCCCTCGCGGAGCGTCAAATTCACATCTGTCAGCGCTTCCTCCGCGCTTTCCGGATACTTGAAAGAAACATGGGAACATACGATCTCCCCGTGCCGGTCAAGCTGCCCATCCCCCTGCTCTTTTTCTTCGCCGCGCAGAAAGCGCACAAAATTGCGAATACTCTCTTTCAGCTCCACGCTATAGCTTACCGTCTCTAAGATCACTTCCTGCGTCATCTCATAAATGCTGTCAAGCGAGCAGAACATCGCGCCAAACGCGCCGAAGCTGATCTGCCCGCTCACAAGCGCCCGGAACAGGACTAAGATCACGCCCGCATACGCAAGAAGGGAACCCGCGCCCATGATAAAATCAAGCCATACGGCGGCGCGGTATGCCTCTTTTTTCGCCAGATTAAGACCGTGAATGCTCTGCGTCAGGCACTCCCTGAAATACGGAAACGCGCCAAGCTGCCTCGTCTCGGCAAACGCCTCCTTCGATCCGATACAGCGCGTCATATATCGCATTTCGCGATCCGCCTGCGCCGTTTTTTTCTCCATTACCGCAAACGATCTGCTCTTTAAGACCTGCGAAAAAATGCCCGGCAGAAAGATCAGAAACAACAGCAGACACAGAATCGGTTCCTGCAAAAAAAGAAATGCCGACAATATCCCGTAATACGGAACATACAGAAACAGTAATGTCAGGTAAGTATTCACATAATTTCTGCCGTTTTGCGCCCCACGGTACGCTTTCTGGACCGCTAAGAGGCGTTCCTTTTCCTCAAACCGGACCGCCTCTGTCCGCGCGATCTTTTGATGAATCCGGTTCCCCAGATTTCGTATGGAAATCTCACTGTGCGTTTCGCCAAGCGTATTATAAACTCCGGTGCACACCTGATCGCCGAGTTTGATAAGCAAAAAAATCACAAACGCCCGCAATACCGCGCCAAGCCCTGCTTCTTTTGCCGCGTACGCCGTCACCGCATCCAGCACGTTCTGTAAAAAAACGACCGCGCCGCCCGCAAACGCGCCCGCCATCACCGCCACAACATAATTCCAAATGAAAACGTCCTTCTTTTTTTCACCGATTAAGCGCAGCATCGTGGAAAAGAGGATGCCGTCTTTCTTTTTATGCTTCATCCTGATACCAGCTCCTCTGTGCCTCATACATTTGGTAATACCGTCCTCTCAACGCCATCAGATCCTCGCGCGTTCCGCGCTCGCACAGCCTGCCGCCTTCCATCACGAGAATCTCATCCGCATAAAGCGCCAATCCGAGGCGGTGTGTAATAAACAGCACCGTTCTTCCCTGCGCCGCTTCCGTAAGCACCTGATAAAAGGATTTCTCGCTGAGCGCATCCATCGCGGAAGTTGGCTCGTCTAAGATCAACAGCGGCGCATCATCCAGCATACACCGCGCCGCCGCCAGCTTTTGCCACTGTCCGCCGGAAAGATCAACGCCTTCCTGCAATTTCCCAAGCCGCGTATCCAGACCGTCCGGCAGCGCTTCCACCTGCTCTGCAAGCCCGACGCCCGCAAGCGCCTGATGCAGACGCGCTTCCTCATACGGCTGTTCTTTTCCCAGATTCAGATAATCACGCACGGAAATCTCATAATGAAAAAAGTCCTGAAATAACACCGTCAGACACGCTTTCTTTTCCTGTGTCTCTATGGAGCGGAGTTCACGGTCTCCTATGTAAATATTTCCGCGATAGGAATCATACATTCCCAAAAGCAGCTTAACAAGCGTCGTCTTTCCCGCACCGTTTTCCCCGACAAGCGCATAGCTTTTTCCCGGCTCCAGGGAAACACTGACATCGGACAATGCCGGCTTTTCCCGCCCTTCATAGCAGAATGTCACCTGCTCAAAACGCAGCGGCGGCAGGACACCGTCTCCGGCGCAAGCCACAGTTGGGCACGCGGCGCTTTGCTGCGGTTCCTGCCGCAATGCCGCCGCGCCGCTTATCGCGGCTTCCTTCATGGGAAAACGCCATGCCGTACGACTGCATAAAGCGTCCGCGTCTTCTTCGAGCGCCAGAAACTCTGCATAATCCTTCCCATATCTTCTACAGTTTTCAAAGGTTTCTGTTTTTTCCATCAGTTCCCATGCGATTTTCTGCTCTAACCGGTTCTGCTGTTTTACGATCGTCAGATACACACCGATCGAAAGCGTGCCCGCCTGAAGCGGAAATAATAAAAGCAGCATAACAAGGACTTGGAGCAGCGCCATCAGCATGGCAGCCGATGTCAGCCGCAGGGAAACTTTCGCGTTGATGCGCGCCGTCATCCGCACGATCTTCGCGCATACCGCGTCCCATTTTTGATTGATCTGCGGCGTATATCCAAACAGTTCCCTTTCTTCTGTCAGCTCTCTTGCCGTCAATATCTGCTCGTAGTACGCTCTCCGCCGTTCCAGATCGGAGGTCTGCTCAAAAATCTCATAATCGTATGCGCCGCATTTAAGCGACAATAACACAAGCGGAACACAGCAGGTACAGTACAGCAGGGCAATCCATCCCGAACGTGCAGCGATCACCACAAGCATTCCGGCAGCTTCCAGTGCAAACGCCCCCAAAGAAAGCAGATTGTCCGCGCCTTCCTTCACATGCTCCGCCGGGTTCTCGGAAATACGTGCAAACAGCTTCTGCACCGGCTCCTGCTCAATATATGCATACTTAACACGCGCGCGTTTTTCAGCCGCCGCAAGGTTGATGCATTCGGTCAGCTTTGCCGCATATCGGACGGCGATCAGCTTATCCAACGCTTCTAATAAATACCATGCCAGCATCAGCGCACACAAAAAAAGCACGCTCTTTATCATCTGCCCCTGCGCCGTTTCCCGCAGCAACACCCCTAAGCCGGTATCAATCATATGACCGGACACCAGCACCAGCGCGCTCGGATAAACGCCCGACGCCAGCAAAAACAGCAGCTTCCACGCTGTTTCGAGTGGAGCCGCCTGCATACTCAGCCGAATGTAATTGCAGGATGATCTTGCTTGTTTCATGGGGATACTCCTGCCTACTGCTGCGGCACGACCGCATAGAAAATAAGATCCTCGTCCGTGTCATTTACCAGCATATGACTGTGCCCTTTCGGACAGTAATGACACATTCCGGCGCTGACGCGCTCCTCTGCGCCGTCATAAACCGCTTTTCCGCTTCCTTCCAGAATAAAAAGAACCTCGCTGCTCTCCTCGTGCGTATGCAGCCCGATCGACGCGCCCGGAATTAACCGGCAGCGCATGATGCGGTTTGACTCATCCACATACATATGGGCGCGCATTTCCTTTTCTCCGCCCTTGAACGCGGGCAAGACCGTTTCTTCCATCTTTGTAAAATCAATGATCATCTCTGTGTCCTCCTGCCTGATCTTCCATACTTTCATTGCCGAGTCATCCCTACGCTTACTATAACAAACATTTTCCGGGCGGGCAACCGGAAAATGGCGCCTGCTGCCTTGCCCGCCTCTCTGCCGCTTGTTTTTTCTTTCCGCTTGTTATATCATGAAGCTGTGATTCATGAGCGGCATTCGCCGTCCGCCGGATGAACGGGCTCATTCTCGCCGCTCGCGCTCATGATATAAATGAACGGAGGATTCCCATGACAACCATTGCAGTCATTGACGATGATATTTATATTGGCGATCTGCTCGAACGGCTTCTTCGCGGCAGCAGCTATAAGGTGCTGCGCGCCTATTCGGGAACGGAGGCAAAGCTCCTGCTTTCCACGCAGAAACCCGATCTGATCTTATTGGACTTAATGCTGCCGGGACTCTCCGGCGAGAAAGTCCTTGCAGATATTTCTGACACGCCCGTCATTGTGATCAGCGCCAAGACGGATATTCAGGATAAGGTTTCCCTGCTTCGCGGCGGCGCGGCGGATTATCTCACCAAGCCGTTTGACACAGAGGAACTTCTCGCGCGCATCGACGTTCAGCTCCGTATGCGCCGTCCGGCAAAAAAAGACGGTACCATCCCGCAGCAGCACGCTCTGCTGTGCTTTGAAGAACTAACCTTAGACTGTGATACACATGAAGTTTTTGCGGCGGACGCTTCCGCACATTTAACCAAAACCGAATATGCCATCTTGAAACTGCTCTTTCAAAACCCGCGTCAGATCATCACGCGCTCCCTGCTTTTGGAACGCATCAGCGCGGACACGCCGGACTGCACGGAAAGCTCCTTAAAAGTTCATATCAGCAATCTAAGAAGCAAACTGCGGTCCGTCAGCGGAAAAGATTATATAGAAGCGGTCTGGGGCATCGGCTTTCAGCTAAAATCCGAGGAATCTTAACATTTTCTTTACGTTTTTCTTTACCGCTTTCTTAACCCGCACACAATATGATAGCCTTATCAGATCACAAAGGAGGTATCATATGGAATATGTGTTACAGACAAATGCCCTCTCCAAACAGTATCGGCATTTCAAGGCGCTTTCTAACCTCACCATGAATGTTCCCAAAGGCTCCATTTATGGTTTTGTCGGCAAAAACGGCGCCGGAAAAACAACGCTCATCCGCATCATCTGCGGCTTACAGTCCCCGACTTCGGGGAGCTATTCGCTCTATGACACCGATTACAGCGCGCCGCTGATCTTAAAAGCGCGCAGGCGGATCGGCGCCGTTGTCGAGACTCCTTCCATCTATCTGGATATGACGGCAAGGGAAAACCTGCGCCAGCAGTATCTCATTCTCGGACGCCCTTCTTATGACGGCATCGACGAGCTGCTTACTCTGGTCGGACTTTCCGATACCGGATCGAAAAAAGCAAAAAATTTTTCTTTAGGAATGCGCCAGCGTCTGGGCATTGCGATCGCGCTCGCCGGGGATCCCGATTTTCTTGTTCTGGACGAACCGGTCAACGGATTGGATCCGGAAGGAATCATCGAGATCCGCGAGCTCATCTTAAAGTTGAACCGCGAGCATCAGATCACCGTGCTCATTTCCAGTCATATTTTGGATGAACTTTCCCGCCTTGCGACACACTACGGCTTTATCGACGCGGGACATATGGTAAAAGAGATCCGCGCCGAAGAATTGGAGGCGGCGTGCCGCAAGTGCGTTCATGTAAAGGTCTCCCATACCGCCGCGCTGTCCCACGTGCTTGACGCGCTTTCCTTAGAATACCGCATTCTCTCCGACACGGAAGCGGATATTTACGGCGAGCCGTCCGTCAGTGAACTTGTCCTGCGCCTAAAGGATGCCGGAGGCGAGCTTCTCTCGATGCAGGAGCATGACGAAAACTTAGAAAGCTACTATATCCGATTGATCGGCGGCGGAACAGACGGAAAGGATGGTGCGTCACATGCATAAATTATTAACGGCAAATTGGATCCGGTTAAAAAAGAATAAGCTTTTTTGGGCGATTGCGATATGCGCTGTTTTCGCCACCTATCTCAATATTTTTCCGGCATTGGCAAATATCTACAATAATACAACAGCCATACATCTTCTTTATAATATGACCCCTCCGATCGGATTGATGACAGCGCTGATGACTGCCATGTTTATCGGAACGGAGTATCATGACGGCACGATGCGCAATAAATTTATCTGCGGACAATCACGAACGACGGTTTATCTTGCTCATCTGCTCACCTGCTTTTTCGCCACGGTGTTTTTTTGGCTGCTTACGATTTTGACGACCCTGATTGTTGGCATTCCCCTTTCCGGTCTGCCGGATCATCTGTCCTCCGCCCTGCCGCAGCTCTTTCTGTTCGGCTTGATCGGACTGCTGCTCTGCGCGGTCTACGCCGCATTGTGTACGCTGCTTGCCATGCTGATCCACAATCGTTCTTTTGCGTTAATTTCCGTTATGATTCTTACGTTCCTCCTGCTCTTTTTCGGCATGTATTGCCAGTCGCGGCTGTTAGAACCGGAATATTACGTTGATTATGAATACTGGATAACAGCTGAAGGCACAGCGGATATTGTTCCCGGCGAGCTCATAAAGAATCCCCTATACTTGACGGGTATCAAACGACAGCTCCTTACGTTTTGCTATGATTTTCTCCCCGGCGGTCAGGCGGTACAGATTGCCGACTTAAATGTTCCTCATCCCTGTCAGTGCATCCTGTATTCCATCGGGATCACAGGCGCGGTCACGCTTGCCGGACTTTACTTTTTTAAGAAAAAAGACTTGCGCTGACACGCAAATCTTTCTTACAAAACTTTCCATTCATTTTCTCTCCAAGGAGCGCCTATGATCTCTTTTCTGATTGTGCTTTGTATCGTACTGGCTTGCTGTGTCCTCCTGCTTGCGCTGAAAATCGCCGCTCTTCACCGGGCGGCGGATGAGCTCAGGCAGGAGTTTGCCGCGCGCATCGGCGCAGACACGAATGTCGGGATTGATCTTTCCGTCCGCGACCGCCGCATGCGGCTGCTCGCGGCGGATATGGACAGGCAGCTTCATCTTTTACGAAAAGAATATCTGCGCTATACGCACGGCGACCATGAGTTAAAAAACGCCGTCACCAATATTTCCCATGACCTGCGCACGCCGCTGACCGCGATCTGCGGTTACATGGATCTGCTCGCAAAAGAGCCCGCTTCCCCTGCCGTGAAAGAATATCTTTCCATCATTGACAACCGGGTTGCGGCGTTAAAGCATCTTACGGAAGAGCTGTTCCGCTACTCCATTCTTCTTTCCGTGGACTCCTATTATGAGCGCGAACCGCTCTCCTTAAACAGCGCGCTGGAAGAAAGCATTGCCGGCTATTACGCGGCGTTAAAAAAAGCCGGTATCGAACCGGACATTCAGATTCCCGAACAGCAGATCGTCCGCACGCTGAACAAACAGGCGCTCATGCGCATTTTTTCGAATGTGATCTCAAATGCCCTCAAATACAGCGCCGGCGATCTCCGCATCGTCCTTACGGAAAGCGGGGAACTGCATTTTCGCAATCCTGCGCCCGGATTGGACGCGCTCTCCACCGCCAAACTCTTCGACCGCTTTTATACGGTGGAAAGCGCCCGCCCGCAGGGGGCGACCGGACTCGGTCTTTCGATCGCGCGCACGCTTGCGGAGAATATGGGCGGCTCTATGAGCGCTTCCTATGCAGACGGTATACTGGACATTATCATCGTGTTTGCGGCGGATGCATAAGGAATATTCTTCCTTTTCTGCTTATTTTTCCCGAATGATTTCCGCCGCGTCTTCTAAACGCGCAATCTCATACTGAATCGGGAAATCCGCCGTACACGGAACGCGCATGGGATTATACCAGCAGCGGTCAATGCCCGCATTCATACCGCCCCGCATGTCGCTCGTGAGCGAATCCCCTATGATAAGGGTGCGCTCCGCGCAGTAATGCGGGATTTGCGCTGCCGCTTTTTCAAAAAATTCTTTTTTCGGCTTTACAGCGCCAAGCTCCTCGGAAATGAACAGCTCCTCAAAATAGCCGTTCAGTGCGGACAGCTCAATCTTATGGCGCTGGGTAAACGGGTCCCCGTTTGTCACCGCATACTGCCGCACGCCCATTTCCCGCAGCGCCGCACAGATTTCCTGCGCGCCCCCGATCAGCACCGGCTCATAGGCAAGCTGCTCTTTATAAATCTCGTTGAGTTCCTGCACATCGACGTCCTCCGCGCCGACCGCAGCCAAAAACTCGCGAAACCGTCCCGCTTCCAACTGTTCCTTCGTCACCTCGCCGCGCTCCAGCATTTCCCAATATTTCTGGTTGATACGGGCATAGACCGCAACCTGCGCATCATCCGCATGTCTGCCGAAGCGTTTCATGCTTTCTATGATTCCCCGGCGCTGCGCCGCTGTAAAATCAAGCAGCGTATTGTCAATGTCCCAAAGAACCGTATCGTATCTCATAATGTGCCGTTCCTTTCTCTTTGCGTCTGTCAGTTTCTGCCCTTTTCAACAAAAAAAGTCTGCAATCTCCAACGTCTCCGCGTATCACTCTTGTATGGAATCCACTTTATCATATATCCCGATACACGGCAAAGCCTTTTTGCCCTTATCACTGCCGGCACTCAGCCCACGGTTGAAATATTGCTCTTTTCGCATACAGCGGTTGATTTTTCCAAATATATTTCCCTTTTATTCAACTTTTGTTTGTGCTATGGTAAAAAAAGGAGGAATGACAAATGGAACAGGATTTTAACGCAAATCTGCGCAGACTGCGCAAGCAAAAGGGTTGGACACAGGAACAGCTCGCCGATGCGGTCGGCGTATCCGCGCAGGCGGTCAGTAAATGGGAACAGAACGGATTTCCCGACACGCCGCTTCTTTCCGCTATCGCAGACAGTCTGGACGTGTCCATCGACGCATTGTTCGGCAGGGGACAGGATACGTCCGGGCCGTTCGATCAGATCCTACAATATCTTTTATCCTTCCCACCGGAAGAACGAACCCAGCGCGCCTTTGATCTCTGCTGGATGATCTGTCAGGTGTTTATGAATCGTCTGCATTTTGATCCGCTCCCGGACCAAGATCCGCAGGAAACGCGCGATCAATATGTGCAGATTATCAATAACAACGGCGTTTTGCAGGCAAGGGTAAATGGTTCCCTGCCGTATTTTCTCCTGCTGCAGGAACCGGAAAACGGTTATGACGGCTTTCTTGCTTATGATAAACGTTATGTGGAGCTTTTTGAAATTCTTGCTTTTCCGGACGCATTGCGCGCGCTATACTTTTTGGCGGAAACGAACGACGGTCAGACCTCTTCCGAATATGCGGCACTTTTCTTTACGGAACAGACGCTCGCCTATGCGCTTTCCATAGAGACTGCCCATGCAAAAGAGATCATCCAAAAGCTTTTATCGGTCTCCCTGATTAGCAAAAGGACTCTGGATATTGGTGAAAAAAAGGAACCTATTTATGTTTATACTGCTGGTCATCATTTTGTTGCTTTCATGACGTTTGCACATGCGCTCTTAAATCCGGCTTACTATTTTTGTTTCTGCTCTTTTCACCGCACCAAACCACTTTTTTCGAACGCGACCTACCGAAATACGCCGGATTCGGGAAAAAAAGACCGCGATTGAGCGCCCTTTATGGCATCAACTATTGGTTGATTTTTGTTTTCGGAGATTCAACTGATGTTATATCGGAAACAAAAACAGCTTAGTCAGGAACAACTCGCCGAACAGCTCGGCATCACGACGCAGGCGGTCAGCAAATGGACTACAGTATCACCTGTAACGGCGATATTAACGGCAACGCTTCCGCCGGCGGTGACATTTCCTGCAAGGGTAATACGAATGGCACGGTCAATGCGGGCGGCTCCGTTACCCGCAATGGGGATATTTCGTAGCAAGCCGCTCATAAAATTCTTCATAAAATTCATGTGCCGCCGATTCTCCCGTTGCGCGATAGGGCTTGAAATAAAAAGTCTGCAAAAGCGCGACATTGGCGGCGCGCGCCTTATCGTCCCCGCCCTCTGCGATCACTCTGCGGACGCGTTTGAGTAATGCGTGCCATGCGGTCAGAAACGCCTGCTTTTCCTGTAAATCCGGCGTATCCAGCCACTTCTCGATCTTTACCTTGGTTTTGTTCGGCATCGGACATTCTTCTTTTAACACAAAATAAGTAAGCGTCCCGCCCTCATAATTGCGTCCAAGCGGAAAAATGCGGCACAATCCGGGGCGGAACGCATGAATGCGGCAGCGTCCGTTTTCATCGAGAAACGTACACGCGTCCGTATCGGCGCGCATGACAAGATTCGGCACGATCAGCCCGTCCGCCACATGAAGTTCCACGCATGAAGAGAGGAGCTGCTCAAACGTCTGCCCTAAGTGTTTCGTCAATTGATACGCGTCATACGGATCAAGCACAACGGACTCGCCCATGCCGCGGCAGCAGCGGGAACAGCCCGCGCAGTCGTGGCAGCCGACCTTTGCCATATCATGAATGCCATAGAGCCTGCCGTCCGAAATTCGTTTCAAGTTTTCCTCTGCGTTCATGATGATCCCCCATTGTTATTCCTCTATTCGGGATAGGTATCCGATTGCTGCTCTTTCAGCAAAATCTTATGATGAATTTTAGCATAATTTCCTCCGCTTTTCCATATCTTTTGCTTTTCTGCCCGCACGCCGCAGGCATTTTTTGCGGAAATCCGCACAAATCCGTCGCAAAATCAAGGCAAATGTGATATGCTTCTTAGATAAGTACCAAATCCGGATTCTTACGAAATGCACCCGTTGCATCAAGTAGTACAGGCAATGATATGATGCCGTTGTCTGCTGAATGAGAAATCGAAAAGGAGCAGTGTCATCCAATGGAACAGCTTTCCTTATTTGATATAGGAACAGGAAACGCGGGGGCATATACCCCGTTAGCAAGCAGACTGCGCCCGCAGACGCTGGAAGAATACGTCGGTCAGACGCATCTGCTCGGCGAAGGAAAAATGCTCCGCCGGCTCATTGACAACGACCAGGTTTCCTCCATGATCTTCTGGGGACCGCCCGGCGTCGGCAAGACGACGCTCGCACGCATTCTCGCGGGCAAAACAAAGGCGGACTTTGTGGATTTCAGCGCCGTGACAAGCGGCATCAAAGAGATCAAGGAAGTGATGGCGCGCGCCGAGAACAGCCGTCATATGGGCGTGCGCACCGTGTTGTTTGTAGACGAGATCCACCGTTTTAATAAAGCGCAGCAGGATGCTTTTTTGCCGTATGTGGAAAAGGGGAGCATTATTTTGATCGGCGCAACGACGGAAAACCCGTCCTTTGAGATCAACGCCGCTCTCTTGTCCCGCTGCCGCGTCTTTGTCCTGAAGGCATTGGAGGAGGACGACCTCGTCTGCATGCTGAAACGTGCGCTTCACAATCCGCTCGGTTACGGAAACGCGCGCGTGGAGATTTCCGACGCGCAGCTTCTGGCGATCGCAAGGTTTGCGAACGGCGACGCGCGGACGGCGCTGAACACATTGGAAACCGCCGTCCTAAATGGAGAGATGAGCGCCGAAAAGATCACGGTGACGGACGAAGGACTCTCCCAATGCATCACAAAGCGTTCTCTTTTATATGATAAAAACGGCGAAGAGCATTATAACATGATTTCCGCCCTGCATAAATCTATGCGTAACAGCGATCCCGACGCGGCTGTCTACTGGCTCTGCCGGATGCTTGACGGCGGCGAGGAACCGCTCTATATTGCAAGACGGCTCATCCGCTTTGCAAGCGAGGACGTCGGTATGGCGGATCCGCAGGCGCTTCCGCTTGCCGTTTCCGTCTATCAGGCGTGCCACTTTAACGGTATGCCCGAATGCGACGTCAATCTGACACAGGCGGTCGTCTACCTTTCCATGGCGCCGAAGTCCAACGCGCTCTATACCGCCTGCGAACAGGCAAAAAAGGACATCCGGGAACTTCCCGCTGCGCCCGTGCCGCTGCAAATCCGCAATGCACCCACCAAGCTGATGGCGGATTTAGATTACGGCAAGGGCTATGAATACGCGCATGACACCGAAGAAAAATTAACGAAAATGACCTGCCTGCCGGATGTTCTTGCGGACAGAACCTACTACGAACCGACCTCACAGGGGCAGGAGGCCGCCGTCGCAAAACGCCTCGCAGAAATCAAAGCGTGGAAGCGGGGCTGAACCCTTGGCAACCGATGAAAACCGGCAAAGACAGTGGCAAATTGCATCATAACCGTTTTCCCATGCGTTTTACCATTGCCGAAAACAACCGAAGCAAAAGGAGAACACCATGAACAATCGTGAATATCGCACGGGAGAACTGCTGAAGCGGTTTCTTCCTTATTATAAAAAACATAAGCTCGTCATGATCACGGATTTATTCTGCGCATCGCTCACGACGATCTGCGAGCTGGTGCTGCCTATGATCATCCGGCAGATCACCAACACGGGACTGAAAAGTGCGGCAAGTCTTACGTTTGCACTGATCGGAAGAATGAGCCTTTTATATCTTGTGCTCAAGGTGATCGACTGTCTCGCCAACTATTATATGGCGGATACGGGACATGTCATGGGTGCAAAAATGGAAACAGACATGCGGCGCGACGCATACAGCCATTTACAGCAGCTTTCCAATACCTACTATAATAATACGAAAGTCGGACAGATCATGGGACGTATCACCAACGACCTCTTTGACGTGACGGAGTTTGCGCATCATTGTCCCGAAGAATTTTTTATCGCGGGGATCAAGGCGGTCGTCGCCTTTATCATATTGGCCGCCGTAAATATCCCGCTGACCTTGATGGTATTTGTCATTGTTCCCGTCATGGCGTTCGTCTGTATCAAACTCAACCGGCGCAGCAGGCGTGCATTCGCCAAACAGCGCGTCCAGATCGGTGAATTAAACGCGAGCATCGAGGACAGCCTGCTCGGACAAAAGGTTGTCAAAGCCTTTACGAACGAAGAGATGGAATGCGCCAAATTCGAGACCGGCAATCAGAAATTCTTAGAGATCAAAGAAGAAACCTACAAATATATGGCGGCGTTCGGCACATCCACGCGGGCGTTTGACGGACTCATGTATCTCATTGTCATTTTAGGCGGCGGATTGTTCCTAAACAAAGGTCTGATTACGGCGGGCGATCTGGTTGCTTATACAATGTATGTCTCGACGCTCATTGCCACGATCCGCCGGATCATTGAATTTGCGGAACAGTTTCAGCGCGGCATGACCGGAATTGAGCGCTTTTTGCAGATCATGGACGCCGACATTGAGATTTTTGACGAGCCGGATGCGGTCGCGATGCCAAAACCGCAGGGCGAGATCACATTCGACCATGTTTCCTTTGAGTATCCCGACGATCACAATAAAGTATTCCGCAACTTAAACTTATGCGTCCATCCGGGTGAAAAGCTTGCCATTGTCGGTCCGTCGGGCGGCGGCAAGACAACGCTCTGCAACCTGATCCCGCGCTTTTACGACGTGACGGAGGGAACCATTCTGATCGACGGCACGGACATTAAGCACTATACCTTAAAAAGTCTGCGCGGAAATATCGGGATCGTACAGCAGGACGTCTACCTGTTTTCCGGAACGGTGATGGAAAATATTCTTTACGGCGCGCCGGACGCTTCCCGCGAGGAGGCGATTGAGGCCGCCAGACAGGCAGGCGCGCATGAATTTATCAGCGAATTGAAGGATGGTTATGACACGTATGTCGGTGAGCGCGGCGTGAAGCTTTCCGGCGGTCAGAAACAGCGCATCAGCATCGCGCGCGTCTTTCTGAAAAACCCGCCCATCATGATCTTAGACGAGGCAACCTCCGCGCTTGACAATGAGAGCGAATTTGCGGTTGCAAAATCCTTGAACCGGCTTTCCGAGGGCAGAACGACGATCACGATCGCGCACCGGCTCTCCAGCATCAAAAACTCTGACCGCATTCTTGTTTTGACGGAAGACGGCATTGTGGAAGAGGGAAATCATGAATCCCTGATGGCGCTTCATGGCATGTATTATGAATTTTATACGATGGCGGATCGGATGAAATAACGTGGGGTTTGAAGATGAATTATATCAAAAACTGGTTAAAAAGAATTATCACATATTATAAGGAAAAGCCGGTCACAGCGTCTGCGCTCCTCGCGTTTATCATGGGGCTTGGATGCGCGTTTGTGTTGTATATCCTACTTCTTTTTTCCACGAAAGACTTCCGATATTTTTTTCCGGAGACCGTTCAGGTTGCGGTAGCCGGTGTGATCGCGGGATTTTTTATGATCTATCCGCTGATCTTATCCGTTATGAATGTGATTCTTCTTTTTTTCCCAAAAAAACGGATCGTTCCAATCGAACTGATCACGTTAGGCTGGGGCGGATTCTGCACGGCAATTTATCTGTGGTTTTGTGAGATTCCGTTTTCTGCGGACAGGAATGTGCAGCTTCAAAATACCGGGCAGCATACGCTGATTTTTACGCAGGCCGCTCCGACGGTCATCGTACTGCTGTGCATAGCGCTCGCCGGGTATCTGGTCCTGTCCTTTGTTCCGCTGAAAAAACTGCCCCCGCCTGTTACCGTGCTGTGCTTTGCCACGCTCTGTATCGGAATAGGGGAAGCAATTCTTTGGATCGTTCAGTTGTGGGGCTATTTCTATCTGAACCTGTATTCCGTCAACTGTATTCTCGTTATTCTCAAGCTGATGCAGTATAAAATTAAAGAATGGCGGGAAATCCATCCTTTTTGATGGACTCCCCGCACTGGTATGCAGCGGGACCGGTGCTCACGCTGCGCTGTATCCTTATCGCTATTTTGATATTGTTCGGAAATGTGCGGAAAATGATCATTACTTGATCAGATCCACGACCAGCTCGGAAAAGATTCCCGAAATGCGGATTTCATTTTCCGTATCGGCGATATTTCCGCACTCCGCCGCTTTTCCTTCTTTTACATAATAAACCTTACATTTTCTGCCCTTATTTACGACATTGACCATATTCTCCTCCGGAATGTGGACGACCGCCTTTGCCTTCCATTGGTTCATATCCAACCTTCCCGTCACCTGATCGATCGTGATCTCATAGTCCGTCTTTGCCGTAAATTCCAGACTCCCGCTGCTGTTCGAGATCAGAACCTGCTCTGCGTCGCCGTCATATTCTAAACGGTTCAGATGAAGATTTTTGATTGCAAGCAGTTTCACGCTGGCGGCGATCTCACAGTGATCCGAGTATTTATTCGGAAGCGTGATCTCAACGGTCAGCGCCTCCTCCGCTTCATAGCGGCTTAATTTATTCTTATTAAGGCAGATCACATCCAGCTTATTTTTCTTATCGTCCAGCTTGATCTTAAACATCGAGTCCAGATTTTTCAGTGTTTCCGAGGACAGCTTGATGTGCATTTTTTCATCATCGCCCGTTGATAACAGGATCGCGGCGGCACTGCCGATATTGACGTCAAAATGTTTTTCACAGTCAATATCATAGATCGTCTCGCTGGTATACACATTACTTTCCTGCGGCTCTTTTTTGATGGAGTCCATGAGCAGCTCGTCGATGGTCGTCTTGAAAATTTCTGCGATAATCATCATATTTTCAACATCCGGCAGTCCTTTTCCGGTTTCCCACTTCGTGATTGCCTGTCTGGAAACCCCGATCCTTTCGGCAAGCTGTTCCTGTGAAATCCCTTCGTTTTTTCGTATTTCTTTTAATTTTTCAGAAAAATTCATAAAAACCTCCACTTTTACTCAACCTGCGAACTTTGTGACGCAGGCACAAATTCGCATGTGAAAAATTTATTTTTCACACTTTAATCTCTCAAAAGCGAGTACGCGGTGATCTTTTTGATCGGCGCACAAAGAAGGATGCCGATCAAAAATGCTGTGGCAGTGAACAGAAAAGCGAATACGATCAAAATCCAGACTGCCACTTCAAAATGATTTTTTACCGCCCCGATCAGGGAAAAAATCACTTGATCGATCGCGGGAAGGTACCACAGCCCGGCGATCGCTGAGATAACCGACGCGACCGCCACAACAGGGATAAAGCTGAGCGCCGTTTTGATCGTGAGCTGTCTGTTTGTGTATCCGACCGCCTTATAGATGCCAAATTCCTGTCTGCGTCTGCTGATCATGGAATGGATGATTACATACATCACGAGCAATACCATCAAAACGGAGATTACGAACAGGATCATCACAATGACGGAAACGATACCCGTATACATCTTCATGCCGTTTTCATTCATCTGTTCAAAATTTACCGACGATTGAATGACCGTATCGTAATGTTCTTCATATTCTTCTATAAATGCCCCCGCAATTTTATCCGATAAATAAACATTGACAGATTGAATCCGTTCCCCGATCTTTTCGTATCCTTCGCTTGTGATCTGGCATACTTCCCCGGCATGATTCACGCTTTGAATATAGCCGGTCACAACATAGACCGCCGATTTCGAGCCTGCGGTGATCTCTATTTCACTGCCGATCGGATAATTGTCCGCAAGCGCGCTTCCCACCGCGATTTCATTATCGCCCGCAGGACTTACGCCCTCATAACAAATATCGTTTGTCACCTTTGAAAAATCTTCACACACAAACGCAGTCAGGCTTCCGTCCGCATAGCTCACGGACACGGAAGCATATTCCAGAAAGAGCGCTACCCTGTCATCGTTCTGAAGAAGTCCTTCCAGTTCCGTCATTTTTTCATCTTCCGCCGTAAAAATGACGGACGGCAGTTCTTCCGAAAGCGTATTCATAAAATGATCCGGTTTGATATTGACATTATATAACAGCGTCCCTGCAAATGACAGCAGTACCATGATACCGAACGCGACAATAAACAGTAATACATTTTGTCCCGCCGATTCCTCTCCGGTAATACCTCTTATGGCATTGATCGGTTCCAGACGATAGATTTTCCTCGCTGAAATATAGGAGAAAAAGGCGATCGCAAATGTCAGGATCAGGACGACGAGCAGCAATGCCGGGACGTCAAAACCGGGCGTATAGGAAAATCCCGACTGGATTGCCAGAATCTTTGCGATAAAGGGCAGAACCGCATAAGACAGGGCGGTCCCCGCCAATGTGGAAACCACGCCGACAAGCACGTACGGCATCACGGCGGACGCAATAATCATATTGCTTGTATAGCCGATCGCTTTTAATACGCCCATCTGCGCCAGTTCGTCTTCGATCGCGCTCCGTATCCGGAAGTTGCTGAGGAAAATGCTCACTACCAGTATGATCGCGGCAAGCGCCAGGAAGATCACGATAAGCAGGGTACAAACCATCGTTCTGGTCTGCTTTGCGGTATCCTTGTCATTGATATTTAATAATGCGATCCCTTTCTCTTTTAGCATTTCGGATACGGTATTTTCTATTTTGCTCAGATCGGCGGAGCCGGTCGTTTTTAGGGAATATTCTGCGATAGCACGATCCGGATATTCCTGTGCAAACGCTTCATAAACGCTTTTCGGAAAATACCCGCCGATCAATCCGGTGCCGTAATTGCCATACTGCATTTCCAATAAAGTTCCGCCGATCTCATAAGTATGATCTTTGCCGTCGATGGAATAAGTGATACTGCCGCCCTCCGTAAAGCCGCCTAATTCTTTCATATACACGGGAATATAGACAGCGCCGTCGCTCTTTTCGGAATATTCCGTAACATCGAGCAGATTCAGCGTCCTTTCCGCATCCAGATCATAAAAAACCGTGTTCATGTCAAAATCAGACCCCGCAAATTCACGGACCGTTACCGGGATCATTACCCCGCCGTGCGTTTCCGCAAAGGTCACGCCGTCGATTCCTTCCACTTCCGCGAGCAGCTCCTCCTGATCCTGAATCTGTGGAATGATAAAATTCACGTCCGCCGCATGAAGCTGATCGAACAGGCTGTCATAGGCGCTGAACGTCTGAAAAGCAAGCACAAGAGCAATATTGATGATAAATGCCGTCAGGCAGATAAACACCCCAAAAGACAAATACTGCCCCTTTGCCTTCTTCAAATTATGTATGATAAGCGTGGATATTTTTTTCATATACATCCTCCCTGTTACCAACCCATTTCTTTAATGAATTGATCGAGTTTTTCACTTCTTTCGGTATCGTCCTGCTCAAATTTTCCCAGATCACACTCACCAAAAATTTTGCCGTCTTTAATATAGATAATACGGTTTCCGCGCAGGGCTGATTTTTTGTCGTGCGTAACCATGACGATACTCTGTCCCTTTTGATGAAGAGAAGTAAACACGTCAAGGACTGCGCCCGAATTGGCGGAATTTAACGCTCCCGTCGGCTCGTCCGCAAAAAGCACGTTCGGGCTGTTAATTACCGCCCGGACAATCCCTGCTCTCTGCGCCTCGCCTCCGGAAATTTGGGAAGATGTTTTTTTCCACGTTTTCTCAGGAATGTTTACCAAAGAAAACAATTCCTTTGCACGCTTTTTGATGTTCTCCTTATCCTTGCTTGTCAGCACGCCCGCCGCAACGACATTGTCCATCAGATTCATTTTTTCGATCAGATAAATCTGCTGGAATACGAAGCCGCACTCTTTGCGCCGGAATACCGCTAACTTATCGTTATTTAACTTCGTGATGTCCGTTCCGTCAAAAAAGATTTCCCCGCCATCCGGTTTATCCATTCCCGAAAGGGAATACATCAGGGTCGATTTTCCTGCTCCCGATGAACCCATGATAACGGTGAAATCTCCTTTGTAAATATCAATATTCAGGTCGGAATAGATCACCTGCATACTTTCGCCTTTGCCAAACGCTTTTTTCAAATGCTTTGCCGATATAACTGTCTGTCCGCTCATTACATGACCGCCTTTCTCTTAAATTATGAGATAACCATAGCGGAAAAGCGTTCCCTGCGCTACCAACAGTTTTATACATTTTATTTTTTTATGCTACTTTCCGTTGCATACCTTGATCTGCTACTCTGTCAGCCGGGTTTTCCGGTGCGCTTTTACTGCTTCCATTTTTCCAGCGCCTCGATCCGCTGACTGACCGTCGGATGATCGTAAGTCAACGTTACCAATATCGGATGCGGGGACAGACAGATAAAGGAATTGCGCGACAATACCTTCAATGCCGAGATCAAAGCCTGACCGTGTCCGTTCTGTGCCGCAAAGCGGTCCGCCTGATATTCCATGCGGCGCGACGCCACACCTGTAAAAAGTCCCACAAGCGGTGACAAAATCGCAAGACAGACGGAAAAAAGAAGCAGAAACGCAAATCCGTAATTCAAACCCGCAAATCCAAAATCCGGGTAAATCTCCGGGACAGAAACAAGCGCCCACAAAGACAGTACCATCACCACAATATTGACGATATTCATGAACTGCATTTTCAGCGTGTCTTTATGCTTATTATGTCCCATTTCATGCGCGAAAACCGCCACGATCTCATCCGTAGACATCTGCTCTAACAGCGTGTCGTATAAAACGATCGTCTTCATTTTTCCAAATCCGGTGAAATAGGCGTTCGCCTTGCTGGAACGTTTCGATCCGTCCATGACCTTGATCTCCTTGACCGTGCAGTTGTTTTTTTCTAACAGCCTGCAAAGCCGCTCCCGCAGCTCGCCCTCCGGCAGAGGGTCAAAGTGATTAAAAATCTTGGAAAAGATCGGAAACAAAAACGATACCAGAAGAATGACGCCGAACATCACCGCGCTGAATACCACGAGTAACCAGTTTCCGAGCGCTTTATGAATTAAAATGAACAGACAGCAGAGCCCGCATGTCAGAATCAGATCAATGAGAACGCTTTTGATCTGGTCGGTCACAAAGGTCTTTTTCGTCATCCGGTTAAAACCGTATTTTTGCTCGATCACCATGGAATCCACATATTCAAACGGGATCACATACAAAAGACAGATCAGGGTATCCGCCGCCAACACGCCGACCGCGGCGGCGTAATCTCCCGAAAGCGACAGTCCTTTTATGATGAACGCATAGATGTTCCCGCCGATCAGAAGAAACGTGAATAAATAAGAAACCAGATGACGCATCAGGGAAAGCCGCGTTTTTTCCTTGTGATATTGCAGCCATTTCCCGTAAGCCTCCGCATCATAAATGTCTTTTACATTATCCGGCGTCGGCAGATCCGCCGATTTCATTTCCAGCCATTCCATGTACGTCCGGAAGAGAAACGCCAGTGCGATGATGATAAGTGCGATCCATTTGTAATTCATACATTCTCCTTTTCTGCGCCCGTTTTTTGCAGGCACTGCTATTTTGTTCTTTTGTTACTTTATCCAACCTTCATTTTATCATATGATAAATAAAATGAATTTAAGAAAAGGTAAAGATAACGTAAAAAAATTTCTCTTGCAATTCCTGTTTTCTCTGGTTATAATAGAACATACATTCGGAACATTTGTTCTGTTTTGGTCCCGTTCATTTTTTTTCGCGCGCACTATTCACACGCATACGATCATGTCTGCCGCATGTACTTTTTTTCATGATCGTTTTTATGCGCTTACCGACGCGCAGACAGGAGCAGCTTTTGATAGTAATGGAACAGCTTCCGCTGGAACGTAAATTAGAAATTCTTTCCGATGCGGCAAAATATGACGTTGCCTGCACCTCAAGCGGTGTGGAGCGCAAAGGAACAAGCGGCGGCATGGGAAATACGGCGGCATGCGGGATCTGCCATTCTTTCGCGGCGGACGGACGCTGTATCTCTCTGCTCAAAATCCTCTATACAAACGAGTGCGTCTATGACTGCAAATACTGTCTGAACCGGCGCTCCAACGATACGGTGCGCACCTCGTTCACGCCCGAAGAAGTAAGCGAACTGACCATGCAGTTTTATCGGCGCAATTATATCGAAGGATTATTTTTAAGCTCCGGCGTCCGTCATAATCCGACCGAAACCATGGAACAGATTTATATTGCGCTCAGACTTCTTCGAGAAAAGCACCACTTTAACGGCTACATTCATGTAAAGGCAATACCCGGAGCGGCTCCGGAAATTGTGGCGGCAGTCGGTCTGCTTGCCGACCGCATGAGCACCAATCTCGAACTGCCGACCGCCGAAGGATTGCGCCGGCTTGCGCCAAACAAGACACGGGAAACGATCTTAAAGCCCATGCGCCAGATCCAGCTTGGCATCGCGCACGCAAAACAAGGGGAGACGCTTCGCATCAGTCAATTAAGCGGGAGTACAGGCATTGCGGAACAGATTCGCCGTTCCGGCACAGCGCCGTGGGGATTTTCTGCTCCCGATCCTGCGTTGTCCCCCGCTGGCTTAACGCAAAATGCCGCCCCTGCGCCTTCTCCTGCTGCCATGCTGATACAGACTACGGACTCTGCGGTTCCCTCTTTGCCGCATATTCCCTCGGATACCCTGTCCGGCTCTATGTCAGATACGTTATCGCACGCACCATCCGGCTATCTGTCGGATACAACATATAACGATATGCCCGGCACGTTACCCGGTCCATTACCGGATACTTCGTCCGGGAGAATGCATTCGCCGGAGCGGACAAAAAGGCAGCTCTTTGTCCCGGCGGGACAGAGCACGCAGATGATCGTCGGCGCAACGCCGGAGGACGATTATCAGGTTCTGTCCGTCGCGGAAGCGTTATATCAGCGCTTTGACTTAAAACGCGTTTTTTACTCTGCCTACGTCGCCTTAAACGACGACAGCTCCCTGCCCGCACTCGGCACGAAACCGCCGCTCTTACGCGAGCACCGTCTGTATCAGGCGGACTGGCTGCTGCGCTTTTACGGATTTCAGGCAAACGAACTTTTAACACCGGAGCGCCCGAATTTCAACGTCTTTCTCGATCCGAAATGTGAGTGGGCGCTGCGTCATCTGGAATATTTTCCGGTGGAGATCAACCGTGCGCCCTATCAATTACTGCTCCGTATTCCCGGCGTCGGCGTCAAATCGGCGAAACGCATCGTCCGCGCACGCAGGGGCATGAAGCTTGATTTTGACGGATTAAAACGCATCGGCGTCGTCCTAAAGCGCGCGCACTACTTTATCACCTGCAACGGAAAGATGATGTATCCCACTAAGATTGACGAGGATTATATCACCCGGAACCTCATTGACTTAGACAAAAAGAAAAACTGGGAGATCGCGTACGGTATGAGCTACCGTCAACTCTCCCTGTTTGACGATCAACAAAGGAGTATCATCTGATGAACACTTTATTCACAACCTACCTTTGCGAGGATACGCCTGACGGTATCTTTACGGCGATCTATGATGCGTGGGCGGCACGGATCCCGGACGGACAGTTAAGATTATCCGTGGAAGAAGGCTACTGCTTTGAGCTGTTTACGGACTATGTGTATGTGCAGACCGATTTAGAGAAAGCCGTCAAGGTCGCGCGCTCCATCGCCGGAAAGATCAGCAGAGAAGCCTACGATATGGTCTATCTTGCCACCCTCTCTAAGGAACCGGATAAAATAGACGTCATTTACCGCTTCTTAAAACTCGGCTTTCCACGCGGAAGATCGGTTGTCGATCTGCAGGCGGACGAAACCGTCTGCCGCCTTTTTGATCTTCAGCGCAATGTGGCAAACGAGGCGCATTTACTTCGGGGCTTTATCCGCTTTCATGATTCCGAACAGGGAATCCTGATCGCCAAGATCCAACCAAAAAACCAGCCCCTTCCGCTTCTTGCGCCGCATTTTGCGGACCGCTTTCCAGAAGAACATTTCGTGATCCTTGACGAAACACATCATATGGGCGCTTTTCATGAACGAAGACGGCAATGGTTTCTTGCACCGTTAAGCGAGGAAGTGATGGACCGTATCTGGAACAGCGGCGAAAGCGCAGAGTACGAGCACATGTGGAAAACCTTCTTCCGCACAATCGCCATCAAAGAACGCGAAAACTATCGCTGCCAGCGCACCCTCTGCGCCATCCGCTACCGGGACTACATGCTCGAATTCGACAGCGCGTGACATATTCTGTTAGAATTCGGGTGTCCAAAGCCCTGCCTGTAAATTTTACTTGGCAGATTGCACAAAAGAAATCAGGGCAAACGACTTTTGCACAATGGAAATGAGACTCTAACATCGTGGAAGCCTCTGCTGAACACGATGTTTGCTTTGAGGCTCATTGGAATGCTTTGTGCAATGAAGTGCGCACAGATTTCTTTTGTGCAATCTGCAACACCGATTTCATTGCAGGGCTTTTGACACTCGAATTTTTATTGGTAATACTGCGCCTGCGCGGCAAACATTTCCGCATAAATGCCGTTTTCCTTATGAACCAGCGTATCATGCGTGCCGTATTCCGCCACGCGCCCGTCGCTGAAAACGGCAATATGATCGCAGAAACGGCAGGAAGAAAGCCGGTGCGAGATATAAATTGCCGTCTTTCCGCCGACTAAGGAATGAAACTGGCGGTAAATCTCATATTCCGCAACCGGGTCGAGCGCCGCCGTCGGCTCGTCGAGGATCACGACCGGCGCGTGCTTGTAAAGCGCCCGCGCGATCGCAATCTTTTGCTGTTCCCCGCCCGACGCCTCGATTCCTTCTTTATCAAAGAACTTAAACAGCATCGTATCCATCCCATGCTCCAACGCCGCCAGCTTATCCGAAAATCCGACCTGCTCAAACAGACCGCGCAGAGCGTTTTCCGTTCCGTCTGTTTCCTTTTCTCCCATCAGAATATTCTCCCGGATCGAGAATGCAAACAGCTTAAAATCCTGAAATACAGGGGAAAACAGATTCATGTACTGCTCATAATCATATTCTTTAATATTGATATTATCCAGAAGGATTTCCCCCTCCGTCGGATCGTATAATCTGCACAGAAGCTTCACAAACGTTGTTTTTCCCGCACCGTTTAAGCCGACAACCGAAAGATGTTCGCCCGCCTTTAATTTCAAGTTCACATGCTGCAGTACCTGAACTTCCGTTTTGGGATAGGCAAAAGAAACATCCCGGAACTCGATCATATGCTCCCCCGGTCCGACCGGGCGGCTGCCCTTTTCAATCGCGGCAGGATAATGCATGAATTTCACATATTCATATGCATAATTGCAACGCTTTGTGATCTCCTGCATACATCTGCCGATACTGACAACGGAATCCGTAAGCTCTTTACATGAGGAGATCATCTGGGAAAAAATTCCGATCGTAATGCTTCCTCTGATCACAAGAATGCCGAGGTACAGATACATGCAAAAATCCCTCGCCGTCGTTGTCACCGCACTGATACAGGAAGTCGGAAGATGGCCGTCCCCCTCGGATTTCCAATAACCTAACGATTCTTCCGTGTAGGTTTCCCATTTCGTCACTAACATTTCCTGTGCGTGATACAATCTGACATCCTTCGCATAGCGAATTTCCATCAATTCGTAACCGCTGTAACCGAACACACGGTTTACTTTGGAAAGCGCCTTATGAAACCGAAGCTCGATCGCATTATCCCTGCGGTTCAGAAGCATACTGATCGCCAGCGTAATAAAAACCAAAACAAACAGGATCGGCGCATGGATCGCGATCAACACAACAACGCCGCCGACACGCAGAAATGCCGAAAACATATTGAGCACCTGCTCAAAAATTCCATGCACACCGCCCGAATACCAATCCATTCCCGTCCGGGCGAGCTCGATCTGATCCAGCGCTTCCTTATCCTCCGTAAGCTGGAAATCCAGTTCCATGACGCGGCGGCTCATCTGTTCCGTGAAGTAATTTTTGAATTTTTCGTCGCATTTTTCCATCTGACAGCCAAGTACGGAGGCCGTCAAAGAAATCAGCGTGCCGACAACGGCAATGACCGCGACGTAGATAAACATTTTCGTCAGATCGCGCGCGCCCAAAAGCTCGTCAATAATGAGGGGCGCAACAAGAATACTCACAAACGGATGCACCGCTTCCAGCACGGCTTTCGCTATGCCGATAAAAAAGTATTTTTTTTGAAATTTCCATGCGATCGGGAAAAAGTAACGTATCGTCTTTCGATTCATTCGAATACTGCCTCCTCTCCCTCTTCCTGATAATATTGCGACTGAATTTGAAACATTTCAGCATAAGCGCCGCCTTTTTCGAGCAATTCTTCATGCGTCCCGTATTCCACCATTTCCCCGTTCTGAAACATCGCGATATGATGGCAGAACCGCGTGGAAGAAAGACGGTGCGATATGTAGACCGCAGATTTCTTTCCGATGATCTTATCAAAATTGCAATATAGACGATATTCCGCCAATGCATCCAGCGCGGCGGTCGGCTCGTCAAGTACCATGACCGGCGCATTCTTATACAGCGCGCGGGCAAGCGCGAGTTTTTGTTTCTCACCGCCGGACAAGTCAATGCCGTCGTCATGAATGATTTTTAACAGCTCTGTATCAACGCCGTTTTTTAATTCGGCAAGCTTATCGGAAAGTCCCGCCTGTATCAGACATTCTCTGCTCTTTTCCCGATCTGTCTTTCCGGGCGGCATCATGGATACGTTTTCCGCCATCGGAAATGCAAACAGCTCCACATTTTGAAACACGGGCGCAAATAGGCGGAAATACTCGTTTCTCTCAAACATCCGGATGTCAACGCCGTTTAGAAGAATTTCTCCCCTTGTCGGATCATACAGTCTGCAAAGCAGCTTCACGAATGTTGTTTTTCCCGCGCCGTTTAAGCCGACGATCGCAAGCCGCTCTCCCGCGGAAAAAGTAAGGTTTAAGTTGTGAAGCGCGTCTTCTTTCGCACCTGCGTAACGGAAGCACACATTTCGGAATGTAAAGGTATAACCGTCCGTTTGAGGGATCGGGAGAAATTGATCTGCATCTGCTTTCTCTTTCGTCGAAACAGACAAATCAGCGTCTGTCCTTTTCTCTGTTAAATCAGACGAGGCACTGGGAGAAGTATACGACTCCCCCGGACGGTCCGCGGTCGGCATGTCGATAAACGAGCGGAAATAACTGACCTCATGAGAATTTTCTTTGATGTCTCCAAGCGTATTGAACGTCTTTCCCATCGCCATGGTAAAATTCATTGCCAGACCCAGATACAGCGTAAAATTACCGATGGATAAATCCCGGTCCACGACCGCAAAGATCATGACCGCATAAATGACCGCTGTGGTAATGACGGACAAACCGTGCGCAAACGCCGTATTGTAAATCCAAAGCGTCCGGCTGTAGAGCATCTTATCCTGCTTTTCCATCAAAATCTCATGCTGCTTTTTAGAAAGCCAGTTTTTCATGGAAAACAGACGAATATCCTTCGCATAATCGAAATTCTGCATCGACTGCTCCATGTAATGGGTCTTCCGCCATATCGGCGCTAATTTATCCCAGACCTCCCGCCTGTCCTTTTTTACCGTGTGAAGGAAAAAAAGATGCTGGACTGCGCTGATAATTCCTAACACGATCAGCATACGCCAATCGAGCACAACGACCGTGGTGAGCGAAATAAGTAATAGAACCGCATTGATGCCAAAATCATAAATGTTATGCATCATTCCTTCTATGCCGTTCGTGTTCCCTCCGGTCGCCTCCAATGCTTTTTCTTCCATATCCAGCGCATCCGGTTCCTCGAACATCTGATAATTCATGGAAAGCGCCTTCTGCACGCGTTCCGTGATGACCTTCATGCGCGTATGAATCATATAATACCAGCATCTGTTTCCCGTGACCGCATTGAGAAGCATAATCACAAGTTCAACTGCACATGCGATCAACAAAACGCGGATCAGCGGCGCAAAATCCTTTTGCGCGCTCCCTGCCTGCACTTGCACAATATCAATGACAAATTTACCGATAAAGCTCGCCAGATATTGCGCGATGGACTGACTGAACATGCCGACGATCATCAGAATGCCTAAGATCGGACAATAACGGCGGATTTTTTTCATGATATAAAGTACATTGGAAAACATGCTGTATTCGTGATGATAAGGATTTTTTTTATTTTGGTCTTCCTTTTTCTTGTCTTTCGGCATTTTTCTCACCTCATTTTTTATCTCCAAATGTCCCAATTTCTTTCTTTTTATTGATAAATCACGGAAACCGATCCGAACGAATTATCGCCCCTGATGTGAAGCAGAAAACTCTTTGTTCCGTCCGAATGCCCTTTGACACCGGAATTGCTTCCAAAATTGTCCGCTACTTCCATATCTACCATCCATGAGGACGGAACATAAATATTCATTTCTCCAAACGAATTATCAATTTCCAGAAATCCTTCTTTTTTTTGAGTAGCGACATTTTCAAAAAATACATTCAGACTGCCAAAATTATTTTCCAGCATCCCCTTTTCAAATGTTTCCGGATTGATATACTTAGAACACGTGGAAAAATGGTTGCTCTGATATAATTTCTGATAAGAATTTTTTTTATGGAACAGAATCTCCATTCCGATACTGAGCAGCAGCGCCGCAAACAGTACGGTCCACGGCGTCAGAGCGGTAATGCCGAGCTGATCATCATAAATAATGCACAAAAACGCGGCGGAAAAAAAGATGGAAAAAAAGCTTCTTTTGATGATACCGCGGATTAACAATGTCGCAAAAATGACGGTAAAAAATACCGACCATACGCTGATTCCCGTAACCAGACCCAATTTACTGATAATGAGAAAGACCGTCATTAAAATGAGCAGCAATCCCCAGAATAATTTGGTAAACCGCGCTTTTTTCCTGCGGCGCTTATTTCTGTCATCATTGTCATCCCCACTCCATCCGTTTTCGTGACCATCTCCCCAGTTCCAATTCCATTCTTTACTCATTTTAATGACCCATACCTTTCCCGCAACCTGCGAATTTTGTGCCGCAGGCGCAAATTCTTTTTTAATTCGGACCTCTCAAATACAATTCCTGCATCCGCATTTCCAGCACTTTATAATAGGAACGGGACGCATAGGTTACCTTATCCGAGTTTCGAAATTCAATCAGACTTGCCGACGTCAGGTTCTTCTTAATGCTCAACACGCTGCGCATATTGATCACGGTTGATTTGGAAACCCGCAAAAAATAATACGGCAGAAGCTTTTCCAGCTCGTACAGCTTATAGCGCGTTTCATACACATCTTTTTTCGTATGCGCATAAATGCGATGGTCGTCTGCTTCAAAAAATAAGATTTCATCAAGAGAAAGATAATACTGCGATTCTCCTTTTTGAAATACATACCGCTGAGAGGAAGCGCTGATCTCGCGCACCGCTTTTTGAAGCTGTTCGATCTGATCGTTTAATTCCTTGCATCGGATCGTGATCTCGTCTTCATTCAGTTGTCCGTCGATTTCAATCTTGATTTTCATACGCTTATCATAAAGAAAAAACCACCCGGTGTAAATATGTTTACACCAAGCGGTTTGTTTTTGAACGCAAGAAGTGAATTTTTTTACGTCTGCCCGACGTTTCTATTCTGTTCCCTTAATTGACAACATCCTGTTCACTTGCCTTTACGATTTCCTTGCCGATATTCTTAATGCTTCTGGAAAGCATAATCGTCGCGATCAGATCGGAAACGCCGCTGTAGATCATGCCAATACCGATACAGACAAAGAGTATCATTGCAGACGTAAACGGATTCATGATCAGCACAACGCCAAACGCAATATTCAAAATGGAAACGATCATAACGATTCCCCAGCCGCTGTATTTCATGCGGATCAGATCGACTGCATTTTGAAATTTCAAAAGACCGCTGATCGTCACCGCAAAACCGAGCAGAAACGGAATAATGGAAATGACGGTCTCCACCTTGACAAAAATCACGACACCGAGCAAAACAAATACCAATCCGTACACCAGATTATAACGGTACGCATCCACGGAATAATCTTTCCGTATGTAATCGATCAGATTGACGATTCCGACCGCAACACAGATCACACCGACTACATAACAGATGTTTTTTGCCGTCATTTCCGGCCAGATTAATAAGATCACGCCAAGCGCAACATAAATGACCGAGGAAATAATCACATTCCATTTCAATTTTTTTAATGTTTTCATACGTCTTCATCCTCCTTTTCCGCTTTCCTTATTCTTACATTTGCTCTTTTAACCGCTATGTCTGCAAAATGTTACGGTTCCTCTGTCTGATCCATGTATTCTTCTGCTTCGTTCATATCCTCATCTGTTTCTTCCGGATATGTTACTTCATCCGTATCTTCTATTTCATCTTTCGGAATATTCTGCATCGCATCCTCAATATTATCATATTCCTGCTCGCCGTCGCTGATCTTTTCCCTTACTTTGGCGATCTTTGCAACTTTGACGCTCCCGTCTAAGTCGATCATTTTGACGCCCGACGTGATCCGTTTCAAAATGGAAATTTCATTCATGCGGAGTTGTATGATCGTGCCGCCGTCCGTGATCATCATGATCTCATGATCGTCGTTGACTGCCTTCACGCCCACGACCTCGCCGGTCTTTTCAACGATCTTATAACACTTCACACCTTTGCCGCCGCGGCGCTGTACGGTAAATTCATCCAAATATGTCCGTTTTCCGTAACCATTTTCGGATACGATCAAAAGAGAATCCCCCTGATGATCTAACTGCATACCAACGACCTCATCATTGGCCTCCAGATTCATACCGATCACGCCCATGGAACTTCTTCCCGTCGCCCGGACGTCCGTTTCCTTAAAGCGGATACACATGCCGTATTTTGTGACAAGGAAAATTTCTGTATTCCGGTCGGTCGTCTTTACTTCGATCAGTTCATCGTCATCCCGCAGATTGATCGCGATCAGTCCGTTCTTGCGCACATTCTGGAATTCCATGATCGGCGTTTTCTTTACAATGCCGGTTTTTGTTACCATGAAGAGATTTTTATCCTCTTCATAACCGGAAATCGGTATGATCGCGCTGATCTTTTCACCCGGAGAAAGCTGTAACAGATTGATGATCGCCGTTCCCCTTGCCATTCTTCCCGCTTCCGGAATCTCATACGCCTTTAAGCGGTATACTCTTCCGTAATTGGTAAAAAACATGACGTATGTATGCGTCGTTGTCATAAGCAGATCTTCGATATAATCGTCGTCGATCGTCTTCATGCCCTGAATGCCTTTTCCGCCCCTGTTCTGCGCACGGAAATTATCAACGGTCATTCTCTTGATATAGCCGATGCTCGTCATGGCAATGACAGTATTCTCATTCGGGATCATATCTTCTGCGTCAATATCAAACGCGTCATATCCGATCTTACTCTTTCTGTCATCCCCGTATTTATCCGCGATCAGTGTAATCTCTGTCTTGATGACGCCGAGAAGAAGCTTTTTATCAGCAAGGATTGCTTTTAATTCTGTGATTTTTGCCATCAGTTCCTCATGCTCTTTTTCCAGTTTCTCCCTTTCCAAACCGGTCAGAGCGCGCAGACGCATATCGACGATTGCCTGCGCCTGTACGTCGTCCAAGCCGAAACGCGCAATCAGATTATCCTTTGCCTCCTGCGTATTTGCGCTTCCTCTGATAATTTTGATCACTTCATCAATATAATCAAGCGCAATGAGCAGACCCTGCAAAATATGATCGCGCTCCTCCGCTTTGTTTAAGTCGTATTTGGTTCTTCTGGTAACGACTTCTTCCTGATGCGCAAGATAATAACCGAGCATATCCAAAAGATTCATGACTTTCGGCTGATTATCCACAAGCGCGAGCATGATCACACCGAAGGAATCCTGCATCTGCGTATGCTTATAAAGCTGATTCATGATGATATTCGGATTCACGTCGCGACGCAGCTCAATGACGATCCGCATACCTTCTCTGTTTGATTCATCACGAAGATCTGTGATACCGTCAATTTTCTTTAATTTGACAAGTTCGGCAATTTTTAAGATCAGATTCGCCTTATTGACCATATAAGGAAGCTCTGTGACAATGATCCGGTTTTTGCCGTTTGCCATCGCTTCAATATCCGTCACGGCGCGCACTCTGACTTTTCCGCGTCCCGTGCGGTATGCCTGTTCGCTTCCCCTCGTGCCAAGGATAATTCCGCCTGTCGGAAAATCCGGCGCTTTTATGATAGAAAGGATTTCTTCTATATCCGTATCGCGGTTTTCTTCAATGCGGTTATCAATGATCTTAACGACCGCTTTTACAACCTCTCGAAGATTATGAGGCGGTATATTTGTCGCCATACCGACTGCAATTCCTGACGTGCCGTTCACCAGCAGGTTCGGATAGCGGCTTGGAAGAACGGAAGGTTCTTTTTCCGTATCGTCAAAGTTCGGTACGAAATCAACCGTGTCTTTGTTGATGTCCGCCAAAAGCTCCATGGATATTTTGGAAAGTCTTGCTTCCGTATATCGCATTGCCGCGGCGCCGTCGCCGTCCACCGATCCGAAATTTCCGTGTCCGTCCACAAGCGGATAATGGGTAGACCATTCCTGCGCCATATTGACTAAGGCGCCATAAATGGAGCTGTCTCCGTGCGGGTGGTATTTACCCATCGTATCGCCGACGATACGCGCACACTTACGATGTGGCTTGTCGGGACCGTTATTTAACTCGATCATGGAATAAAGCACACGTCTCTGCACCGGCTTTAAGCCGTCTCTGACGTCGGGAAGCGCTCTTGCCGCGATGACGCTCATCGCATAATCGATGTAGGAGTCCTCCATTTTCTTTTTGAGGTCTACTTCCTCGATTTTATCAAAAATCTGTTCATCCATATTTACAAACCATGCCTTTCTGTTCACTGCAAGCTAAAAAATCTGTTTATGAAATATCCAGATTTTTTACAAATTTGGCATTTTCCTCAATAAAGATCCGGCGCGGTTCCACCTTATCTCCCATGAGGGTATTAAATGTAATATCAATCTCGGATTCGTCGTCATTATCCATGTTGACACGGAGCAGCACACGTTTTTCCGGATCCATTGTCGTATCCCAGAGCTGTTCCGCATCCATTTCGCCAAGTCCTTTATAACGCTGAATCTTATTATTCTGATCGCGCCCGACCTCCGCTAAGATCTGATCAAGTTCGTCATCCGAATAGGCATACCATACCTGCTTATTGCGCTCCAGTTTATAAAGAGGCGGTTTTGCAAGATATACATGACCCTGTTTGATCAGTTCCGGCATAAAACGATAAATAAAAGTCAACATCAATGTCGCAATATGCGCGCCGTCTACATCGGCATCCGTCATAATGATGATCTTGTCGTAGCGCAGCTTTGTAATATCGAAATCTTCGTGGATACCCGTTCCAAACGCGGTGATCATCGCGCGGATTTCTGCATTGGCATAAATTTTATCCAGTCTCGCTTTTTCTACATTCAGGATTTTTCCGCGCAACGGAAGGATTGCCTGCGTCGCGCGGCTTCTCGCCGTCTTTGCGCTTCCGCCGGCGGAATCTCCCTCCACGATATAGATTTCACAATTTTTCGGATCCTTATCGGAGCAGTCCGCCAGTTTTCCGGGAAGCGTACTTCCCTCCAACGCTGTTTTTCTTCTCGTTAAGTCTCTTGCTTTTCTTGCGGCTTCCCTTGCTCTCTGCGCCAATATGGATTTCTCGCAGATAATCTTTGCTACAGAAGGATTCTGCTCCAAAAAATATGTGAGCTGTTCACTGACAACACTGTCAACCGCGCCGCGCGCTTCTGAATTTCCTAACTTCTGCTTTGTCTGTCCCTCAAACTGCGGGTCCTCGATCTTGATGCTGACGATCGCTGCAAGCCCTTCGCGAATATCATCCCCTGTCAGATTCGACTCGCTTTCTTTTAACAGTTTTGCATTTCTCGCATAATCGTTAAACGTTTTTGTGATCGCATTCCGAAAACCGACCAAATGCGTACCGCCCTCCGGCGTATTGATGTTATTGACAAACGAATAAACACTCTCGTTATAAGTATCGTTATGCTGCATCGCAACTTCTACAAGAACATTATTCTTTTTTCCCTCGAAATACATGACGTCAGGATAAAGCGCTTCCTTGCTTTTGTTCAGATATTGAACAAATTCCTTAATTCCGCCCTCATAATGGAACGTTTTTTCCTGCTCTAAGCCCGGACGCAGGTCGGTGAGAATAATCTTTAATCCCTTTGTCAAAAAAGCAGTCTCGCGAAGTCTGGTCTTTAATATATCGTATTCAAAAACCGTCTCTTCAAAGATCGATGCGTCGGGTTTGAACGTTACCTTTGTACCAATTTGATGATCCTCGCTGCACGGACCTTCTTCCCGCAGCTTATAACATACTTTTCCGCGTTCATAACGCTGCTTATAAATTTTGCCTTCATGCGCGATTTCTACTTCAAGCCAGTCGGAAAGCGCATTGACGACCGAAGCGCCGACGCCGTGAAGACCGCCGGATACTTTATATCCGCCGCCGCCGAATTTTCCTCCCGCATGAAGAATCGTAAATACGACTTCCACTGCCGGAAGTCCCGCCTTATGATTGATACCGACAGGAATACCGCGTCCGTTATCAATGACCGTAATGGAATTGTCAGGATTGATAAAAACCCGGATTTCCGTACAAAAGCCTGCAAGCGCCTCATCCACGGAATTATCGACAATTTCGTATACAAGATGATGCAGTCCGCGCGACGAGGTACTCCCGATATACATACCGGGACGTTTACGGACTGCCTCAAGCCCTTCCAAAATTTGAATTTGATCTGCTCCGTATTCGGCGCTCATGATAATACCATACCTTTCTTTACACTATGCTTCCGTTTTCCTTCATCTTCAGTTGCTTTCCGCCACTGTTCCTTTTACGATCTGAAATACTTTATTGATCGTAAAACGGTTATTTACAAAATCGTCAAGACCCGTACAGGTGACGATCGTCTGAATATCTTTGATATAATTTAACAGGTAATTCTGCCGGCTGCTGTCCAATTCGGAAAGAACATCGTCTAACAACAGAACCGGGGTGTCTCCCGTTATTTTTTTGACCAGCTCGATTTCCGACAGCTTTAGTGATAATGCCGCTGTCCTCTGCTGTCCCTGCGAACCAAATTTACGAATATCCACATGATCCGCCATAAAAGAAAAATCATCCCTGTGCGGACCGACCGTTGTCTGCTTTAAGCGAATATCGACCTCCTGACGGGATTTCATCTTTTTTTCATAATCCGCAGCTTCCACGTTCGGCTCATAATAAATCTGAATATGTTCATGGTCGCCTGAAAGCTGCCTATGTATTTCATAAATGATCTCGTTAAGCTGCTCTATAAATAATTTTCTGCGTTCTATGATCTTACTTCCGTAAGAAAGAAGCTGCGAATCCCAAATGGAAAGCGTATCCCGCAGATCCGGATTCATAAATAAATCTTTTAACAGAGAATTTCTCTGATTTACAATCTTATTGTAATGATTGAGATTGTAAAGATAAAAGGAATCCAGCTGACAAAGCTCCATGTCTATAAAATGCCTTCGCTCGGCGGGACCGTTTTTGATGATCGAGAGATCCTCCGGCGAAAAAAAGACAACATTCAAAATTCCTAAAAGTTGTGCCGCCTTCTTGATTTTTGTGCCGTCGATTGCAATTCCCTTTGTCTTACTGCTGCGAAGATGCATATCGATACGCTGATCCATTCCGTTTTTTGTAAGGATTGTTCTGATATGCGCTTCTTCTTCGCCGAAGCGGATCATATCTTTATCTTTGCTTCCTTTGTGAGATTTTGTCGTTGCAGAAAGATAAATCGCCTCTAAAATATTGGTTTTTCCCTGCGCGTTATCGCCGTATAAAATATTCGTTCCTTCATCAAAGGAAAGCTCTAATTGTTCGTAATTACGAAACTGATTTAATTCTAACGCTTTAATGACCATATAAAAATCAATCCCGCTCTCTTATCTGACGCTTGAAGACACTACGACTTCTTTTCCGTTAAAAGAAAACGTATCGCCGTCATATAATTTTTTGCCGCGCTGTAAACAGACTTCCCCGCCCACTTTCACATTTCCGTCCTGAATCTCTATCTTGGCGTCTAATCCGGAATCGACAAGACCGGCAAGTTTCATCGCCTGTCCCAGCTTAATAAACGTATCGTTGATCGTAATTTTTTCCATTTTTTTCCTGTTTATTCTTTTCCCTGCCCGTTTTTATCACCTGAAAGAATTGCTTTGCAATTCTTTGAAAGCGCGCGAAGCGCGATTTTTTATTGAACCGTTGTAAAGTTTACCGGAAGAATCATGTAAATATAATTTTCCTTTACATCCCTGATAAAGCAGGGCGCCTTTGCGCTGACTAAATAAATATCAATATCATCGTCATCGATGACTTTCAGCGCATCGATCAGAAAATTCGGATTAAATCCGATCATCATATCCTTTCCTGTCTTTTGAATATCAATATCTTCGTTCATACTTCCGATGATGGAGTTAATCTTTAACTCCATTACGCCATCCAGAATGTTAATAATGATCGGCTTTTTATCGCCTTCTTTGACGAGCAGCGTCGCGCGGTCGATACATTCCAGTAAAACACGTTTATTAACCGTCACTTTCGTCTCGTAATCGTTGCTGAGCATCTGCTCGATCCGGAGATATTCTCCTTCGATCAGTCTCGATACCACAACGGTTTTGTCAAATTCAAACACGATATGTCTGTCCATAAAGAAAATATGAACGTCTTTATCTACGTCTCCGGGAAGAATCTTGCTGATTTCGCTCAACGTTTTTCCCGGAACGATCACTTTTTTGTGAGGATAAGAATTTTTTAATACAATATTGCGGATGGATACGCGGTGGCCGTCAAGAGATACGACTTTTAACCTGTCATCCGTGATTTCAAATAATTCTCCGCTCATGATCTTATTCGTATCATTATCAGAAATCGAAAAGATCGTCTGTCTGACTACTTCTTTCAAAGAAAACTGAGATAATACGATGGAATCGTTTCTCTCGATCGACGGAAGATAGGAAAAATCTTCGCCTGATTTTCCGATAATGTTAAATTTTGCCTTTTCACATGTGATCGTTGTCTTATAATTTGGATCCGTCTCAACGGTAATGTCATTGTCGGGAAGCTTACGCACAATATCCAAGAATATTTTTGCGTCCAATGCAATGATTCCCCGTTCCACGATATTACCCTGAATGACTGTTTCAATACCAAGCTCCATATCATTCGCTGTCAGCGTGATATTTCCTTTTGTCGTATCTACGAGAATGCATTCCAGAATGGACATGGTCGTCTTATTCGGCACCGCTTTGGAGACTGTCTGCACACCGGCTAAGAGGTTTGCTTTTGAACATATGAATTTCATTTCTAAAAACTCCCTTCTTTGAGTGCTTGCATAACGATGCATCCGTCATCGTCAGCCCGCGCAAGCGCGATAAATAAAATAATAAATAAAAAGATTTATTTCGTAAAAATAGTAATAATGAATGTGGAAATGTGGATAACCTATTCTATTATACTAAATCTCTAACAAAATTTCCACGTTAAAGTTGTGAAAATAGACCACAATTTATGTGATTAAGAGATTTTTATTCACGTTTTCCTTTATTTTCAAGCTTAAATAGGGTTCAACTTTTTTTTGATGATGTCGATTTTGGACGCCAGTTCGCTGTTTGTCGTAATTTCTTTCGTGATTTTGTTGACGCCGTGGATCACAGTCGTGTGATCTTTTTTACATAACAGCTTCGCGGTGGCTTCCAAAGATGTCGCCGTCATCGTACGACACAGGTACATACAAATCTGCCTGGGAAGTACAAATTCTGAGTTTCGTTTTTTGGACATAATATCATCCGGGCTGATGGAAAAATGTTCCGCGACGACTTCTATAATATAAGAAGGAGTAATATCGCGATTCTGTTCCGGTGAGATAATGTCTTTTAATGCATTTTTGGCAAGCTCTAATGTGAGCTCTTCTTTTCTGATCTTAGAGTAGGCGATAACTTTATTGAGGGATCCTTCCAATTCCCTGATATTGGAAGTCACATTCTCCGCAATGTAGCGGATGATGGAATCGTCTATCTTATGATAATAGTTTTCCGCGTTTTTCTGTAAAATAGCGACGCGTGTCTCATAATCGGGAGCGCCAATATCTGCGGAAAGACCGGATACAAAGCGGGAGCGGAAACGTTCGTCCAGGGTTTCCATATCTTTTGGAGGTTTGTCCGAGGAAATGACAATCTGCTTTCCCGCTTCATGAAGGACGTTAAACGTATGGAAAAATTCTTCCTGCGTACTTTCTTTTCCGATAATAAACTGAATATCGTCAATTAAAAGAACATCGACCGTGCGGTATTTATCCCGCAGCTTTGTCATCATGTTGGCGTTACCGCTTCGGATAGACTGGATCACTTCGTTCATAAACTGTTCCGATGTGACATAGAGCACGGTCATGTTCGGACTCTGCTCCAAGATAAAATGTCCGATCGAATGCATGAGGTGGGTCTTGCCAAGTCCCGGTCCGCCGTAAAGATAAAGCGGATTATATGCTTTTCCCGGAGATTCCGCAACGGCAAGCGCAGCGGACTGCGCAAGTTTGTTGTTATTTCCGACAACAAATGTATCGAATGTGTACTTGGAATTTAAGTGTGCGTTTTCATATTTAATATTGTAGATATTGCCTTTTTCGGCATGACCGGACAATTCTTTGCCTTCTTCGGGCTGAATATCTTTTTCCAGAACGAATTTAATATCGTATTCGTGGTTCATAAATTCCGATATGGTTACCTGAAAAAAGGTTTTGTACTTATTATTGATGTATTCCAGTGCAAGAGAATTATCGGCGTTGGTTCCTGTGATGAGAGCAGTGATTACATCATTTTCCTCATGATGGAATGAGAGAGGGGAAATCCATGTGTTATATGCGATATTCGATACATTGTACTCTGTTTTGATCGTTTCCTTAATCTGTTCCCAGTTTTCTTTTAATTTCTTTTCATTATCCGTACGAGAAGCCATTTCATACCTATACTTTCTATTTCGATCGACCGTCTTCATATCCTTATCTATCATATTAAATGAAAGCACGAAAAAAAGCAATCGCAAAGAATGATTTGGATTATGTCTGACGGATAAAACATCAAGTTTACATAATAGTGATAAATTATGTTTCATTTGTGTATAATGTTTCACAAAAAGATGAACAGTTTCCACTATGAGTAAAGTAAATGTATAAAGAGGTTTCTTTTTATGAATTATTTGTTTTACACGGTGAATGAAAAAGTTATCCACAAGATATAAACAAATTGTGGATAATATTATGTAAAGCGGCATTTTTTATCGTCAACGCAATATTTAGATAAAAAATGATTATGAATCACTAAATATGGAAATTATACAAAATCACGAATTTTTAAGGGCTTTTTCGTGGTTTTTATAAATTCTAAAATTTGAAGAAATTGTATTGACGTGGATATTTTCTTCTTATATAATTGTAACGATTGTTTTTCAATATCGCAAAATAGTTTACCTATTTTTATAGAAGAGGTAACAGGATAAGGAGGTGTATTCCATTATGAAGATGACGTTTCAGCCTAAGAATAGACAGAGAAAGAAAGTGCATGGTTTTCGTTCCAGAATGAGCACGCCGGGCGGAAGAAAAGTTCTGGCAGCCCGCCGCGCAAAAGGAAGAAAGAGACTGTCAGCATAAAAAAGAATTTCGCTGACGCGAAACTCTTTCAAAGAACTGCCAAAGGCAGTTCTTTTGAATCCGTTTTGCAGATTCTTCTGAGGTTGTGAATTTCTTATAAGTAAAAAAGAGTGCAAAGCACTCTTTTTTGTTAAAGAAAACGGAAAAAACAGGAAAGCGTAAAATGATGAAGTTTTCGGATTCCTTAAAAAAGAACAGGGATTTCCAAAATGTCTACCAAAACGGCAAATCTTATGCCAACAAGTATCTGGTTATGTATATATTGAAAAACAATCTTGGTAGGAACCGGATAGGAATCTCTGTCAGTAAAAAAGTCGGAAACAGTGTGGTAAGGCATCGCCTGACGCGCTTGATCCGCGAGGTTTACAGACTACACGAAGAAATGTTTAATAGTGGTTTAGACATGGTAGTCGTGGCACGAGTGAATGCGAAATCCATATTATACACGGATATGGAAAGTGCCGTACTTCATCTTGCAAAGCTTCACAAAATATTAAAGTGAAGTAATTCGTAATCATGATGAAAAAAATATTGATTGGACTGATCAAACTTTACAGGAAATATCTTTCTCCGCTCAAGCGCACAAAATGTCCTTATTATCCGTCCTGCTCCGAATACGGACTTCAGGCAGTGGAAAAATACGGGGCGTTCAAAGGAGGGGCGCTTGCCGCATGGAGAATTTTAAGGTGCAATCCTTTTTCAAAAGGAGGTTATGATCCGGTACCCTGATCAGTCCGACAGGAGGAAAACAAGTGGCAGATATTTTATTAACCTCGAACTCCACACCGATCTTTAAGTATATCGTGTGGGTGCTCGGTAAGATCATCAATATTATTTTTGAATTTCTGTATCTGATACGGATTCCGAATATTGGTCTTGCTATTGTTCTTTTTACAATCGTAATTTATATGCTGATGATGCCGCTTACCGTTAAGCAGCAGAAATTTTCCAAATTGTCTGCAAGAATGAATCCCGAAATTCAGGCAATTCAAAAAAAATATAAAGGAAAAAGCGATCAGCAGTCCATGATGGAAATGAATCAGGAAACGCGCGCCATTTATGCAAAATACGGCGTATCTCCTTCGGGGAGCTGTTTACAATTATTGATTCAGATGCCTGTATTATTCGCGCTTTACCGCGTCATTTATCAGATGCCTGCTTATGTGACAAAGATCCGATCCTGTTTCGACGGTTTTGTGGAAAATCTTGGAACTGCGGATATTCCTTTTTTTCAGGAAAACATCAGCAGCTATGCTTATTACAGAAAGCAATTTACAGAATCCGCTCTTGCGGGAACAAAATACAGCAATATCCAGAACAGTTTTATTGACGTATTAAACAGAGCAAGCAGTTCGGATTGGGAAAAGATTATTGAGCAGTATGGAAATTCTGCGGCAAACGTTAATGAAAGTCTGATGAAATATAACAATTTCCTCGGACTGAATATCGGAGATTCGCCATCTACTATCATTCGTAATGCGATCAGCAGCGGGGCGTGGCTGCTTGTTGTTTTGGCGGCGCTTATTCCGATCCTTTCTGCGATTACGCAATGGGTGAATGTAAAGCTTGCTCCTCAGCCGGAGATAAATAACAACGGCCAGGAACAAAGTCCGATGATGGCTTCCATGAAGACCATGAATATGATTATGCCGATCATGTCTGCGATCTTTTGTTATACGCTTCCCGCAGGTATGGGTATTTACTGGATTGCGAGTGCACTCGTCCGTACGGTACAGCAGATCGTCATCAATAAACATCTGAATAAGATCGATGTGGATGAGATGATGAAAAAGAATATTGAAAAATACAACGAAAAATTAAAACGCGCCGGTATGCCTCCCCAGCAGCTCAATAATAACGCGAAGCTCAGCACAAAAAATGTGCAGTCGCAAAAGCCGGAGCGCTCCAAAGAAGAAAAAGAAGCGGCAATCAAAAAAGCGACGGAATATTATAACAGCAATGCAAAGCCGGGCAGTCTGACTGCAAAGGCAAATATGGTAAAGCAGTATAATGAAAGAAACAGTAAGTAAGAAATTTTGTAAAGAAAGGGTATGGGATTGAAAATGGAATATAAAGAATATACCGGAAAAACAGTCAATGATGCGATTACGGAAGCATGCGAAGCATACGGCGTACCGAGTGATAAGCTGGATTATCATGTAGTGGAAGAAGGTTCCAGCGGATTTTTGGGAATCGGCTCAAAACTGGCGAAGATTGAGGCAAAAGTAAAAGAAGAAGAACTCAGCATCGACCAGACGGCAAAAAATTTCTTAACGGACGTATTTCATGCAATGAATTATGCCGTTGACATCGACGCGTTTTATGATGAAAATGAAAAAACGCTGGATGTTGACTTAAAGGGCGACGAAATGGGAATTTTGATCGGAAAAAGAGGACAGACTCTCGATTCCCTTCAATATCTGGTATCTCTCGTTGTCAATAAAGGGACGGAAGACTATATCCGCGTAAAAGTGGATACGGAAAATTACCGCAAGAGAAGAAAAGAAACGCTGGAAAATCTGGCAAAGAATATTTCTTATAAGGTAAAAAGAACAAAACGTTCCGTTTCATTAGAGCCGATGAATCCTTATGAGAGACGCATTATTCATTCCGCGCTTCAAAATGATAAATATGTAACCACACACAGCGAAGGCGAAGAACCGTTCCGCCGCGTAGTTGTCACATTAAGAAAGTTTTGAGAAAATGCAGACAGAAACGATCGCAGCGATCGCAACGCCTGTCGGGAACGGCGGAATCGGCATCATCCGGGTAAGCGGGGAGGATGCCGTTTCCGTTGTTCATCCGATTTATTGTAATCGCAAAAAAGAACATACGTTAATTCATTATCAGACGCACACCATTCACTATGGTTTTATCTGCGACGGCAGCGATATTGTAGATGAAGTTATGGTGTCGGTTATGAAAGCGCCCCATACCTATACAAAGGAAGATACGGTTGAAATCAACTGCCACGGCGGTATTTATATCATGAACCGGATCCTGTCCCTCGTATTAGCGCATGGGGCGCGTCTTGCCGAGCCCGGAGAATTTACGAAGCGTGCTTTTTTGAACGGAAGAATCGATCTGGCGGAAGCGGAAGCGGTCATGGATATTCTGCGCTCTCAGAACGATCTTGCCTTGAAGGTGTCCATGGCACAGCTTAGAGGATCTGTTTCTGTAAAAATAAAAGAAATCCGCGCGGGTATCTTGCATGAAATTGCTTTTATCGAGTCGGCGCTGGATGATCCGGAACATATCAGTTTAGACGGGTACCCGGAACAGCTTTCTGCAAAAATAAAACGTCTTTCAGATGATTGTATGCATCTGATTCGTTCCGCGGATCAGGGAAAGATTGTCAGAGAAGGCATTCGCACCGTTATTGTCGGAAAACCAAACGCCGGAAAATCTTCTCTGCTAAATCTGCTGCTTGGCGAAGAAAAAGCGATCGTAACCGATATTGCAGGAACGACGCGCGACGCGTTAGAAGAGAGCCTGACGATTGGCGGCGTGCAGTTACACATCGTCGATACCGCGGGTATCAGGGATACGCGGGATAAGGTGGAAAAAATCGGCGTCGAGCGCGCAAAATCCTATGCGGCGGACGCGGATCTGCTCATTTATGTTGTGGATTCTTCTGTTCCTCTTGATGAGAATGATGAAGAAATTCTTCCTCTTTTACAAAATAAAAAAGTGATCGTACTCATGAATAAATCGGATTTAGAGTCGGTAATCACAGAAAATGAATTAAAAGATGCAATAACGACCGGCTCATTCCGTACAGAGAAAAGAGAAAAACATACGGAAAAAGAAAAGAAGCATGAAAATGAAGGGAATCCTGCAGGCAGTCAAAAACAGGACTTTGCGATCATCAAAACTTCTACCGCAGCTTCTTCTTTTTCTTCTGATTCGGCTTTTATAAAAAGTGGAATGCAGGAATTGGAAGAACAAATTCGTCAAATGTTTATTGACGGAGATATTTCCGCAAATTCTGAAGTCATGATTACAAATATTCGGCATAAAGAGGGACTGATGGAAGCGTATGACAGTTTGCAGCAAGTCATGCAGAGTATCGCTGCGGAAATGCCGGAAGATTTTTATTCGATCGATCTCATGAGCGCATATTCCTCGCTTGGCAGGATCATCGGGGAAGAAATCGGCGACGATCTGGTGAATGAGATTTTTTCTAAGTTTTGTATGGGAAAATAGTGAAATCAAAAGAACTGCCAAAGGCAGTTCTTTGAAAGCGTGCGAAGCACGATTTTTTATGCATTTTTTGCATCGCGCTGCGATTTGCCGCCGCAGTAAAGATAAAATGTGATCAGATAAATTCCGCAGATGCCGACAAGATCGTAAATGATTCTGGAAACCCAGGACATATTTCCAAAAACCTTTGCTACCAGGTCAAATCGGAAAAATCCGATCAGTGCCCAGTTGATTGCGCCTATGATAACGATTGTCAATGCAGAACAATCTAAAAATTTATTATTCATATCTTTTTTCCTCCTTTTCTGTTATTATTGTTTCAAGAACACAAAAAATCATCCATGTTAAAAGATGGATACGGAGGACAAATATGGAAAGTAATGTTGATTTGTGTAGAAAAAATGCTATCCTGCAATTTGAAAAATTAGTAAAACAGGCAGAAGAACTTATCAGATCTGATTTATCCGCTGAACAGGCTGTTGCAGTATGGACTTCTAAAGGTAACATATTTTCTTTTGCTAATCATAGTATTATGTCTGGTAATGTGGAGGATGAAAATAATTTTGTAAAGATTCTTGAAAAAAGTGGAGATAAAGAGATAAAGTATGTTGTATGTATGTGGAATGATACTACATTCGATATTCCGTCATGTCATTTACGAAATTTACTGATAGAGTTAAATTCTTCTAATCTGGAAACTGAGATTCTTCTAAAAAATGGTGAAGGTTTTCAAGCTAAATCATTGAAAATGTTAATACCATAATAAAACAGAATAAAAAATATAAGAAAATGAAAAAAGACTGTCGAATCGAAAGCAGATATGCAAATAAGGCATAGAAGTGCTGATGATGAGGCGGTTTTTTTGATGAAATAAGAACTGGTGTGATTGAGACTAAAAGATAACTGTGATATAATGAGCGAAAGTGAGAAGAATGAGCAGACAGCTTAAAAAAAGCAGATGATGGGGATAACAATGTCACAGATCAGGGAACAGGTAGATATATGTGTCGTCGGAGCGGGACATGCCGGCTGTGAGGCGGCTCTTGCATGTGCGCGAATGGGATTGGAAACCGTTATTTTTACGGTTAGTGTAGACAGTATTGCTTTAATGCCGTGCAATCCGAATATCGGCGGTTCGTCAAAAGGACATCTTGTGCGGGAAGTCGATGCGCTCGGCGGCGAAATGGGAAAAAATATTGATAGAACTTTTATTCAGTCAAAAATGTTAAACCGCTCGAAGGGACCTGCGGTACATTCTCTGCGCGCGCAGGCGGATAAAGCGGAATATACGCGTTCCATGCGGAAAATGTTAGAAAATCAGGAACATTTGACGATCAAGCAGGCGGAGGTTGTCGAGCTGCTTGCAGAGGATGCGGCAAAAAATTCCGCAGCAGATGATTCGGTAAAAAAGCGCATCACCGGCGTCCGCATTTTGACGGGAGCGATTTATGAGGCAAAAGCGGTTGTGCTTTGTACGGGAACATACCTGAACGCGCGCTGTCTCTGCGGGGAAGCAATCACGTATACCGGACCGAACGGGTTACAGCCGGCAACGCATTTAACGGATTCCATGAAGAAACTCGGTATTAAGATGCGCCGTTTTAAGACGGGAACACCTGCACGGATGGACGGGCGGACGCTTGATTATTCTAGGATGGAGGAGCAGAAGGGGGACGAACGCATTGTGCCGTTTTCTTTTTCCACCGATCCGGAAACGGTGCAGATTGAACAGGTATCCTGCTATCTGACTTATACGAATGAGCAGACGCATGAAATTATCCGCGGAAATCTCGACCGTTCGCCGATTTATGCGGGTGTCATTGAAGGAACGGGACCGCGCTATTGTCCGTCGATCGAGGATAAGGTCGTGAAATTTGCGGATAAAGAACGGCATCAGGTTTTTATTGAGCCGGAGGGACTGCATACCAACGAAATGTATGTGGGCGGCATGTCGTCTTCTCTTCCGGAGGACGTGCAGCTTGCCATGTACCGGACCGTGCCGGGTTTGGAGCATTGTAAGATTGTGCGCAATGCCTATGCGATCGAATATGACTGCATTGATCCGCAGCAGCTTTATCCGACGTTACAATTTAAGAATATCGAGGGGCTTTACAGCGGCGGTCAGTTAAACGGAAGCAGCGGCTATGAGGAAGCGGCGGCGCAGGGACTGCTTGCGGGAATCAATGCGGCGAATCATGCGCTCGGAAAAGAACAGCTTGTCATCGACCGCTCGGAAGGGTATCTCGGCGTGCTTGTGGACGATCTTGTGACAAAAGAAAATTTTGAGCCGTACCGCATGATGACGTCGCGCGCAGAATATCGCCTTTTACTGCGTCAGGATAACGCGGATCTTCGTCTGCGCAAGTATGGATTTCAGGCGGGACTCATTACAAAAGAGCAATATGACGCGGTTCTTCTGAAAGAAAAACAGATCAAAGAAGAAAGTAAGCGATTAAAGAATACCATGGTCGGCGCGAATAAAGCGGTGCAGGAATTTCTGGAGGCGCATGGCAGCGCGCCGTTAAAAACAGCTGCCTCTTTGGCGGAGCTGATGTGCAGACCGGAACTTTCTTATGAGACACTCGGGTCCTTAGACCGGGAGCGGAAGCCTTTGCCGGACGCTGTGATTGAGCAGGTGGAGATCGAAATAAAATACGAAGGTTATATTGCAAGACAACTGCGGCAGGTAGAACAGTTCCACAAAATGGAAAAAAAGAAACTTCCCGAAGACATGGATTATGATGATGTGGGCAGTCTGCGTCTGGAAGCAAGACAGAAATTAAAACAGTTCCGTCCGATCAATGTCGGACAGGCTTCCAGAATATCGGGCGTGTCCCCTTCGGATATTTCCGTGCTGTTGGTTTATTTGGAGCATCATGCGCGGGAGAAGACGAAACTGGAAACAGAGATATAGGAAGAAGCTGTCAATAAAGGAAGCTGATTTCTTATACGAAAGAATGATGAAACGGTATACGGGTTATGTCGGTCAATCATAAAAAGCCGGGGGATGTATGCAGAAATATTCTCTTACAACATTCAAAAACAACATGGATGCGCTGCAGATTTCTTTGAGCGGCGAACAATACGAACAATTTCTCCGTTATTATGAATTGCTCCTAGAATGGAATTCCTTTATGAATCTGACGGCGATCACAGATTATGAGGAAGTGGTTCTGAAGCATTTTACGGATAGTCTTTCTCTGGTGAAAGCATTTCCGGATCATGATTTTTTATCCGGGCGGGAACTTTCTGTGATCGACGTCGGGACGGGAGCCGGTTTTCCGGCGCTTCCCCTCAAAATCGCCTTTCCGAATTGGAACATTACGATGCTGGATTCCCTGAATAAACGCGTTCAATTTTTGAATGAAGTGATCGCACGGCTTGGACTAAAGAAAATCACGGCGATCCACGGGCGTGCGGAGGATGCCGCAAGGAAAGAAGAACTTCGGGAAAACTATGATCTTTGCGTATCCCGTGCGGTCGCGCGGCTTTCCACGTTATCGGAATATTGTATTCCTTTTGTAAAGAAAAACGGATATTTTGTCGCTTATAAATCCGAAAAAACAGAAAGCGAGCTTGCCGAGGCGGCACATGCGCTTTCTGTTTTGGGCGGACAGATTATGCGGGAGGCAGATTTTTATTTACCCGGTTCCGACATATTCCGTAAACTGATCGTGATCGAAAAACAAAATACGACGCCGAAAAAATATCCGCGGAAAGCGGGACTCCCCGCTAAAGAACCGCTATAATATGCGAAGAAAATCTCATATTTACGCCGATGGGCGTTTTGCAAAGAATTTTAATTTCACGCTAAGAAATCTTGAATTCTTGCGGCGGTCTCCCTCGGATTCTCCAATTGCGGGAGATTCTTGGAATTAGCGATGCGTATCGTTTCAATGGAACGATTAAAATATGTGTAATTTCCTTCGTTTGTCTCGGAGAGCGTGGACTTTTCTCCGGAAATCATGAGGATACTGTTATTGATATTTTTCAGAGCAAAAATGCAATTGCTGTTTCCGTATTTTGCGAGGAAACTTGAGTAAGCGTATTTTCCTTTGTAAAAATCGATATGCGCGGCTTCCGCGTATGCGTCGATGATCGCATTCAGATCCACGGTCGGCCGGCAAAAATATTCATAGAGAAACTGCGTGTGGAAGGAAGCCTTGTTTGTGTGAAGATTGTAAATAAAAGTGCCGATGATCGGAAAATCGATCAAAAATTTAAGCAGCTTTAATTGTGTGGAAGGAATCTGGTTGCCCTCGTACAGATCCTGCGGATGAATGAGGATCAGTTTATCGATCAATTCCGCGTCGTTATGTACAGCCATGATAGCGGACACGGCGCTTGACCCGGTCGCGATGATACTTGTTTTTTTACCGATCACTTTTCCTACGAAATCTGTGATGAGCTGGACGTAAAGATAATTGGTGTAGGTCATATTCGGTTTATCCGATCTTCCGTAACCAAGCAGATCGATGGCATAGACGGTGTTTGTCTGCGCGAGCAGCTCCTCTATATGAGAAAATTCATAGGAGCTGGAGCCGGGCGTTAAGTCATGAATGAGCAGCAGCGGAGCGCCCGTTCCTGTTTTGCGGTATTTCACGTTTCCGAACCGCCATTGGAAATTTTGAATATGATCTGCCGGCAGTATATTTTTGGATAAACATGCGCTGCATTCCATGCGATTCATACCATGCATGGTTGCCAGAACCAAACCGGACAGAGTTAAGAGGATTTTTTTGTTTTTTTTCATAAATGTCACGACTCCCGCCTGTGTAATGTAGGTACATTTTATGATTTTTTGGTCAGATTGATAAAATACTGATATTATTATACTGGATTATATGGTATCATTCAAATACATATTTCTTTTTTGAATCAAAAACTGATTGTGTATCTTTTTTTATTATAATATTTGTTTTGTGATTATGCTAGATGTATGTAGTCTCTTTTTATAAGTTAAGAAATGGAGTCGGGCTTCATGGAAAAAATGATAAAAGAAAAACTCCATCAGGTGATCTTAGATCTGGAGTCGGAGCAGATAGAGATCGAAAGGCAGATTCAGGAACATAAGGATGCGATTTTGCAGGCAAAAAGGTATCTGGAATCTCTCTATGAAAAAGAAGATACGGATGTGAAGATTTTTTCACCGCGGAATATTGAAAGCCGTTACAAGGAGGATATTGCGAAGGGCAAGGAGCAGATCCGTGTTTTTGAAAAAGAAAATCAGGCATTCTATCATAAGCAGAATATGATCAAAAAACGGATTTCGGCGCTGCGTGACGTGTGGCAGGAATTGAACGTGTCATCTTCGGATGAGCGTGTAATAAAAAATGACACATTTGTCAATTCTATCGGTTATGAAAAAAATGATGTGGAATATGCGCAGTGGGTTTTGTCACAGGGAGACCGGAGCGCAGGTTATTGTTCGAAATCAGAGGCGAGAATGGACGAGCAGATTTCTGCATCAGATGATGCGGATGGGATTGAGATATTTCAAGATGAAACGAATATGCTTCGTGTTATGCAGGCGCTTGACAGCGACAGGAAAAGAATTGCGAACGATCTGCATGATACGATCGTGCAGGATCTTGTGCATACGATCCATATGCTGGAACTTTGCGGCAGATATATGGAACAGGATGCGGTACAGGCAAAGCTGCAGCTTGTATCGGTTGAAAAATATTTGCGCGAGACCATACAAAGGGCGAGAAATTTTATCAGTGATTTGAGGCCGATGATCTTTGATGATATTGGTTTTCGGGAAGCATTGTTAAACGCGGTGGAAGAACAGCAAAAATATACGTCCATGATGATCGTTGCGGATGTGGAAGATCTTCCGGATATTTCTAATGAGATATGTATTGTTCTTTACAGGATTGCGATGGAGCTTTTGCGAAATGCGATTTTTCACTCAGGCGGTGACAGAGTATCCATGACGCTGAAAAGAGAAAACGGTGTCATTCAGTTACAGGTAGTTGATAATGGAAAAGGCTTTTCTTTGAGAGATAATACGGATAAGCATTTTGGACTGGAACTTGTGAAGGAGCGCGCATATCTGATCGGGGCGTCCTTTCATATAGGCAGCACGGACGAGGGAACCTGTGCGCAAGTTGTTTTGAAAGAATAAGGGGAATGCATATGATTAAAATTATGCTGGTAGATGATCATGAAATGGTGCGCGAGGGTGTAAAGCAATTGATTGAATTTGACGGTGATATTCAGGTCATTGCTCAGGCGTCGAACGGAGAGGATTGCCTGAAACTGCTTCATCAGGAAGTGCCGGATATTCTGTTATTGGATGTAAATATGATCGGCATGAATGGGATCGAAGTTTTACAGGAAATCCGCAAGGAACGGATTCCGGTCAAGGTTGCGATGCTCACTGTCCATAATGAAGTGGAATATTTAGTGAATCTTGTTGATATTGGCGTTGAGGGATATATCCTAAAGGATTCCAGCTCCGCCGAACTGGTCAGAGCGATCAAGCATATTTATCAGGGAGAGACTTATATTCAGCCCGACCTGATCCCTGCTTTGAATTCCAGGCTTGTTCATCGCGATGAGGACAGAGAAAAAATTGATGCACTGACAAGGCGCGAACTGGAAGTATTAAGGTTAGTGGCAAAAGGACATTTTAATAAGGAAATTGCGATCCAGCTTGATATTAGCGAGCGGACCGTAAAAAATCATATATCCAGTATTTTCCGGAAGATTGATGTTTCCGACCGCACGCAGGCAGCCGTTTTTGCGATCAAGAATAATTTGATCACGATATAACTTGTTTTTCCTGTGCGATTAACGAGCAAACAGTCTGCGGATCAGACGATAGAGCGCTGAAATACCGCGCGACGAACAGCTTTCCAAAGCGGTCATGCGTCTACGGATCAGACGATAAGCGCTGAAAGCGTGGGTTTGCGAGTGATAGATATACTAGTGGGCAAACATTTCTTTCAGCGCTTCATACGCGACAATTTTTCCTAATGTTTCATAGCCATACGTGTTGAGGTGGCAATGATCGGAATAATAAGCGCTTTTTATTTCCGGGTCAAGTCCTGAAAGAATGTTTCGCGCCGGAAGATCGATAATATGGAAGCCGTGGTTTGCGGCGATTGTTCGTTCTACATTTCTGATAACATCGAAATCATCATCGTGCTTTTCCACTCCAATGTATTCGGCGGGATCCATTGGAATGATAAAGAAGATTTCTGCATTGGGGTAGTAAGATTCCAAATTTTCGCAGAGCCAATTGAAATCATAGGTAAAGGTAATCGGGCTGTTCAGATCACCAAGTTTGCATTCTTCTCCAAAAAACCAATCGTTTGTCCCACCTAAAATGAATACGGCATCTGCGGGACCATAATTTACGATCCGCTTGCACATGGCATAAGGGCCGCTTCCCCAGATTGTTGAACCGCCAATTCCTTCGTTCTCAACAGATGTGTGGAATAAAGTGGCAACAATCTCGGGATAATTATTTGGATAGGGTTCTTCCACTCCTGTCTGTACACCGAGCGTAATGCTGTCGCCAACACATAAGATATGATCCCAGTCCAAATCAATTTTAGTAGTACAGAAAAAGTCAACTGCCTGACGGTATAAATAGTCCGTATATTCTTTTGAAGTCATGCTGTCCGCAATAGCTTGTTCGGATTCTTCGCTTGGAAAAATAACATCTTCCAGGGAAGTCGTATATGCAAACTTTGCTTTTGCAAATCCTTTTACTTCCAAAAAGGATTTTCCATCCGCTAAAGAAATAAGCGTAGTGTTACAAAAAACGCATGTGCACAATAGAATAGAAAATAGAGTCTTGATAAAATTTTTCATGTAAATGCCTTTCTGATCCCTGCATCTAACAGGCGTCGCGTGTGAAATGTTTTTCACATCTTTTCATTTTGAATACTTCAAGTTTACCCCCTTTTGTTCTATTTGTGAATAAGAAAAAAGTATTATCTGGTAAAACTTATTCGACTTTATTTTTAACACCTAAATCCTAACACCATGAGTTAGACGTTTTTAGCTTGGAAAATGTTTCATGTGAAACATTGAAATAGGAAAAATCTTTTGCACAATCTGTTGACATTTGATTGCAGGCTTTTGATACCTGAATTTATAAAGAATCTATCATAAAAAATTCAGTCTTATATTATAATTGTATCGTTATCGAATCTTTGCTATTTTATACTAATCTATATCTAGTTTTGATGTTAAACAATGTTTCACGTGAAACATTGTCCGTCCAAAATTTTCCAAACACGATATTTATGTTTCACGTGAAACATTTTCCACAAGATATTGTGACCAAAATTCGTGAAACATTTTATAAAAGGGCGTGAAACATTGTTATTCAAAATAAAGAAAAAATCAAATGACCACAAAATATAGATTTTCTATTTGTGACTGTCCGTTTTAATAGAAATTCCATCAAAATAATTTCAAAAGAATCCGCAATCTATGGTAGAATCTCGTGACAAATAGTGTTATAATCGTAAAGTGAATTTGTGAGAGATATTCGAGAGAAGTCCTGAAGAAAGGAATAGAAATGGGTAAAATTATCGCAATTGCAAATCAAAAAGGAGGAGTAGGGAAGACCACAACCTCCATCAACCTGTCGGCGGCATTGGCGCTAAAGGGAAAGAAAGTTCTTGTGATTGATACGGATCCGCAGGGAAACACAACGAGCGGATTTGGTATTGACAAGAATGAATTAGAAAATACGATTTACGAACTGATTCTGGGAGATTGTTCGATCCGGGACTGTTTGATCGAAAATGTGATTGAACGTGTTGACATTATCCCATCAAATGTAAATCTTGCCGCATCAGAAATTGAGTTGATCGGCGTTGATAAAAAAGAATTTATTCTCAAGAACGAAGTCGATTATGTGAAAGACAAATATGACTATATTATCATTGATTGCCCGCCATCCTTAAATATGCTGACGATCAATGCCATGACAACGTCAGATTCCGTACTCGTTCCGATTCAATGCGAGTATTATGCTTTGGAGGGTTTAAGCCAGTTGATCCATACTGTCAATCTGGTGAAGGAACGTTTGAATCCGGATCTGGATTTGGAAGGTGTTCTTTTTACAATGTTTGATGCAAGGACAAATCTTTCCATGCAGGTTGTCGAAAATGTAAAAGCAAATCTGAAAGCAAAAGTATACGAAACGATGATACCAAGAAATATCCGTTTGGCTGAGGCTCCGAGTTATGGTATGCCGATCAGCGTATATGACCCGAAATCTGCGGGAGCGGAGGCATATATGAATCTGGCGGATGAAATTATTGGCGGAAAGGATGAATAAGGGGATGGCGACAAAGAGATTGGGAAAAGGGTTGGACGCACTGATTCCGAGCGGGCTGGGCGTAGACGCAAAGCCGAAGACGGCGGAGAATGATAAGGCAAAAAAAGAAGACCATTCAGAATCATCATCGGAAACGCTTGTAAAGATTACGATGGTAGAGCCGAACAGAGATCAGCCGAGAAAAAATTTCGACGAGGACGCCTTACAGGAGCTCGCCGATTCTATCAAGCAATTTGGTCTGTTGCAGCCGATCCTTGTGCAGCAGCGCGACGGCTATTATGAAATCGTGGCAGGCGAGCGCCGCTGGCGCGCCGCAAAGATTGCAGGATTAAAAGAAGTACCGGTGATTATCCGCAATCTGACAGAACAGGAAATTGTCGAAATCTCTTTGATCGAAAATATTCAACGTGAAAACTTAAATCCGATCGAGGAAGCGCAGGCATATAAAAAGCTGTTGACGGAATTCAACTTAAAGCAGGACGAGGTTGCGGAGCGCGTTTCCAAAAGTCGTGCCGCTGTTACCAATTCCATGCGCCTTTTGAAATTGTCCGATGAAGTGCAGCAAATGGTGATCAGCGACATGATCTCAACGGGACATGCCCGTGCTCTTTTAGCGATTGAAGATGCGGACGAGCAGTATGCGCTGGCGCAGAGAATCTTTGATGAAAAGCTGAGCGTGCGCGATATAGAAAAAATCGTAAAGGCGATCGGTAAGCCTGCCAAAGAGAAAAAAGAAAAAGAGAAAAACGAAAGCCTGGAAGCGGTTTACCAGGATATTCAGGAAAAATTAAAACAGCGCCTTGGAACAAAAGTTGCCGTGAGCGGAAAAGGGGACGGAACAGGAAAAATCGAGATCGAATTTTATTCTCATGATGATCTCGAAAGAATTCTCGATACGCTCAACAAGTCAAACACGCCGTAGCAGATGACGGCGGACTGTCGGATACCGGACTTGCCTGGATGGAAACGGAGAAAATACGAATGAATAGTCAATTATTGGATAGGATAGGTTTGGGAAATTTAGATATTGCGTATGTACTCATAGGAATTTTAGTTTTGTGTCTGGTACTGTTGGTCCTTGTGATCGTTTCTCTTGTGCAGATAGCAAAGATGAAAAAAAGAATCAACCGCTTTATGAAAGGCACAAAAGCGGCATCACTGGAGTCCGATATTGTTACGATCAAAGAGGACAACGAATTTTTGAAGCGTTCGACCGAGCAGAATCGGAAAGATATTCGTAAAATTTATCACAATCTGGCGTTCACGTTCCAGAAGGTCGGTATTGTAAAATATGATGCGTTTAAGGAGATGGGCGGGAAGCTCAGCTTCAGTCTTGCTCTTTTGAATGATAAGAATGACGGATTTATATTGAATTCCGTTCATAGCAGCGACGGCTGTTATTCTTACACAAAAGAGATCACGGCAGGCACATGTGCGATCGATCTCGGCGAGGAAGAAAAGGAAGCGCTTCAAATAGCGATCGACTCTTCAAAAAAATAGCCTTCCTTATTTAATAATGAAAATGATGATAGCAGAAAAGGACTTGGGGCGAATTGAAACTAATAAAAGTGGATGAGCTGGAAGAGGGAAATGTTCTGGAACAGGACATTATGACAAGGAATTATCAAGTCTTACTCGGAAGCGGCACGGTCTTGAAAAAAGAATATATCGAAAAACTGAGAGAGCTTGAGATCAAGGAAGTCTTTATTCATGAGGAATTAAAAGTTCCGGTCAGCGAAATTGTTATTTTGCGAAAAAATATGGAAAAGGATTTTCATGACAAGCTTCGCGATGTGATTGAAAAGCATACGTATCAACATAATGATGAGCTGCAGGAACTTTGCCAGACGGCGGACGCCATCATTACGGAAATTTTGACGGAAAATCATGTGCTCGAAAAAGTTTACGATATTAGAGAACGGAGTGCGGATATTTATGAGCATTCGATCAGCCTGTGCACATTGGTTACGGTGGTCGCCCTCAAACATTCTCTGACAAGCGATACGGTTCATGATATGGGTTTGGCGTGTCTGCTGCATGACTTAGGGCTGCGGTATCTGACGATTGACTATCGAAATAAAAATATGACAGAAATGTCAGAGTTAGAGTTTGCCGAATACAAAAAGCATCCGGTATATGCCTATACCTCGTTAAAAAATGAGACGTGGCTGTCAAATGAAAGTAAGAATATGATCCTCATGCACCATGAGCACATAGATGGGTCAGGCTATCCGCTGCACGCGACGTCGATTCCGGTTCCCGTGCAGATCATCACCATCTGCGATATGTTCGATGAAATGATCAGCGGGATTGGGTATGAACGCACAAAAGTTCATAAGGCGGTGGAATTCTTGCGGACAGCTGCGAACCAATTGTTTCCGCAGGAGCTGGTGGAGAATTTTCTGAATTTTATTGCGATTTACCCAGGCGGAACAAAAGTGAAGCTCAACACGGGAGAAGAGGCGATCGTAGTCAAGCAGAATCATGCGTTTCCTGACCGTCCGATCGTCCGCATTATCCGTGATAAAAATGGAAAAACTGTCACAAGTGAGATAGAGCGGGATCTTGTGCAGGAAAAATCCGTTTTTGTGGAGGACACATTCTGACAGCGGGTCTGCAGGAATCAATAAGAATCATCAGTATCACCGTATCATAAAAGACCGGAAAGAGAATCATCGGGAGGAGACAGTAAAATGATCGACATTAAATTTTTAAGAGAAAATCCGGAAGCAGTCAAAGAAAATATCCGAAAGAAATTTCAGGACGAAAAACTTCCGCTGGTGGACGAGGTTATCACGCTTGACAGCGAGGCGAGAAAAACGCAGCAGGAAGCGGATACGCTTAGGGCAAACCGCAATAAGCTTTCGAAACAGATCGGCGCATTGATGGGACAAGGCAAAAAAGAAGAGGCCGAAGCGGTCAAACAGCAGGTTGCCGATCAGGCAAAACAGCTGGAGGAACTCTCCGCAAAGGAGACGGAGCTTGGCGAAAAGATTACGAAGATCATGATGACGATCCCGAACATCATTGATCCGTCCGTACCGATCGGAAAGAATGATACGGAAAATGTCGAGGTGACAAAATACGGCGAGCCGGTTGTTCCCGATTTTGAGATTCCGTATCACACGGAGATCATGGAGCGCTTAAACGGAATTGATTTGGACAGTGCAAGAAAAGTTGCCGGCAATGGTTTCTACTATTTGATGGGGGATATTGCGAGGCTGCATTCCGCGGTCATTTCCTATGCGCGCGATTTTATGATCGACCGCGGTTTTACGTACTGTGTGCCGCCGTTTATGATCCGCAGCAGCGTTGTGACCGGCGTTATGAGTTTTGCGGAAATGGATGCGATGATGTATAAGATCGAGGGAGAGGATCTTTACCTGATCGGTACAAGCGAGCATTCCATGATTGGTAAATTTATTGATACGATTCTTCCGGAGCAGGAGCTGCCGAAAACATTGACGAGTTATTCTCCCTGCTTCCGAAAAGAGAAAGGAGCGCACGGCATCGAGGAGCGCGGCATTTATCGGATCCACCAGTTTGAAAAGCAGGAGATGATCGTTGTCTGCAAACCGGAGGAATCGCCGATGTGGTTTGACAAGCTGTGGCAGAATACGGTTGATCTTTTCCGTTCCATGGATATTCCCGTCCGGACGCTGGAATGCTGTTCGGGCGACCTGGCGGATCTAAAAGTGAAATCGTTTGACGTGGAGGCATGGTCGCCGAGGCAGCAGAAGTATTTTGAAGTGGGGAGCTGCTCGAATTTAGGAGACGCGCAGGCGAGAAGATTAAAGATCCGGGTAAACGGCGAAGACGGCAAAAAGTATTATGCGCATACGTTGAATAATACGGTGGCGGCGCCGCCGAGAATGTTGATTGCATTTTTGGAAAATAATCTACAAGCGGACGGTTCCATCCGGATTCCGGAAGTGCTTCGTCCCTATATGGGCGGCAAGACGGAGCTTCGCTAGAGAGAGGTGTGTTTTGCATAGATATTTACGGGCGATCGGGTTTTCCCAGATCACGACAAAAAAGCAGCTCCGCGAACTGATCACGTATTCCATTCAGAGGGCAACGGAAAAAAGTTATACCTCAGGGACAGAGGATGACTCTATGTTTGCCGAGTTCAGCATGGCATGCGGAGAACGGATCGGGATTACGGTCCGCGGAGAGTTTGACGAGACGAATAATTTCACATATGATTATTATTTTCCTTATGTGCGCGGAGAGGGCGTTACGACACAGGAGGACGTTTCCGTTGAGCGCCATGCGGCGCAGGAGTCCTACGCGGGAGTCTGCGACGATATGAAAGTCGGCGTCACCCTGATCTTTTATATGCAGAATATCGTTCCTTATATCCGGGCAAAAAACCTAAGCCTGCTGCCCGTGCGCGGGACAACGCTGACGCTTTCCGCACTGTGCATTTCCGGTACGATTATGATGCCGATCATTAAAAGCGAAAAGCAGAAAGCGAGCGTAAAAAAGGCGACCGCCGACCGCTATTCTCTTTTGGCGGCAGCCAGGCAGGGCGACGAGGAAGCGATCGAAAGTCTGACTCTGGAAGATATGGACACCTACACGGCAATTTCGCGCAAGATTCACACGCAGGATATTTATTCGCTCGTGGACACGTATTTTATGCCCTACGGCGTCGAGTGCGATCAATATTCTCTTTTGGGCGAGATCATGGAGTGCCGGACGGTGGCGAATGTGATTACGTCGGAGCAGATCTATATCCTGACGGTCAATTGCAACGAGCTGATCTTTGACGTCTGCATCAACAGCAGCGATCTGCTTGGCGAACCGGCCGTCGGCAGACGCTTCAAGGGCGCGATCTGGCTGCAGGGGTATCTTCACTTTCCGGGGTAAAAAAGAGTTCTGCTTGACGTTTGGATTGTCGTCCGCTATACTGAATGATGGTAAAAGCAGCGGCTCATTTTTATATAACTTCATAGCCGGATGATCCGTGTATTTGCGGATTTGTCCTATTTGTTGGTGTAGCACAGTGGATAGTGCAGCCGCCTCCTAAGCGGAAGATCGGGTGTTCGAGTCACCTCACCAACGCTCTGAAACCCTTATGGCTTGTTCATACAGAAATGTATGGCAAGCCATTGTGGATTCTGCATTTCTTAGAGAAAATGCGTGATGATTCTAGGGAAAAACAAGGTGAATGATAGGGTGAACAAAGCTTTCATAAATTTGAAGAAGGTATTTGAATAAACAGCAGCCGGGATCGAAAGCACAGAGGTCTGAAACAGTCCCGCAAAGGGGTATTAGCGAAAGGCGCAAGAAAACGCATGTCAACGCATAAGGTAGCGGTCATCTCCGATACGCATTCATTATTGCGACCGGAGATAACAGAAAAAATAAAGGAATGCGAGCTGATTGTACACGCAGGGGATATTGCCTCGAAAGAAGCTGCGGAGAAAATCAAAGCTCTTGGAACCACATATTTTGTCAGGGGAAACGCTGATAAGGACAGTTGGGCGGATGGGATACCTGTCAGCAGGGAACTGGAGCTTTTTGGATTGAAAATTTTCGTCATCCATAACCGCAGACAGATTCAGGAAGATGTATCGGATAAGGATATTGTGATATATGGACATTCTCACAAATATTCTGAGGAGTACAAAGAAAAGGTATGTTATTTCAATCCAGGCAGCTGCGGACCAAGGCGGTTTCATCAGGAAATCACCATGGCAATACTGACGATTGACGAGGAAGACAGGAGTTTTTCCTTTGAGAAGGTGGACTGTTTGCCGCAGCTTATGACTGATAGCACAGAACCTCCGGATAAAGATATGGCAAAGCTTATCGGCAGAATCATGAAACAGATGGATGCGGGTAAGCCGGTTAACGAGATTGTTAAGAGAAACGGGATAGATGAAAAACTGGCAAACCAGATACTTCAGATTTATACAACACATCAGGGGATTGACGTGCAGGGGGTATTGGACAGGATGGATATATGGGGAAAATAGAATGAAGCATGCTCCGTGCAGCATATGAAGGAGCGGATTGCAAAGGCGCCGGAATTATTTTTGGTCGCAATAGACAAAGAAACCGAAAAGAATATTATGATATTAGGCCTTGATGTGCTGCCGGAGGCAATAAAGACCATTGTGCAGGATATTGCCCTTTGCTTTTAGGCGGGCGGGGAAATAAAATGTCATCTGAAAATAAATAAGGAAATAAACGGCACATGTGGCGCGCCGCGCGTAAATCTGATTACGGTACGGGTGCTGCGTGTGTTTTTTGCGCAAAAAAAGAGGATTTATGGAAAATAATCATTATCTGGGCACGGAAAAGGTGGGAAAAATTCTGCGCAAATGCAATAGAATAAGGTTTAGCATTGTGGAAATTTCTCTGTTACCTTCTCTGTAACCCTCTCTGTAACCTTTTATGAGGGCATTCGCACATTATTTTTAG
>JAMPAG010000029.1 GCA_023667365.1 bacterium | reverse complement strand
GGCGCAGGGCGGCGTCAAAGCCCGTGTGCGCGAAACAGCTCTGCCATGGCAGGATTCTCCGCATGCAGTTGCGGCATCAAAGCCCGTGTGCGCGAAACAGCTCTGCCATGGCAGGATTCTCCGCATTCCGTTTGCAGGTCAAAGTCCGTGCGCGCGGAACAGCTCCGCCATTTCCGCCGCCGTCTCCTGCATCCCGCGCTGGAACCATACTTCGATCCAGCCGTAGAGGGTGTATGTGACGAACGCCGTCGCATAGGCGGTCACGGCATCGGTCTGTTCCGGCTTCGGTCCCAAAATGTCCGTGAGAACATCTTTCAACAGATGGATCAGATGCTGCCCGCTCAGGCAGCGGTAAAAATCAAGATGGTTTTCTAAGTGCGCAAATACATCATGGATCAGCCGGTTGAGCGGCATGTCCGGTTCTTTTATATATCCATCCACCCATTCGCGGGATATGTTTTTCAGATATTCCGTGACAATCGCTTCACGGCTTTCGTAGTTGCGGTAAAAGGAGGCCCTGCCGACGCCGGCAAGATCGCATAACTCGCTGATAGAGATCTCATGGATCGGCTTGCGTTTCAGCAGCGTGAGCATCGCGTCCGTCAGATGTTCGGTGACATAGGCGTTCCGCCCCTCGTTGCTCATCGGTGAGACATTTTTTGCGGTTTGTTTCATTTTTCTTTCTCCCATTGACAATGAAAAAATCACGCTGATATAATTGCATCGTCAAAACAATTGTATCATCAAAATCATAACACACGCGAAACGCGGTGTCAAGGCGGGGACGCCGCAAGTGCCTGTACGGAGCGCTGTGCCTGCGCGGTCAAAGGGTGCGGCATAGCGGAGGGGAAAACAGGATCGCGCATTGCGGCTGACGTTAGGAAAAGGCAGAAAGGGAGGGGTTAAAGAAGATGACACTGACACAGAAAAGAATCATCATTTTGCTCATCATCATCATTGTTGCCGCCATTCTCGGACGGCTGGCGGTATGGGCTTTCATGAATCTGATGCTGGGCGGCACGCTGTTTGGAGGGAACTTTTTATGAAAAAAGAAAAAGCAAAAAACAAAGGAACGCACAGGGCGCTGTGGGGATTGATCTATGTAGCGACGTTTTTGGTCGTGTTTGCCGCTTCCGCCGTTTTTAAGATGGTACACCAGCCGGCGTGGGCAAAGGATTATGAGGTGGACTTTAGCGACGCGGTCGGCAGGAAGTATGCGGACCTTTCCTACGGCGATGGGGAAGCGAACAAATTCGATCTGTATGTTCCGGCGGATGGAACAAAGGAACGCTACAGTCTGGTCGTTTATCTGCACGCGGGCGGATTTACGACGGGCGATAAGACAGACGATACAAAAACGCTGGAATGGCTTTGCTCCAAGGGCTATGTGGCGGCGGGCATCAATTATACGTTGTTTTCGGAGGAGCATCCGGATGCAAACGTGTATACGCAGTCGGTAGAGATCCGGGACAGCATCCCGTATGTGGTCGCCGAGGCGGAGAAGCTGGGGTATCACATTGATGAGATGGCGATTTCCGGCGGTTCGGCGGGGCATTGTCTCGCAATGCTGTACGCATACCGCGACGCGGATCATTCGCCGGTTCCGGTGAGATGCGTGCTCGGTGCGGTCGGACCGTCCAGCTTTTATCCGGAGGATTGGGGATGCTTTGGCGTGGATCAGGACACGGACGAGGCAAGGGAAGCCGCTGCCGGTCTGTTCGGCGTTATGGCGGGGAAAGAGATTTCGCCGGACTGGTTTGGCACGCCTGCCTATGACGAGGCGATCAAAGACATTTCCGCGCTGCTCTGGGTGGATGATGACACCGTTCCGTCGCTGTTTTGTTACGGGGCGCATGATAAGGTGCAGAGTTTTCCAGCGTCAAGGCGTCTGGATGCGGCGCTGACGGCGCACAATGTTCCCCATGATTACATTGTGTGCGAACATTCCGGTCACGGTCTGCAAAATGATAACGCGGAGTTCCATCGGTATTATCAGAAGATGGAGGAATATCTGGACACGTATCTGCCGGTAAAATAGGAAGTTGTATTCAGATAACCGTATCATCCAGCAGAAAATCGATCAATCCGATATTTAGAATACCGTTTTCGTCATACCAGCGCTTTTTTATATCGTATCGGACGATCATTTTCGGAAAGGAGTCACCGATAAGGGAGAACGGCTTATTTTCGGCAATGGATTTTTCCTCCGAGCCGAGTGCGTATGCGGACTGGATATATACTTTTTTTCCGCCAAGAGTGGCAAGGAAGTCAATCTCTCTTGATACTTGAGAAAGAGTTCCTTTCTTATTTTTCTCGGTAGAAGTGATCCATCCTACATCCACCGACCAACCGCGGATCACCAGCTCGTTGTAAATGATATTTTCCATGATATGGGTCATTTCCTGTTGGCGAAAACCAATTCTGGCATTTCGCAGACCGATGTCCTCACAATAATACTTGTTGGGATAGTCAAAATAACTTTTACCTTTCACATCCCAACGCCTGCACTCGCTGAACAGGAAGGCGTCAGCGAGGTGGTTCATGTAGGTTTTTACGGTATTGTTTGCCACAACATTTTCTCCGGTCCGCTTCTGCTTAGAGTTTATCGTGTTTGTCACATTCGCGGGATTCGTGAGCGAGCCCACGGAAGAACAAAGGAAATCGAGAATAGAAGCCAGCACATCCTCCCGTTTTATTTTTTTGCGTTCAATGATGTCTTTCAAATAGACCTCAGAGAATAAAGACTGTAAGTAATTCATCTTGGCTTCATCGGTAGGACGGGAAAGAACAAGCGGCATACCGCCGAAAAAGGCATAGTTTTCAAAAGCCTCCGCCGTATCTTTGCCAAGGGGTGAGTAGAACTCGGCAAAACGCAAAGGATGTACTCTGATCTCGTCACTGCGTCCCCGGAACTCGGTGAGGATGTCGCTGGACAGCATTTTAGAGTTGCTGCCGGTGACATAGATGTCCAAATTGGCCATAGACTTCAGATCATTGAGGGCATCATAGAAAGTGATGGTTTTGCCGGTTTGGTTATAGGGGTTTGGCACCTCGTCAGACATTTGGATCTCATCGACAAAGAGATAGAATTGCTCACTGCTGTTTTCCACGATGCTGCGGACATGACTCGCAAGCTCCAAAGGATTGCGGAAGCGGATGTCCTTTGCCAGATCCAGTTCAAAGATCAGGATTTTGGTTTCAGGGACACCCTGCTCCAACAGATACCTTTTGAACAGCGTGCGGAGCAGATAGGATTTGCCGCACCTGCGAATGCCGGTAATGACCTTGACTTGTCCGTCCCACATGTAAGAGATGAGTTTTTGAAGATACCGGTCCCGTTTGATTTCCATAGGCACTCCTGTTGAAAACTTGGTCAATAAACAGCAGTTACTTGTCAATGGAAATATTATATCCATTCCGGGAAAAAAATGCAAGGAAATTCCGCAACCTGTGAAGACTTGCAAAGCAAAATTCAAAAAGAACTGCCGCTTTCGGCAAGTTCCAGAAGAATCCGCCTCCGGCGGATTCTTCGAAAGGACGCTTTGCGTCCTTTTTTAGTCCCGTCCCGTCAGTATATTATAAAATTCCGTGTAGTCCGTCCTTTTTTCGCCCGTGTAGGAGATCGCGGTACGCGGATGCTGATTTAAGATGCCGGTCAGCATGTAGGGAACGTCGTAGCCCCAAAGCAGCCCGTCGGCTTTCAGCTTTGTGATATGCTTCTCAATAAACTGGAGTGCGGGGTATAAATTGTACTTTGGATTCTTGAGAAAACCGAGCAGCAGTTCCATCGCGCAGTTGCCGGCGCCCCTGCCGAGGCAGCCGTACGTCGCATCAAGATAATTTACGCCGTCGCCAACCGCTTCGATCGTGTTGGCAAATGCAAGCTGTTGATTATTGTGCGCATGAATGCCGATCTCTTTTCCGTATTTCGTGCCGATCTCCATATACAGGTCGCAAATGCGCGCGATCTGCTCAGGATAAAGAGAACCGTAGCTGTCCACGATATAGATTGCGTCCACGCTGGAACGCGCGATGATTTCCAGAGCGGCTCTCCAATCCTGTTCGCCGCTCGTGGAGATCGCCATGATATTGCATGTCGTCTCGTACCCCTTGCGGTTCGCGTCCTCGATCATTTCAACCGCCGCCGGGATCTGGTGGATGTACGCCGCGACGCGGATCATATCAATGGGACTGTCCGCACGGTTGACAATGTCGTGTTTGTAGTCGCACCGTCCGACGTCCGCCATGACGGAGATTTTCAAGTCGCTGTCATTGTCGCCGACAACGGCGCGAATATCGTCATCTTTGCAGAATTTCCACTTGCCGAACTCGGATTCGTTGAACATTTCCGTGGACGCTTTATATCCAAACTCCATATAGTCCACGCCCGCCTTGATGTTCGTGCGGTAGAGGTCTTTTACAAATTCGTCTGTAAAAAAGAAATTGTTGACGAGACCGCCGTCGCGCAAAGTGGCGTCAAGCACGCGGATTTCGGGACGATAATCAAGGAGCTTTGAGATTTCTTTCATAATAATGAGTACCTGCCTTTCTGGTGAAAAATGAATTATAGTTTTTGCAGCATTGCTTCGACAAGCTTGGCGGAATGCAGCGCCGCGCCATGCTCGAACGTCGGATAGTCCATCTCGGCGCTGTCGTCCGCTTTGTCGGAGATCGCGCGGATGATGACGAACGGCAGATTGTTTAAGTAAGCCGCCTGTGCGATCGCCGCGCCCTCCATTTCCGTGCAGCTCCCGTCGAAGGTCTGAATGAGAAATTCTTTTTTCTCTTTCGAGGAAATAAATTGGTCGCCGCTGACAACGCGCCCTTCAAAAACCTGAATATCCGTGTTGACTTCGCGGCACACGTTCATTGCGGTATCCGCGAGCGCGGTGTCCGCCGTAAAAGAGAGGACGGGAATCTGCGGAATCTGACCGACCTGATAACCGAGCGCGGTCACGTCCATATCATGCTGTACGGCATCCGTGGAGACAACAATATCGCCGATATTGATCTCGGCGCGCAGGGAGCCGGCAACGCCGGTATTTATGACATGCGTGACAGAAAAAAGATCATGAAGGATCTGAACGCAGATTCCGGCATTGACCTTGCCGATCCCGCATTTTACAACAACAACAGGGACATTGTTCAGGGTGCCGTCAAAAAATTCCATAGAAGCGACGGACTTTGTTGACACATTCGTCATTTTTTCTTTCAGTGTGGCGATCTCCAAATCCATCGCCCCGATAATACCGATTTTCATATGTGGGTTCCTTTCTGTGCGAAGCACGCTTTATTTTATGATAGGAAATTTCGCAACCCCGGAAGAATCGCTCCGCGATACTTTGAAAGAGTTTCGCGCAAGCGGAACTCTTTTTTATAGGAAAATCCTCAACCCCGGAAGAATCGCTCCGCGATTCTTCGAAAGAGTTTGCGGAACGCAAACTCTTTTTTTATCGCGGATAGATCAAATGCGCGTCGTCGATGCCGTAAAGCACATTGTCCAGATAACGCTTTGCAAGGTAGTTTGCCATGCCGAGGTTCATGTCGAGGTAGTTGCCGCAGTCTTTGGGACTTGCGCCCGGAACTTCATCATGATAATCGCGGACGAACTCATACATTTCGATCATGAGGGGTACAATATCCCTGGAAGAAAGGTCGCCTGCGAGAATCAGATAAAAACCTGTGCGGCAGCCCATGGGACCAAAATAGATCACTTTGTCCTTATATTCCGCATGATTGCGCAGGAATGTTGCGGCAAGGTGCTCGATCGTGTGAACTTCCGCCGTGTTCATGACAGGTTCGTCGTTGGGAGAGGTCATGCGCAGGTCAAAGGTGGTAAGGGTTTCTGCACCGACATGGTCTTTGCGGGAAACATAGACGCCGGGCTGTAATTTCAGATGGTCGATAGTAAAGCTTGTGATTTTTTCCATATAAATCCTCCGTTCTGTCAGTGTCCGCGAACTTGCAAACAGGCACAAATCCGCGGTATGAAAAATATTGCGTTTTGGCATTCGACGGTGCTTTGCCGTGTGCACTCCGGCGCGTATCGGATGTCGGCTAAACAACAGTATAGCACGATTCTTTGTTTTTTACAAAAGGCTATTGACATTATATGGAAATTCTATATAATAATAAAACAGGAATCATTACTGATATTTAAGAAGACTTGCACGGGCGCGGAAGTCTTTTGGAATAAAAGAAATTTCGATCGGTTTCAGTAGGAGATGCGCGATGGCATTAAAATACAGCAGACAGCGCGAGGCAATTAAAGAATTTCTCTGCACGCGAAAAGATCATCCGACGGCGGATGTTGTCTATGCAAATGTGAGCAGGCAGTATCCGAATATCAGTCTCGGAACGGTGTACCGCAACCTGACGCTTTTGGCGGATATGGGTGAGATCCGCAGACTGCACTTCGGCGACGGGCAGGATCATTTTGATGCGGATACGTCGGAGCATTATCATTTCGTCTGTCAGAAGTGCGGCAGGGTGATGGATCTGAGGATGGAGAGTATCGAGAAGATCAATGATCTTGCGGGCGTTGGGTTCGACGGGCAGATTGCCGGGCATGTCACGTATTTTTATGGCGTGTGCGGGGAATGCAGCGGGCAGGAGAGCGCGGGCTGACCGGGGCGGCAGGCTGACGAGGTTTGTGAAAAAGGTTGCGGGCTGACCGGAGCGGCGGGAAAAGATATGAGCGCGGTCATGTATAGAAGCGGGCCAAGGCAGGAATGATGATGGGGAATACCCATATCAAAATATTTTTTTCATAGGGAAAGGAGAAAAAACGATGAAATTTGTATGTTCTGTATGTGGTTATGTGTACGAAGGGGACAAGGTTCCGGAGGTATGCCCGGTATGTAAGGCTCCGGCGGACAAGTTTATTGCGCAGGGCGCGGAGATGACATGGGCAGCGGAGCATGTAGTAGGTGTTGCGCAGGGCGTTCCGGAGGATATTATCGCTGATTTGAGAGCGAACTTCAACGGAGAGTGCTCTGAGGTCGGCATGTATCTTGCCATGGCAAGAGTGGCGCACCGCGAGGGCTATCCGGAGGTTGGTCTGTATTATGAGAAGGCTGCCTGGGAAGAAGCGGAGCATGCGGCAAAATTCGCGGAGCTGCTCGGCGAGGTCGTGACCGATTCCACGAAGAAGAATTTACAGATGCGTGTGGAAGCGGAGAACGGTGCGACCGCAGGCAAGGTCGATCTTGCAAAGCGCGCGAAAGAGTTAAATCTTGATGCGATTCATGACACGGTTCATGAGATGGCGCGCGACGAGGCGAGACACGGCAAAGCGTTTGCGGGATTGTTGAAGAGATATTTCGGTTAAGGAAAACGCTTGATTCCAAAGGCTGTTCAAAATGCGGGGGAATGAACCGGAAACGGTTTGTTCCCCTTTTTCGCCGCACCGTCTTTTACCCTTCCTACTTTCCGGCGGCCTAGGTCTTTCCGCGGTTCCGCGTAGAAATCAGAATGCCGCCGGTCATGAGGATTGCGGTAAGACCCGTTACCATCAGCATTTCGGGATAAGCCGACAGGATTCTGCCTGTCCGCTGCATTTGTTCTATGCCTGCCGCAATCCAGCGCTGAGGGCAGAAATGAGCCGCTATTTTCATGGCCTTCGGCATGGTGTCATAGGGAAACAAAATTCCTGAAAGCAGTCCCATTGGCATAAGAATTGCGCTTCCCACAATCCACAGGCTTTCTTCTTTTTTCAGCAGAGAAGATGCAAAGACCATAATGCTGACACTGAGCAGATTTGTGAAAAACAGCATCAGCAGAAATCCGAAGTCATTCTTTAATCCGAAATCAAAACGTGCGATTTGCGCGATCAAAAAGAAGATGGTTGAGCCGAGGCAGGAGAAAAACAGGTATGCGCCTGAAACGCCGAGGATATATTTTCCTGTTCCGACACCGCTTAAAAGGATCCGGTCGCGAATACGGTTCTTCTTTTCGTTGATGAACAGCGCGCCTACCAGCGAGGATGCCGTCAGCGTCTTAAACAGCATAAAAGGAAGCAGATTTTTTACGGAAAGTGTTTTCTTTGGAATTTCGTTCACACGGACTTCCGATGCGGCGCCGCCCCTGTCTGCGTTTTTCAGTAACAGTTCAACCGAGCTGTATATTTCGCTTTCAGAAAGTGTTGTAATCAGAATATTCTCATCCAAAATGACAGCCATTTCCACATTGCCGCCGATCAGCTTCGCCTGAATTTCATCCTCGTCATATTCAAAAATTTTGTAACCGTCCACTCCGCGGAGAACGGAAATATAGTTTTCTCCCGCACTGCCAAGTTTATTCACGACGCCGATATTATGCTCGTCCGAGTATGGCAGCAGAACTGTCATAAGAAGAAACAGTATGGTCGGCATAATCGTTATGAACTTTACAAAATCCTTATTGCGCAGCAGATAGATTGAGGTATTTCTGAAAATGTTAAGCATGGCGCACCTCCCGATTCTTTTTCAGCGTAAGTACCACGCAGATCATGGACAGCGTCGCAAGTAGCGTGAAGCTGTAAGCAGTGTTTTTGTCAACAATGTCATTGTACAGACTGATAAGCGCCTTATTTGTCCAGTAAAGCGGGCTCAGCTTTATGATATGGCACATGACCGGCATGTTTTCCATGAGGTATGCCGGCGTGATGGAACCGCCGAGATAACCGCACATAAGCCCGATCACTAAAGAGCTTTCCTGCGCGACGGCCTTGCTTTTACAAAATGTTCCGATCATGACGCCGACAGAAGTGGAGAACACTGCCAGAAGCAGTAAGATCATGAAGATAAGCGGAAGATTTCCGTCCCACTTAACGCCGATCACAAAGCTTGAGTAAAGATAGATAATGATAATTTCTGCGATTCCTCCGCAGATGGAGGTGAATGCTTTTGCAAGCAGAACGCCGCCGCTTCCTATACTGGAAATCCGGATGCGTATATCCGTTCCAAGTTCTTTTTCTTCAATGATGCTCATCGAGGTGAGGAATGCCATAAACAGCAGGATGAACGCTGCCGCCGCAAAGGTGTAGTAAATCTTTGCGGTGGTTTTTTTGATGTTCCTGTTATTTTCAATGATCGCAGCTTCGTTTGAGGGATTCTCATAGCTGTCGGATAACTGCAAAAACATACTGCGGATAATTTCACCGCCGACCGGCTCATTGAATGTTGAGCGGAAATAATCAAAGCCGTCCGCGGTGATATTGATTACGGCAAATGCCTTACTCTGCTCAACGTCGGCTTTGGCGGTTTCAAGATCACGCACTTCTTCGAAAGCGATTCCCGTAGAAGAAGCGATTTCTTCTGATAGAACTGTGAATTTTTCCAAATGCGCGGCGTCGGCATTTTCGGTATAAAAAAATACTTTTCCGCCTTCAAAGGTTTCATAATCGCTGTCTATGTAATTCTCCAGAGCAAAAGAGAAAAATGTGACAAAAAGAATCGGCAGCAGAAAAAGAAAAAGGATATTGATTTTATTGCTGAAATATTTTTTCAGTTCTTTGCATATCACTGCGCTCATATTGTCCTCCTTAATCCCTGAGGTCCGTGCCTGTAAGCTGTAAGAAAATCTGCTCCATGGAGGCGTCGCTCATGCCTGCTTTGTGCATGATTTCATCTTTTGTTCCGGCAGCGACGATCATTCCGTGGTCGATTACCGTAATTTTTGAACAAAGATCCTCAACTTCCGGCATATAGTGCGTGGTGTAAAGGATGGATGCGCCCTGCCGGTTCAGTTCCTTGACATTCTCCATAATGCGATTGCGGGACTGCGGGTCAATGCCGACTGTCGGTTCGTCCATGATAATAAGTTTTGGGGAGTGCGCGATTCCGCATGCCATATTCAGTCTGCGTTTCATGCCGCCCGAAAACTCACCCGATTTTTTGCCCTTTACATCGGTAAGCCCTACAAAATCCAAAGCCTTTGCAACTCTTTCTTTAAGCTCCGCTCCCTTGAACCCGTAAAGGGCGCAAAAGAACCGGACGTTTTCCGTAGGTGTAAGCTCGGGGTAAATTGCCAGATCCTGCGGAACATAACCCACATGTTTATTCCATTTTCTGATACTTTTGCCGCCGTCAAAGGTGATGCTGCCTTCGTATGGAAGAAGCCCCAGGATACAGTTCATTGTCGTTGATTTCCCTGCGCCGTTCGGACCTAAGATTCCGTGGATTTCTCCGGCCTCAACAGCAAGGCTTATGCCGTTGACAGCGGTGAAATCACCATAGTTTTTCTTTAGGCTGTTGATCTCTAAGATATTCATGTGAATTCTCCTTTTCGTTAAGAAGCGCGGTTAGTTAATGCTAACAAATATTATGCACATCTATTCGAGTTTGTCAATAGGAACTGTCATTTTTTCCGGGGTCGCGAGGGTAAATGATAAAAAATCGCGCGAAAATACCTATAAGCTAAAAACAGCGGCAGAAACGCATTTTCACATGACGTTTCTGCCGCTGTTTGAGCGAAAGCATGCTTCATTTTTTACCGGGCGGCTCCTTGCAGTGTGTTCTCCACGCACGCGTCCGCCAGCCCGTTTCTCCGGAAGGCGTTCAGCGCGTAATACAATTCTTCTTCCGTACGGAAATAGCCGCGCCAAAACGGCTCCTGTCCGCCGCCTGCGGAAAGCTCCATGACATAGTGGATCCTCCAATACGTCCGTAATTCAATCGTAAAGGGTACTTTTTTCAGCGTTACTCTGCCGATATATCTGTTTTGGAGGATCCGGCATTTTCGGAGCTGGCGGAAATAGGAATACGTTTCCGCCACCCATGCCATGGAAGCGCGCGTCTGCAGATCGGGAAAATAAGAAAACTGTAAGACGCCCGATTTCGAAAGCTGTGAACCGAACGCGTCCTTCTCTGCGTCGGACGGCAATTGTTCGGAAACCGAGCGCAGGATCGAACGCATATATTGTTTCCGATAATCCGAGATCCACCATGAAAAACAAAAAACAAAGAGACAAAACAGGAACGCAAACAGGGAGAGCCAGTCAAGATCGCTGGGGGGACCGCCGATCCCGTCTATAAATATGTAAAGCATACCAAGCATGAATGCGAGCAGGAAAAGACTCAAAAATCCGTTAAAGGACCGGGAAGCGCGAAGCGCTGCCTTTACCTGTTCTTCCTCGTTTGAGAGCCAGCGTGCGAACGCCGGCGTGCGCTTTAACTCCTCCTGAAACTGCCGCTGTCTCGCGCCGATCCGACGGTCTCTCATGCAAAGTAAAAAAATGATCCCGCAAAAGATCAGACAGAAAACGAGTCCGATCATGCCCATCGTCACGGAAAAGTCCGCCAGTTCAAGCTCGCCCTCCGCTAAAAGCTGTTTGCGCCGGAAAATCGAAAACGGGATGAGAGCGGCAAACAATACCGCGAGAATACCAAGAATCACGTAGATCAGTTTATTTGTTTTCTTTTCCAATGGAATACCCTCCTTCTGTTCCTCCGTTATGTTGGCAATTGCGAAAGACATTAGGAAAGCGTTTGCAGTTGCCGACTTATCTATAAGTATAGCAAAAAATCGGGGGGGGGTGCAAGAAATATCACAAAATCTGCTTGTTTTTGCAAAATCCGACATGTGAGATACGGATACTGCTTTGCACCGGTCCGTATGTTTATTCTAGGGAAGAAACTTTTTTCGGAATATCGGTAAAAACAATTGACGTGTGATAAGTTTTTATCGTACCATGGGTAAAAGGAGGTGGAGCGATGGTTGTCAGACCGCATTATATGGAAATATTAAAAACGTATCGTGACGTACCGTTAGTGAAAATACTGGCGGGGATACGGCGGTGCGGAAAGTCTACGATCCTGGAAATGCTGAAAGAGGAACTGACTGACAGCGGAGTCGCAGCGGATCATATCATCACTATGCGTTATACTTCGGAGGATTTCAGCGAGGGTATGACGGATAAAGATATGTACAAAGCGATCAGAGACAGGATACGAGACAATAGAAAGTATTATTTACTGTTGGATGAGGTGCAGGAGGTAGCGGGCTGGGAGAAAGCGGTCAACAGCCTGCTGGAAAATCTGGATACGGATATTTATGTAACCGGTTCCAATTCGAAGTTGATGTCAAGTGAAATATCCACCTATCTGACGGGCAGATATATTTCCGTTCCGGTATTTACGCTGTCGTTTGCCGAATATGTGGAGTTTAAGAAGGTGGGCGGACATTCTTCCACTTCCAGGGAGCTTTTGAGCGAATATATCCGGATGGGAGGATTTCCCGTCGTGGCGGTGGGCAATTTTGACGAACATTCTGCGTATCAGATCGTGGAGGATATTTATCATTCCGTTATTACAAATGATATTACGAAGCGGCATCATATTACAAATTTTGATCTGTTTAACCGCGTGGTCAGATATATCGTGGAGAACGTAGGAAAAACTTTTTCCACGAATACAATCGTAAAGTTTTTGAAAAGCGAGGGACGTTCGCTTTCGATAGAATCCGTATACAATTATTTAGAGTGGCTGGAAAAGGCGTTTGTGATCTATCGATGCAGAAGGTATGACCTGCAAGGCAAATCTGTGTTAAAGACGCAGGAAAAATTTTATCTTGCGGATGCGTCGCTGAAGTATTGTATGATGGGATTTCAGCCGCAGTCCGTAGCCGCGATGCTGGAGAATATCGTTTATTTTGAGTTACGGAGAAAAGGTTATGAGGTTTATATCGGAAAAAACGAAGTAAAAGAGATCGATTTCGTGGCGGTGCGGCGTGACGAGCGCATTTATATTCAGGTGTGCCGCAATCTGCCGGAGGAATCTGACCGTGAGATCGCGAATCTTTTGGAGATCAGGGATCATTATCCCAAGTACGTTGTTACGCTGGATGAATTTGCGGGCGGCAATATCAATGGCGTAAAGATCATGTATCTGGCGGACTTTTTGATGGGAGGTTTTTCATAACCATGCTGTTGATCGGAGCAAAAATACAGGAATATCGGAAGCGTGCCGGCTTGAGTCAGGAGGAATTTGCCGCAAAGATCGGCGTGACGCGGCAGGCGGTCTCCAAATGGGAGCTGGATAAAACCTATCCGGATCTGGATAAGCTGGCGGGCATCTGCGACATTTTCGGGATCAGTATTACGGAGTTTCTTTACGGAAAGACTGTTTCCGCGCCGGGGGAGGAGCCGATGGAAATCCGCATGATTTCCGCCGGGAAAGCGAGGGGAAAGGGCGCAAGACTGCGGTTATCCGTTCTGTTCGTGCTGCTTGGCGGATTATGTTTATTTTGCGGCGTGATGCTTGTGACAACGCTTATGCATCATGCGTGGAAAAAGGATGACGGGCTGATCGAGCGGGCGAGAGTGGAACGGGTTTATCAGCAGTACACAAAAGCGGATATTTGTTTTTATGACGACGTATCCCGCAAAGTCGTAAAAACGGTATGGCTGGATATTGACGGCATTCGGGACGGTGATTTTATCGAATGCTATACGGATGAGGCGCAGCGGGGGGCTTACTATGAATATCGGGCGCGGACATTGATCGCGCTTGCCGCGGTCACGGGCGTTCTGTTCGTTCTCTTTCTGCTGTGCGCGTTGGAACTGCGCCGCCTCGCCAAAGAAAACAGGTGGCATATCCGGGTGGACGGGACGGAAGAACGGGATGGAGAACCGGAAGAAACACAAGTGGAAGAACAGACAAGGGAGCAGTCATGAGCGGGATAAAAAGAAGCGGATGGATCGCGGCGGCGGGCGTCTGGCTGTCAGCGGTCTTTTTGGGATTGTGGTTCGCGGGAAGTTTCTCTTTTGGAGGGACGGGCGCGGGCGGAACGGAAACTGGCGGAGCTGGAACGGATACAGGCGGAATGAGCGCGGACGCGGCGGATGGATTGGAAGCCGACGCGGCGCGGATCGGGAACTGGGAGATTATTTTTTCCGGAATGAAATTTACCATCCCGCAAAAAGGAAAAGCACTGGTACATGAGAGCGGCTGCCTCAATATCAGGCAGACCGACGCGTATCTGCTTCAGATTGTGCTGGAAGAGGGCACGCTGGATACCATGTGGGAGGGCATGGGAGAGAAACAGGAGTCTCTCGCGGCATCCGGCTATCGCATGGAAAAAGAAGCGGAGCGGCTGACGGGCGACGGGCGGGATCAGATCCGGTATCGTATCAGTTTGGGAAACGAGCGGGGGAGCGATTATGAGCGTACTTATTTTGCGGTGATGCTTGCGCCTGCGGATGAAGGACGGCATTTTCTGGCGGTGCTCTGTTATGACGGCGTGGACATGGAACATTTGGAGCTGGCGGAGCGGGACCGGCTGTATGAGGAAGCCTTTGCCGCGGCGGAGACGGTTTTAAGCGCGGCGCAGAAAACGGACGAGACCGACGACGAGGCGGGAAGTTTTTGGATGGAGGATGTGAGTCTTACGCCGGAACGGCCGTATCTTTCGGAGGACGCAATCATTTATCAGGACGGGCAGTACCGGATTTCCTACCAATTGCCGGAGGACTGTATGCTGATTTCGGATAATATTGCGGGAAAAACGTATCTGGATACGGTGCATCAGGTGTATGTCCAGACAAATGTGATGCGATACGCATGGAGAACGGCGAAAGAAATGGCGGAACAGTTTGCCGCGGAAGAACTTTCCCGGATTCATACGCAGGGGGAAGTCACGGTCAACGGCAGGACGTTTTACTATTATTCCCAATCCGTTATGGAGTACGCAAAAGCGGGGACGGAAATGCATTATTATTTTCACGCATACTGCGATCTGGATGACGGAAGCGTGTACTACCTGTACGGCCGGTCGGATGAGGAACCGGCGGCATTGGAGGAATCGTACTATTTTGACTGGATGAACCTGCATTTTTCGGGCGCATGAAACCGCCGGTTGCGGATTGGCAACCAGATTTTGCTTGTAAAACAGAACATGTTCTCCTCATAATCGTTTATATGAAAAAAAGACGAAAAGGAGCAGGAGGAACATGAAAAGACGAAAGAGAGCAGGAGCGGTTTTGATCGCGGCGGTCATGATGTGTGTCCTTGCGGCGTGCGGCGGGGATGATAAGGAAAGCGGAACCGCCGGAAGCAGCGCGCCGGAATATCAGGATCTGACGCAGGACGGCGGGTGGAGTACCCAGCCGGATGCCGGACAGACTGACAGTGCGGATGCAGAATCGGCAGACGGGCGAAGCGACAATGACGGCGCGGATGCGGAATCATCAGACGGAAAGGACAGCGACGACGGCGCGGATGCGGATTCGGCAGACGGGAAGGACAGCGATGACGGCGCGGATGCAGAATCATCGGACGGGAAGGGCAGCGATGACGGCAGCGCGGATGCGGATTCGGCAGACGGGCAGGACGGCGATGACGGCGCGGATACAGAATCGTCGGACGGACAGGACGCGCCGGGCGTGAAGGATTATGCGTTTTCCACCAACGACTGGAAAACGATGGAATTTGCGTGGGACGGCGTGGTCTACACATTTCCGCTGACATGGCATGATATAGAGGCGGCGGGGTTTGAACTTGACGAGGAGTACCGGCATGAAGTACTGGAATCTTATTATTATACGCTGAGTGTCAGAGTGGAAAATGAAGCGGGGGAGAAGATTTCCGTCCGCTTTAAGAACTTCACGGACGAAGACCGGGAGATTCAGGACTGTGAGCTGTACGGAATTGAATTTGAGCTGGATAACTGGCAGGATGTTAATCCGGACGTCATGTTATGCAACGGCGTGACGTTCGGCATGTCGGCGGATGAGGTGAAGGCGCTCATGGGGGAGCCGGATTATTATTATGAGAGCGACAGCGAGGAGTACGAAAGCCAGTCCATGGAATATTATATCAAGGGAGATTCCTATAAAAATAAGATTGAGCTGTATTTCTGGGAAGGGGAACTGACCGAGATCACGCTCGTGAATGACGAGTGACAAAAGGATTATGGAGAAGTAACGAAAAAGAGGGATCAGGAACCGTCTTGCGGAAGAAACCGCATGGCGGTTTCTTTGCGTTATCGGCGCTGCCCGCGCGGATATTAACTGATAGGAAATTTATTATTTTTTTATAATAATTCGTCAAGTGTTTATAGAAACTGTTTGTGGAGTGTATTATAATAAAAACATTGATAAAGTCGGTATGAGAGGTCGATCGAACGGGAGGCGGGCATGAAGCTAAAGACGAGATTGCAGATCACATTTCTTGCAATGATCATTATGCCTGTGCTGCTCATCGGTCTGATTTACGGCGTGACGCATATCGCGATGGCGAATTCCTTTCGCAGTCAGTACGGAATGAAAACAGTGAGCATGTCGCTCATTACCAATCCGATCGAAGCGTTTAATGAACTGACGGAGGGAGAATACCGGGAGCTGTCCGTCATGGCGCAGGAAGATCCGGAAAAGCTGCTGGACGAAGCGTATCTGGATGGGATCGGGGCGCAGCTGGAGCAGAAGGCGTCCGGGCTTTTTGTCGCTGTAAACGGCGAGGGCTACTACCGCAGATTCGGCGCGTTTAAGGAGACAGAAGAAGTGCTGGCGGCGCTGGATAAGAAGATAGAGCTCGGCGGCGACGGGTACTATCTGGACGGACGAAAGCTCCTGATCAAGCAGATTTATTTTTCCGTGCAGGGTGTGGGCGATGGGAAAGTTTATATCGTGACGCGGGTGAAAAATTTTGTTTCATCCGGACTGCTCATTTTTCTGTTGATCCTTATTGTTCTGGTGTTGATCGTGACGAGTGTTTTTTTGACACAGTGGATTCGGGACGGCGCGTTTACGCCGCTTGCGGAATTTAATGTCGCCATGCAGCGGATCGCGGACGGGGATTTTGACTATGTACTGTCCACGGGTTTTAAGGGTGAGATCTCCGATCTCTATGAGAATTATAATCAGATGCGCCTGCGCTTAAAGGAGTCTGCGGACGAGCAGATGCAGGCGGATAAGCAGAACCGCGAACTGATCAGCAACATTTCCCACGACCTGAAAACGCCGATCACCTCGATCAAGGGATATGTGGAGGGCATTATGGACGGCGTTGCGGATACGCCGGAAAAAATGGACCGCTACATTAAGACCATTTACAATAAGGCGAACGATATGAACCGCCTGATCAATGAGCTGACGATTTACTCCGGTATCGATTCGAACCGGATCCCGTACCATTTCCATAAGCTGAATGTCGCGGATTATTTTAACGACTGCGTGGAAGAGGTCGGTCTGGATCTGGAAGGACACAACATCCGCTTAAATTATTCCAATATGACGCCGCCTGACACGGTTGTCATTGCGGATCCCGAACAGATGAAGCGGGTAATCAATAACATTGTGAGTAACAGCGTAAAGTATATGAACCGGGAAAACGGAGCGATCGATATTCGGATACTGGACGAGATCGATTCGATCCGGGTGGAGCTGGAGGACAACGGAAAAGGCGTGTCCGCCAAGGAGATCGGAAGGATTTTTGAACGGTTTTACCGCACGGATGCTTCGCGCAATTCCTCGCAGGGAGGAAGCGGGATCGGACTTTCCATTGTCAAAAAGATTATTGAGGATCACGGCGGGTATATTTGGGCGACAAGCAAAGAAGGCGAAGGCGTCTGTATGCATTTTGTACTCCGCAAATTTGTGGAAAATCCGGACGCCGTGCAGACGTAAAAAGGGCAAAAAGAAAAGCGCAATGACAGAAAACGGAGGAATACGATGAGCCGCATATTGATTGTTGAGGACGAGAAAGAGATCGCAGATCTGGAAAAAGATTATCTGGAGCTTTCGGAGTTCCAGGTGGAGATCGCCAACGACGGCAGAGAAGGGCTGAAAAAAGCGCTTTCCGAGGAGTATGCACTTGTGGTACTCGATCTGATGCTTCCGGGAATGGACGGCTTCGAGGTCTGCCGACGGATACGGGAGGAAAAGAATATTCCGATCTTAATGGTTTCGGCAAAAAAAGACGATATTGATAAGATCAGAGGACTTGGTCTCGGTGCGGATGATTATATGACGAAGCCGTTCAGTCCGAGCGAGCTGGTCGCGCGCGTAAAGGCGCACCTGGCAAGATATGACAGGCTTGTCGGTTCCGGGCAGAAGCAGAATGACATTGTGGAGATCCGGGGGCTCAAAATTGATAAGACGGCGCGCCGCGTTTATGTGGACGGGGAGGAGCGGACGTTTACCACCAAGGAATTTGATCTTTTGACATTTTTGGCGGAGAATCCGAACCATGTGTTCACGAAAGAAGAACTGTTCCGCGAGATATGGGACATGGATTCGGTCGGCGATATTGCGACGGTGACGGTGCATATCAAAAAAATCCGTGAGAAACTTGAATATGACACATCAAAGCCGCAGTATATCGAGACAATCTGGGGCGTCGGGTATCGGTTTAAGGTATGAAAACAGAAATCGTATATGAAGATCGGGACATTCTTGTCTGCAGAAAGCCTGCCGGGCTTGCCGTGCAGAGTGCGCGGGCGTCGCAGATGGACATGGAGAGTGAATTGCGCAATTACCTGCGCGGCGGCAGACTGCATGTGATCCATCGCTTAGACCAGCCGGTGGAAGGACTTCTTGTTTTTGCGAAAAGCCGGGATGCGGCGGCGAAGCTGGAAGCGCAGATGCGGGATCAGACCATGCGGAAGTATTATCGTGCGCTGGCGTGCGGGAGGATGCCACAGACAGAGGGCGAACTGATCGACAGGATTGTAAAGACAGGAAACGGCGTTGCAGAGATTGTGACGGCGGAAACGAGAGCGGCGCAGGAAGGGAATGGTGTCGCAGAGATTGCTGCAGGGAGCGTGGAGAACGGGAGCCAGAAGGTAGCAGGTGCGGATCTATCGATAAAGCGGGCGGCGCTTTCCTATCAGGCAGTGTCATATGACGCTGACATCGGTGTCACTGATGTCAAAATTTGTTTACAGACAGGAAGATTTCACCAAATACGGCTGCAATTCTCCCATGCAGGACATCCGCTCGTCGGAGACCGCAAATACGGAGACGAAACGGCATGGGCGCTCGCGGAGACATTGGGGCTTTCCCATGTAGCGCTCTGCGCCGAACGGCTTTGCTTTTTGCATCCGAGGACCGGAAAGGAAATGGATTTTTGCATCACGCCCACCTTTCATAAAAAATAATTATTTTCCCATACTAATTCCGAAAGAATGGAGTGCGTATGGGAAATTTTTTTGAGGACTTACAAGAAGAATGGAGCAAAAAGCGGGCGCTGCGGGTGGGCGTGATCGCGGCGGCGGTCTATCTTGCCATGAAGTATGCGCTGCCGCTTGTGCTGCCGTTTTGCCTGTCCGTGCTCTTTGTGCGTTTCAGTATGCCGCTCTTGCGCAGACTTTCCGGCAGAAGGCGCGGTATGAAAAGTACGCTTACCGCGCTGTTTTTGTCCGTGATCGGCGCGCTGCCGATCGTGCTGCTTCTCTTGCTCTACCGCGCCGCGGCGGGGTGCGTGCGGGCGTGTATGTCGTATTTTGGAGTACTGCGCGTGCAGTGCGGCGTGTTTCTGCATACCTGTTGCTGCTATCTGGAGAGGCCGCTCGGCATTGACGCCGCCATTCTGGAAGAAAGGATCATGACAGCGGCGCGCAGCATCGGGGAACAGATCAGCGACGAGGCGATCCCGAAAGCGCTTGTCCTGTCGGGGGATGTGATCGGCGTGCTTGCGGCGGTCGGCATTTCGTGGGCGGTGTTTTTTATTTTCAGTGTGCTTCTTGCAAAGGATTATGATGAGATCGTGGCGCGGTGGCGGGAAAAGCATTGGTTCGGGCGGGTCAGAGAATTATATGACAAGACTGTCAGAATGGTTTTTTCATACGCGAAGGCGCAGCTTATCATCATGTCCGTGATCGGCGGCATTTGCAGCGTTGCGTTTTGGTGGGCAGGTTTTGGCATGCCTTTTTTATGGGGATATGTGGTGGGGTTCCTCGATATGCTCCCGTTTATCGGCACGGGCATCACGCTGCTGCCGCTCGCACTCTTTGAACTTATCATGGGGGACGGTATGCTGGCGGTAGTGTTTGCCGCGCTCTATATGGTATGCTATTTCGTGCGCGAGTTTATGGAGCCCCGCCTGATCGGTCAGCGGATCGGGATTCATCCGCTGATCATTTTAATGTCGGTGTTTTTGGGCGTAAAGTTATACGGACTTTTGGGAATCGTGACGGGGCCGCTGTCCTATCTGTTGATCCGGGAGCTTTCGGAGTAAGGGAAGGGCGGCGGCGCGCCGCGCGCGCAAAATTTTTTCTTGACAGACAGCGGCGAAGACATTAAAATCACAATATATGAAATGAGCAGATGGCGTTGAAAAGGGTTAGTACCTGTACGGATGCTTCTCAGAGAGGGAGTCGGAGGAACGGTTGTTCCGTGGTGTGAGATTCCTAAGCGGAGGGCGGGGAACCTGCCTTGGAGCCGTGTATGTCAAATACACCGTAGATCCGGCGATAACGGATATTTGAGCAGGACGGCGTACGACCGTCAAGCAGGGTGGCACCGCCGATAACCTTCGGTCCCTATGATGGGATCGGAGGTTTTTTTGCGCGATAAGCTTAAGAAGAGAAGTGATTTATATGCGGCGACCGTGCTTGCACGGGGAGACGCATAGGAATCACTTCTCGGCGAGCAACGCGAGCGTGGAATGCGTAGCATTTCACGTCTGCTTATCATAGAGAAGCGATTTGTAAAAAACAGAAAGGAACAGGTGAAGGAAATGGCAGACAAGAAGCTCGTGGAAGCGATCACTTCCATGGAGGAGGATTTTGCACAGTGGTACACGGACGTGGTGAAGAAAGCGGAGCTGATCGACTACACCAGCGTAAAGGGATGTATGGCGTTTCGCCCGGCGGGCTATGCGATCTGGGAACTGATCCAGCAGCAGTTGGACGCGCGCTTCAAGGAGACGGGGGTGCAGAACGTATACCTTCCGATGTTTATTCCTGAGAGCCTTTTGCAAAAGGAAAAAGATCATGTCGAGGGATTTGCGCCGGAGGTTGCGTGGGTGACATACGGCGGCGGGCAGCAGCTTCAGGAGAGAATGTGCGTGAGACCGACCTCCGAAACGCTGTTCTGCGATTATTATAAGAATGTGGTGCATTCCTACCGCGATCTGCCGCAGGTCTGCAATCAGTGGTGCTCCGTGGTGCGCTGGGAAAAAGAGACGAGACCGTTTTTGAGAAGCCGTGAATTTTTATGGCAGGAGGGACATACCGCGCACGCAACGGCGGAAGAAGCGGAGGAGCGGACGATCCAGATGCTCAATGTCTATGCGGATTTCGTGGAACAGGTGCTTGCGATCCCGGTCATCAAAGGGCGCAAGACCGAGAAGGAGAAGTTCGCGGGAGCGACGGCAACTTATACGATCGAGGCGTTGATGCATGACGGAAAAGCATTGCAGTCGGGGACGAGCCACAATTTCGGGGACGGCTTTGCGAAAGCGTTTGGCATTCAGTATACGGCGAAGGATAACACGTTACAATATGTGCACCAGACCTCGTGGGGACTTTCCACGCGCCTGATCGGAGCGCTCATCATGGCGCACGGCGATAATTCCGGCTTGAAGCTGCCGCCTAAGGTCGCGCCCACGCAGGTGATGATCATTCCGATCCAACAGCAGAAAGAGGGCGTTTTAGAGACGGCGTCCAAGCTGGAGGAGGAGATGAAGAAGGCGGGTATCCGCGTGAAAACGGATGTTTCCGATAAGAGTCCGGGCTGGAAATTCTCGGAGCAGGAGATGCGCGGTATTCCCGTACGCATTGAGATCGGACCGAAGGATATAGCGGCGGGGCAGTGCGTCATCTGCCGCCGTGATAACGGGGAGAAACAGACGATCGCATTAGCGGAAGCAGCGGAAAAACTGCCCGCGGTCTTAGAGCAGGTGCAGCAGGATATGTTTGAGGCGGCGCTGCGCCATCGGGAAGAGCATACTTATACCGCTGTGACGATGGAGGAATTTGAGAAGTGTTTTGCGGAGAAATCCGGCTTTGTGAAAGCAATGTGGTGCGGCGGACAGGAATGCGAGGACGTGATCAAGGAAAAGCTTGCGGTCACAAGCCGCTGTATGCCGTTCGGGCAGGAGCAGATCGCCGATACCTGCGTCTGCTGCGGGAAACCTGCCAAGAAGATGGTTTATTGGGGGCGGGCGTACTAAAAAAGTACGTTGATAAAAATAAGGTTGTGATGGTTTTGCTACATCACAACCTTATTTTTTCCGCTCCGTTTTCCGCGGTATAAATTGCTGTCCGCCTGTGTGATGGTTTCTTCGACCGACATTCCTTTTTGATAAGTGGCGATGCCGAGTGTCAGCGTGCAGTGAATCCATTTATTGTTTGTTTCGAAAATATGATTTGCCACATGGCGGCGGATGCTTTCGGCAATCTGGTAGGTCTGTTCATATCTGCCGTTGCTGATGAGAATGAGGAGTTCCTCGCCGCCCCAGCGGCAGACATACCCCTGCTCGCCGACCTGAGCGACTGCAATCTGCGCAATATCATGCAGGGCGACGTCGCCGAAATCATGTCCGTAGGTGTCGTTGATTTTTTTGAAATCATCAATGTCGCCCATAATGAGCGCAAAACTGGAATCGGATGCCAGCGCCTGCTCGATAAAGAGCTGCATACTGCGGCGGTTATAAAGCCCGGTCAGCGGATCCGTGTTCGCAAGCTGCTCTAAGATCATGTTCTGGTGGCGCAATTTCGCATAGGTTGAGCGTATCTCAACGACATAGATGAGTGAAAAGACGATCAAAAATAAGAACGTACAGATCGAGTTAAACGTGTAAAGCGAAAATTCAAGCATTGGATTGTCAATCGTGTAGAACGGCGTCAGGTAATAGGAAAGAAATTTACAGGTAAGGAACAGGATCGATGCGGCGACCGCGTTCTGCGTCGGGATCAGAATCCGGTGCCGTTTTATATGGAGCGTATAACTTACATAGTAGCCGACGGGGATCACGGCGATGATATACTGCGCAAAGCCAAACTGCCAGCCGATACACAGCGTGGCGACAAAGGAGTGCAGAATGATCTCAAAATAGGCAGTATAATAGACCGGAAGATAAATCTCCCTGCGAACCCAGCGCGCGGCAAACAGATAAGTGGCCACACTCGCCAGATTAAAAAGATATAACGGCGTGATCCGTAGAGCAAGAAATACGCACAGCAAAACAGCATGCACACATGCAATAGAATAAACGATCAGGCTGAATTTCAGCCGGTTCGTGATCTGTTCCGTACCGTTTAATATATTTTTGGCGTAAGTAAAAAATTTTTTCATTTTCTTATCGTTCCGTTTATATATTATGTTTCTACCAAATGTAAAACTTGTAACAGCAGCGCCCATGCCAGTCCATAGTAAGTAACGACGGCGATCAGGTCGTTAATGGTGGAGATCAGGGGCCCCGACGCCACAGCGGGATCCACATGAAGCTTGTGGAAAAACAGCGGGATGACCGTTCCCATCAGCGAAGAAATAATCATCGCCACAAGCAGGGATAAACCGATGCAGCCCGATACCGCAAAAGAAAACATCGGGGGTCTGCCCTTGATAAAATAAATATACAATCCGATCAGGACAAAGGACAGGGAGCCAAGCAGCAGTCCGTTCACGAAGCCGATCCGCAATTCCTTTAACACGAGTTTCAGGCGCTGCCCGCGTTCTAATTCCTCGTCTACAAGCACACGGATCGTGACGGCAAGCGACTGTGTGCCGACATTTCCCGCCATGCCGAGGATCATGGATTGAAAGCTGACGATCAGGGTCAGCTGGGCGATGACCTGCTCAAACATTCCCGCGACGGTCGAAACGAACAGACCGAGAAACAACAGGGTGATCAGCCAGGGAATTCTTTTTTTGATGCTCGCGTTTAACGGCTCATTTAATTCTTCCTCCTCGGTCAGACCGGCGAGCTTTGCGTAATCCTCGCTCATCTGCTCGTCAACAACCTCAACGATGTCCTGTGCAGTGATGATACCGAGCAGACGTTTGTTGTTATCAAGGACCGGAATGGAATCCTCAGAGTAATCTTTTAACTGTTCCAGACAGTCATCCACGGTCTCCGTCGCATAGACATACGGGAAAGAGGTCGTGATGAGGGAGGAAAGCTCCACGTTCTGCCTGGCGATGATCAGGTCGGTCAGGTCGATCGCACCGCAGAATACCCCGTTGTCATCCGTTACATAAATGGTGGAAATATTATCGTTATCCGCCGCCTGCTCCACAAGGGAGCGCATGGCCTGTTTAATCGTGAAATCGCTCCGGATGGCGACAAAGTTGGTCGTCATCCGGCTGCCGAGTTCGTCCTCTTCATAAGATTGAATCAGGTTAATATCGTGCCGCGTCTGCGCATCCATGAGCCGGATCAGTTCACTGCTCTTATCTTCCTCCAGCTCGTCAAGCACATCGACCGCGTCGTCGGCATCCATGCTTTCCAGAATGTCCGCCGCTTTATCGGCATCCAGCTCCGCAATATATTTACCGACATCTTCCTCCAGATAAGCAAAAATATCCGATACCGCATCGACGCCGAGCGCGCGATAGAGGCGCTTCCGCTCCGAGGGCATCAATGCAGCCAGCACATTGGAGATGTCGTTATCATGGTAGCGTTTTAACTGTTCGCGCAGCTCTTCCTCCGGCAGATCGCTCTGGATGAGCCGGATCAGTTCCAATTCATAGTCGGGACGTTCCGGCTCTGAAACAATATTTTTATCTGCCATTGGTAAAACCTCTGTTTTTCTGTAATCTTTTTTATTCTATCACAAATCGCCGTGATTTCCAAACCCATTTTGTGGGTGGAACGGAATTTATAGTCATGATTTGCCGCGATTTCAGCACGATTCGCAAAGTTTTTAGTTTATAGGAAGCATGATTTTTTATTTTATGAGCAGATCGCTATGGAAATTACCCGCCGGCTGGCGTAAAATAAAGCTATCTGATCTATTTTATTTTTTTATGAAGGAGAATGGCTATGAAAATTTTGGTAATGAATTGTGGAAGTTCCTCGCTCAAATATCAGTTGATCGACAGCGGGACGGAGCATGTGCTGGCGAAAGGACTGTGCGAGCGCATCGGCATCGAGGGCGGGAGTCTTACGCATCAGGGCGGGGAAAAAGAGAAAGTAACGTTAAAAAAAGACATGCCGGAGCACACGGCTGCGGTGCAGATGGTCATTGAGGCGCTGACGGACAAAGAGTACGGCGTGATCGCATCGCTTGACGAGATTGGGGCGGTCGGGCACCGTATCGTCCACGGCGGGGAAAAGTTTGCGGGCAGCGTGATCGTGACGAAGGAGGTCGTGCAGGCGATCGAGGAATGCTCGGAGCTGGCGCCCCTGCATAACCCGGCAAATCTGATCGGCATTCATTCCTGTGAAAAGATCATGCCGGATGTGCCGCAGATTGCGGTATTCGATACGGCGTTCCACCAGACGATGCCGAAGAAGGCATATCTGTACGGGCTGCCCTATGAATATTACGAAAAATATAAGGTGCGCCGTTACGGATTCCACGGAACGAGCCACGATTTTGTGTCGGCGCGCACGGCGCAGATACTCGGTAAGGACAGAAAAGACCTGCGCATCATTGTCTGCCACCTTGGAAACGGCGCGAGCATTTCTGCCGTCAAGTACGGGGAGAGCGTGGACACGAGTATGGGACTGACGCCGTTGGAAGGGCTCATCATGGGGACGCGCTGCGGGGACATCGATCCGGCGCTCGTCGGTTTTCTTGGGGAAAAAGAGCATCTTTCCTATCAGGAAATGTCCGATGTGATGAATAAGAAATCCGGCGTGCTCGGCATGTCGGGCATATCAAGCGATTTCCGCGACCTGGGAGCGGCGGCACAGCAGGGAGACGAGCGCGCGCAGATGACGCTGGACGCCTATGCGTACCATGTGGCGAAATATATCGGCGCTTACACGGCGGCGATGAACGGCGTGGATGCGATCGCGTTTACGGCGGGCGTCGGCGAGAATAATACGTCCCTGCGCGAGACGATCGCGGGGTATCTTGGATTTTTGGGAACACAGATCGATCCCGAAAAGAATCAGCTGCGCGGCGAGGAGGTCGTGATCTCAACGCCGGAGAGCCGCGTGAGCATGTTGGTTGTGCCGACGAACGAGGAGCTTGCCATCGCGCGCGAGACGCTGCGGCTTGTCGGCGGTGCGGACTGAACGGGCAGGAGGCGAAAGGTAATCGCCGATGAAGGAGGACGGTATGCAGATCAGATTGCCGCAGCAGGTCACAGACATCATAACGGCATTGGAAAAAGCAGGCTATGAAGCGTATGCCGTCGGGGGCTGCGTGCGTGACAGTCTGCTCGGGAGGGAGCCTGACGATTGGGACATTACGACGAACGCAGAGCCGCAGGAAGTGAAGCGATTATTCCGCCGCACGATCGACACGGGAATCAGACACGGAACCGTGACGGTCATGATGGGAAAGACCGGTTATGAGGTCACGACGTACCGCGTGGACGGCGAGTATGAGGATGGCAGGCATCCGAAAAGCGTCGCGTTTACGGGCAGTCTGCGGGAGGATTTGTGCCGCAGGGATTTCACGATCAACGCGATGGCGTATAATCCGCGGGACGGGCTCATAGACTGCTTTGACGGCGTGCAGGACCTAAAAAACAGGCGCATCCGATGTGTCGGCGACGCAGAAGCGCGCTTTACGGAGGATGCGCTGCGGATGATGCGCGCCGTGCGTTTCAGCGCCCAGTTATCTTTTTCTATCGAAGAAGCGACATTTCAGGCGATCGGAACGCTTGCACGGAATCTCGAAAAAGTCAGCGCAGAACGGATACAGACGGAGTTTGTCAAATTAGTATGCTCGCCGAACCCGGACGCGCTGCGCCTGTTGTATGAGACGGGACTCAGCGCAGTATTTTTTCCGGAGTTTGACGAATGCATGCGCACGGAGCAGAATCACCCCCATCATTGTTATCCGGTAGGGGAACACATTCTGCACGGGATGAAAGCCGTGCGCGCGGACCGCGTGCTGCGCCTTGCAATGTGTTTCCATGACATCGGGAAACCGTATACGAAGCAGGCGGATGAAGACGGGATCGATCATTTTCACTGCCATGCCGTGATCGGGGAGGATCTGACAAAAAAAATCATGCGCCGCCTGAAATTCGACACGGATACGATCACGAAAGTGGCTGTGCTCGTGCGCAATCATGACCTGCCGATCGAGGAAAACAAACGCGCGCTGCGCCGCGCCATGGCGGAGGTCGGGACGGAGTTTTTTCCCGGTCTGCTGGAGATCAAGGAGGCGGACGTCGCGGCGCAGAGCGATTACAAGCGGGAGGAAAAATTGGCGCACCTTGCGCGTCTGCGCGAGATTTACGCCGGGGTGATACGGGACGGAGACTGTGTCCGCTTAAAGGATCTTGCCGTGACGGGACGGGATCTGATGGAGCTGGGCATTCCGGCGGGACCGAAGCTCGGCGTGCTCTTAAAGGAGCTGCTCGCGCTCGTGATCGAGGAGCCTTCCCGCAATACAAGGGAAGTTCTGCTGGAGGAGGCTGCAAGGCGGCGGGAGAAGGGCGAAAGCCCGCAATCTGATGCAGAAGAACAGAAAGAAAGACCGTAAAGGAAAAAATTGTGCGGAATCATGACCGGCGGTACATATTTTCACCGATGTTGTCATATATTGGGGTATGCGATATGGTGGAGGTAGCCGGGGTGAATGACCGAATTGTGAATATACTGGAACAATATGACGTGACGCTGCTTAAGGCATGGAAAGGAAGGAGCGCGCTTTTGTGCGATACGGAGCAGGGCTTAAAGATCATCCGCGAGTACACGGGACCGCTGGAGAAGCTCTGCGTATTGGAGGCGGTCGGTGAACACCTTAGGCAGGAAGGCTTTTTGTCCGACTGCATCCTGCGCACGAAAGAGGGCGCGCTGTTTGTGAGAGGCAGGGACGGCAATGTCTATATTGTGAAAGATCATTACGAGGGGCGGGAATGTTCCGTGAGCGATTCGTCCGACTGCGTACGCGCGGTCAGGCAGCTCGCGCAGCTTCATCTTCATTTATCCGTTCCGCCTGTCGATACCGTGCAGCCGCTTATAAAAAAAACGTCCGGGCAGGAAGCCGCCGTATCTGCGGACGGAAACGCCGCCGCGGCGCCCGGCGGAGATCGCGCCGCATCCTTTGATAGGAATGCCGCCCAGGAGGAGGCGCCGGATGGTTACCGGTTCCGGATGTTTGATCCGGTCAGAGAATATGAGCGGTATAACCGGGAATTAAAACGGATTTGGAAGCATCTGCGCAATAAGAGCGATAAGACGGATTTTGAGGTATTTCTACTGCATCATTATCCTTTTTTTATGGAACAGGCTAAGGAGGCGCTTGCGCTGTTCCAGAGTGCGGATGTGGGTGAGCTCTACCGGCGGGCGGAAAAAGAGGGCGCGCTCTGTCACGGGGATTTTCAATATCATAATATCCTGTTCACGGACAAAGGCGCGTTTGTGATGAATTTTGAAAAGTGCATGATGGATGTGCGCATACGGGATTTTTATCTTTTTTTCAGGAAAGTAATGGAAAAAAATAATTGGAACATTTATACAGGGAGGCAGCTCCTGGAGGCGTATGACGCCGTCCGTCCGATCGATGCGGCGGAGAAAAAACTGCTCTGCTTAAAACTGTGTTATCCTGAGCGTTTCCGCAAGGTTGTGAGCTATTATTATAACAGCGGAAAAGCATGGATCCCTGCCAAAAACAGGGAAAAGATCGACCGTCTGCTCGCACAGGAAGATGCGCGGAAGAGCTTTCTAAAAAATCTGTCTGAGGCGTAGCGCAGGCAGGCAGGATTGTGGTATACTGTTTACATGAAAACGAATCGAAACAGACAAAAATGGATAAAAAATATCGCGGCAGGGATGGCGGGTGTGCTTTTGTTCACGGGATGCGCGTTTCAGCGGGCGGATGAGCCCGATACGCAGGCGGACATCGTGATCGGGCGGGAGGAAAACATGCCCTCCGCCGCGCCGCAGACGGCGGGGTATGACAGCGTGGATACGGCGATCGTCGTCCGCTATGATACGGAGGAGAAGACGATCTCCCTCAGAAATTTAGAGACGGGCAGACAGTACACGCTTTCCTATGACGGGACGACCAGACTTTCGGACAAGAACGGACAGGCGTTGACGATGGCGCAGTTAAAGGCGGGAGAGATCGTGGACGTGGCGTTCCGTTATCGGAGTAAGTCGCTCGTGTCTTTGATGCAGTCGCCGGATGCGTTTCTCAAGGAGGCGCAGACGGACTATGCCCTGTCGGAGACAGGAAGGTCGATGACGGTGAACGGCGTGCAGTACCGGTTGGCGGACGATCTGGCGATCTTCTCGGACGGCGGGCTGATCGAGCTGATGGATCTAAGCAGCGTGGACGCGTTGACGCTGCGCGGGTTTGATTATGAGATCTACAGCATCTGCGTGGATCGCGGGCACGGGTATCTGCGGTTAAAAAACGACGAGTCCTTTATCGGCGGCTGGATCGAGGTTGGCACCGAACTGATTGTGCCGATCACGGAGAATATGCTTTTGACCGTGCCGGAGGGAGACTATGAAGTGTCGGTTTCGGGAGAAGCCGGGCATGGGACGATGTCGGTTTCGGTCAGCAAAAACCAGGAGCAGACTTTGGACGTCGGTGAATTTGCGGTGGAAGTCAAAGAAGGAAAAGTATATTTTGATGTAACGCCCGCCGATGCGTCCGTTTATGTGGACAGCGAGAAGGTGGATATTGCCGAGGCGGTTTCGCTCACCTACGGCGTGCATTTTCTGATGATCCGCGCGGACGGATATGAGACGATGGTAAAATATTTAAGCGTCGGGCAGGAAACGGCAAGCCTGGCGATCCGGCTGGAGAAAGCGCCGGATTCGGACGAGGATGACGAGGACGGGGATTCCGGAAACGGCAATGGAAACGGAACGGACGGAAACGGCAGTCAGGGGAATCCTGCGGATGAAACAACCGGCGGGACAGGCGGCAGTGCCGGAGACGGTAGCGGGACAGGCGGCAATGGAAACGGCACGGGCGGAAGCGGTGACGGAACCGGCGGCAGCGGCGCGGGAGAAAGCGGCCCGAATAACGGTGACGGCACAGGCGGAAGCGCCGGAAACGGTTCAGATAACGATGGACAGGCTCCGGAGCCGGAGGTCGTGACGGCGGAGGACGGAACGGCATTTTATGTGTCGGTATCGGCGCCGGAACAGGCGGAGGTGTATGTGGACGGCATTTATGTCGGCATCGCGCCGGTGCGGTTTAAGAAGGTGCCGGGCAGCCATGAGATCACGCTGCGCCGCAACGGGTATCAGACGCGCAGTTATACGATACAGCTTGACGGGGAAAAGAGGGATGTCACCTATTCGTTTTCCGAATTGTTGACCTCGGAATAGGCATAAACGGATAATTTATGCGGAAACGTCAGAGAAATCTTCCAGCCTTGAAAGGAAAAAATAATTCGCACTAATTCCATAGAAGGAGAGCCT
>JAMPAG010000028.1 GCA_023667365.1 bacterium | reverse complement strand
GATAATTGTAACAGATGGTGCATGATTGTGTCTACTTTTATAGTATAGCTCCAATGTTTTATTAGGAGCATTTGTATATAGGAGCAATGGGGTATTAGGTGTTTACCAACAATTTAGTGATACTGGAAATGTACAAAAGGAGACAATCTATAATTATCATGCAAATGGGGAGTTGTCCTCTTACTATATTAATGAATTTGATGATAATGGAAACAACATCAAGCAAAGTTGGTATGGTGCCGATGGGACAATTACATATAGCTGTGAAAATGATATTGATGGCAAACCATTGAGAAAACAAGATTATTTTTGGGGGACGCTTTACTCCGAAACGATTTACACATATAAAGAAGACGGAACGGTAACAATGGAATTTATTTATTATTGAAGACGTATATGACAGCATGATAAAACGAAATGTTAAAAGACAAACAGTTTGAAGTATCAATAATAAGTGGTAGATGAATATGGAGGCAAAGAACCAATGTAGATGGGAAACGTTTTGTTACTGAATACGACAGTAATGGGAATTGTGTAAAAGAAACTGGTTATTATGCTGACGGAACAGTATATTGGATCGCTGAATATGACGGGAACGGGAACAGGGTGAAAGAGACATGGTACAATGCTGCCGGCAGCGTTTCATATGCAGAAGAATATTAGGAGTATGTGGAAATACCTGCGTATATAGTTTGAGTGAACAGAAAAACATGAGGGAGGAAGAACAAATGAAAAAACAACGAAAAATCATCATCAGCGGGGGGGTAATACTCACCACAGTCATCATCATTGCAGTGGTGTTAATGGTATCAGGCAGTGCAAAAAAGCAATATGCAAAGCACATGGAATCCGCTCAGCGCTATATAGACGAACTTGAATATGAGCAGGCGATTGCAGAGTACAGGGCGGCGATTGAAATCGGACCGAATAACGTGGAAGCCTACCGCGCATTGGCGGAACTTTATGTGCAAACAGGAGATTACGAGTCTGCAATTGCAACATTGAATCAGGGAATCGAGCAGACAAGTTCCGAGGAATTAGCTATATGCAGAGATGAAGTAGATAAGGAGAAATATAATAGTTATTTGGCGCAGGCTCGGGAGTATGAGGACGAACAAAAATATGAGTCAGCGATTGAAATGTATGAGGTGTTGCTTAATGCGGAGCCAAGTAATGCAGAGGTGTATATTGCAATAGCAAGACTTTATGTGCGGGAGGAAGAGTATGATTCAGCAATTGCGGTGTTGAGTCAGGGAATGGAGCAGACAGGTTCGGCGGAATTGTCTGCATACATGGAAGAGGTAGTGGAGGAGAGATATAATGATTCTTTAAGCCGGGCGGAGGAATATATTAGCCGACAGCAATACGAACAGGCTATTGAAATGTATAAGACGGCAATAGAACAGAAGCCGGACAAAAAAGAAGCTTATCTCGCATTGACGGAAATGTATTTACTGTCAGAGGAGTATGAATCTGCAATAAACATCCTCAAGCAATCAGAGTCGCAGGAATTAGACGATTATTTGGGTGAGTTTCAGAGTAGAGGTTGTGGCAATAACGGCGCATGGGTATTATATGCTCCATATGGCATAAACTGTTTTTATAACTATGATGCGAGTGGAAACAACACGGTAATTCTATATGTTGATCCCGTAGATGATAGTTATTTTGTCAGTGAATATGAATATGGCACAAATGGGAATCGTGAAAAAGGGAAAAGTATATGTTTTAATTCGGATGGAACAGAGAAGTATTATTGTATTGATGAGTATAATGCTAATGGAGATTGCGTTAAGGCAACCTACTATTATCCCGATGGGACAGTGAACGGTTATGTACTTTATTTGTTCGATGCTAATGGGGAGCAGGAAAAGGGTGAGGAGCATTACTATGCGGACGGAACCATGGTAGGTTATGGGGATTATGAAGCTTGGCAGAATTGGATGGATTGGGAAGAATAGTCTAAAAAATGAAAATGCTCTTTGTTGTCCTCAAATAATGCTGACTGAGCAAATGTGAGTCGGATGGATTAGCAGTGTCGGTATTGAAATATAAGAATACTAATATAACATTACAATGGGAAAAAGCAATGGAGAAATTTAATGTAACGCTATCCTGCTTAATGCAAAGAGTAGAAGAAGAACAAAAGATGGCAGGAACTCTCGCTAAACTGGCAACAGATATATTGGTTGTTAATACCAGTCTGAGTTTGCAGATGCGAGGAAGAGAAAATTTGAAAAATGTGCTACAACAACTTGCTGGCGAAGTGAATCGTTATAGTTCCGGTATGAGAACGCTGTATTCCGTTTTGTCAAATGTGCGGAGCGAGTATGGGAAAACAGAACAGCACATTTGCGAGAAAACGGGTATACAGCCGGTGGGTAAAGCACAGGCAGAGGTTTTGGGAGCACATGCGGAGATTGATGTTGAAAGCAAAGATGCAGGAAAAACGGATTGCTCCTTATTGTGGAAAGCTGTCGGAGCGGCAGGACCCATGGGAAAAGCGGTTAGCACTGTAGGGCGAGTGGTTACAAGTGATAAAGATCCAACGGAAACATTGTTAAATGGAGTGTCGGATGTTTGGAAAACAGGTTGGAGCATAGCGGATACGGTGAAGAAATGTAAGAAAGATACCAGTATCAGTTGGCTCCAAGCAGGATTGGGATTCGATAGCTCCATAGAAAGTCTAAGCAAATCAAATCTAAGTAGTATGGAAAGAGCGCTGCATGGAAAGGACAAAGTAATAAAGGGGATGCAGCGAAAGCTGAAAACAACAAGAGGACGTGTAAAACAAGGGGGAGGCATTATCCTGTCAGCTGCCGTGAATGCGGTCAGTAATTATAAGGAATATCAGACGGGAGCTATTTCGGCACAGAGGGCGGTAGCAGAAACGGTTACGGAGACGACGGTGGATTGGGGGAAAAATCTGCTTATCGATGCAGCGGTAACGGCTGGTTTCGCAGCAGCAGGAATTGCAGCGCCCGCGTTAGTAGTTGGAGTGGCGACGGTCGCGGTGTCTGTGGCGGTGGACTGGGTGAGTGAAAAAATATGCGGAAAGAAGCTGACAGAAGTGGTGTCTGATTGCATTTTGGACGGTGCGGAGACAGTAGCCAATTGGACGGCAAGCACGATTAAAACCGGTGCGAAAAAAGTAAAGGAAGGTGCCACTATATTATGGAGTGGTCTTACAAAAGGGTGGGAATCTTTGACAGGCGGGAAAAAACTGTGTTTTGCGTAAATTATGATTGCGAAGGGAGAAAATTATGAAAATTCAGGATTTATTACCTATTGGTTCTGTCGTATTACTGGAGGAAGGGGAAAAACGATTAATGATTTATGGTGTGAAACAGACGGAGCAGGATACGCAGATAGAGTATGATTATATTGGTGTAGTGTATCCAGAGGGCAATATGGGAAAGGGAACGCAGTTTCTTTTTAATCACGAACAAATCAAAGAGATTTGCTTCAGGGGATTTGAGGACAATGAGAGAACGGATTTTATAGAGAGATTAGCGGATTATTATGAGCAAAAGGAATAGAAGCCTGCATTGTACCAACAACACTATTATATAGAAAAGGTTGAGGGAGAGGAAAAACAAATGAAAAAACAACGAAAAATCATCATCAGCGTGGGGGTAATACTCACCACGGTCATCATCATTGCAGTGGTGCTAATGGCATCAGGCAGTGATAAAAAGCAATATGCAAAGCACATAGAATCCGCGCAGCGTTATATAAATGAACTTGATTATGAGCAGGCGATTGCAGAGTACAGGGCGGCGATTGAAATCGAACCGAATAACGTGGAAGCCTACCGCGCATTGGCGGAACTTTATGTGCAGACAGGAGATTATGAGTCGGCGGTTGCAGTATTGAATCAGGGAATTGAACAGACAGGTTCTAGGGAACTGTCTGAATACATAGAAGAAGTGCAGACTGAATATGAGGAACAGAAGCAATTGGCAGAAGCAGTGGCGCAAGAGGAAAAATCTATTACAGAAGAAGCACAGGAACCGGACACGCAACGGGAGAACATACAGAATTCACAGGAGACCGAGGAGGAGAATGGCGCAAGAGAAGAAACGGAATATTTCGATGATGGAAGTTATCAGGTTGATGAATATGACACGAACGGAAATCTTATAAAAAGTATCTATTACTATTTGGACGGAACACTAAACTATTATATGATTTATGAATATGATATGGATGGAAATTGTGAAAAGGGGATTCAGTATGAAGCTGATGGAAAGAAAATTTTTACCTTTATTGACGAGTATGATGAAAATGGGAATGTGGTAAAACATATTGATTATAATGGTGATGGAACAGTTCATGATTATGTGATTTATGAATATGATGTGAATGGAAATAATGTGAAATATGCAACATATGGAGCAGATGATGAAATACGATATTACCATATATTTGAATATGGTAGTAACGATAATCTTGTAAAGGATACTTATTATTGGGGTGACGGAACAATTGGATTTATTGAAGAGTATAATACTAACGGGACACATACATACACAACATATGATGAAGACGGGACATATCATATTATAGAATATGATGCAACTGGGAAGAGAATAAAAGCGACTTATTATATGGCAGAAGGAGCAATAAGTTGGGTTGATGAATATGATGTGAATGAGAATTGTATAAAAAACACCTGTTATAGAAATGATGGAACAATTGAATTCTATAAAATATTTGAATACAATGCCAATGGAGATGTTGTGAAAGAAACAGAATTTAGCCCAAATGGAATGATAGACCGCATTTATGAATTTGATGTTGGAGGCAACCTAATAAAAGAAACTTATTATTGGGGAGATGGAAGGGTTAGTTCTTATGAGAATAATTTTATTGAAAATGAGGTAAAGGGCACATGGTATAATGCAGACGGAACCATTGATTACTATTTTATCAGTGAATGCGACGCGGATGGGAATCCTGTAAAAACAATTTTCTATAATGCGGACGGGACAATAGACGTTTATTCGATCACTGAATATGGCGGGAACGGGAACCTTGTGAAAAGTACTTATTATAATGCAGACGGTAGCGTTTCACATGTAGAAGAATATTAGAAAATTGTGGAAGTCTCGACAATATAGTTTGCATTGACAAAAGAATAAGGGAGAAGAACCAATGAAAACAAAGTCAAAATTGATACTTGGAATTACGGCGGGCGTATTGCTTGTGGCAGTTATTATAATTGCAGCGGTACTGATGGCGTCTGGCAGTGACAAAAAGCAATACGCGAAGCACATGGAATTGGCACAGCACTACATGGACGAACTTGAATATGAGCAGGCAGTTGCGGAATACAAAGCGGCGATTGAAATCGAACCGAATAATGCGGAAGCATACCGCGCACTGGCGGAGCTCTATGTGCAGGCAGGCGACTATGAGTCGGCGGTTGCAGTATTGAATCAGGGAATCGAACAGACAGGCTCTAGGGAACTGTCTGAATACATAGAAGAAGTGCAGACTGAATATGAGGAACAGAAGCGGTTAGCGGAAGCGTCTGCACAGGAAGAAGAATCTGTAGCGGAGGATTCTCGAAGTCAGGACGATCAGGAACAGACAGATGAGCTGGAGGAAACGGATGAGGAGAGATATAGTAACTATTTGGTGCAGGCACAGGAACTGATCGACGAACAGAACTATGAGGAAGCAGTCGGAGTATATGAGACGGCGATCGAACTGTTGCCGGAAAGGGAAGAAGCATATCGCAAGTTGGCGGAGATATATGTTTTGATGGACGATTATGAGTCCGCAGTGGAAGTATTGAACCGTGGAATTGAACAGACGGAATCAGAGGAACTGACAGAGTATTTGGAGGAAGTAGAGAACATTCAAAAGCCGGAAGAACAGGCGGAAGCGGAGCAGGAACAAGGGCAGGAGCAGTCCCAAGATTCACAGCCGGAACAGGAAACGCCGCAGGAAGAAGTACAGGATTCGCCGGAGAGCGCGAATGGTATGCGGGAAGAAACGGTGTATTATGCGGACGTTTATTATATCTATGAATACGACGGGAATGGAAATTGCGTGAAAGGCACTAGTTATTATGCTGATGGAACGCTAGATTATCATTTTATTGCCGAATATGATGGAAATGGAAATAGGGTGAAAGATACCTTTTACAATACCGATGGGATGATAGATCATTATTGGATTTATGAATACGATGGGAATGGGAATGAGATAAAATCTACCCAATACAACAGCAACGGGACAATAAATAATTATGCAATTAGCGAATATGACGAAAATGGGAATGAGATAAAAGAGATTTGCCACCGTGCCGACGGGTCGGTATACCGTATCTTTGAATACGATGGGAACATGACGAAACAGACTGACTACAATGTAGATGGGAGCATTCGGTCTGTACATGAGTGGTAGGAAACGTATAGAAATTGGCAGAACGGTTGACAGAAAACAGATAGTAACAACGATGCATGATAATGTATGAAAAATGGACAAGGAGGTCACGGCTTATGAAAAGAGCAAACAAAATCATAGGAAACTTATTCATTGCGGCAGTCATTTTATTGATAGCCCCATTTAGTGTTTTTGCGTCTGAAGCGAATACATTGGAACAGATCTACGCGGCAGGCGATTACCATGTCGGTTCCATATATGGACCGCGTCTAAATCAAACTGAACTGGATCAGGTGGCACAGGCAGTCCTTACATTTGTGGAAAGCTATGACTGGACAGAGATGGACGATTTCACCAAGGTATCCTGTGCGCATCAATATCTCTGCGATATTTGCGAATATGCGCCGGACTGGTCGAAAAACAGGGCGAATACGGCATGGGGCGCGCTTGTATATGGCGAGGCGCAGTGTTCCGGATATGCCAGAGCCTTTAAGGCACTGTGCGATGCAATCGGGATCGGCTGCTATTATGTCCATGCAGATGAAAATGCATCAAATCCAAGCCATCAGTGGAACGAAGTATGCGTGGACGGCGTTTGGTACATAGTGGATGTGCAATGTAATGATGATGCCGGATTTCCGGTGTTTTATCTAGTCTCCGGCGATACTTATGCTTATTTGACCGGAATGTCATGGAATCATGACGGATTGCCTGAATGTACCAAAGATTATGGTTATGACGAGGCGGAATATGGATGGACAGAGCGGGAGGTAATACAGAGTCAGCCGCTGCGTCTGCAGGATATTCCTGTCGGGAGTGGGACGCGGGAAACGATAACGGATACTGAGAGTGAAAGTTATTTTGTGAATGAATATGATGAAAATGGGTATTTGATAAAAAAGATTTATTGTAGTGCGGATGGGACAGTATGGTCGATTGAGGAGTACGGAGAGAACGGAAACAAGGTAAAGGTCACAGATTATAATTCGGATGGAACCATTTGGGTTATTTGTGAATATGAAGAGAATGGGAGATATGAAAAATATACCTATTATGATGGCGGAAAAGTAGATTTTTTCGTCATTTCGGAATATGAGTTCAAAGAGAATTGGAAACGGGAAAAGAGTACCTTTTATCATGCGGACGGAACTGTGGACTTTGGAACACTGACCGAATATGCATATGATGAGAGCGGGAAAGAGGTAGAGAGTGTTTCCTATTATGCAGATGGAACATTCGATGATCATAAAATTCACGAATATGACGGAAACGGAAATGAAGTGAGATGTATCCATTATAATGAAGACGGGACATTATCAAGCTATAAAATTTATGAATATGACAGGGATGGAAACAAGACAAAGGTTACTTTTTATGATGCTGACGGAACAGTGACCATGTACATATTTCATGAGTATGACGAGGAGGGGAAAGAATTAAGATGTATTCTGTCGAATGCAGATCAGACATCCTCGCTGGTATTTGAATTTTAGCAGGCATTCGACGATTGGCATGTTAATGTAACAGAGGGAAACTTATGAAAAAACAGTCAAAAATAACCATTGGAATAGCGGCGGGGATATTATTTGCCGTTGTCATTATCATTGTAACAATATTGATGACATCTAGTAATGATGGTAAAAGATACGCAGAGCACATGCAGACGGCGCAGCGTTACATGGACGAACTTCAGTATGAGCAGGCGATTGCGGAATATGAGGCGGCGATTGCAATAGAGCCGAACAACGCGGGAGCATATCAGGCATTGGCGGAGCTTTATGTACGGACAGAGAACTATGAGTCAGCAGCAGAGATTCTAAACAGAGGAATTGAACAGACGGGGGCGGAGGAACTGATTGCGCGGCTGGAGGAAGTGCAGGCGGCATATGAGAATCAGAAAGTGTTAGTGGAAGCGGAAAATGAGCCGGAACATACGACAGGGCAGGGGCAGGAGGAACAGCCGGAAGAGCGGATGGAAGCAGAACAGGTACAGAATGAAAATCTGGCAGAGAAAACAGGACAGGCGGAAAGTGCTCAATTGGAGGAAACACAGGAGAATACAGGCGAAAGCTTAGAGAGAGTAGAGAGGGAGGATTGGGGCGACGGTCAGTATGCCATTTATGAATATGATGAAAAGGGAATTTTAGTGAAATGTACAACTCGTTATGCTGATTTCAGGGGGGACTTATGGAGTGGTATAGCGCAATATGACGAAGAGGAAAATTGTGTAAACGTAACAATATATGATAGCGACGATCAGATATGGGAATATTGTGTTTCTGCGTACGATACGGATGAAAATAGGGTGAAAACACATGTATATCACGCTGATGGAGAATTTTCAGCAGAGATTTCGAGTTACGGAAACAATGACATCAGTGAAATTCTGATACAGTCATTGTATTTAATGATGGATTCCTCATATATGACAGCATAATGAAAATGAAACTCTGAATGACGGACAGTTTGAAGTATCAATAATAAGTGGTAGATGAATATGGAGGCAAAGAACCAATGAAAAAGCAGTCGAAAATGATTATTGGAATCGCGGTGGGAGTACTGCTCATGGCAGTCATTGTTATCGCGGCGGTGCTGATGTCATCAAGCAACGGCAAAAGGCAATATGCAAAGCACATGAACTCCGCACAACGCTATATGGACGAGCTTCAATACGAGCAGGCAATCGCAGAATACGAGGCGGCGATTGTGATAGAGCCGAATAATACGGAAGCGTATGAAGCGTTGGTAAAGGTCTATATGACGATTGGAGACTATGAGGCAGCGTTGGAGATCCTGAATCGTGGTGTCGCAAGAACGGGTTCGGAAGAACTGGAAACATATCAAGGCGAGGTGTTGGAAATGGCACAGTCTTCCGCACTTATAGAAACGGATACGGATGCGTCCGAGTCGCCGGAGAATGATTTGATGTCAGAAAACGATGATTTGTCCGAGGCGGAGATGCCGAGTGAAGGGGAAGAACAGGAAACCTCTTCAGATAATGCGGTATCAGATGAAGCATCACAGGACGAAAGTGGAGCAGTCACGGTCCTGATTACATGGGAAGGCAGTTATGGTGACGGTACACCGATAGAGTTAGACATCAGCCTGACCGGTACGATGGATGACGGGAGCGAACTCTTTGCAAATGATGGAACAAGCGGCGATACAAGTCAGTCAAGCGATGGAGAGTTGGAAATGACGAGCGAGAACGGGACACAGGGCAGCTATAGGATGACATTATATCGCATGGACGGCGTTTATCAGTTGGAGGTGGCGGACGGGATTGGTTATGCAATATATAATACCAATGGTCTGCCGGATTCTTTCGGAATTACGTTGATCGATGCAGAAGGAACGGAGATTCCGGTAGACGTAGAAGCCGCAATGTATCGGGCTGATACGGGAATTTGGTTTTGTGGAATTGGAATCGATCATGGAATGCTGACTGATTATGATGCATAGTTCATTTTGTTACCAATTAACCACGACAATGATAGCGAGAGAAAACAATGGGAAATTTCAATGTAACGCTGTCCGGTTTGATGCAGCGGATGGAAGAAGAACAAAAGATGGCAGGAACGCTTTCGACACTTGCGGATGAGATTCGCTCAGTGAAAAACGGGTTGGGGTTTCGCATACGAGGAAGAGAAAAGCTGAATCAGACATTAGGGCGGCTTGCCGATGAAGTAAGCGGTTATCATGCCGACATGAAGAAGATGCGCTTTGTGTTATCAAATATCCGCGACGAGTATGAGAAAACAGAGCGGCGCATCTGCGGTTATGCAAACGATCATCCGATTACCGGAGAAGACATTTGGAATGCGGTTACTACGTTGGGTAAGGGATACGCGGTAAATGCTTTGTTTCCGAGAACAGGCGTAGGTTGGCTGATACACGAAATCCTGAAAGATGAGGAGTGGGAAAGAGAGAGTAAGATTGGAGAAGTTGAGCATACCCTGTGGGATGAATGGGATAAGAAGAAAAAGGATAATTGGGCGGATGCGCATTACGAACTGGAAAATGGGAAACTGGTAAAAAAAGAAAAAGAGAAGGAATCCGACAAAAAGAAAAAGACGGATGCGCAGAAACGAAAGGAGGCTCTTGAAAATATCACGCTTTGGTCAGGTTCCCTGAAAAAAGAAGGAAGTCTGCTCCATTTCGGTAAAGACGGTGATGTGGAGACGGATTGGGGGAGTTACACATATTCTGCGGATTTTATGAAAGCGGAAACGCATATGTCTGCTCAGCTTACAATGGGAGGCGTTGAAGCGGAGATTGGCATGTCACTCACGGCATTTACGGCAAGTGCGGCAGGGCAGCTTGGCAGTGATATGCTTGGTGCGCACGGTAGTACTGATGTGTCAGTGGGAAAAGCGGAATTGAAGGGAAAAGTTGGGGTCGGCATTTGGGATGAGGACGGCAATTTTAATCCGAAAGCAAAAGTAAAACTTTCCGCAGAAGCAATTGCGGCGGAGGCGTCCGTAACCGGTGGTGTTGATCTGGCGGGAATAAAAGCAGATGTGACCGGCAGTGTGAATTTTGGACTTGGAGCCCATATGGATGTCGGGTTTGAGGACGGCAAGCTGAGCTTGGATTTGGGCGCAAGTTTGGGAGTGGGCGGCAGCGTAAAGTTGGATATTGATGTATCGGGGGCGATAGAGAAGCTGGATGATATACTGGATAGCGCATCAGATGTTTACAGTGCTGCATCGGGTTTTGTAGAGGACGCGGCGAGTGCGGTCGGCGACTTTGTGGAAGGGGCGGCGGATGCGGTCGGCGATTTCGTGGGAGATGCGGCGAATGCTATCGGTAATGCTGCGGACAAGACATTAAAAGGAATCGGAAATGCGGCAGGTAGTGCATGGACTACGGTCTCAGGTTGGTTTAAGTGGTAGCTAGGAATGGACAAAAGGACAGAAATGTGATTACATGGAGATAAGAAAATAGAGTGGGCGGAGGTATATGGATGAGCAGAGAATTGTTGCCTATCGGGACGGTAGTGAGAATTAAGGGGGCGGAAAAGCTGATGATGATTTGTGGCTTTTGCCCTACGGGACCGGTAAGACCGGGTTATGTATATGATTATTCCGGCTTCCCTTATCCGGAAGGATATATGGATACATTAAAAATCTATCAGTTTGACGGAGAACAGATCGAAAAGGTGATGGCAATCGGCTATCAGGATCGGGAAACGTTCGAGTATATGAGCGCATTGAATCAGAAGATTGGCGAAATCAAGAAACAGACCGCGGATCGTTACGAAGAGGCAAGAGCGAAAAGACAGCAGGAAGCGGCAGATGAGTAATATGGATCGATGATGCGTTTGGCAGCGATCGAAACGATAGGATCAAAATAGGTTAGAATAAATAGGATAGAGGGAAAAGGAGACAACGGGATGTTTGAGAGAACGCTACCGATTGGGACAGTTGTCCTGTTAAAAAATGCTACAAAGAGGCTGATGATCATCGGATACTGTAAGTATAAGATGGGAGACAATGAAAAAATCTATGATTACGCGGCGTGTCCTTATCCGGAAGGATTCTTAAGTCCGGAAGCTACGGCGCTGTTTGACCATGAGCAAATCGATAAAATATTTGCGCTGGGCTTTCAGAATGAACAGAGATTTTTATTTGAGGAAAAGCTGAGAGCGGCGATAGAGGAAGTAAAGCCCTTTCATGCAGAAGAAAGCAGAACCTGACAGGGAAAGTGTGAGGAGAGGTACTCATGAGAAAATGGAATAGAAGCCGGATCGTTTGTCTGGCGGTGCTGATCTGTTTGGTTGGCGCTGCTTTTCCCGCATCCGCGTCGGGGAATGCCCGGATCGTGGAAAAAACCACAACACAGGAGAGAATTATACTGTATGTGAAAGGGTTAGAGGAAGCAGTATGGGAAGCCGCTTATCAGGCGGGGAAAGATGCCTGCGTCGTAGAAGAAATTGACAAGGTGAGGGCGTCAGGAGAAGCAATTTATACGTTGATTTTGTGGGATCATTCCTTGTCGGTCATGAATCGGCAGGGAGACCGGATTCGGGATATGCTGCTTGACATCATGGCAAACCGTGCTTCGGAAGAAAAATTTGCGATTGCGCTGATAGGCGCTGATACGACTTATTTAACGGAATACACGGATGATTATGCCGTTTTGAAGCGGACGGTGGAAGCGGTGGATGGTCAAAATCAGGATGCATATATTATTGAAAATCTGTATGAGGCGATTTTGTCTCTGAATCAGATGCCGGATACCGGATACAAAAGGATTATTCTGATTTCCGACGGAATGGATGCGGTCGAGATCGGTTACTCCAAGGCGGAGCTGGATGCGCTGTTGGAAAAGACGCCATATCCGATATATACGATAGGAATGTTAGACAGCAGCCACACAGAGGAATTGCAGAATATGTTCGCTTTGTCGCGATCGACAGGGGCGGAATACTTTTATATGGACGAGTTGGAAGATTTGTCGGTTGTGGCGCAGAGTTTAGGTGCGGATCTGAATATTTACAGAATCAGCATATTTGTGCCGGAGGAAATGCGTGACGGTAGTATACGTAATTCACAATTGGTTTTGAAAGCGGGATCGGCGGACTGTACGCTACAGTGTCAGGTGACGTTACCGTTTGTGGAAGCAAGATCGGATGACGGCGCTGGACAGAGAGATACAGATGGAAGGCAGGATGACTCCGGCGTGCAGGAAGGGGAGCAGGATGAAACGGACGATGCGCCCAGGGAATCCCGGTCGTCTGAGGAAGGAGCGTCTGCACCAACGCAGGCAGATGCAGGGGAGAGCTTTTTGGACAACGGTAGCTCCGTACTGATGATCGGAAGTATAGCAGGCGCGGCAGTACTGATTTTTATTGTGGTGACGGTTATTCTTTTTGTAAAGAAGAAAAAGAAAAAAGAAAAGAAAGAGGATCATTATGCGCAGTTGGACGATCGTTTGAAAAATGGACATTATAGAGTGTCAGATGAAAAGGTTGGCGCCTTATCAGGAGAGGCGGGAAACAAAGAGCCGGATACATTACCGGGAACGGGATATGGGGACATAGGAAATTCTTCCGGCATGGAGCAGGGAGCATTTGGAGAAAATACAGGAGGCGGCACAAGGCTTTTATTTGCCCATCCGCTTCGGGCAGAGGATCAAATGCAGTCAGTAGGAAATCTTAGGAGAGTCCTGCTGACCGACACGGCGAATGCGGTTAGGACATATGAATGCGGTATATCGGACCGCGTGGTGATCGGAAGAAAAGCTGCCTGCTGTAATCTTGCGATTGTTTCGGATAATGCTGTTTCTGAACGGCACTGCGAGATGGAATATAGAGGGGGACGCTTTTATATCAGGGATCTTGGATCTTCTAATGGAACCCATGTAAATGGGACAAAAATTACCGAGCCAACGGAAATACAAACAGGAGATATTATTAAAATCGGGCGCGCACAATATCGCCTGACACTGGGATAGCAGAGTAAACGGATGTTTGTGGATTTGAGGAAAATAGATGGTTTATGCGATAAGGTCGGACAGGGGATTATGCCATAATATCAATCAGGATGCGGTTGCAGCTTTTGTAAAAGAGCAGACGGGATTGTTCATATTGGCGGACGGGATGGGTGGACATAGCATGGGAGAGGTGGCGAGCAGCGCCGTGACAGCAAGGTTTCAAAGTCTTTGGCAGAAGCTTTTGAGGAGTGATTTTCCGAAGGGCTTCCATGTGCTGTCACGTCAGGTTCAAGACACGATCCTAAGTGTGAACCGTGAAATTTATGATCGGTATAATCAAGGGAGAATTTGCGGTACGACAATAGCGGTGCTTCTGATATTGGATGGGTGCTATGCGGTGTTTTCTGTGGGTGACAGCCGTATATATAGTTATACGAAAGGGCATATCAGAAGGCTGACCGTGGATGACATATGGGATAATCTTCCATCAGTGACCGGATTTTATACAAAAGAACAAATAGCGGAAGGAAAAAACTGCGGAAAGCTGACGCAGGCAGTGGGGGTAAAAACGGATGTATCCGTTCATGTGAGTACAAATCGGGTGAGCAGAGGACAGAAATTTCTCGTTTGCAGTGACGGGCTATATAAGTATTGTGCGGAGCATAAAATAGAAAAATGTCTGCGGCATAACCACTCAGAAAACGCACTTCAGAAGGCATCTGACCGGATGATGAAGGAAGTGTTTGAAAACGGAGCGGGAGATAATGTGTCCCTGATTCTTGTAAGTCCTCAAAAGACAGCGAAATAGCAGACCTCCTTATTGATACGCACCTACATTTCTAAACCTTATTAAAGAAGGTAGGACGTTTTGTCTTAACATTTAAGAAAATTTGGGTTATAATAATGTTTAAGATCATATTGGGGTTATTGATAGATAATCTAGGGGTGACTGTATGTGTGATGTAAAGAAGTATGAAGCGATCTATGAAGAAATAAAACGTCTACAGCCGGAGGATACTTTGCAGCTTGTCTTGGAGGCGGAGACAGAAGAGCAAAGGAATTTCTATGAAGCGATAGGTGATTTTCTGCTACAAAACAAACAGCGCCAAGTGATAGAAGGGAATCTATTTTAGTGAAGAAATATATATTGATAGCAGGAGTGAACGGGGCAGGGAAATCGACCTTGTATCAGACGTTGCCGAGTTTACAGGTGATGCCAAGAGTAAATGTAGATGAGATATTGCGGGAATCTGAAAAATCAGGGGATTCTGTGAATATTTTGACTGCTGGGAAAAAGGCGGTCACCAGCATTGCGCAATATTTTATGGAAGGTATTACCTTTCATCAAGAAACAACATTGTGTGGAAAATGGATTATAAAAAATATTGAAGAAGCAAAGAAGAACGGTTATTTTGTAGAACTGCACTATGTTGGAGTCGAAAGTGCCGATATTGCAAAGAAAAGAGTAGCAGAACGCGTAAAAAGAGGAGGTCATGGCATTCCTAAAGAGGATATTGAAAGAAGATATGTCGATACCTTTCATAATTTGAAAATCGTTCTACCGAAATGCAATTTAGCAGCATTTTATGATAATACAATCGCATTTCGCAGGTTTGCAATTTATCAAAATGGGAAGCCTGTAAGGATTTCTAAAAATATACCTGACTGGTATAAACACTTCTACGAAGATAACGTACTCTGATAAATGAAAATGAGATGGGTCTCAATGAGATTCATAGGAACGGTACTGGCTGAAAATCATTTTCGCTTCTTATCTCATCAAAATAATCTTCAGCTCAAATTCTGTATCCGAGCAGTTTACCGTGCAGCTTCCGTGATAATTTGCCGTAATCTGCTTCATGATCTCAATACCGCAGCCATGCGCTTTTTTGTCCGGTTTGGTCGTGGCGATCCGATTTCCGTGGATCGCCGCCTTTTTCTGTACGGGATTGCAGATCCGTATCGCGGTATAATTGCGCGTCGTTTGGGCATATGTGCGGATGTAGGCGTTTACCGCATCCGCATGTGCAGAACGGGTTTCGCCTGCGTCTGTTGTATCCGCCGGCAAGGGAGAGGCGTTGACGCCGTTTGCCGCATCCGCATGTGCAGAACGGGTTTCGCCTGCGTCTGTTGTATCCGCCGGCAAGGGAGAGGCGTTGACGCCGTTTGCCGCATCCGCATGTGCAGAACGGGTTTCGTCTGCGTCTGTCGCATCCGCCGGCAAGGGAGAGGCGTTGACGCCGTTTACCGCATCCGCCAGCGCAGAATGGGTTTCGCCTGTATCTGCCGTATCCGCCAGCGCAAGGCAGGCCTCGATGGCGTTATCGTAGGCGTTAGAGAGAAGTCCGCAAATATCGGGAGCGGTCATGTTGGACAGCGGTCCGAGGGAACCCTCAAATGTAAATGGGATCCCGTGCGCTTCTGCGGCTTTCTTTTTTGAACCGATGACAAGATCGGCGATCTGATTGCCGGTCAAAATCCTGCCGGCGGAAAAAACTGTGCTGTGGCCGAGCTGTTCCGTATAGCTTTTGACTTCCTCATAGTGCCCCTCGTCGCAGAGGGAACGGATCACGGCGAGATGGCTGGCAAGATCGTGACGCATTCTGTGTACCTGTTCCTCGTTTTCTTTTACATCCTGCAAAGAATCCAACTGCATCTGCAAATATGCCGCTTCGCTGACCGCCAGCATCTGACGGGAAATCCGGATGCGCGATTCAAACAGGCTGTATAGAAAATACCCGGTGCTGAAAACGAAAGCGCCGATAAAGAGCGCCAGATAAAAACAGTACCAAGCCACGCTCAAATGGGAGCGTTTCAGCCACATAACCAAGAACACGTCGATGAATGCAAAAAAGAACAGGGCAATGCTGCCCAAAATCTCCCGTGCGCGAAAATGAAGCGTGATCCGGTATTTACGGAGCAGATAATGTAAAAAGAGCAAAACGGCAAAGAGCAGGACATCCGTTGTCAGACTGACGAGCGTGGAATCATATTTGTGGAATACGATCTCAATATGACTTGCCGGGATCACCGCATCCAACAGGGCTTCCGGCGCGATCGTCAATAAAAAATAAATCGCGAGGGCGGGGAAAAAACGCAGCAGATCCGTCGTTCTTTTTTGGCTGAATAAGAGGATCGTTACGGCGATCGCGGAGATCATGCTGAATAAAAAAGAATAATCCGTGTAAAACAGAACCGCAAGAAATGTTCCGAATAAAGAAAGCGCGGAAGAAATAATCGCAGTTCTGCGGCTGAAACGGATATGAGCGGCGCAGACGTCCTGTATGAGTAACATCAGGATCCAATATTCCATGAGATTGACGGCAAGCAGAATCGGTAACGCGCTCATGAATGCAGACCTCCTTCAATATAAGCGTTGACAGCGCGGCGGAAATCTCTGCTCCGTCTGCGGCTGACGGGAAAAGTCTGCCCGCAGGAAAGCGTTAAACGCGCTTCGTCAAATTCTCTCACATAAGTGAGATTGACAATGTATTTTCTGTGAATGCGAAAAAAGAACGGCGGGGGAAGCATTGCCTCCAGCTCGTTCAGGCTCTTGTGCAGCGTGATTACATCATCTTTGTGATAAACGAGCGTATTTTTATTGTCAGCTTTCAGATATTGCAGATCCTGCGGGTGCAGCAAAAGTTCACATTCGGGAGTCTTGAACAGAAGCGTCTGCGAGGCGCTGAGCCTTGCGTAAATGTCCCGCATCACACGCAAGAGGTCGTCCTTTGTCACGGGTTTTAAGAGGTAACGGAACGCGTCCACTTCGTAACCGGCGGGCGCATAATCCAGACAGACGGTAAGAAATACCAAGATGGCGGACCGGTCAGATTCCCGAATCTTTTTTGCCAGCTCGATCCCGTTTAACGGGGACATGATCATATCCAAAAAGAGCACGTCATATCGCCTGCCCGCCTCAAACGCGTCCAAGAGTGCGAGCGGCGAAGAAAAACATTCCACGGAGCAGTCCGGCTGCTGCCATAGATCGTCGTAGACTTGTTTCAAAAATACAGGTTCATCATCACAAATTGCTATTTTCATATGAAAACTCTAACATATCCGCCCCGCTCCGTCAAGAAAGCGGAAACGCTTCATGCCACGGCATGGCCGCTCACGACAGAAATACGACCGCTCGCGCCGGATAGCAAAAAGGGCGAAATCCTTATGCTATAATGAGCGCGATATAAAAAAGGAAAAGCCCAAGGGAAGCAGAGAAAGCCCAAGGGAAGCAGAGAAAGCCCAAGGGAAGCAGAGAAAGCCCAGGGGAAGCAAGAGAACCAAGGGGAAACAAGAGAGCCAAGGAAAGCGAAGAACCTCAATGAGAAACAGGCAAAAACGAGAGAAGGCAGGAACAAATATGAAAAAGAGAAAATTATCCGTTATGGTGGGAGCGGTACTTTTGGTATTGTCGCTCTGCGGCTGCGGGGGCGGCACATCCGCAGGCAGCGGCGAAGCGGGAGCATCCATACCGCTGACACCGGAATCGGATTTTACCGTAACGGAGGTAGAAAACGGCGTGAGCATCGTTTATAACAACATCGAAGGCGGGGACGTCAATATTCCGGCAGAGATCGGAGGAAAAACCGTGACCGAACTCGGTTATCGTGCCTTTTGGTGCATCATGGTGACGAACGTGATTATTCCGGAAGGCGTGACGAAGATCGGCGAAGCTGCGTTCAATTTAACGTATCTGGAGCAGGTTGTCATTCCCGAAAGCGTGACGCAGATCGACAAATATGCGTTCTTAAACTGTACGCGCCTGACGGAAGTAACAATTTTGGGAAATGTGACAAAGATCGAGGAAATGACGTTTTCGGGCTGCCCGGTATTGACGAGCGTGACGCTTCCTGCCACTTTAACGGAAATCGGGGTTTCTGCGTTTGCCGATTGCAAAAGCCTGATGAATATTACACTTCCCGACAGTGTAACTGTCGTTGACCGCAGCGCGTTTTCCGGCTGCCCGGACATTACGGTCACTTATCAGGGAACGGACTATTCTTATGAACAATTGGAGGATTTATATGCCGCATTGGAGGATGCGGCAAGCGTGGCGTCCCCCTATCCGGCAGAGAATTTTTTCAACGTGGAGGATGTTTCGGGCGGCGTATCAATTTACTATGCGGAAAGTTCCGTCGGTCTCTATTATTACAATGGCGGGGAAGGTATCGTTCATATTCCGGAACAGATCAATGGGAAAACGGTCGTAGAGATCGGACCGTCCGTGTTTGTGGGCTCATGGTATATTGTGGATATGACAATTCCCAATACCGTCCGGCGGGTTGGAGGCTCTGCCTTTAACGGCTGTCACGAGCTGGTACGCGTGACGCTTCCGGGCGGACTTACGGAATTGGAGAGCTATTTGTTCGCATGGTGCGAAAAGCTGGAGGAGGTGTCCATTCCGTCGGGAGTTACCAGGCTTGAGGATGGTGTGTTTACGGGATGTCAGAGCCTGAAAACCATGCTTGTGCCGGAGGGTGTGACAGAGATCGGCTATTTCGTATTTAAGGATTGTCCGAATCTGGAGATGGTGATCCTGCCGGACAGCCTTACAACGATCAAAGACGAGGTGTTTGAAGGCAGCGAAAATGTGACCGTAACCTACAAGGGCGTTTCTTATACTTATGACGAGATTGACGCGTTGTACCGCGCGATCAGAGGACAGTAAACAAACCGGCCGGGGGTGCTTTTTTCACGGAGTTGTGGTATACTTTGACTGGAAAAAGAAGAACGCAGCAATCATAGAAACCGCAGAAGCCGCAAAGATTGTAAAAAAAGAAAAAGCCCTGTCAGAAGCATAGGAGAAAGCACCCATGATTATCAGCGCAAGCCGCAGGACCGACATTCCGAACTACTATTCGGACTGGTTTTATCAGCGTATCAAAGAGGGATTTGTCTGTGTGAGAAATCCGATGAACGCAAAGCAGATCAGCAGGGTTCCGCTGTCTCCCGACGTGGTGGACTGCATTGTTTTTTGGACGAAAAATCCCGCGCCGATGATGGACAGGCTGGACGAGCTTGCGGCGTACCCGTATTATTTTCAGTTTACGCTGACCGGATATGGAACGGACGTGGAGCGGAATGTTCCGCATAAAAAAGAAACCATGATACCGATCTTTCAGGCGTTATCGGACAAGATCGGAAAGGATCGGGTCATCTGGCGGTATGATCCGATCCTTTTTACAAAAACATATACGCCGGAGTATCATCAAAATGCCTTTTCGCAGATCGCGGCGGCGCTTGCCGGATACACAGAGAAATGTGTGATTAGTTTTGTGGATGCGTATGCCAAAAATAAAAAAGCGCTGGCGGCGCTCGGCGCATACGAGTTGGACGAAGCCGCGTGCATGGCGTTTGCGGGTGCGCTCAGTGAGACGGCGGCGAAAAACGGCATGGAAGCTGCAAGCTGCGCGGAGCGCATCGACTTATCCGCGTGCGGCATCCGGCATAATGCCTGCATTGACCGGGAGCTGATCGAGCGCATTACCGGAAGCCCGATCAAGGCGGCAAAAGATCAAAATCAAAGGAGCGAATGCGGCTGTATCGGGAGCGTGGACATCGGAGCCTATCATACCTGCCAGAACGGATGCCGTTACTGCTATGCGAACGACAGCGAGGCGTATGTCAGAAAAAATGTGCAACGCTATGATCCGGCGTCGCCGGTCCTGTGCGGCACGATCACGGCGGATGACCGCGTGACCGAACGAAAGGCAGCGTCTCTGAAAATGCCCTATGTGCAGGGCACCATTTTTTGATGGCATGCTTATGCGGAAAATAAAATCAACATTTCTGTCACATTTTTCCCCTATCAATTGTTCATAAAGTGAAAGGCCTTTCAGAAGACAAAAAACAAATCGCAGGACAGGAGGAAACACCGGTGGACGGCAGGGCATACACGGATGCGGTCAAAGCATATGCAGACACGGTCTACCGTACGGCGCTTACCTATACGAAGGCGCGGCAGGATGCGGAGGACGTGACACAGACGGTATTTCTGAAGCTGCTGGAGGCGGAGAACTGTTTTGCGGATGAGGAGCATCTGAGGAGATGGCTCATCCGCGTGACGGTGAACGAGTGTAAAAACTTATGGAAGTCCTTTTGGCGGCGGCGTGTCGGGCTGTTCGAGCAGACCGATCCGGAAGCGCCGGAACCGTATGATTTTCAGGGGTACACAAAGAGCGGCGCGCGAAGCGGAATGCCGCCGGAGGAACCTTTGTTTGACGATTCCTCGCAGAGCGTGCTGTATGAAGCGGTCATGTCGCTTTCAAAGGAGTACCGGGTTGTCGTACATCTTTTTTATTATGAGGATTACAGCACCGGGGAGATCGCAGGGCTTCTGCATATCCGTGAACAGACCGTCCGAACAAGACTTGTCCGAGCGAGAAAAAAATTGAAACAGCGGCTTGAGGAGGCGTGGCAGGATGAGTAACAAAAAATGGTATCAAGAAACGTTTGATAAGGTTCATGTTCCCGGAGAGCTGCTGGGAAAGGTGATGGATATGGAGAATCAGACGGAGAAAAAAGCAAAAAAAGGATGGCGTTACGCTATGGGAACGCTGGCGGCGGCAGTCGGGCTGTTTGTTGCTTCCAACGGGATTTGTTATGCAGCGACGGGCGAGACATGGGTGTCGAGAATGACGATCTACTTAAACGGCGAAAAGATCGAGAAGGATGTGACCTGGCAGGAAAATGAGGATGGGACTTACCTTGGAACCGTCAATGTGGGGAGCGATGAGGAGGTCGGGCTGTTTGCCGTTGCGGATGACGCGGGGATAACGGGCGATCTGTCCGCCTCCCTTGACGACGACGGGACTGTGGGGGAACTATCCGTTTTCTTTGACGGCGAGGAGATTGAATTTGGAGCGGAGGACGTCTATGCGATCGTAGAGTGTGAGGTGGAGACAAAGGAGGATGGAAGCATATGGCTCCGCGTCATGGAAAACGGGAACTGCAAAGCGGAGGTAGATCTGACGGAGGATTTAGCGGACGGCATGGCGGAGGGAGACATTGTTTATGATGAGCTTCTCACTTACCATTATCAGGTAACGCAGACTGCAGACGGAGAATATGATCTGACGCTTCTGGCGCAGTTTGAGCAGGAATAGATAGGGAGCAGGAAATTTCGCAACCTGTGAAGAATCCGCCTTCAGCAGATCCCAAAAGAACTGCCGTCGGCAGTTCTTTGAAAGATTGGCGCGCCGCGCCAATCTTTTTTTTATAGAAAATTTCGTAGTCCGGAAGAATCCGCTTTACGGATTCTTCGAAAGACTTTCGCGCAAGCGGAAGTCTTTTTTTACTCAAAATATCAAGAATCCACGCCGAAAATCTGCTACAATCATGATAACAGAACGGAAGGTACCGGTGCCGGAACGGATCTGCGCAAGCGTAAAAGAGGTGGCGTATGAATAAAATGGAGCTGCTTACGGATGCTTTGGAATATATGGAGCAGCATCTGAAGGATAACATAAAGACCGAGGATGTGGCGGCGGCATGTTATTGTTCCAGATCGACGCTGGAAAAGCTGTTCCGCTATGTCAACCATATGTCGATCAGGGAATATCTGGTGCGGAGGAGGCTCACGAGGGCGGCGCGCGACATTATGTGCGAGCCGGACACGGGGATTTTGGAGATCGCGCTCCGCTACGGATATGCAACCAATGAATCTTTTACGCGCGCATTTCGTGGGTTCTGGAACTGTAAACCGTCCGAGTTCCGCGGCGTCAAGCGGTTCTCGGAGCTGTTCCCGCGGCTGACGGGGCCGGTGGGGGAAGGAGATGCGACAATGACGGAGAGAAAACATGTGGACATCAGTGAATTATACGATCTGTTTCAGAAACGGAAAGCGTGTTATTTTGTGATCTGCGATATTAAGCACATGATAGCAGTGAATGAGATTTCCTACAAAGCGGGCGATCTGGTGATCCTGGAAGCGTTACAGCGGATACAGGAGGCGGCAGGCGAGGAGGATGTGGCGTTTCGGATCGGCGGGGACGAGTTTGCCCTGTTGACGGACAGCGAGGATCAAGGCTACGCCGATTCCCTTGCGGAAAAGATCAAGAGTCATAACGGTCAGCCCGTTGTATGGGAGGGGCAGGAGATTCCGCTCACCCTGCATGTGGGCGTGACCTGCTTTGAAGGCAGGCGGATCAGCTATGACGAGCTGTTCCACCAGCTGGACAGTGCGCTCACGGACGTGGTGAAAAAAGGTTACGGCATGTAAGAGGAAGATCATGGCATGGGAACCGTCTATAAGGGATGCTCCGGTGATGGGGACGCCCTTTGCGTTTTCAAAAGAGAGGGGAGCGCCGATTTTATTGGCGCTCCCCTGATTTTGATTCCGCTTTCAGCACTGCCTTTTACGAATGACGAATTTGTGTCAAGCTATTTGCAGACATACATCTTACAAAAGGTTTCCTAGACATCGGCATGTCAGGAAACCTTTTTAGGTATCTCTTTTATTAGTATATCACTCTCAAAGCGGGACGCACGCCCAGACCGTCGTAGCTCACAGTGCGGCCGAGCGTGTCAGCGCCGCCGCAGACATCGACGCGGGCGGCATAAGTGACGTCGTAGCCGGGCGAGCGCAGCCACCAAGGACTGCTGCCGACTGCATAGTTGACGTCCCAACTATAAAACCATGCGCCCGTCGGTGTGAGTAAAAACGCCGTGTTTGCATGTGCGTAGTCCGTCGGCGCCGCAAGGATCCTGTGATCTTGATTATAACAATATAAGCAGTAGTCCTCCCATGCCATCGTGGCGTTATTGCGACAGTCTATATGGAAATAGGTTTCCAATTCCTCAAAACCTAAACAGAACACCTTATCTATCGTATCATTCCCGGCATCCGTACCGCGATGTGGATTATTGGAATTGACGACATAGCTGTCCGTGATCAGCGCCTTCTCCGCCGCAGAAAACGCAGCATTGTAAAAATCATTGTTCAGCCAGCTCCGAAGCGTACTGGTCTCCCACGATACCCCGTCGCCGCTATAGACGCCGTATGGCTTGTTATCCAGAACCTTGACCGCCACCAGCAGCATCTGACCGTCTGATTTGTCCAGTACATACCACTCGATCGGCTCTTTTCCGTTGATGAGATTGTTGTCCTGCTCATAACTGCCGAACGTTATGATACTTCCCACGGCAGCGTCCGAAAGACCCGAAGCCGCAGGTAAACCCGCTGCAGCCGGAGTCTGGGACGCGACCGGAGCCGTCCCTGCGCCGACTCTGCCTTCCGCCCTGCCTGCCGCCGCGTAGTGGCTGTAGTAAGCCGGCAGGTCATTGCCGAATACAGCCGCAAGGTCGGGATAAGCCGCGCGATAGAAATTTACGTCAAATTCCGCGCTGCCCTGTCGTCCTTCCGCCATGCCGCAGGAGACAAAGTGGTTAAAAAGTGCCGCCTCGTCGCTTCCGAATACAGCCGCAAGATCGGGATAACGCGCCGCGTAATACCCTGCGTCGAAGATGCACATATACTGCTCCGGCACGGCAGACGCCGCAAAAGCGTTGATGCCGTTCATAGTCATTACAGATACCATAAGGGCTGCGGTAAGAACCAAAGTGCAAATTTTGTTTTTTGTCGTTTTCAACATACATTCTCCTCCTGTCGTGAACTTGAACTGAAAAGTGATCTATGAATATTAGATTGCGCAGGACCCAAAAAGGTTCCCGGAAAATATATTCTCATCATAATCTTGGGATTGATCAGGGTCAATGTAAAATGGGGATGGGATGAAATTTTTGTTACAGTTCCGTCTTCTGCTGAATGTTGAACGGCGCATTTCCGAACGCGGCACATTTTGAAATTTCAAAGAATACATTGAAATTCGACGGATTTTATGCCATACTGCCAGTTAGGGGATTGTGGCGTTTGAGTGCTTGCACTGAGGAACTCATAAAAAGACTGAAGTCAGAGAATTGAAGAGGTAAAAAGCAAAATCACTGCTTCTCAATCGAGAATTAGTGATTTTGTTTCTTTAATATTCAAATTCGGGGGAAATAGGGCTATCAACCTCTACAATGTCTTCATTAAAGGGAAAGAATACCCCAATGCTGTTCGACGGACATCCGGAATACAGAACTAAGTGGGGAGACCGACATTTTGGGGCAAGAGGCTATCATGTATCAACAGTCGGAAATGTGAATGAAGAAATCATACGGAAGTATATTCAGGAGAGAATGACAGACGGGAAGCTGGAAAACAGTAAAGAGCCTCCTTTAGGAGGCAATCGGTAAAGAAGGTACTGCGGAATCCCGCCTTTGGCAGAACCAAAGAAATACCCCCAAAGAGGTTAAACCTACCACCATTTGAAATGGGGATGCTAACTTTCCCTCCCTAACTTTCTATTAAAGTCCCTTGTAAATATCCCCACGGCTATCTATGTTGGTGATCGTTATCAGTCTGATGGAATCGTTAATTTCAAAGATGATTTTATAAGTCGGCATATGTTAAGCCTTCTTTCTTTAAGCGTTCCTCAAAAGACACAGAGGAGCCATCATTATTTTTAGCGGCATTGGAAATCATTTCCAAATCCCATTCATCCGGTTCTACTTCCTCTATCTTTGTTCTCTCATTGTCGGGGGTTTTGGAATTTGGAAGTTCTTCGGGGATTGCAGCACCTTGCAGGTATGCCACCACATAGCCTAATTTATAATCTGAACAGAATTTAATAGTTGCATTGCGCGTTCTCGTTCGCTCATACTTTCGCCTCGCTTTTGATCTGATTTCTTGTTGTGCTTACCACGTCAATTTTGCAGATGCGGTAAAAAGGATGTTTTGTGCTATTTCTATTTTGCTTATGATACCCTTTTTACGTTTCTTTATATAGTATATGATAATAGATTCCGCACTGCTTGTCAAAGTTGATTTTCTGCGCGCAATCATGCGGTTTGCGGACGCAGGCGGGGATATACGGAAAGGCTTTTATCGAATAAAATGCCGAAGAATACCGTTTGCTAAAATATCAGTGGAATACAGCGGAAGCATTTGATATAATCGAGTAGGCAGAAGGTGGAGCGGGTTTTTGAAAAAAGAATAAACTTTGCGGCTTTGGGGAGGATGCGTGATGGAATCGAATCAAAATACATTTGAACGGATCTATGATGTGGTGCGCCAGATCCCGCGCGGCAGGGTGGCGACGTACGGGCAGGTGGCGGCGCTTGCGGGAAATAAGCGGTGGGCGCGTGTCGTCGGCTATGCCCTGCACGGCAACCCCGATCCCGACGGGATACCGTGCTACCGCGTAGTGACAAAGGATGGCAGGGTGTCCCCGGCGTTTGCGTTCGGCGGCGAAAATCGTCAGATCGCCTTGCTGGAGGCGGACGGCGTTGCATTCCGGGACGGACATGTGATTATGGAGAAATATCAGTGGGATACGCCGTGGATCGAACTGCTATGAGGACAGGGTTTCGCCGTATAAAGCAAGGTCCGCAGAGGGGTACAGGCAGAGCGGCGTTCCATCGATTCGGCAGATGGTGATGGGACGGCAAAATTTAATGGAACTGCAAGTGCGTTTGTGGTAGAATGTCGTCAGACATGATACCGCGCCGGAGCGAAGCGGAGTGCGCATAAAGTTGGCATGATTGCGGAGCAATCATGGTAGAATGTCTGTGCCGCCCTATTTAACAAACCGGAATTGACGGAGGATATAACTGTGAGAATCTATTTGGATAATTGTTGTTATAATCGCCCTTATGATGATCAATCACAGATTAGAATAAGTTTGGAAACACAAGCTAAACTTTATATTCAGGATATGGTAAAAAGAGGGCAGTTGGAACTTGTCACCTCTTATGTTCTGGAATTTGAAAACAGTAATAATCGGTCAATGCAAAAAAGACTTGCCATTGAAAATTTTATGAATGCCAATGCTACAGTTTATGTAACAAATAAGAATAAAGAAATTGTAGAAAGAAATGCGCATTCTATCATGGAAACTGGAATTAAGGTAAAGGATGCCTGTCATGTGGCTTGTGCGGTTTTTGCAGGATGCAATTATTTTATTACTACAGATGACAGGTTGTTAAAGTATTGCTCTGAACAAATACAGTTGGTTTCCCCTTGTGAGTTTATAAGAAAAATGGAGGCGGATGGGTTATGATGAACACAACGGAACTAATGGAACAAGGACTTGCTTGTCTTATAGAAAAGTTGGGTGTACTTGATACAGAGTATTTTATTTCAATGCTTAAAAGAGATGATTTTGATTATACTGTGTGGCAAAGGGAGTATTACGACAGAATGGGAGCGGATGAATTTATGGAGAAAGCCTCTGCTTATGCCGACAGCCATCCATACAAAGGTAATGCGAAAATTATTTTATAAAAATTGTTTCTTAGAAGGAAGGTCTGGCGAACATGTCAGAACCGGTGCTGTTAAGCCAGTGCGCCAAAATCTGCCTTGGCTTAAGAGGATTGATGCAGTATGCGAAAGAAAAGGGCGTAAAAGTCATAGAACTAACAGAAAAAGCAGCGTTCATAAAAGAATAGTACCTGCGGCTTACGATTTTCCAAATCACCGATTTTATCCGGCAGAGGAATCAGCGGGAGGGTGTGGCGTTCGCATGAAAAAAACAGATTTGTCCGAGGGCAGCGTGACCGGCACATTGATCAAGTTTGCGCTGCCGATGATTGCGGGCAATTTTTTGCAGCAGCTTTACAATATCGCGGATACGCTGATCGTCGGACGGGTGCTCGGTCCGGATGCGCTTGCCGCAGTCGGCTCGGCGTACACGCTCATGACATTCCTAAATTCCGTTCTGATCGGTATGTGTATGGGCGGCGGCGCGCTGTTTTCCTATTATTATGGAAAAAACGATCTGCCCGGTATGAGACAACGTATGCAGACCGCGTTTTTGTTTGCGGGCTTTTTTGCAGTGCTGATCTCGGCGCTCTCGCTTTTATTTTGTGACGGGCTGCTGCGCCTGCTTTCGGTTCCCGCCTCGCTTCGCGGGATGATGCGGGAATATGTCATGATCATTTTTGCGGGAATCTTTTTTGTGTTCCTGTATCATTACTATGCGTTCGTGCTGCGTGCGCTCGGAAATTCGGTGGTTCCGCTCGTGTTTCTCGGAGCGGCGTCCATTCTCAATATCGGACTCGACTGCCTGTTTGTCATGACGTTTCATCGCGGCATCCGGGGCGCGGCGGAGGCGACGCTTGCCGCACAGGTGCTTTCGGGCGTCGGCATTGCTTTTTATACATGGAAAAAAGAAAAACGCCTGCGCTTTACGCTTGCGGGGATGCGGACGGATAAAACGCTCCTTAAGGAAGTCGCGGGCTTTCTTGCGGCGGCCTCCGTCCAGCAGTCCGTCATGAATTTCGGTATTCTGATGATCCAGGGACTTGTCAACAGCTTTGGCAAAGCCGTCATGGCGGCGTTTGCGGCGGCGGTGAAGATTGACACGCTCGCGTACATGCCGGCGCAGGAGTTCGGCAATGCGTTTTCTTTGTTTGTGTCACAGAATTACGGCGCGGACAGACGGGACAGGGTACGGGAGGGATTTTCCCGCGCGGTGCGGTTGAGCATGGGATTCTGTCTGGTCGTATCCGTGGTCGTATGCGCGGCGGCGCATCCGCTCATGCGCGTATTTGTGAAAGCGAAAGAAACAAGGATCATCGGCATCGGAGCAGGTTATCTTCGGATAGAAGGCGCATGCTATTGCGGGATTGGTCTGCTTTTTTTACTCTACGGATATTTCCGCGGTGTGAACAGACCGAATATGTCGCTTTGGTTGACGATCGTGTCGCTCGGAACGCGCGTTGCGCTGGCGTACCTGCTCGCTCCGGTCGCCGGGATCGGTGTGTACGGAATCTGGGCGGCGATTCCGATCGGCTGGGCGCTTGCGGACGGCGTCGGGCTGTTTGCCATGAAAAAACAACAGCGCAGATGGAAAGAAAACGGCGCGTTCGGGGAATGATATGCGGTAGAGAGCCTATGGAGCGGGGGATGGAAGGTACGAGCATGGGAAGATGCCGGAGCAGGCGGATGCGGAGTGCAAGGGCAGGGAACGAATGATGGCGCAAACGGATACGGAAGGTGCAGATATGGGACAGGCAGCATGGAACGTGGACAGAAAGCGGGCGCTTGCGGCGTTCGACGCGTACACGGCACAGTATGACAGAACGGATGAAAAGATCAAGCTAAAGGTCGATCACACCTATCGCGTGGCGGCGCTCTGTGAGCGGATCGGCAGAGCGGCGGGACTAAGCGGGCGGGAGCTTGACTTAGCGTGGTTGATCGGTCTTTTACATGACGTCGGGCGGTTTGAGCAGCTTCGGCGCTATGGGACGTTTGTGGATGCGCAGTCCATTGATCATGCGCAGTTTGGGGCGGATATTCTATTTCAGCATGGAGAGATTGCGGGCTATCTTCCGCATAACACACCGCAGGAGGAGCTTGACCTGATCGAGACGGCGGTGCGTAATCACAGCCTTTATCGTATTGCGGCGGATATGGATGAACGGACGCGGACGTATTGTCATATTTTAAGGGATGCGGATAAGATTGATATTATGCGCGTCAATGTGGACGTGCCGCTTGAAGCGATCTACAATACGACGACGCAGGCGTTAAAAACAAGCGAAGTCAGCGAGGCGGTGCTTCAAAGCTTTTCGGAGGAGCATGCGACGCTGCGCAGCTTAAAAAAGACGCCGGTTGACTATGTGGCGGGACATATTTCGCTCGTGTTTGAGCTTGTGTACCCGGTCAGCGTCCGCATTGTCGGCGAACAGGGATATTTGGAGACGCTTCTGAACTTTGAGAGTGACAACGAAAAGACAAGGGAACAGTTTGCGTGGATGCGTAAGCGGGTGCATGCGTATATGGAGCGGCGCGCGGCAGAAATGTAGAGCGCGTCCTAGATCCATCCGCCATCCACCGTGATAATCTGCCCGGTCAGATAGTCGGGAGCATTTGCGAGCTGTAAGACCGTTTGGGCGATTTCCGCAGCCGTGCCGAGGCGGTCCGCCGGAATTTCTTCTTTTATGGAAGAAAGCTCCTCTGCGGAAAGATGACGGTTCATGTCGGTGTCAATGATGCCGCAGGCGACGGCGTTGACGCTGATATGGCTTGGCGCAAGCTCTTTTGCAAGCGCTTTCGTAAGGCCGTTTACGCCTGCTTTGCTCGCGGAATAGGCGGTTTCCATGGAAGCGCCGACACAGCCCCATACGGAGGAGATGTGGATGATGCGCCCGCTGTGCTCTTTTAACATGAGCGGTACGGCGTGGCGGGCGGTATAAAAACAGGAATTGAGATTGACGTTCATGACATGCAGCCATTCCTCCGGCGTCATTTCATGCAGAAGCCCGACATGGGAAATGCCCGCATTATTCACGAGCACGTCGAGGCGGTCGATCTGTGCAAACATCCGATCGACAAAATGCGGATCGCCGACGTCGCCGAAAAACAGCCGGCAGCGGGCGCCGTATGCCGCGGTGAGCTCTGCGGCAAGGTCTGTCAGTTCTTTTTCGGATTTTAGACAGTTTAGAAACAGATCGTATCCTTCTTTGGCAAACAATTCGGCGCAGGCCCTGCCGATGCCGCGGGACGCGCCGGTGATCAGAACGGTTTGTTTCATGGAGCCTCCTTTTTGCCCGGCGCAGCCGGATCCTGCCCTGTGATAGGAAATGATTTCTTTGCGTTTATTATATACCATGTCGGCAGG
>JAMPAG010000027.1 GCA_023667365.1 bacterium | reverse complement strand
TCATAGTAGTGTTGGTGAAAATGGGTTCCAGTGGATAAAACTGCGGAAACTCAAGTTCGACAAAGTAGTTTTCTTTTCCGCATGAGTATGATACAATCATTTTTATTGAATCCTTAGAAAAATACAGGTAGTTTATTTCATCTTACGGGAGGTGCGGCTATGAAAACGATCAAGGTGAAAGTCATCGTCGTTGTTATTATTTGCGCGCTGCTCGCGTGCGGTATCTGCGGGGCAGTCGGTATTATGGAGGCGTCCAGAACCGCGTCTACAGAATGCGGGGAGATTCTTTCGCTGCAGACCAAAGATTTTGCAAACGAGCTGAATCTACAGTTTTCCAGGATTTCGCAGTCCGTGGATACGATGGCGGATATTTGTATGCAGCAGCTGACGGATTTTAACAAATTCCAGACGAGTGCAGCCTATGTGGAGGAATACACGGAGAGCGTGATGAGCGTTCTGCTGCAATCGGCGGAGAATACGCCGGGCGTTCTGACTTGCTATATCCGCTATAATCCGGATTTTACCGATCCGACGTCCGGTATCTTTTTTACGAGAAACGACACGAGCAGCCCGTTCGAGAGCGTTGTGCCGACGGATTTTTCCATCTATGATCCGGATGATGCGGCGCATGTGGGCTGGTACTACATACCGGTTAATCACGGCGAGCCGCTGTGGATGTCGCCCTATCTCAATGAAAATATCAATGTTTATATGATTTCCTATGTCGTGCCGCTTTTTATTGACGGTACATCCGTCGGCATTATCGGTATGGACGTGGATTTCACAGAGCTCCAGAACCTGGTGGGCGGTATGCGCTTTTTTGACAGCGGGTACGCCTATCTGTTACAGGCGGACAATGCGGTCCTGTATCATCCTGACTTAGAGGTCGGATATGCGGCGGCGGATGACAATACTTACGGATTAGGCCGGATGACTGCCTATCTGAACGATCCGGGTGCGGCGGATGAGATTCATACATTTTCTCTTGGGGGAAAAAAGTATTCTTCCAGTTACAGCGTATTGGATAACGGCATGAAGCTCGGCAGCTTTGTCAGACAGAGCGAGGTGATCGCTTTGGCACGCAGCACGGCGGCAAAAATCCTTATCGGCGCGATTCTGGCATTGGTGCTGACGCTAGTGATCGGCAGCCTGTTCAGCATTTATACGACGAAACCGTTAAAAAAAGTAACGAATGCGATTCAGACGATCGCCGGTCTGGATTTCCGGCCGAACGCGGATGTGGAAGTCCTGCTGAAGCGCGGGGATGAGACGGGAGACATCGCGCGTGCGATCCGGCAGATGCGGGAGAGCATTCAGACGCTGATTGTGGAGATTGAAAACTCCAGCAGGGAACTGCGGGCGAATATCCATAGCCTGGAGGATGTGACCAATACGGTGGATTCCCTGAGCGTGGAAAACAGCGCAATCTCGCAGGAGCTTGCCGCGTCCATGCATGAGACGTCCACCTCATCGGATATGATCGCGCATCATGTGACGAATGTGACCGAGATCGCAGCGTCGATCGAAAATCTGTCTGAGGCCGGGGTGCAGAACGCAAAAGAGATCGGAAAGAGAGCGGATGTATTGCAGAAGAAGACGGAGAGCGCTTCCAGGCGGACAAGCCAGATGTGCGAGGAGGTCAGCGAGCAGTCGAAAGAGGCGATCCAGCAGGCAAAGGCGGTAGATAAGATCAATGAAATGACGAACGCGATCTCGGAGATTTCTTCCCAGACGAACCTGCTTGCGCTGAACGCTTCCATCGAGGCTGCAAGAGCCGGGGACGCGGGCAGAGGCTTTGCGGTCGTTGCTTCGGAGATCGGCAGTCTGGCGAGCCAGACAATGGAAATGGTGTCCAATATCAACGGGATCGTCAACGAGGTGGTGGATGCCGTCGGCAATATGTCGGCGTGTCTCACGCATTCCACCGAGTTTCTCGGAAATACGGTGCTTGCGGATTATGAGGAGTTTTCCAGAGTCAGCGAGCAGTATGTGGAGGATGCGAGAGAGTTTGACAGCAGCATGACGCAGATTCAGGAGGCGATCAATAATCTGGCAGGTTCCATGAATGAGATCAATAAGACCGTTTCGGAGATCAATGTGACGATCGGAGAGGCGACGAACGGTATCACCAATATTGCCGAGAGCAGCTCCAACATGAAGGCGGGCGTGGCGGACAGCCGCACGCAGGTAGAGACGAGCGTAGGAAATATCGAGAAACTGAAAGATGCTGTCGGAAAGTTTGTCATGTAAGGATTGGTCATGACAGGCGGCTGTTACGAGATTGATAGAGTATTTGGCAAATCGCGGTTATGACGTGTAATTTTTCCGAAATGGAGCAACAATAGAAAGAGAGATATTTCGCATTGGCGGCGCAGCCATGAACAGCATGGATCACGGCGCACAAAAAGGAGCAGGCTTGCATTATGGACATCGGCTGGAAAGAGATCACAATAAAGGACAGGGCGCTCATCGAGCATTACTATGAGCGCGAGCAGTCGATGAGCTGTGAGTTTTCATTTGCGAATAACCTGCTGTGGGCGCCATATTATAACATCCGTTATGCAGTGCTGTACGACTGTCTTGTTTTTTGTCATAAGAAAACGGAAGGAGGCTTTTCGGTCAGCTATCCGCTGGGGCGGGGAGAAATAAAGAGCGCGATGGAGGCGCTCTTTGTTTATTTTGAAGAGGCAGGGCAGCCGTTTCAGATGCACCTTGTCACACCGCAGCAGTATGCGTATTTGATGGAATGGTATCCGACGCGGTTTCAGATCGCGTATGACCGCGATAACGCGGATTATGTGTATGAGGCGGAAAAGCTTCGGACGCTGGCGGGGAAAAAACTGCATGGAAAGCGCAATCATATTAACAAATTCAAGCAGGAACATCCTGACTGGTCTTTTGAGCGGATCGACGAACGGAATGTGGAGGAATGCGTGGAAATGGCGCAGGAGTGGGGCAGGCTGAATGCGGCCCGCACGGATTGGGAAAAGAGCACGGAATTTGACATTACGTTCCGTGCGCTCAGGCAGCGGGAGCAGTTACAACTCGACGGCGGGCTGATCCGGGCGGATGGGCGCGTGGTCGCGTTTTCCCTTGGCGAGCCGTGCAACCGTGAGACTTATGTGGTGCATATCGAGAAGGCGTTTGCTGACGTGCAGGGCGCGTATCCGATCATGAACCAGCAGTTTGTGGAGCATATCGCCGCCGGCTTCCGCTACATTAACCGCGAGGAAGATACGGGCGCGGAAGGACTGCGCAAGGCAAAGCTCTCTTATTATCCGGATCTGATGGTGGAAAAAGGGACGGTTACGGAGCGTTAGGGGAAAGAAGCTCTTTTAAGATGAACCTTAAGATGAACCATTTGATAGAAAACGTAGAAGAAAATGGTATTGTACAGAGGAAGGCATACTTTTATGAAAAATGAAAAGGAAAAGAAACTATTTGCAGAAAAATTAAAAGATTTTGCCAATTCATTAGCATCGCAGATTGCGTTAAACGGCGAGTGGACCGTTCGTGGGTTTATTGATATTTTTCGAAATGTACATACGATTTCTTCAGATACAAAGATTATATCCAAAATACTTGAATTGCATTTGTTTCCTCATTTTTTAACATTTGCGCAAGACAGCGGATATAAAATAGAATTAGCCGCCTGTCAGAACTGGTATCCGGACCTGACCTTTATCAGCCGGAGCAATCCTGATATTAAATTTGCCGTGGATTTGAAGACAACTTATCGGGATGAGGAATATCCGGGGTTCTGCAACGGCTTCACGCTTGGCTCTCACGGCGAGTATTTTATCAATAGAGCAAGCACGAAAAATATTCAGTACCCATATCGTGATTACAGCGGTCATTTTTTGTCTGGGTATCATCTACACGAGATCGGTGCTTGATAAGTTTGAGGAGACTAAAATTTATACGGTGGAAGAAATTGAAAATATTCCGGCAGTGATCAGCGGATTTACATTTTTTGCAGAAGAAAAATGGCGTATTGCAAGTGATAAAGGCGGGAGCGGCAATACAGCGAACATTGGAAGTATTCAAAAGATTGATGACATTCTTTCCGGCAATGGCGTTTTTGCAAAGGCAGGTGAGGAGCTATTCGATGATTATTGGGCAAATTTTGGAAAGATGGAAATACCGGCTAAGGCAGGAGAACACAAAAAGTTATCTTCTTTTTTAGAGTATCTGCGTTATAGGGGACTGCCGGAAAATTTATACAATCCGAAAGCATCAAAGTCGAAGGGAAAGTGATATGACAGTGAATAAGGTATATGTGCCGCCGATAAAGACGCAGGGGATAAAGACGAAACTTATTCCGTTTATAAAAGAGAATATTTCTGTTTCAAAAACAAGTATGTGGATCGAGCCGTTTATGGGTTCCGGGGTGGTTGGGTTTAACGTTGCGCCGACGAATGCGGTCTTTGCGGACATCAATCCTCATATCATTGAATTTTACAATCAGGTCGGGAAGGGAAAGATCACATCCTATCTTGTGAGAAATTTTCTGGAAGAAGAGGGAAATTTGTTGTCAAAAAAGGATGCGGACCATTATTATGAGGTGCGTGAACGTTTTAATGAGAATCACAGCCCGCTTGACTTTCTTTTTTTGAACCGTGCTTGTTTTAACGGCATGATCCGGTTTAATAAAGAGTATGAGTTTAATGTTCCATACGGGCACAAACCCCAGCGCTTTTCTAAGGCATATATTACGAAAATTGTAAATCAGGTATCGCACATAGAGGAGCTGCTGGGGGATCATAACTGGTCTTTTGTTTGTCAGCCCTTTGAACAAACCATCAGAACGGCGGATGAACAGGCTTTTATCTACTGTGATCCTCCGTATATTGGCAGGCATGTGGATTATTATGACAGTTGGAATGAAGAACAGGAAAAAGCACTGTGTAGGGAACTTGTGGCATCGAAAGCAATGTTTATGCTTTCGACCTGGGATCATAATGCTTATAGGAAAAATGAATATGTAGAAACCCTGTGGCATTTCTGTCATAAGGCTACAAGGGAGCACTTCTATCATGTCGGTGCCAAAGAAGAGAACAGAAAACCTGTGACAGAAGCGTTGCTGATGAATTATACCGTGTCGGAGGAAGATAACCTGCTTCTTTATGAAGACAGGCAGTTATCCTTATTTGGATAAAGAATCCGGGTATCAGCGTTCCCCGGTATGCAGGACATGCCGGTAAATCAGTTCAACGGCCTGTTCCAGGGAAACATCTTCGTTGAATGTTTTTTCGGGAATGATGCCGATATAGTCTTTTTCGTTCCACCAACTGCGCATTTCTGCTTCTCCAAACGACATCTGCTTTTCTAACGGTTTTGTTTTGTGTCTTTTTATCGTTTCCTCAAACGGAAGATCGTAGTAATAAGCAAAAATGCGGTTTCCAAAAAGAGAGATTGCCGATTCAAAAAGGGGTTGATACCATTCCGCTTTTAGAATGCCCTCAAGAATGACATGCGCACAATGCGCGTTCCCGTAGCGCAGAAGCTCGTTCAATAGAGGGAGGGCAGCGGTGTCTTTTCCGTCGTGCGCCCATAGCATTTCGCGCCGGACAGTATCCTGCGGGATCAGAAGCGTATTCCTGCCAAGCCGTTTTTGAAGCGCTTTTGCCACACATGATTTCCCGCTTCCAGAATTTCCGCGTAATAAGATGAGAGAGGACATATGTTTTCTCCTGTTCATGCAGACGGTTCAGTCATGGTGATGTTCCATTCATTGCAGATATGTCAGCCATGATAATATTCCTGTCATGTCTGACATTGTAGTCATGTTAAGGTTCCCGCTATGCCGATATTCCGTCTGGGCGTTCTGTCAGACCGTACCGGGCGGAACCGAGTCGCTCATGGAAATATGCTCCTCATACAAAACGGACGGGAAAACGGAAATATCCTGCGCGGAGCCGCTTCGGATTGTTTTCCGGTATTCGGTTGGCGTACAGCCCATGATATTTTTGAATACTTTATTAAAATAACTCGCGTTATTAAATCCGACTGTCGTGGCAAGTTCCGAGAAGGACATTTGCTGACATGCGTCCTGCCGAATGATCACGGACGCCATAAAAATACGGTATTTCATGAGATATTCAAACGGCGTTGTGTGTAGTGCTTTCTTAAAGCAGCGGCAGCATTCGCTCTTGCTGACGTGAATGGCGCCGGCAATCTCATCGAGCGTGATCGGTTCCTGATAATGCCGTTCAATGTATAAGACGGCGTCCTGTGCGCGCAGTTCGCTTAAAGAGCGGACTTCTTTTTTTGCGGGATCGCAGACGGAAAATTCTTCAAGCAGATAGACCCAGAAGCGGCACAGACAGCTTTTGGTGAGCAGTTCATAGCCGATCGCGGCAGAATCAGTTGCGCGGACGAGCTCGTCCAGCAGCGCAGTCATTTCCGCAAAGTTCGCATATTTTTTATTGATCAAAAAATGACGAAATCCCGACTTACTGATGATCGGAGTCAGGTATTTGGCGTTAAGATACGTTTTGCCATAGCCGAAAAACAGCGTGGGATGAAAGACGATCGCGTCAAATTGTCCCGGTTCTTCTCCGACCGGACGGAGGGAATGTATAACGTTCTGATTGATGTAGATTGCGTCCCCTGCCTCAAGCGGGATCACTTCATCTCCGATCAGGCATTCCATTCTGCCCTGTGTGACAACGTCAATCTCCAGTTCTTCATGCCAGTGCCAGCGGACAAAGCCCATGTAGAGACTGTGCAGATCGACGTGGTAGATGGCAATCGGATATTCCAAATTGCCGTGTGTTTTCTTTTCTTTCATGTAATCGTCGGCAGGAAGTTCGGTAGGTTTTGTTCTCATAAGTTTGTGTTCTCCCGTCAAACCAAAAACTAGTCAACATGATGTTTACAGTGTGTGATAAATTTGTCTTTGCGGACATTATATCATGAATCTGCGATTCATGATAACATTCGCCGTTCGCCGAATGCACAAGTGCATTCTTCTCACTTTCGCTCATTATATCATGAAAAAGGAAGAATAAACAGATGTGTGCATATATTTTTTATGAGAAAAAAGAAAAATCAGTGGCAGGGACGGCTGCGGAACTGTCACGGAGGTTCGCGCAGGATGGATTCGGGGAAATTAGATAATGCACTGGAATTGTCTTTGGATATGACGCAGGAGGAGAGAGAACAGTCGGGAGACCTGGGCGTCGGTTTTTTTCCACAGGAGGGAACATGGGAGCTGATCGTCAAATATCAGGGAAGCCTTGACGCGGTCCGGGCGCTGGGGGGCGTCGTGGAGGAACTGATCGCGGGATACGCCATTATCACGATACCGCAGAGCCGGATCGAGGCGCTTGCCGCTATTCCGCAGATCGAGTATGTGGAAAAGCCAAAACGATTGTTTTTTCAATTGTTGGAACCGCTCGCGGCGGCGTGTATCTCGCAGGTGCAGCTCAGGGAGCCGTATTTGAGCGGAAAGGGCGTGCTGCTTGCCGTGATTGATACGGGGATTGATTATCGGAGCAGCCTGTTTCGCAATGCGGACGGAACAACGCGGATCATGGATTTGTGGGATCAGGTGCTTTTGCCGGATGCACAGCGGGGATTTTATCCGCCGGAGGGATTTGCGCAGGGCGTGGCTTTTTCGCAGGAGCAGATCAATGAGGCGCTGGCGGCGGGAACGGACGCGCTGCGGGTTTTGCCAAGCATGGATGTGAGCGGGCACGGCACGGCGGTCGCGTCGGTTGCGGCGGGATATGCTGACAGCCCTGCGTTCCGCGGCGTTGCGACGCAGAGTCCGCTGCTCGTTGTCAGACTTGGAAATACGCAGGCGGAAGGATTTCCCAAGACAACGCAGCTCATGCGTGCCATTACATGGTGCCAGCGTAAGGCGGCGGAATATGGGATGCCGCTCTGTATCAATTTAAGTTTTGGCAATACGTATGGCGCGCATAACGGGACGTCCCTGCTGGAGCGCTTTATGGACAATGCGGCGCAGATCGGCAGAACAGCGATCTGTGTCGGGAGCGGCAATGAGGGAAGCACGGCGGGGCACGTGGCGCGGGCGATTCAGGAGGGGGAACAGCGCACGGAGATTCTGAGCGTCGGGAGTTATGAGCGTACGCTTTCGGTGCAGATCTGGATGAGCCCGATGGACGCCTATCAGATTGTGATCATCACACCGACGGGAAATCGTGTGACGATCGATGCGGGGGAACCTGCGGGAACAAGAAGGACTACCTATGACGGAACGCAGCTTTTGATCTATGTGGGGGCGGCGAACCCCTATGCCGCCAATAAGGAGATTTATGTGGAAATGCAGCCTGCCTATGGAAGCCGGTATCTTGCGTCGGGAGAATGGCGCTTTGTTTTTACGGGCGTGCGGACGGCAACGGGAGAATATGCGATGTACCTGCCTTCCCAGGAGGCGCGGGGGACGCAGACGTTTTTCCTGAATCCGACGCCGCAGCAGACTTATACAATCCCGTCCACATCCTCGGCGGTCATTACGGTCGGAGCGTATGACTCCGGCGGTGAGCGGTATGCGGACTTTTCGGGGCGGGGAAGATATTATGTAAACTCATCAAACGGTCTGTCCGACTTTGGCAATGTGAAACCGGATCTGGTGGCGCCGGGTGTGAATCTGTCGGTGATGGGACCGGATGATCAGCCGCTTGTCGTGTCGGGGACATCATATGCGACGCCGTTCGTCACGGGCGCAAGCGCGCTGATGATGGAGCAGGGCATTGTCCGCGGCATTGATCCGTATTGCTATGGGGAGAAGCTAAAAGCGTATCTTCGGATGGGCGCGAGACCGATCCGGGGGGAGAGTGTTTATCCGAACGAACGGGTGGGCTGGGGGGCGCTCTGCCTCCGGGAGAGTCTGCCGGGCTGATATGAATTGATCCAATCTTCCATTAACAAGTTTATCTAAAGATAATTGATGGAATGAAGCGTGATCTATAAATAAGATGCACAACTATGCAGAAATAGCAAAAAGTGGTATGATAGGTACAGAGAAAACAACGGACAGAGACGCTGAAATGAAACGCCGGGCAGGAGAATCTTGTATGAAAAAAGCTTTGAAAAATACCATTCTTATTTTGTTGTTCCTGACTTTGAGCACGTCCACCGCGCTTCTTGCCTATCTGCATTTCTTTTCGCCGGAGGCGGAGGAATATGCAAGGGATCAGGACCTTTCGGGGGAGTGGACCACTGATCTGGACATGACGCAGCGCGCTGCCGTCACAGCGCTTAGCTGGCTGCAGGAGGTGGAAGGCGTCAGCGTTTCCTTGGAGGATATGGCGTTCTACATGCAGGATTTGACCGTGCGCGTGAGTCTGACGTTGGAGCAGAGCGCCCGTGCGGAGAACGCTGCGGAGGGAACCTTTCGCTGTTATGTCCTGCCGGAGAGCTATGATGCCTGCCGACAGTCCGCCTATGAGGCGTTTGCCATGGCGTTTCGGGAACTTGTGGCAGAGAGGCTGCTCATGGCGGGATATAAAGGCGGCACGGATGAGGATGATCTTGAAGCGCTCGTAACGGAGACATTTGGAATGTCCACGGTCTCCTATCTGATGGCGTATGCGCCCGCACTGCTTCCTTCTCTGGAGGAGCTGCAGGCGCAATATGACGGCAGCGGCAGTTATGAGGCGGCGGAAGGCGTCCTGACCAGACGGTCTGACACGGGCGGAACGGACGCTGAAAGGGTGGAAAGCTATATCCGGAAAGGCGGGACTTTGATTCTGTCCGGCGAAACGGATTCTGCAGGCGCCGGTCTTTTTTCGGATCAGGACGCCGTAATCTACACCCTGCAGGAGTGACGGGTGCGTTTTCGCCGCCCTGCGTCTGCTTTGGAAAGCGCAGATCAGGCATGCTGTTTGATAAGAATCATATGGAAGAGAGGAATCCCATGAAAAAAATACTGCGGAATATTGTCTGTATGCTATTATGCGCCGTCTTAATCAGCGCTTTTCTGCCCGCCGAAGCGGATGCAAGCTTTGAAATCCCCGGAAGCTGGCAGGTACAGGCGGATTCCGGCGTCCCATACACGGTAAAAACGCTGGATTACGGCTATGACCATAATACCTATTTTTCCCTGCGGGATCTTGCCATGGTGCTTTACGGTACGGATAAGTCCTTTTCGCTGGAGATCGCGAAAGATGCCGTTACGCTTGGCCTCGGGGAGAACTATGCGCCCGTGGGCGTGGAAAATGCTGCCTGGGAAGATGACGGGAACCCGGACATTACCCTGCGGCGGAACAAATTCACGGTAAACGGACAGGCCGTGTATTACTACACCCTGATCATGCGGCTTCCTTCCGGTCAATACGACTGTTTTATGATGGCGGCGGATCTTGCCATGATTCTGGATGTGAACCTCACGGTTCCTGCCGCGGGCACGATGCAGATCGACACACAGGGTTCTTTTTGGATTTCGCCTGACGCGCTGGAGCAGGCGGGCTATTTCTATGGCGTCAACAGTGTGCTGGTGGGAGACGCTTCCACCGGAGAAATTTATTATCAGTATCAGTCCGATACGCCCTACCCCATAGCCAGTACGTCCAAATTGATGACTTATCTGTTGGTGATGGACGCCGTCTCAACAGGGCGGATGACGCTGGAACAACAGGTCACGATCTCCGATGCAGTTCAGGCATTGTCCGAATCGGGTGACGGCGTGCTCCACCTCGAAGCGGGACAGCAGATCGCCGTACAGGAGCTCCTGCTGGGAATGCTTCTGCCTTCCAGCAATGAATGCGCGCTGTGTCTGGCGGAGGCGGTCGCCGGCTCGGAGGAGGCCTTTGTCGGGATGATGAATCAGAAGGCGTTGGAACTGGGGCTGTCCCAGGCCGTTTTTTTTAACAGTCACGGACTGCCCTCCTATACGGAAGATCCCATTCCGTCCAAGCGGCAGAACCGCATGAGTGCGGAAGATATGTTCCGGCTGGCATCTTATCTTTTGAAAGTGTATCCGCAGATCACGGATATGACATCGCGGCAGACGGCGGTGCTCGCTTCCCTCGCTGCGGAAGTGCGCAATACCAATCCGCTTCTTTATAACCTGCCGGAGGTTACCGGACTGAAAACAGGGACGACCAATAAAGCGGGGGCATGTCTGGTCACATCGCTTTCGGTGAACGACGGAGTGACGACGCATGATCTGGTCGTGATCGTGTTAGGCACCGAGGATTCCGTGGAGCGGGGGCGCGTATCGGGACTGCTCGCAAGGTATGCGCTGTATACTTTTTATGAAGGAAAAGGGGATGCCGGGGCAGGCGCGTCCGACCCGGCGGAATTACCCACGCATGCGGAGGCGGCGGTAGAACAGATTCTTCGGACGGCAAGAGAGCGGGAAGGCGCTTTTTAGCGGCTCCTTACTTGCAATCGGGGTATTGTTAGGGTATAGTTAAAAAAGAACAATCCCCAAAACTTACGAAACGGATATTTCGATGAGATACGGAATTCTGCCCGCAGAGGTTGAAACAGAAGGCGTGAAAAAATGATAAAAAAGATACAACATAACCGGAGAATCCGGCTGGGGATGCTGATCGTGATCTGTATGGGACTCATTCTATGGGGCGGACTTTACTATGTCTCCTCCCTGCGGACGAAACTGATGGAGCAGGCGGTTCATAATGTCTTGGCGGTGACCATCCAGCAGCGGCAGGCGTTTGATAATTTTCTTTCGGGGGACCGTGAGCGTCTCCATAGTTTTGCGCGCTATTTTGAGCAGAGTGCTTCCGGCGATGTGGAGCAGATGCAGAAGTGGCTGAATGCGTTTGGAGAGGTGGATGCTTTTTATTCGGTCATCAATTTAGAGACGGGTCAGTTCTACAACAATAAGACTTACGAGATTTATCAGATGGGGGACGAGGAACTGACGGTTTACCGGGGGCTTTCCGGGAGCGGCGTGCGCGATCCGTATACGGGATTGTACACGGATGATACGATGTTTGGCTATTATGAATGCTTTACTTTTGCGGACGGCGTGCCGGGATTGATCCAGAAAAGCTATGATTGCAGCAAGGTCTCTGAGGCGTTTTCTCTTTCTTTTTATAATGAGCAGGGACTTGCTTATGTGGTGAACCATAGGGGAGATATTCTCCTGCGGTCTGTCGGTATGCTCGGAGATCGTTTCTATGATAATATTTTTGATATTCTGGCAGGGCATAATGACGCGCAGACGAAGATTGACAATTTTATCGAGGCGCTGGATCAGGAGGAGACGGGCAGTATCATATTTGCTGGGGACGGCGGGGAGTTCGTCTATACCTATGTTCCGGTGGAAAATGCGGAGGAATGGTATCTGGTTTCCGTTGTGCGCGAGAGTGCGATTACGGCGGAGGCGGATACCATTTTGCAAAAGTCGAGAATGGCGGTCGGGTTTTTGTTTGCCGTATTAGCCGTCTGCAGCATCGTGATCTTCTTTATCTGGCGGACGGACAGGGACATCAAGGCAAAAGAGAAGGAAATTGCCTATCAGGAGCAGCTTTTTGATATTTTTTCGACCTATCTGGCAAATAACACGGACGATATTTATATGATGCTGGATGCCGGAAAAAAGCAGATGGAGTATATCAGTCCCAATGCCGGGCGTATTCTGGGCGTTTCCGCTTCTGACGGCACCGATGAAACGCGGATTCTTAAGGGCGCGGTCTATGCGTCGGGAGAGGCGTTTGATCTTGAGGAGGTCTATCGCTTAAAACCCGGCATGTCGCTTCCGGTGCTGACGGAGGAGTGGCACAATCCGAAGCGGGATGAGCATAAATTTTTCCGGATCAGCGTGTACTGTACGCTGGTACAGGAGGAACGCAAGATCATTTTTTATATTTCCGACCGGACAAAGGAGCGTGCGATTCAGGATACGCTGGCGGAGGCGCTTCGGATCGCACAGGTGGCGAACGAGGCAAAGAGTACGTTTCTCGGCAATGTCAGTCACGACATCCGCACACCCATGAATGCGATCATCGGGTTTGTCACGCTGCTGCAGGACGAGGCGGAGGAGCCGGAGCATGTGAGGGAATACGCGCGGCGGATCGACGCTGCCAGCCGGCATTTGCTTGGGCTGATCAATGATGTCTTAGATATGAATAAGATTGAGAACGGAAGTGCGACGCTGAACATTTCCGAAATGAATCTTGCCGACGTGACCGACGAGATTAACGCGATCATCCGGCCGCAGACAAAGGCAAAGAACCAGACGTTCGAAATCATTTCTTCCGCCATTGTCCATGAACATTTGCAGGCGGATAAGCTGCGCATCAATCAGATTCTGATCAATCTGTTGTCGAATGCCGTAAAGTATACGCCGGAGGGCGGGGTTATCAGAATGCGGCTGGATGAATTGCCGCAGGTGGCTCCCGATTACAGCCGCATCCGCTTTACGGTCAGCGATAACGGTATCGGGATGAGCGAGGAATACCGGAAGGTCATTTTTGATCCTTTTACCAGAGAGAATACCGAGATCATCCGCCGGATTCAGGGAACGGGACTGGGGATGGCGATCACCAAGAGTCTGGTTGATCTGATGAACGGGACGATCGAGGTGCAGAGCAGACCGGGCGAAGGCAGTGTGTTTACCGTGGAACTGGAACTGTATATCAGCGGAAAAGAGGACGATCCGGAGTTCTGGGCGCATCACGGTATCGGCAGGATGATCGTGGCAGATGACGACAAGGAGCTCTGCAAAAACATTGTCAAGGCGATGGAAAAGACCGGCGTTGCCATGGATTATGCGACAGACGGCGGAAGTGCGCTTCGGATGATGCGTGACGCCCGTGAAGCGGGCGCGCCCTACCAGCTGATCCTGTTAGACTGGAAGATGCCGGATTTAGACGGATTAGAGACGGCGAGGCGGATCCGCAGGGACTATTCGGAGAAGATTCCGATCCTGCTCTTTACGGCATATGACTGGTCTGAGATCGAGGAGGAGGCGGAGGAGATCGGCGTAGCGCATTTCATGCCGAAACCGTTCTTTATGACGACCTTTAAGGAGGCAATCCGGCGTGTTATGGACAGCCGGAAAAAAGAAAAGGCACAGACAGACAGGACATTTGTAAAAGGGAAACGGATTCTTGTAGTGGATGATATTGAGGAGAACCGGCTTGTGCTGGTGAAAGTTTTGAACTCTTTGGGCGCAGAGTGCGATGTGGCGTGCGACGGGCAGGAAGCGGTGGATAAATTTGAGGCTTCCGGCCCCGGTACCTACGATCTGATTCTGATGGATGTGCAGATGCCCGTATTGGACGGATACGCCGCAACGCGCGCCATCCGCGCAAGCAGTCATCCGTCGGCGGGAACGCTGCCGATTGTCGCCATGACTGCCAACGCGTTTGTCGATGATGTTCGCGCGGCGCTGGAGTCCGGGATGGACGCGCACATTGCAAAGCCTGTCCGGATAGAGAAACTGCGGGCAACCCTGCAGGAAGTGTTTGACAGAAGAGAGCAGCAGGGGAAAGCGTGAGCCTGACGGAAAGGGAACCGCCGGGCAGGAGAGAGGCGTGAGTCTGGCGGAAAGGGAACCGCCGGGCAGGAGAGAAGCGTGAGTCTGACAGAAAGGGAACCGCGGGCAGGAGAGAGGCGTGAGCCTGACGGAAAAAGGAAGGGAGAGGAGTGGAATCATGAGTTTATTGGAAGAGTTACGGACATTGGGTGTGGATGTGGACGAAGGGCTGGAGCGTGTGATGGATGACGAGCCGCTGTATGAAACGATGCTGGGGATGTTCCCGGAGCGGGTGGCAAGCCATCCGATCGCACCGGAGGATTTTGATGCGGAGGATGTGAGCGCACTGACCGCCAAGGTGCATACCTTAAAAGGGGTAACCGGAAATCTGGCGATGACACAGCTCTTTACGGGATATGTGCAGACATTGGATCGGCTGCGCGCCGGGCAGGCAAAGGAAGCCGCGAAAGCCTATGAGCAGATCGTGCCGGCACAGAAGGCGATCCTGGAATGTATTGAGCGATTCACAATCACCGGTTAAGAAGACGCAGAGGAACGCACATGCGTGAATGCTTTTGGAGCGATTCGCAATCACCGGTTAAGAAGACGCAGAGGAACGCACATGCGTGAATGCTTTTGGAGCGATTTGCAATCGCATGGTTAAGAAGAGGAAGAGAAAGGAGAAGGTGGAATATGGAGACAAAGAATCAATGTCGGACAGAGAGCGGCGCGGCGGATCAGATTTTGATCGTGGATGATGATCCGGTCAACCGCAGCATATTAAAGAAATTGTTTTCTTCTTTTTATACGGTCATAGAGGCGGAGGACGGACAGGCGGGAATGGAACAGATTCTGCATGCGGATAGCGGACTGTGCGCGATCCTGTTGGACGTGATGATGCCCGGAATGGATGGGATCGAGGTGTTAAGACGGCTCAAAGAACTGGGGCTTTTGGAGAAAATACCGGTATTCCTTATTACGGCGGACAACAGCGCAGGCATGATGAAAGAGGCCTATGAGCTGGGTGTCATGGATATTATCAGCAAGCCGGTGGTGTCCTATATGGTCGTGCGCCGTGTCCGGTCGGTTGTGGAGTTGTTTGAGGCGCGGAAACATTTAAGCGGCGTAGTGGAAAGGCAGAATGCAGAGCTGCTGGAGCAGGCGGAAAAGATCATTCAGCTCAATCAGGGCATGATCGAAGCGCTGGCAACCGCTATTGAGTTTCGAAACGAGGAATCCGGCGGGCATGTGCAGCGTATCAGTATGATCACGAGACTGCTTTTGGAGAACACCGTGTTCGGAGAACATCTTGACAGGAAGGAGATTGACCATATTGCGCTTGCCGCTGTCATGCATGACGTGGGAAAGATCACGATCCCGGATGCGGTACTGACGAAGCCGGGAAAACTCACGCCGGAGGAGTATGCGGTCATGAAGAATCATACCACGAACGGCGTGGCGCTTCTGGAGAGTATTCCCCAGCTTCGCGACAGTGAAATTTACGGATATGCCTGCGATATTGCGCGCCATCATCATGAGCGCTGGGACGGCGGCGGGTATCCGGATGGATTAAAAGGAGACGAGATTTCGCCGTGGGCGCAGGTCGTTTCTCTGGCGGATGTCTATGATGCTCTGAGCTGCAGGCGGGTTTATAAGCCGCCGTTCCCCAGGGAAAAGGTGCGGGAAATGATCTGCGGCGGGCAGTGCGGAATCTTCAACCCGCAGCTATTGGATAGTTTTTTTGCCGTGGAAGACAAAATATATGAATTGTACCGTGAACTGCCGGAAGCACAGTGAGCTTTTCGTAACGTTTACGCAATACATTGACGCAGAAGGCGTCTTTCAGACGACAGCGGGATTTTCTATTATAATTTACGATAAAACAGGCGGAGAGGAATACGTGGGAACATGCGGTTCAACACACCTGACGTCTGCCTGAGAAAGAGAATGGAGCATATAACATGTATCATTGCCAGATTCAATTTTATCTGATCGGCGCGCCGGACGCCGCATTTACGCTCATAAAAAAAGCTGCGCCGCTCGACCGGTTTACGCATATGTTTTGGGAAAGCGCCGGACCGGAGGCGGAAAAAGCGGCGAAGGCGGACGTGCTGGCCGTCAATCTGTGCGGGATGGACGGGGACAAAACGCTGCGTACGCTTGCCGGATATAAGAAAAAGAATGCGGAGCTGATTGTGCTTGCAGACAGGGAATCCGCCGCGCTGCCGCGCGTCTTATCCACAGCCGGGATTGAGGATTTATGGCTCCTGCCGATGACGCAGGAGGAACTGGAATTCCGCTTCCGGAAATGGCAGATGGATTATAAGCGGAAATGTGATTTCTGGCAGACAGAACAGTTTATGGACATTTGCATCAACAGCTCCCCGAACCTGATCTGGTTCAAGGATAAAGACGGGGTACATGAACTTGTCAACGAGAGCTTTTGCAGGGCGGTCAATAAGACAAAGGCGCAGGTGCAGGGGCAGAGGCACGCCTATATCTGGGATGTGGAGCAGGACGATCCGGCATGTATCGAGTCGGAGCGGGAAGTAATGCGCAAAAGAGAGACCTGCGTGGCGAGAGAATTTGTCAGGACCGGCGACGGCGAGAGGACGCTGACGACCTACAAATCCCCGCTCTATGACTGGGATGGGAGCGTTATGGGAACGGTCGGCGTCGCGGTCGATATTACGAAGGAGCAGGCGTATGAACAGGAGATCGTAGAGAAAAACCGGACGATGGAAATGCTCTTTTCCACCATGGACTGCGGCGTGATGTGCCACAGTATGGACGGCGCGCGGATCATCAGCGTCAACCGGGCGGCGTTAAAGCTTTTGGGTTACGAATCGCAGGAAGAACTGACGGCGGACGGATTTGATCTGATCGCAAAGACCGTCGTGGAGGAGGACAAAGGAAAACTGCGGGAGAGCATCAGCTCCCTGAAAAAAACAGGGGACAGTGTCAGTGTCGAGTACCGCGTTCAGCATAAAAACGGGAAACGCCTGCATATTTTGGGAAATATTAAGATCATCGAGGAAGGCGGCGAACGCTACTACCAGCGGTTCCTGCTCGATTTTACCGCCCAGAAATTAAAAGACGAACAGAAGTGGGAAAAAAAGAACCGGGAAATCCGCTATCAGGAGCAGATGTTCGAACTGTTCTCCACATTTTTATCGGATAATATGGACGACGTCTATATGATGCTTGATGAGGATGGAAAAAAGGCGGAGTTTGTCAGTACGAATGTGGAACGCGTGCTGGGCGTTGCGCGCTCCACCGTCATGGAAGATGTAAGGAAGATCGGGCGCGCAAGTTATGTCACGGCAAATGAAATCGGCATGAAAGATCTGGCGGCGCTTACGCCGGGCATGTCGTGGGAGCCGATGGAGACAGAGCGCATTCATCAAAAGACTGGGGAGCGCAAATGGTTCCGAGAAAGCGTTTACTGCGTGCTGGTCCAGGGAATCAAAAAGATCGTCATTTATATTTCAGACCGGACAAAGGAACGGCAGATTCAGAATACGCTTTCCGAGGCGCTGAACATGGCGCAGATGGCAAATAAAGCAAAAAGTACGTTTTTGGGCAGCGTCAGCCATGACATCCGCACGCCCATGAATGCGATCATGGGTTTTCTCCCCTTGCTGGAGGAGGAGGCGGATCATCCGGAACAGGTGCGGGAATATACGCGAAAAGTGTCTGCCGCCAGCAGACATTTACTGGGATTGATCAATGACGTGCTGGATATGAATAAGATCGAGAGCGGCGCGGCGGCATTAACTATTTCGGAGCTGAATCTGGCAGAAATCGTTGATGAAATCAATACGATCATCCGTCCGCAGGCGGATGCCAAAAAACAGAAATTTGAGATTTCCGTTCTGTCCTTAACAAACGAACATCTGCTGGGGGACAAGCTGCGGATCAGCCAGATCCTGATCAACATTTTGTCAAACGCGGTAAAATATACACAGGACGGCGGGTATATCAAGCTGACGGTGGAGGAGCTGCAGCGGATGAGTGACGGCTACAGCCGTATTCAATTTACCATCCGTGATAACGGGCAGGGTATGAGCAGGGAGTATCAGAAGATCCTGTTTGAGCCGTTCAGCCGGGAACAGAATACGGCATGGAATAAAACGCCGGGAACGGGACTCGGCATGACGATCACAAAAAGCCTGGTCGATCTGATGCATGGTTCCATCAAAGTAACGAGCAGTCCGGGTAAGGGAAGCACCTTTGTGGTCGAGCTGGGACTGCGCAGCCAGAACAGGGCGGACGATCCTGCGTTTTGGAGTAAACGCGGCATCAGGCGTATGATCGTTGCGGATAAGGAGAAGGAGAACTGCCGTGATATTGTAAAGAAGATGGCGGATGTCGGCGTGGAAGTCCAATATACGGTCAGCGGCGGAGAAGCTGTCACAATGATCCGGCGCGCGCAGGAGGAAGGCAGGCCCTACGATCTGATCCTGCTGGATTGGGAAATGCCTGATTTAGACGGGCGGCATGCGGTACAGATGATCCGGGAAAAAGCTTCCCGAAAGGAGACGCAAAAAGAACCGATCCTGCTGTTCACCGCCTATGATTTCAGGGGCATCGAGCGGGAGTCACAGGAGATCGGAGGCGGGCACTTTCTGCAAAAGCCGTTTTTTATGAGCAGCTTCCGGGAGGCGGTCTGTAAGCTGACAGATACACAGCAGAAGCGTGTCCCGATTGGCAATGAAAAAGAGTTCATCGCCGGAAAATGCGTTCTCGTGGCAGAGGATATTGATATTAACCAGATGGTGCTGGTAAAGCTGTTAGGTACGCTGGAGGCGGAATGCGATATTGCGGAGAACGGTCTGCAGGCGGTCGAGCGGTTTGAAAATGCGCCGGAAGATTTTTATGATCTGATCCTGATGGATATTCAGATGCCTGTCATGGACGGCTATGAGGCGACGAGAAAAATCCGCGCAGGCGCACATCCTGCCGCGCGGACCATCCCGATCATCGCGATGTCTGCGAACGCGTTTGCGGATGATGTGCGGGACGCTTTGGATGCAGGCATGGATGCGCATATCTCCAAGCCGATCGTGTTTGAGCAGTTTAAGAGCACGCTCCGGGAAGTACTGGAGAGGAAAGGGCAGACGGGACAGACAGGATAAAGTTAAGGGAACGTTCGGAATAACAAGGCTGAAAGCAAGAGAAGAGACTGCCATTTGACAAGCAATAGCAGTCCCTTCTTTCTTTTTTAGGATTCCTTTTTAGGATTCACTGTTCATATACAGCGGCCATCCGGTCGTCTGCCCCATTGCCGTGACGGTCGTGCCGACGCAGTTCTTATTGTCGAGCCACGAGATCGCGGCGACGCCGTAATAGGTGTCATAGCCGTCGATGTCGAGTCTGATATAGCGGTCCCCGTACATCATCCAGCTTCCGGAAGCGTCTCCCGTGATCGTGCCGTCCTCATGTAACGTGACGTAGACCGCCGTTGTCGTGACGTACGGATCGCCGGCAAGGACAAGCTGGAACACGTTGTCGTTTGCGAAGGATAAAAATTCTTCTTTGCTGACCGGACGGTCCGGTTCGCCCGCATAGCGGTTCGCATTGATGACAATGTCCCCGACCGAGTTCGTATAGTACTGGTGCGCCTGCATGAAGAACTGTGTGCTGGAAGCCGCGAGCGGGTAGCCGTTGTCGCATTCCGCCGTTTTGTCATTTTGCATGGCGAGTGTCCGCACCATCAGCATGGCAATGTTTACGCCGTCGCTCGTCGTGTAGAGATCCCCGTGTCCCGGCGCGTGGATGTCGAAATCATAGTCCGCCCACTGGAAAGAGGACATTGCGATATATTCCGTGCTTCCCTCGATCCGGTCCGCCGTGGTGATGTAACTCTCACGGTCCAAGTCGGAGCGGTAGCCCGACAGGGGCGGAAATAAGCCGGTCACAAGCTCTTTGCCGATCCAGCCGGACGCCATCGGATCGCCGCTTAAATTTGTAAAGGCGTCGATCGTATCGCTTTTTGCCGTAAAAAGAACATAATTCCGCGACAGAACGCCGAGGCAGGTCATCAGGTAATAGTAATCGTCATACACCTGTGTGATCTCGCCGCTCTCGGATACGAGCGGGACGTCATACTGATGCGTGATAACGCTTCCCTCCGCGCAGTAGGTCATATGCGTGCCGTAGTAAGGATGCGTATCGCCGATCGCCGTCGCTCTTGCTTCTTCCATATAGGTATTGATCGTGTCCGCGTCAAGCCAGTCTGTCTGCGCATCTTTCCGGAGACCGGTCTCACGGTCTAACTCGATCATGTAAGTTCCCGCGCCGAAAGAGCCGAAGGTTAAATACATCGCTCCGTCCGCGTCATAGGCAACCTGCGGATCGAGCGCGACAATATTGTAGTAAAGCGCGTCCTGCGCATAGTCGCTGATCGACTGCAAGACACAGCCGACATATTGAAAAGAGCGTGCCTCCAGGGTGGGGGACCATGCCAGCACGATGCATACGCGGTCATGCTTTTCCTCATCATAACCCGCGTTGACGAGGCAGGTGTAGAGCCAGTAGCCGCCGTAGGAAGCGGGAATCAGGTCCGCCGCCCAATACTGGCAGGAAGCGGAATCCGTGAGCATCCAGTCATTGACCTCATCCCATCCGTATTCCGCCATCTGATCCGCGGCGGGCGTGGTCTTGCCCAGATATTCCCAGTGAATGAGATCGGTGGAACGGCGCAGGATATTGCCGCCCGCCCAGCCGGTCTGTACCATATAATAATAGCGGACGCCGTCGATGACTGCCTCCGTCAGTGCCGGATCATGCACGTTAAAGTTTTCGTCCAGTTCGCCGTCGGAGTTATAGTCAAACAAAAACTCCAGCTCGTCATCTTGGATGCTTTCCGCGTCGATGTCATAGTCCGGATCGTCGGGGTAAGCGGCGGCTACGCGCACATTGACGGTGTAGACAACTTCGCCTCCCTGCATGAGATCCAAAAAGACAACGCCGTTTACGGAAGCATCGGCATTTGCGGTCAGCGTGCGGCTCTCCGCATCCCAAACGGCTAAATCGTCCACGGACAAGGGCGCATAATTTTCATCCACGGCGGATAAAGAAACGTCGTCAATGGAGACGCCCTCCGCGAGTGTCAGTGTATAGGATGTTGCGTCTTCCGTCAGATAGCCGAGGGAGAGATTGTCATAGCAGATGGTCGGCGCAATGTCTCCCGTGACATATTTCCGGCTGCCGTCTTCATTCCGGTTTGCCCGCATGTGCGCATCATGGTCGGCACTTACCAATTCGGAAGCTGTGGGCGTGAAATGATAGTCCGCAGCGGCTGTCTGCGCATCGTCTTCGGTGGAAGCGCCGTTTTCTTCCGGTGTGTCCGCATCGTCCGCGCCGTCCTGCGCGTTCTCTTCCTGCGCGCTGTCCGCAGAACCGGCACTTCCGTCTTGTTCTGCGTCCGGTTCCGTTTTCGTTCCACAGGATGCCAGAGATAAGAACAAGGAGCCGCAAAGAAGCAGGGCAAGCGCTTTTGCTGTTCTTTTTTTCATAAAAAGGTACCTCCTTCGCGATGTTTGATAAGTCCAGTATAACATTTATAGAAATTTTAGAAAAGGATTATTGACAGAATTTGCCTGCTGCGATAAAGTTAGTGTGCTAACAAATAAAAATGAATTCTCGCGAAGCATTTCACGTCTGCTTTGAGAGTGCGGACGTGGGAGGACATGGAGAGACGAATGGGATTTGATGGTGAGAGAAAGCCGCTTGGCTTTACCTTAAGAGAAATTCATAATCTGACCAAAATGCTGCTGCACAAAATGCATCCGCCGTGCCAGCGTCCGGGAACGCCGCTCACACAATTACAGGGCGGCATCCTCGGATACCTGTATCACCATGATGCGGCGGAGCCGGTCTATCAGAAAAATATCGAAGAAGTATTCCGCATTTCCCGTGCAACGGCGACGAATACGCTGCAGGTCATGGAGAAAAACGGGCTGATTGTGCGCAAGGTACAGGATCGGGACGCAAGGCTCAAGCGTATTTTTATGACGGAGGAAGCGTGCCGGGAGCATATGCAGATGGAAAAGCGGATGGAGGAACTGGACGCATACATGCTTGCAGGCATGAGCAGAGAAGAAACGGAACAGTTTTTGATGCTGCTTGACCGTGTCAGGGAGAATCTGGAGCGCATGAACCGGGAGTGCGGCGGGCAGCAGAATCAGCAGACAAAAAGGGAGGCAGAAAAGCATGTTACGAACACTGGGTGCACAGATTAAGGAATTTAAGAAGGATTCCATCTTAACGCCTGTATTCATGATCTTAGAGGTCATCATGGAAACGATCATTCCGCTGATGATGGCGTCCATTATCGACAAGGGCGTAGAGGCGGAGAATATGGCGCACATTTATAAGATGGGGATCTTGATGGTGGGAGCTGCGGCGTTGAGCCTGAGTTTTGGGATTCTCGGCGGAATGTACGGCGCGCGCGCGTCCACGGGGTTTGCGCGCAATTTGAGAAGGGCGATGTATGAGAACATCCAGACGTTCAGTTTCGCCAATATTGATAAGTACAGCACGTCGGGGCTTATCACGCGTCTGACGACCGATGTGACGAATATCCAGAATGCGTATCAGATGATCCTGCGGATGGCGATGCGTGCGCCTGCCAGTCTGATTTGCGCGATGGCGATGTCCTTTTTTATCAGTCCGAAACTGGCGTGCGTCTATCTGGTCGCCGTCGTGCTCTTAAGCATTGTGCTTTCGATCATGATTCCGATGGCGACGAAACATTTCATGCAGGCGTTTCCGAAATATGATGACTTAAACGAGAGCGTGCAGGAAAATGTGTCCGCAATCCGTGTGGTAAAGGCGTATGTCCGGGAGGATTATGAGAACACCAAGTTCCGCAAGGCGAGCGGCAACATCTATAAGATTTTCTCCAAGGCGGAGGGCATCGTGGCATGGAACGGACCGATCATGAACCTGACGGTGTATAGCTGTATTCTGCTGATCAGTTGGATCGGGGCGAAAATGATCGTGCTTGGCAGTTTGTCCACGGGAGAACTGATGAGCATGCTGACTTACTGCATGAACATATTGATGAGCCTGATGATGCTTTCCATGGTGTTCGTCATGATTACGATGTCCGTTGCGAGCGCGCGGCGGATCAGCGAGGTCTTAAAAGAAACGTCCGACTTAAAAAATCCGGAACATCCGGTAATGGAAGTGGCGGACGGCAGCATCCGTTTCGAGCATGTCTCGTTCGCCTATAAAAAGGATGCGGAGAGTATGGTATTGAAGGATATTGATCTTGACATCCGTGCGGGAGAGACCATCGGCATCATGGGAGGAACGGGAAGCGCCAAGTCCAGTCTTGTCAACTTAATCAGCCGGCTTTACGACGTGTCCGGGGGTGCGCTTTATGTGGGAAATGTGGATGTGCGCGCCTATGATATGGAGGCGCTGCGCAATCAGGTTTCTGTTGTATTGCAGAATAATGTGCTTTTTTCGGGAACCATTCTGGAAAATCTGCGCTGGGGAGATAAGAACGCGACGGAGGAGGAATGCAGGCGCGCCTGCCGCCTTGCCTGCGCGGATGAGTTTATCGAGCAGATGCCGGAGAAATATGAGACTTATATCGAACAGGGCGGCACGAATGTGTCCGGCGGGCAGAAGCAGCGGCTGTGTATTGCGCGCGCGTTGTTAAAGAAACCGAAGATTCTGATTCTGGACGACTCGACGAGCGCGGTCGATACGGCGACGGACGCGAAGATCCGCAAAGCGTTTGCAGAGGAAATCCCGAACACGACGAAATTGATTATCGCGCAGCGCGTCTCGAGCGTGCAGCATGCGGACCGTATTATCGTCATGAACGAAGGGCGTGTTGCGGGCTTTGGAACACATGAGGAACTGCTTGCAAATAATGAGATTTATCGTGAAGTATACGAGTCGCAGACATCGGGCAGCGGCGATTTTGACGAGAAAGGAGATAACTAGACATGGCAGAAGAACGGAAAGAGATGCAGGCACAGGGAGCAGGCGCAGGGCAGTCGGGAGAAGCGGGCGCAGGTGCACCGGGCGGCGTACCTGCGGGAATGCCGAAGGGACCGGGAAGACGGGGACCGATGGGACCGCGCCCGAAGATCGAGCATCCGGGAAAGACCTTTCAGCGCGTGATGAAGTATGTGCTACGGGATTACGGAATCCATTATGCAATCGTAGTGGTCTGCATTTTGCTCACCGTGTATTCGTCCCTGCAGGGAACAATGTTTATGAGAACGCTGATCGACCAGTATATCCAGCCGCTTTTAGGCGGGGAGAATCCGGATTTTACGCCGCTCGCGCATGCGATCGTGCGGGTGGGCGGTTTTTATGCGCTGGGCGTGCTTGCCTCGTTTGTGCAGTCGCGGATCATGATCCGGATTACGCAGGGCTCCATGCGGAATCTGCGTGACGATCTGTTTGGAAAAATGGAAAGTCTTCCGATCAAGTATTTTGATACGCATGCGCATGGCGACATCATGTCTCTTTATACAAATGATATAGAAACGCTGCGCCAGATGATCTCCCAGAGCATCCCGCAGATGATAAACAGCCTGATTACTGTACTGGGTGTGGTTTATTATATGTTTAAGCTGGATGTGCCTTTGACACTGATTACGTTTGCCATGGTCTTTGTCATGGTGTTTGCATCCAAAAAAGTCATGAGCTTAAGCGGACGGTTCTTCCTTTCCCAGCAGCGCGACTTGGGAAAAGTCAACGGCTGTATTGAGGAAATGATGAGCGGGCAGAAGGTCGTCAAGGTATTCTGTCATGAAGAGGAGAGTATGGCGAAATTTAACGAGTTAAACGACCAGCTGTTTGAGAGCGCTTATCAGGCAAACCGCTTTGCCAATATTATGGGACCGGTCAATGCGCAGCTTGGCAATTTGAGCTATGTAATCTGCGCTATCTCGGGAGGCATTCTCGCGATCACCGGCGTATCCGGCTTAACGCTCGGCGGACTTGCCAGCTTTTTGAATCTGAACAAATCGTTCAGTATGCCGATCAATCAGGTTTCCCAGCAGTTCAATGCGATTATCATGGCGCTTGCCGGCGCAGACCGCTTCTTCAAGCTGATGGACGAGGAGCCGGAGGTGGACAACGGCTATGTGGAACTTGTCAATGCAAAAGAGGATGCGGACGGCACGCTGCGGGAATGCGAGGAGCGGACCGGCGTCTGGGCGTGGAAGCATTATCATAAGGAATCGGATACGACAACTTATGTGAAATTGCAGGGCGACGTTGTGTTCGATCAGGTGGATTTCGGCTACCGCGACGACAAGATCATTCTGCACGACATTGAGCTGTATGCAAAGCCCGGTCAGAAGATCGCGTTTGTCGGCGCGACAGGTGCGGGAAAAACAACGATCACCAACCTCATCAATCGCTTTTATGACATACAGGACGGAAAGATCCGCTATGACGGCATCAATGTGAATAAGATTAAAAAGGCGGACTTACGCCGTTCGCTGGGAATCGTATTGCAGGATACGCATCTCTTTACGGGGACCGTTATGGAAAACATCCGTTATGGAAAGCTGGACGCAACGGAGGAGGAAGTAATTCGCGCGGCAAAACTTGCCAATGCGGACGGTTTTATCCGGCGTCTGCCGGACGGCTATCAGACCATGCTGCACGGTGACGGCGCGAATTTAAGTCAGGGGCAGCGTCAGCTTTTGGCGATTGCGCGTGCAGCGATTGCCGACCCGCCGGTTCTGATTCTGGATGAGGCGACGAGTTCCATTGATACGCGGACGGAAAAACTCGTCCAGCAGGGGATGGATGCGCTGATGAGCGGCAGGACTACCTTCGTGATTGCGCATCGTCTTTCCACCGTAAGAAACAGCGACTGCATCATGGTATTGGAGCAGGGACGCGTGATCGAGCGCGGCACGCACGACCAGCTGATTGAGCAGCAGGGCAAGTATTATCAGCTTTATACCGGAAACGCGGTGACGGCATAAAGTCGGAGAACATGGCGAAACGCGGTTTCACACTGTTTTGTTTGTGAACGGTATATTTTGTACGGTAAAAATAGGAAAAATCTGCATTTTGCAAACGTCTTGGCATCATATGATGAGGGAGGGCAGTTTTACATGGAGCAGGCAGGGGAGCCGGATGCGCGCATGATCGAGGAAGTCATGCGGCATCTGGATACGGAATCGGAACAGGGTGTCGTCCGCATGAGCGTGACGATGGACGAGACGGCGGAAGAAGAAAAGCAGGTGTCCCATAAATGCTGTCATATGTATGGGAGACCGGCAAACGAAACCGTCGGCATGCTGGATATGTACACGGATATGGCGGGGGGAGAATAAAAAAGAGTTTGCGGATAGGGAGGAAACGCAGGTATGCATGATGAATTAACGGCTTCCGATCTTGCCAAGATCGAGGCGGAGATCGAGGAACGCAAGCTTGTACTGCGCCCGAAACTGATCGAGGCGGTCAAGGAGGCGCGCGCGCAGGGCGATCTGAGCGAGAATTTTGAGTATTATGCGGCAAAAAGAGAAAAGAACCGCAATGAGAGCCGTATCCGCTATCTGGAGCGGATGGTGCGTACGGCGGTTGTGATTTCCGACGAATCCAAGGCGGATGAGGTCGGATTAAATAACACGGTGACTGTTTTGTTTGAGGAGGAGAAAGAGACGGAGACATACCGCATTGTGACGACGGTGCGGGAGGATTCCTTAAACGGTCTCATCAGCAAGGAGTCTCCGCTCGGCGCGGCGCTGATCGGACATCGGGAGGGGGAGCGCGTGTGCGTGAAGGTAAATGCCGATTACGCGTACCATGTAAAGATTTTGAAGATCGAAAAGACGGAGGATGACAGCGGCGACAGGATCCGGGGGTTCTGAACCGGAACCCGGTGGTGTTTGTTATCATACAGGATTCCGGTGTCAAAAGCCCTGCAATGAAATCAGTGTCAGCAGATTGCACAAAAGAAATCTGTGCGCACTCCATTGCGCAGGGCATTTCGATGAGTCTCAAAGCAAACATCGTGTTCAGCAGAGGCTTCCACGATGTTAGAGTCTCATCTCCATTGCGCAAAAGTCGTTTGCCCTGATTTCTTTTGTGCAATCTGCTGCGTAACGTTTAGAAGCAGGGCTTTTGACACCGGAATTCATGCAGCAAACGGAACGAACGGCAGGAATACAGGGGAAAAAGGGAAAGCGCCGTGTGCGCGGAGGAAAAAACAGTGCGTTTACAGGATTTGGAGCGGTTTGACGAGATTGTGATCCAATGTCACGATCATCCCGATGCGGATGCGTTTGCATCGGGATTTGGTCTTTATCGGTATTTTACGGAAAAAGGAAAACGGGTGCGGTTTCTCTACAGCGGGCGGAGTAAGGCGGAGAAGAGCAATCTGGTTCTGATGCTTTCCAAACTTGGGATTCCGGTCGAATATGTAACCGGGCTCACAGAGCTGCCGAAACTTCTTATCATGGCGGATTGTCAGTATGGGGGCGGCAATGTGACGCGTTTTGAGGCGGAAGAGGTCGCGGTCGTCGATCATCATGAGCGGGACGAGCGGGCGGCGCTCTCCGAAGTGTCCGACGCGTTCTGCGAGATCAGGAGCAGTTACGGAAGCTGCGCAACGCTCGTGTGGCAGCTTTTAACGGACGCGGGGTATGACGTCAACGCTGATTTGGAACTGGCGACGGCGCTCTATTACGGGCTTTACATGGATACGGGGCAGTTCGGCGACATTTATCATCCGATGGATAAGGATATGCGGGACGCCCTGCATTATGACAGGGGGATTTTTTCGCAGTTAAAAAATACAAATCTTTCCAGCCGCGAACTGGAGATCGCAGGCGACGCGCTGCTGCACCATCGCATTTTGGAAGACCTGCATTTTGCGGTCGTGAAAGTGAAGCCGTGCGACGCGAATATTTTAGGCATCGTGAGCGATTTTGTGCTTCAGACGGATATTGTCAATACCTGCGTGATCTACAGCGCGCTTTCCGACGGTTATAAATTGTCGTTTCGAAGCTGTGAAAAAGAGATCAAGGCGAGCGATCTGGCGGCCTATATGACGGAGGGGATCGGTTCGGGCGGCGGTCATGCGGAAAAAGCGGGCGGTTTTATCCGCGGGGACTTATTTGCCGCGCGGTATCCGGGCGAGCAGCTGGAGACCTATTTTGAGCGCCGGATGACGGCATACCTGAAAAGCTACGAAGTCATTGACGCAAAAGAGTATGAGATCGACCTGTCCGGCATGAAGCGGTACCGCAAGAAAAACCTGCCTTTGGGATTTGTGGAACTTGGCGCGGTATATCCCATGGGGACGCCCCTGCTCGTGCGCACGCTGGAAGGTGATCTGGAAATTAACGTAACAGATGATATTTATTTAATGGTCGGGATTCGGGGAGAAGTCTATCCGATCCGTGCCGAAAAGTTTGCCAGAACCTATCGGAGGCTGGACGAGCCGTATCTCGTGCAGACGGAGTATATTCCAAGCGTGCATAATCGTTTGGACGGAAGCGTCCGCAATGTGTCCGGATTTGTGAAAAGCTGCGTGCCGACGGGGGAGACGTTTGTCTATGCCCGGAGGCTGGAACGTCAGGTGAAGATTTTTACCGCCTGGGACACCGTCAATTATGTGGCAGGTGCGCCGGGCGACATGCTTGCCGTGAGAACGGACGACTTGCATGACATTTACAGTATTGAGCAGCATATTTTTGAACAGACTTATGAGGACGCATAAATGGGGAAGCGTGCGCCGCGGAAAAAGGAAGTGCCCGGAGGCGCGGAACTGACGCCGGAGGAGAGAAAAATCTACTATATCGGGCTGGGCGGCGGTTATGTTTTTGCAGGGCTGCGGATAAAATAATAAAAACGGATGCGGCGTGCGCTTTGCGGCTGTCTGAAAAAAGAGACGGTTCTCTCTGCGACGCCCAAACTCGCAGGCTTGCATCAGCATGGAGGATTAGGTTGAAATGGTTTGACTTTCATTGCGATACATTGACGGTATGTGAGGAGCAGGGACTTCCCATGCGGAGCAATGCGCGGACACAGCTTGATTTTGTAAGGCTGAGGCAGGCGGGCGCATATGCGCAGTGCTTTGCGGTTTTTTTGGATCAGGACGCGTTCAAAAAGCAGGGCATCTCCGCGTGGCGGCGCTATGAACAGCTCCGGGATCATTTTTATGCGGAATTGCAAAATAATCGGGATGCGGTCAGGCAGGTGCGCACGGCGCAGGAGCTTGCGGAGGCGGAGCGGGACGGCGTGACCGGCGCGATATTGACGGTCGAGGGCGGGGAGCTGCTCAGCGGGGAAACGTTTGCGGAAGAGCAGGCTCCCGTTGGCGTGGCGCAGGCTTCTGCTGCGGGGGCACAGACTTCTGTTGCCGGAGCACAGGCTTTCACTGCGGGGGCACAGACTTCTGTTGCCGGAGCACAGGTTTCTACTGTGAGGGCACAGGCTTCCACCGCCGGAGCGCAAGTTTTCATCGGAACGGAAATCTCTGCCGGTGAGGGGGTACATGAAGAAAAGGGAGCCGGAAGCCTGCACAATGCCGGCGGGCGTATATCCTCCGGCGAGATCGACATCCTGCGCGCGCGTCTTGCGCGCATGTGGGAAGACGGCGTGCGTCTGCTGACATTGACGTGGAATCATGAAAATGTGCTGGGATACCCGAACGGGAGCGCGGGCGGCTTAAAGCAGGCCGGATATGAGGCGGTGGCATTTATGCAGGAGCTCGGTATGCTCGTGGATGTTTCCCACCTGTCGGACCGCGGGTTCTGGGACGTCATGGACAGCGCCAAAAAGCCGGTCATCGCGTCGCATTCCTGTGCGCGCAGTCTTTGCGGGCATCCGAGGAACCTAACGGACGCGCAGCTAAAGGCAATCGGGGAAAACGGGGGCGTTGTGGGCGTGAATTTTCATGCGCCCTTTTTGAAAGAAAACGGTGTTTCGGGAAGTATTCAGGATGTCGTGTATCATCTGCGCCATATCATTTCCTGTGCCGGGAGCGAGGCGGCGGCGTTCGGCTCGGATTATGACGGGATGCGGGGAACGCCGGAGTGGGGCGGCTGCGAAGGAATGCCGCGCCTCATCGAGGCGCTCTCCGGCTATTTTGATGCGGACACGATGGAGAAAATCTGTTATCGGAATGCGGAGCGTTTATTATGACGATAAGATTCCGCAGATGCTGATCTCATGGCACGTAGGGCGCGATGCGGAGAGAAAGGAAGGAACGATCCCATGGCCGGAAAACTGATCTTTTTTGATGTGGACGGAACGCTCGTGCAGTTTGACGGGACGATGCCGCCCTCGACGGGGGAAGCGCTGCGGCGCGCAAGGGAAAACGGGCACCGTCTTGTTCTTTGCACGGGCAGAAGCAAATATCAGATTTATCCGTGGCTTTTGGAGTTCGGATTTGACGGGATCATCGCTGCAGCGGGGGCCTATGTGGAATGGCAGGGGCGGTGCGTCGGTCATAAGACCGCTTCCGGGCGGGCGCTGCATCGGTTTGTGGATTTTTTTGAAAGAGAGCGGATTCCCTATTGTCTCCAGACGGCGCAGAGTACGATCGTGACCGATGAGAACGCGCAAAAGATCATGCGGCTGTTTGCAGAGAAATTTTCCGCCAGTGAGGAGCAGGTCAGACAGGTGTTCGGTGAGGTGACGCGGGATGCAGAACCGGAGAGGCATCAGGATATTGAGAAAATGATCTATTATGATTCGCCGTATTCTGTCGGGGAGGTCGCGGCGGCGCTCGCGCCGTGGTTTGACGTGACGGTGACAAGCTTTGCGGACGCGGATGAGACAAGCGGAGAGGTAACGCTCGCGGGCGTCACGAAGTCCTACGGCATGAAAATGCTGATGGAGCACGCCGCCTGCGCACAGCTTGATACGATCGCGTTCGGCGACGGATTCAACGATCTGGACATGCTTCAATTTGCGGGGATGGGTGTTGCGATGGGCAATGCCGCAGAGAAAGTCAGGAGCGCGGCGGACAGAGTGACGGCGCGCGTGGACGAGGACGGGATTTGGTGTGCGCTGCACGAGATGGCGTTGATCTGAGGCGGATCGCTGTGACATCGCGTTGATCTGAAGGTGGATTGTTGTGACATCGCGTTGATCTGAAGGCGGATTGCTGTGACATCGCGTTGATCTGAAGGCGGATTGCTGTGGCATCGCGTTGATCTGAAGACGGATTGCTGTGAAATGGAGGCGGAAAATCCGCAACGGAGGCAGGTAAAGAGAATCTGCATAGAAAATCTGCACAGAAAACACAATATCTTGTGGCGTTCAAAAAAAAAGTATGCTACACTATAAAACCTGTCTTTCGGAGTTGAAGTAAAAAAATAGTGCTAAGCCATGGGTCAAAACCT
>JAMPAG010000026.1 GCA_023667365.1 bacterium | reverse complement strand
AAACTTGCATTTTTCTGCCGGTTTACCTGCCGATCAGCGCGATCACCCTGTCGATCGCCTCTAAGTACCCCGGAAGTCCTTTTCCGTAAATCTGTGCGTCGCAGGCGGGCGCCGTCACGGATACCCTGCGAAATTCCTCGCGCGCCGTTATATCCGAAATATGAATTTCCACTTTGGGCATCGGCACACTTTTGAGCGCGTCATGGATCGCATAGCTGTAATGCGTATAGGCGCCCGGATTGATGACGATTCCCTGCGTGCCGTCGGAATACGCATCCTGGATCCGGTCGATGATCGCCCCCTCGTGATTGGACTGAAATACTTCGATCTTCGCCTGCGTCTCTTTCGCCTTCTCGGCGATCATGTTCAACAGGTAATCGTAATCCTGCGTGCCGTAAACCTGTTTTTCCCGAATTCCCAAAAAATTCAGATTCGGTCCGTTGATCACTAATAACTGCATGGCTGTATCCCCCTCTTTTCCGCCTCGCGGACAATCCTCGTCAAGATCTGTTCTACGGACAGTTCATCCGTGTCGATCACCACGTCCGCCGCTTCCTCGTACCTCTCCGCGCGCGCCGCCATCAGCCCGCGGATGCGGGAAAGCGGATCCTCGCACTGTAAAAGCGGGCGGGACGTGTCATTTTTTACGCGCTCATAAATCGTCTCCGGCTTTGCGCGCAGATAAACAACCATACCGAGCGTTTTTAGGATTTCCCGGTTCTCGGCGCGCATCGGCACGCCGCCGCCGAGGGAAATAATCTGTCCGCGTCCCTGTTTTGCCAGATTTTTGAGGCATTCGGTCTCCATCCGCCGAAACGCCTCCTCGCCTTCCTGTGCAAAAATGTCCGATATTTTTTTTTGCTGCTCCCGCTCGATCAGCTTATCCGTATCCTCCACTGTCATCGACATTTTATAGGACAGCCGGATGCCGACGGTCGTTTTCCCGCTTCCCATGAAGCCTTCCAGCACAATATGCTTACTCATGAATATTCATCGCTTCTTTCATCTTTTGGTATACGATCTGCGCCTGCTCCTCGGACACCTTGACGTCATTCCACAGCTCATAGGCAAGGATTCCCTGATAAAGAAGCATTTTTAAGCCGTTCATCGTCCGTGCGCCCGCCTGCGCGGCATACTTCATAAACATCGTCTGCGCCGGATTAAAGATCAGATCGACGCCGGTGCCGGCATACGCATAGAAATCCGGGGCCGTAATGACCGCCTCCTCCGTATGCGGATACATCCCGACGCTTGTTGCCTGGATCACCAGATATTTTCGCTGCGGAACCGACCGGTAATCGGAAAGCGCCACGGCGCTGATCCGGTCAAATCCCGTCTTTTCGCGCACCTCATCCGCGACTTCTTTTGCCTTTTCCCATGTCCGGTTGAGCAGATACACACGCGCCGCGCCGCGCACCGCACACATCATGGCGACCGCCCTGCCGACGCCGCCCGCGCCTAAGATGAGCACTTCGCTGCCCGCAAGCGCAACGCCCTCGCTTGTCAGCGCGCGGTACAGTCCCGGCATATCCGTATTATAGCCCCGATACCCGCCCTCACACCGCACAAGCGTATTGACCGCGCCGATTTTTTCCGCAAGCGGGTCGATCGCGCAAAGATAAGGGATGACCGCGCTTTTATGCGGCACGGTCACATTCAGCCCGCGGACAGAAAGCGCATACGCGCCGCGCACCGCCTCCTCCACGCGCTCCTTTTCGACACAAAACGGCACATAGGCAAGATCCGTGCCGGTCAGTTCGGACAGCGTATTGTGAATGAGCGGGGAAAGCGTATGCTCCACCGGATTCCCGATCAGCCCGCAAACCGCGGTCGTTCCTTTGATCTCTTTCATCCTCATCCTCCCTGCCGCCGCAAGCCTGCAAACTTGCGCGCCGGCTCAAACTCTTTCGAACGAAAAATCTTTGATATTTCACTTGCGTCCTTCTTTCTTCCTGCGGTAAAAAAACAACACGACCGCCTCCAGCCTGCGCTTTAGGACGATCTGAATCTCCTCTTTCGGATGGATCGGCTTCACCAGAATCGCAGGGATCCCCGCGCGCTTTGCGCCCCACACGTCCGTAAAAAGCTGATCGCCAATCAACAGGGTGTTCGTCTCATCCGTGTGCATCCGCTGCATCGCCCTGCGGTAATTTTTCGGATTCGGCTTGCCCGCTTTGTAAATATACGTGCCGTATCCTACGCCGTCACGAAACAGTTTCACACGCGGCTCCTTGTTGTTCGATAAAAAGACAACCTGTATGCCGAGCCGCTTTAGCTCTGCAAACAGCTTCTTTGCCCGCGCATCCGCCGGCGCGCCGTGGGGCACCAGGGTATTGTCAATATCAAACAGGACGCCCGCAATGCCCTGCTCTTTTCGTTTTGCAAAGTCAATCCCGTAGACGCTGTCCACATCCTCATCGGGATAGAAGCGGTCCAATATCATCGCCTATTCTCCGTTCCTTTTTCTATAATGAATGCGGAACTCCTCCGCCGTTCACGGCACGCAAAATCTCATCGAGCAGGCGGTCCGCCACTTCCTCTTTGCTCATCAGCGGCAGTTCCACGGTCCCGTCCTTCGTTAAGAGCGTCACCACGTTGGTGTCGGTTCCGAAACCCGCGCCCTCCTGTTTCAGATTGTTCGCGACAATCATGTCGATCTTCTTTTTTTCCAATTTCGCGCGGGAATGTTCCAGCATGTGCTCCGTCTCCATGGAAAAGCCGCACAAAAACTGCCCTTCTCTGCGGTGCGCGCCCAAATAGGCAAGAATGTCCTCCGTGCGCTCCAATGCGATGGACATCTCCTCATCCTTTTTCTTGAGCTTTTCGTCCACCGCCTCTTTGGGACGATAATCCGCCACCGCCGCCGCCTTTATAATGATGTCCTGCTCCGGTGCCGCCTCTTTTACGGCGTCTGCCATATCCGCCGCAGACACCACGGGTACGACCCGCACGCCCATCGGCGGCTGTAAACTGACTTTTCCCGACACAAGTGTCACTTCCGCCCCGCGAAACATCGCCGCCTTCGCGATCGCATATCCCATTTTTCCGGTCGAATGATTGCTGATATAGCGCACCGGATCGATTTTTTCCTGTGTGGGACCTGCCGTGACAAGTATTTTTTTCCCTGCGAGGTCTTTCGGCGTCAGCGCTTTCACAATCGCGTCAAAAAGAATCTCCGGCTCCGGCATCTTGCCCTCTCCCGTATCCCCGCACGCCAGATACCCGTTTGCAGGCGCGATCACTTCCATGCCGTAGTGGGAAAGCGTCTTTAGATTATCCTGCACCACCGGATTTAAGTACATCCTCGTGTTCATGGCGGGCGCAAATAATTTCGGACAGGTGCAGGCAAGCAGCGTCGTCGTCAGCATATCGTCCGCGATCCCGTGCGCCGCTTTGGCGATCACATTCGCGGACGCGGGCGCGACCAAAAAAACATCCGCCTGTTTTGCCAAAGACACATGCTCTACCTGAAACTCAAAATTCCGGTCAAACGTATCCACAAGGCATTTCTTTCCGGTCAGCGTCTCAAACGTGATCGGATGAATGAAGTTTGTCGCATTTTTCGTCATGATGACGGTCACATCCGCCTTCTGCTTCACCAGCATACTGGCAAGCGATGCGATCTTGTAGGCGGCAATACTGCCCGTTACGCCAAGTATGACATGTCTGCCTGCTATCATGGGAACCCTCCGTTCTCTGCACCCTCAGTTCATCTTTCCGTATCGGCATTCTTCTTCCATATTCTTTTTATAGATGAGATTCAGCCCTTTCAGGGTCAGCTCATTATCGTATACAATTTTCTTTTTGCAATAGGGGACGATGCTTCCCGACAGTCCTCCGGTCGCCACCACGGGCGCCTCATAGCCGAGTTCCTCAAAAATGCGCTCGATCATGCCGTCCAGGCATGCCGCCTGCCCCATCACAATCCCGCTTTTCATACAGTCAATCGTGTTTTTCCCGATCACTTTTTTGGGCGGCTCCAACGAGATCCGCGGAAGCTGGGACGTCCTGCTGACTAAAGAATCCAGAGAAACCCTGACTCCCGGCAGGATCATGCCGCCGATATAATTTTTCTGATCGTCCACAACGCTGATGGTGGTTGCCGTTCCCATGTCGATCATGATAATGGGCGCGCCGTAATAATGCAGTCCGGCGACCGCATTCACCACCAGATCGGAGCCGAGCTGCGCCGGATTATCCATAAGGATATTCAGTCCGTTCTTTACGCCCGGTCCCACGACGAGCGGCGCCTTATGAAACAGCTTTTCAAGCGCTGCTTTTACGATATTATTTAACGGCGGAACGACGGAGGAAATGATGCTTCCCGTAATGTCCGAAAGGTCGATGTGATATAATTCAAACACTGTCCGAAATTCCACCACATATTCCAGTTCTGTTTTGGAGAGATTTGTGGACACGCGTTCCACAAATCTCACCTCTTCTCCTTCGATGCATCCGATCACGATATTGGTATTTCCGATGTCAATCGCTAAGATCATTCTGTTTTCCTGCTTTCTGTTTCTGCTTTTGAGGCATTCATGCCTCTTTTTTTGCCGCATAAATGGGTTTTACCCTGGAGAGTGCAAACCCGACGCCCGCCACAATAACCGCCGCCACGACCGCCTCCACGACGCCGTTAAACGTCACAACGCCCATGATGACGTCGAGCACCGCCTCGCCCGCCACGCCGACTTTCTCCGCATAAGCGTCCCGATATAAAATGAAAATGCCGCTCATAACAAACAGCGTATTCGTAAAAGCGCCTGCCAGACCTGCATAGGCGAGCGCAATGCTGATCGAATTTTTCCTGCTGCCGCTGACCGTGAGCACGATCATGAGCGCAATGCCTGCCGCAAGACCGATCAGCGTACATACGAGCGCGCTGAGCGTCTCCGGAAGCAGGCGTATGAGAAATGCCCTGACGGAAACAAACAAGATCAAAGACGCCAGCACATTCACAACGATCCTGCCCGCTCTCTGTCCGCTCTTTAATGCTTTGCGGACCAGCATGCAGACAAAATAAGGAACCACGCCGACTAAGATTCTCGGTACAAAGCAGATATACATGCTCTTGAAAATACCGGAAACGCCGACGACATCGTAGGCTACGACCGGCGAAAACACAAATGCCGACGCCGTGACCACCTTAAACGTGTTGTTGATGAAGCTGGTGAGACCAAATACGAATCCAAAGAATGCACCTTTCTTCGGTCCAAGAAATAGCGCTCCCAGGATGACCGGGATATGAATGATCGTCGCGTTGATGACGACGAGCGGGATATATCCCAGCGGGGTGAATGCCATTATCACAATAATGGCGGTGAACAGTGCCGTAAGCACCAGTTCATAGGTCTTTTCATTTTTCATGGTACAAATCCTCCTGTTATTATTCTCGTTTACGAGATACAATACGGTGTCATCATACCACATTGATATTTTTTTGACAATAGAAAAAACGTGGTCTTTCTATTTCTTCAACCGTTGGCAGACTGCTCTTACATTCCTCATTCTGGATTTTTTGTTTATCTCATAGCGGGTTTTCAGGTTCCGGTAATGCAGGTCATAATCTTTGTTTTCTTTATAGTCAGCCATAAAAGAATTGCAATGGTATTCCACAATCTGTTTATTGTCTGCTTTGACAAGCCCTAGCTGCAATATTTTTTTCCTCCTGCTGGTTTACAAGAAGATAATCCGTCTTTAATTCCAACTCCGGATTAGCAGAAGTATCATAAAGATACAGGGTGGAATAAGTTGAAAGCATATTCTTGATAAAACAGAGGTTATCAATCTTTACCATCGCAAGAATGGACGCCCGCTTTGCTTCTCCCTTGTAATATTTCCCTACAAGCTTTTCAAGACTGCTGTATTTCAGCCGTCCTTTCTTTATCATATACACCCCTCTGCTCCCGGTAAACATATCCGGTCTTGCGATATACTGCATCCCCATCAGATGCGGTATCATGTTCTCCGTATTTGTTACCCGTATAAACTTCCAACAATTTCTGGTTTGCCATCTTCTTTCTCCTGTTTTTTGTGGTACCTTCTCTGTAAAAAGAGTTTCCTTCTGAAACTCTTTCGAAGAATCCAAATAGCGGATTCTTCCATGTTTGTAAAATTTCCGATAAGTTAAAAAAGAAAAATGCCTGAGCAGTTAAGCCCAGGCGGATTTTCTTTCGTTTGAAATTGGAATTGCAATTCTGGGAGCATGACCTATGCACTCCATAGGTAGAGAGCTTCTTTGTATTTCTATTGCCCGCAAAGTCGGGACGGGTAGCTCCTCTCTGTCGCCGCAAAAGCACTAAAGCTTTTCATTACTTACAATCTATCATGCATCTGCCATATTGTCAACTGCTCCTTTGATAAAAAATCATGCTATTGCAGCATCCGCACCGCCCCATTCCATTCCTGCTAACATCAAAAAATACCGGCTTCTGAACCATATGACACAGGAAGCGCTCGCCGAATGCCTCTGCCTCGACACGCAATATTACGCGCAGTTGGAACGTGGAGAACGCAATTTTACGATTGAAAAAATCATCAACATTTGCCGTATCTTTGAGATCGGCATTCAGGACATCATTGAAATTAACGCTGTGAAAGAGGATTCTGAAAAAAAAGAGACGCTCATCCGTTCCATCACGGACAGCCTGTCAGAATTGAATATCAATCAGCTTCTCTCGGTTGAGAAGTTCCTTACGAATATCATTCCCTATACCAAATGAAACACCGGAAAGAATCGCGCGAAATTTCCTATAGACATAGAATTCACGCTTCATGAGAATTCTATTGTCATGAATTAAAAAGGGGCAGTTCCAGACGGCTCAAAGCCGTCGGTTCTGCTCCTTCTTTTTTTCCGCACAATCTATTTCCGGCGGCATCCCATTTCTGCCGGTTATTTATTTTCCGCCGATGATCTGTTTCCTGCCGGTTACTCGTTTCCCGGGAATGCCGGAATGCCCGCGAACCCTTTCGTAAGTTCTTCATCCGTGGGAATGTAATCGGACATTTCCCCGTCGTGGAACTTGCCGTACGCCACCATATCGAAATAGCCCGTACCGGTCAGCCCGAAGACGATCGTTTTTTCTTCTCCGGTTTCCTTACATTTGAGCGCCTCGTCGATCGCGGCCTTGATTGCATGCGCGCTCTCCGGCGCCGGGAGAATGCCCTCCACTCTCGCAAACTGCTCCGCCGCCTGAAATACGGCTGTCTGCTCTACGCTGACCGCCTCGATCAATCCGTCATGATACAGCTGGGACACCGTGGAACTCATGCCATGATAACGCAGTCCTCCTGCATGGTTCGGCGCTGGGATAAAACCGCTTCCTAACGTATACATCTTCGCAAGCGGACATACCTTGCCCGTATCGCAGAAATCATATACAAATTTTCCTCTTGTCAGACTCGGACAGGATGCCGGTTCTACCGCGATGATCCGATAATCCGCCTCGCCGCGCAGCTTTGCGCCGACGAAGGGCGAGATCAATCCGCCCAGATTGGAACCGCCGCCCGCACAGCCGATAATCAGATCCGGCTTAATGTCATATTTCGCAAGCGCCGCTTTGGTCTCCTCCCCGATAATAGACTGATGAAGCAGTACCTGGGACAGCACGCTTCCCAATACATAACGATACCCTTCCTTAACAGTGGCGGCTTCCACCGCCTCGGAAATGGCGCATCCGAGACTTCCCGTTGTGCCGGGGAATTCCGCTAAAATCTTACGTCCCACATTCGTTGTCTCCGACGGCGACGGCGTCACCTGCGCGCCGTATGTGCGCATGACCTCCCGCCGGAACGGCTTCTGCTCATAAGAAACTTTCACCATATAGACATGGCAGTCCAGATCAAAATACGAACATGCCATGGAAAGCGCCGTTCCCCACTGACCCGCTCCGGTCTCCGTCGTGACGCCCTTTAATCCCTGCTTTTTCGCATAATATGCCTGCGCAATCGCGGAATTGAGTTTATGGCTTCCGCTCGTATTGTTGCCCTCGAATTTATAATAAATCTTTGCCGGGGTATCCAGCTTTTTCTCAAGGCAATACGCCCTGACTAAAGGCGACGGACGGTACATCTTGTAAAAATCCAGAATTTCCTGCGGGATGTCAATGTAGGCATCCGTGTCGTTTAATTCCTGTTTTACCAGCTCGTCGCAGAATACGCCGCGCAGTTCTTCGAACGTCATCGGCTGTAAGGTACCCGGATTCAACAGCGGCGCCGGTTTGTTCTTCATATCGGCGCGGACATTGTACCACTGTTTCGGCATCTCGCTTTCTTCCAAATAAATCTTATAGGGTATCGTTTTCTCTGACATGATGGGAATCCTCCATTCTTGTTTCGTCCGGGCAGACAGCGTCCCGTTTGGGGCGCCTGCCGCCGATCGGATCATATTGATAAAATAGTACGTAATATTATGGGAAAAGTCAACCGGTTCCTGACACTTTACAGAACCATTATCAAGGTCCCGGCACCGATTAAAATACAGCCGATCAAGGATTTGACTGTAAACTCCTCATGCAGGAACACAAATGCTAAAATCAATGTAATCACTACGCTGAGCTTGTCTATCGGCACCACTTTAGACGCCTCTCCCATCTGCAAAGCCTTATAATAGCAAAGCCAGGAAGCGCCTGTTGCAAGACCGGAAAGGATTAAAAATAACCAGCTTTTATTGCTGATGTCTGAAAGCCCTTTCTGCGTATGCGTAAGGAACACCATTCCCCATGCCATAACAACAACGACAACCGTTCTGATCGCCGTCGCAAGATTCGAAGGAACGCCCTCTATACCGATTTTCGCCAATATAGAAGTAAGTGCCGCAAAGACAGCCGATAACAAAGCAAACACAATCCACATTTACGATACCTCCGCTTCAAATTCCGAATCCCGGAAGGGGATTCCTCCTTTCGCCGCTTTTATGCGCGCCCGCTGTCTTTTTCCTGCAAAACGCTGTGCAGAATCTCTAAGAGCACCTGCGGCATAAACGGTTTGACCAGATACCCCTCCACATCAAGCGCATTCAACCGCTCTATGGTCTGAATGGATTTATCCGACGTCAAAAAAATAACCGGCACCTTCCCGCTCATCTGCGCCTTCATTTGCTTGTAGACCGTAATGCCGTCCATATCCGGCATCTGCACATCTAATAAAACCAAATCCATCGGTGTTTTTTTCATAAGCGCCAATGCCGCTCTCCCCGACGTTTCCCGATACAACACATAACCCGCTTCGTCTTTTAAGGCGGCTTCCACCTGTCCGATGCTTTCCTGCTCGTCATCCACGATCAGAATGTTCGATTGCTCTCCCTCCTGATGGCGCATCTGATACCCGGTATCTTCGTCCATCATCTGCAGCATGATCTTGGCGGCTTCCGGATCAAATTGAAGCCCTATTCCCTTTTCGATTTCCGCGCGCACCTTTTCCTGCGGCATGACCTGACGATAACTTCTGTTTGACGTCATCGCGTCATACGCATCCGCCACGCCGATGATCCGCGCAACCTCCGGAATGTCCGCTCCGGTCAGACCGTTCGGGTAGCCGTTCCCGTCATAGCGCTCATGATGCCCTTTCGCGCCCTGCGCAATCATATCGTTCCCCTGAATGTCCCGCAATATGTAATAGCCCGATACGGGATGCAGTTTGATGTAGGCAAATTCCTCATCCGTCAGGCGCGCCGGCTTATTGATGATCGCGTCGGGAACATGAATCTTGCCGATGTCATGCAGCAGTCCCGCCTGATAGATTTTTTCCTGATAATCTTCATCTTTTCCCATGCGCTTTGCGATCTGTGCCGCGTATCGCGCCACGCGCTGGGAATGCCCGTTTGTGTAACGGTCCTTCGCGTCAATCGCGCGCGCCAGCGTACGCAGGATCGTCTCGTTCATTTTTTCTACGTTTCTGCGGCTCTCCTCCGCATTGTGCATATGGAGGCGGATCCGGCGGAATGCCAGCGTACAGAAATACACAATCACAGCAAAAACGCCGATGCATACAAGCGCGTTCCGCACAAAAATGCGGCGGACAGACTCGTAAAGCTTTGTATTGCTGACGAGCATGACCACATACCAGTCATCCATGACCGTATCCGTAAAGATTGTACATTCCTCGTCATAAATGCGGGCTGTAAATGTCGCGCCCTGTTTTTCGTATACCCGGTTGAGCAGCGCGTTCATCTCGTCATCCCACAGATAGTTCTTGCCGCGCTCCGAGGAATCCGTATGCGCCACAACCATCCCCTGCCCGTCGATCACAAATCCGTATCCCATGTCGTTTAACTTCACGTCCTGCGTGATAAGCTGTATTTGATCGAGCACAATGTCAAAGGAGATCACGCTGTCGTGATCATAGAGCATCTGGCTGACAGACATCATGACCGTATTCGTCTGCGCGTCCACATAGGGGGAGACGACGGTCGGCGCACCTTCCGCCGCCTGCGCATCCAGATACCATACGCGCTCTCTCGGCTCATAATCCGCATCCGGCGTCCAGCCGATACCGTCAATATAATCCCCGTTAAACACCCCGTAAATCCCGGTGAAATTCGGATCTATATCCTGCTTATAACGCGCGGACTCCTCCACAAGAAAGGTCTCGATTTCCTCTTTTCCCGCACCGTTCTGCATCATGTACTCCACAGTGATCGCCGTGACCTGCAAGACGTCCATTCCTTTATTGAGATAGCCCTTGAGCTGTTCCGTTTCCTGCGCCAGCGAGCTCTCGCCGACCGCAAGCATATCGGATACCGCATTGGAATAGAACGTGCTGAAATTATAGATCACCATTCCTGCAAGCGCGAGCAGGGTAAACAGGATCGTAAAAAAATATTGTCTCCTTTCCCCGCGCCTTTTCTGACCGCCCTCATGCTCTGTCTGCACCATCTGCTCCCCCTATATTCCATTTCCCCATATCCTTTTATTATTGATTATCGCATATTCACTAAAATTTTTTATTGTTCTATCTTGTATTTTTTTGCGTCTTCGCATATACTATTATTAACTCATCTAACATGTTTAGAAGGAGAATCCGGTTTTCGCATAGCGATTACCGGTTTTTTATGTAATTCTGATAATCTTTCTCATAGTCCTTTTTCGCGCTAATAAAAAATACTGGATATGCTGTGATCAGCCTTACACGCTTTCCACCCCTTGTATCCTTAATATCAAGTAATATATGGTACTCATTCTCCTGACAGATAATAGGATCAAGCATACGGAAATACATTTTATAATACCAAAGGTCATAATCCCCTTCGTTGAACTTCTCATGATCCAGCCGATCTTTGCCGGTTGCCACCACTCCCCGGTAATGAAGATCATCCGTATTCCAAAAATAATCCAGCAGGTCCAGATAAAAATTGACCTTCGATTCAGATACTTTTGTCCACTTAATCTCAAAATAGCTGCTTAATCCATATTTTTTCTTAATGGTACGAATATCTGAATATATCTGCTGTTTTTTTTCTTTCGGGCAATACATTGCTCCCAATACCATCACGGAAGACTTATCATTTTGCAGGTGGCAGCTTTCGTCACAATATACAGTATATAACATCTCCTCCTCCTTATTTCATTTTTGCCAAACGATCTCGTAAATCAAATCACAAAAAGCTTAGCGTAATTATATCACTGACTCTTTCAGCTTACAAGAAAGTTTCATAAAACGGCTTACCATGCAAAAAATCGCGCTTCGCGCGCTTTCAAAGAAATGCCTTTGGCATTTCTTTTAGAATCGCAAGTGATTCTTCCGGGTTACGAAATTTCCTATAATTTAAAAGGCTTTCGGGGAACTCCACGAAAGCCCTAAATTGCCAAACAAGCTGCAATCGCTCAATAACAGCAATAAGCCTGCCACCTCATATTTACCGTAAAAACAATTACTGTAGTACCTTTTTTAACTCATCCATAAACGTATTCACATCCTTAAATTCCCGGTATACGGATGCAAAACGGACATACGCGACGGCATCCAGATCCTTCAGCTTCTCCATCACGACCTCGCCAATGAACGCGCTCGGAATCTCCCGGTCTTCTCTGGCGGAAATCTCGGTTTCCACCGCATCGACCAATTCGCTGATCTGGTGCGCACTGACCGGACGCTTATGACAGGCGCGCAGCACGCCGCCCTCAATCTTGGTACGGTCATAGGTCTCTCTGTTGTTATCTTTTTTGATGATAATAAGCGGGATCGTCTCGACCTTTTCATAGGTCGTAAAGCGCTTATCGCACTCATCACACACACGGCGTCTCCGGATCGAATTATTGTCCTCCGCCGGACGTGAATCAATCACTCTGGTATTCTCATGACCACAAAACGGACATTTCATTCTCGTCTCTCCTTATCTTCTGGTATCTTAGGCTGTCGCCGCATCTATACCATACAATGTGTATATGCGCTATATATTTAGTATATCTTGTGGTTCTCTTAATGTCAATGATTTTGCGCTCCCTTAAATATTGACCAGAATCACCTCCGGACCGATCTGGCAGATGTCCTTAAAGCAGATTTCGATCGCGTTTTCACAGTTTATCAGGTTTAACCATTTATTACAGCCCGGAACGATGATCTTATGAATTTTCCCGCTGCACTCGTCCAGCTCCAGATCACAAATATGCCCAAGCTTTTTACAGTCCCGCATATTGATGACTTCTTTTTTTCTCAACTCACTATATGTCATGCCGCACTCCGAAGCATCCTGTTACTATAAAGATATTCAATCCCTGCCCGTTAGTTTCCGCGGCTGATGAGCCGTCCTGCAATTTCCTCATACGTCGCTCCCAGCGGAATCACATGGTTTCCTACCGCCAGCTTTTTATCATAACCGTTCGCGCAAAGATACCGGTCAAAATCCGCCGCATTTTCTACCAGACCTGCCTGCTGTGCTTTGCGGCTGACCGTATCGGATCCCTCTCCGCTGTTGATCGTGATCGTGACGGTTTCCTGCTCAGGGGCCTGCGGCGCTGCTGTCGGCGTCGGTGTCGCTGTTGGTCTTGCTGTCAGCGTTGGCACTGCTGTCGGTGTCGGTGTCGCCGTCGGTCTTGCTGTCGGCGTCGGCACTGCTGTCGGTGTCGGCGTCGCTGTTGGTCTTGCCGTCGGCGTCGGCACTGCTGTCGGCGTCGCTGTTGGTATCGCCGTCGGTCTTGCTGTCGGCGTTGGCACTGCTGTCGGTGTCGGTGTCGCCGTCGGTCTTGCTGTCGGCGTCGGTGTTGCCGTTGGTATCGGCGTTGCCGTTGGCGTCAGTGTTACCGCCGGTTCCGCGGTCGGCGCTGCCGTCGGTGTTGGCGTCGCCGCAGGCGTCAATGTTCCCGTCGGTTCCGCGATCGGTTCAGCCGTCGCCGCCAGCCCCGCTGCATCCGCCATCGGCGATGGCGTTCCTGTCGATGCCGCAGGCGATGACACCCCCTGCATATCTGAACCTGTCGGATTCATGATCTCCGCCTGTCCCTGTCCGTCCGCCGCCGCTCCTGCTGTCGGCGTCGGCGTCTGATTCGGTGCAAGCACTGTATTCTCGATCATTCCAAGCTCCGCAGCGCGTGCCTTGATCTCCTCGTCGGACAGCTCGTGCTTATGGGAAAAAATAACGCTCATCACGATCGCCGTCACAATAATGCCGATGCCGAGCCCTCTCAAGTAATATCGTAGTTTCATTTTTACACCTCTGTATCCCGTCTATCTCCGAAACAGATCGATCACGAGCTTGACCTCTCCTACGCCAATGCCAAGCTCCCTTGCAATAGCCACATTAGATTTGCCCTCTTGGTGCATCGCCAGGATCTTCTCGTTATTATTGCGCTCCTCCGCGGCATTTGTCCGCTCCTTTGTATCGTCCTCTTTCTGGGAGACGCTCTCCGTGCGCGCCCTGCTTCCCGATGTAGAAGTCCTTTTTGCCGCAGTGCGTCTGCCGCCCGACGCAGAACGTGTTCTCGCTGCCCGCGGGGGCTCTTTTTCCCAAGCGTCATCCGCAGGTTCCCCGATGATGGAAATACGCGGCACCACAAACGGCTGGAAATGATTCTCTGCGCCCTGTTTTGTCCGCTGCGCGCCATCCATAGCGGAACGCTCCGCCTCCTGAATCTCCTGCACGATCTTCGCACGCTCCTGTGCCGCCTTCGCCGCCAGCACACGATCTATTTCGTCCTGCTCCGCTCTCACGCGCTCCGCTTCTTCCTGCTGTGCCTTCACGCGCTCTGCTTCTGCACGCGCCGCCTGTTCCGCTTCTTCCTGGGCTCTTGCGCGCTCTGCTTTTTCCCGTTCCGCCCTCATACGCTCTGCTTCTGCACGCGCCGCCGCTGCCCGTTCCGCCAGCATCCGTTCCGCTTCTTCCCGCTCCGCTTTCAGACGCTCCGCCTCCGCGCGCGCCGCTGCCGCACGCTCCGCCAGCATCCGTTCTGCTTCTTCCCGCTCCGCTTTCAAACGCTCCGCTTCCGCGCGTTCCGCCTCTTCCTGCTCTGCCTTCAGACGCTCCGCCTCCGCGCGTTCCGCCTCTTCCTGCTCTGCCTTCATGCGCTCCGCTTCCGCCTGCGCCGCCGCACGCTCCGCCTCTTCCTGCTGTGCTTTCACGCGCTCCGCTTCCGCGCGCGCCGCCGCCTGTTCTGCTTCCTGTATGCCCTGCACGCGCGCGAGTCCGCTCAGGTTCTTCGCCTGATCCATGATCGGCTTACGCGGCTCCGGTTCCTCCTCCTGCACAATGCCGTTCATCTTCTGCACTTCTTTCGTGCTCTTCATCGCATCTGCGGCTCTCTGTTTTGCCCTGTCCGCCGAAAGAATCGCCTCGTTCGCCACCTGGGACGCCGCGCCCGCCGTCTGGGTCGCCGCATCCGCTCTTAAAGCGGCCTCCCCTGCGGTCTGCTTCGCCATATCCGCACTCCGGACGGCTTCCCTCGCACTCCGCAGCGCATCCTCGGCGCCAAGCACTGCCTCGTTTGCATTTTGTAACGCTTCCTGTACCGCCTGCGTCGCCTCGTCCGCGCCTTCCACTGCATCCGCCGCGCTTTTCGCCGCCTCGTCCGCGCTCGCCGCCGCCTCAGCCGCATTCTGCGCCGCGCTGCCCGCCGCGTCTTTCGCCTCCTGCGCAAGCGTTGACGCTGCCTTTGCGGTTTTCTCGACCTCCGCGACCATGTTCTTTAGCGCCGTCTGCTTATCATTCAGCATATCATATAAAAAAACAACTTCCTCGTGATTTTTATGAATATCCGACATCACCGTATCCGCATATTCGCTGACTCCCATGATCTTTTCATTCGAGAGACGCTCCATGGCCCGCTCCGTCTTTTCCACCGCATACTGCACCGCATCGTCCACAGACTGATTCAGCTTCGCCGCAGCCTCCTCCATATGCTTATCCACGTGTGCCTTGATCTCTTCATCCGTATGTTTGCGCTCCGCCCTGCTTAACTGCTCGCCCGAAACCGGAACCAGAAAACTTGCCACAAACGCGCAGATCCCGATGATCAGTAAGATGATTTCCATGTCTTTTGTCTCCTCGCTCAAATCTTCATATCAAAGGACTGCGTACTCTTTAAGATCACCCTGCCGTCCTTTAATTGACCGGCAGTCTTCTTTTTCCCTTTGCCGCCGTCGCCTGCATACTGATTACTGCCCTTTTCTTTTGCATCAAATTTCTTTTCATTGAGCTCTGCATTATCTCCGCTCCGCACCTGATTCAGCTTTTCATCCGCTTTCTTTTCTACCTGGAGCTGGATATTCGCCTGTTCGGTGGATACCTTCGTATCCTCCTGCTGTTTGATGATGGAATAATCCTGCGTTCTGCCGATCGTCCCATACTGTTCTAACGGTGTGATCGCCATATACCCACATCCTTTCCTGATCCCTTTTTCCCTCTTTACCCATATGGGATTCGTTTTTGAAAAATCCCTGATTTTTCAACCTATAGCGGCTCGCTCTTGACATCGCCCCGCACACGCCTGAACCGGCAATACCGATATTCCTGCCTGAGTGTCAGGGAAATGTCGGATATGACAATCTTCGTTCCCGGATACGCAACGCCCGAAACGATTACGCACGCCGGGGCGGTCTCATTAAATTGACCGCTCAAGTCATCCATTTCTTTCAGGTTTTCCTCGATCTGCTTTTTGTGTGCCGCCCCGGTTGCGGAAAGCGTCTGTATATATTTCACCTGCTCAGGCGTCAGCTTTACGCCCTGTTTTAGTTTCAGCATGGTTGACTGCACGACCGGTTCAATCTGCTTTAGGCTGTTCTGTAAGTCCGCCGTCTCTTTTTGAAGCTGGGCATAGCGCTGCCGGATTTCCGGATTCACGCCAACCTCCAAAGTTGTTGCCGCCGCCATCTGCGATCCGAGCGTTTTTGCCGTGATCCGGTTTGCCGCTGTGACATGGCCGCCCGTGACAAATGCTCTTTTCCCCGTAACAATGACCTCGTCTCCGGCTGTGACCGTACTGTGCAGAATGCACTCCGTCTCAATATAGCCTCCCGCCTCCGCCGTCGTATTCTCAAGGAACTTGGAAATAATGTTTCCCTTTGCCTTTAAGGTTCCTTTGTCCATGCCGTTCATGCCGCGGCTGATGATAATATCGCCGTCCGTCTCCACATAGGCGCCCTCGACCACACCGCCGACGACCACGTTCCCGTGCGCTTTTACACTATAATTTTCACAGATATTGCCTTTGATATGCACGCTGCCTTCAAACTCAATATTGCCTGTGGACGTATCGACATTATCCACCTCAAAGATGTCTGAAACGCATACCCGGTCCTCCTCTAATTCTACATGACCGTCCGTCTCAGCTGTCAATACCGTTTTATCTTCATTGATCGCGACATTTCTGCCAAATTTGAGTATTTTTTTCTCAAAGGACGGCGGCGCCAGATTCTCGCCATACACGTTCGTCCCCGGTTCGCCGCGCAGCTCCGGATGCAGCTTTGCCAGCACATCGCCCTTTTTACAATGATTGATCGCGCCAAGATTAAAAAAGTCAACGCTTCCGTCTTCGTTTAATTTCGGCTTCGCCTGTAAATCCGTCGAAAAGAAATACTCGATCTGCGAGTCCTTTCCCGACTTCGCGCTCTGTCCGACCGCCAGCTCGTAAGTTTTACAATATTCCCGCTTCGCGAGAAAGGCATCAATATTCTCCTGCAGGACACCGTATACGATCTTGTTGAGGGCAAGCTCATTCATGATCTCATCGCGGCTCATGACCACCCCGTTATCCGACGGCGCATAAAAACGGATGAACGCATGAAGCTTATCGTCGCTCACCGTAATAAAACACATTTCCTGTTCCGGCATATGCGCGTCCAGACCAAGCTGTACAACCGTCTCTTCATGCTTTTCGATCCCATCGTTTAACTGCTTGAGATTAAATAAGATCCTTTTATATTTTAAGTAATTTGCCACTTCATTTACACGGATCGGTTCCCCGCCGTCCGTCTCCGGAATCAGCCGCATCGCTGTACCGTTCCCGCTCGTGATCAATTGGAAATAACCGTTCATTCCTCACCTTTGCCCTTTCGCTGCGTTCTTAAAAAAAGAACTGTTCTATTGCCATGCAACAAAACAGCATCTTTTTTCTAAAGCGCATGTAAAATTCCCATATATTTACCGAGCCGGTCTTTCATTTTTTGCAGCGCGCGCGTATGCAGCTGCGAAATTCTCGACTCAGACACCTCCAGAACACGACTGATCTCCTTTAAGGAGAGTTCCTCATAATAGTACAATTCCACTACCCTGCGCTCTTTCTCCGTCAGCAGCTCCATCGCATCCACGATCATGCCCTTCAATTCCGACTGCATTGCGACGTCCTCAGGTATATCAAACTGACTGGAAGCCGCCGCATCATTGGGTACCTCGCTGCCGCCCTGCTCCAGATAATCATTCAGCGAAACAAGGTTCGTCACCTTCATTTGACTCTGCCAGTCAACGTACTCATCATCGGAAATTCCGAGTTTTCCCGCGATCTCCGCATCTGTTGCGCTTCTCCCCGTCGTGACTTCAATATCGCGGATCGCCGCATCAATCTGTTTTTGCTTTTGTCTGACCGTTCTGGGAATCCAGTCCATCTTTCTGATCTGGTCAAGGATCGCTCCGCGGATCCGCAGACTCGCATAGGTCTCAAACTTCACATCCTTGCTGCAGTCAAATTTGTCGATCGCATCGATCAGCCCAAAGATCCCGTAGCTGACAAGATCCTCATATTCCACATTGTAACCGAGGTACATGCTGAGTCGTCCGGCGACGACTTTTACAAGGGGTGCATATTCAATTATGATCTTTTCGCGGGTTTCTGCCGTTTTCGTTCTGGCGTATTCATCCCACAGTCTTTTTCTCAGACTCTCGTCCATGCCTTCCTCCGCCCTTGTCTGTTTCTAGTCATTCCTTTTCCGGTTCTTTCTCAATGACTTCGCCTTCCTCCGGCGTACCGCTTTCCTCCTGCCCTTTCTGCCTGATACGGAACGAATCAAAGATCCGCTTCAGGATCAGACCCAGAATATAAAACCCAAGCAGGCTGGCAAGCACGATCAAAAGAATCTCCCGCAGCGAAAAACCGCGGGCATACGTGACGATCACCGCGACCGCTCCGCCCAAAAGCATAATCTCAGCCGGAAGCTGTTTCGTCTTTAATCTGTCATACTCTTCCTGCTGTTCTTTGGTCTGGTCGTCTTCCTTCTGTTCAGACTGTTCCTTTTGACTGTCGTCTTGATTGTTAGATTGTTTTTTCATCTTTTCCTACCGCACGAATAATAAAATCTCCCGTCTCAGGGTAAAAAATCACCGTCCGCCCGTAATTGGCGCCTGTATCCTGCGCCAGAATCGGAATCCTGAGCTCGGCAAGCTTCTTCTTTGTAGCCTCTACGTTCCGTTCGCCGACGCGCACAAGTTCGTTTTTATTTTGAAATCCGAACATCTGCGCACCGCCTGCAATCTTTGCCACAAGCCTTGCCCTGCTTGCGCCCGCCCTTACAACCATATCCACAAGTAATACAATTCCCGTATCGGCAAACTTTGGTTTGTTAGAATTATTTGCGATCACGGTACTGTCCGGCAGCATAATATGCGCCAGTCCGCCGATTTTGGTAAGGGGATCCCTTATCGCAATGCCGACACACGAGCCTAAGCCGAGTGTCGTGATCCCGTTCGGACTTTTGCATATATTGACATCCGCCATACCGACTTTAATTATTTCACTCATAGCCCATCATGCTTCTTTCCCTATCCGTGTTTATATGCGCTCTGCGCGCCCTGTTCTCCTTTTACCCTCCCCTATATCTAGCGAAGCCCAAGGGAGGACAGAATCTTGTCATAGGATTCCAGATCCGGTACAAGAATAAAATATCCTGCGATCTCCTGATCGTCGCTGAACTGCGTCTCAATCATCAGAATGTTGTCCCCGATCAAGCCAAACTCGATCGCGGGGACGCTTAAGATCGCACCCGCCATATCAACGCTCAGCGCCGGTATGGACGGAATGATTTTCAAGCCCGTCATAGCCGACAGCGAATTGAGGTAGGAGCCGGTGATGATATTCCCGATCTCCTGTAACGCTGATATTTCCATTTCCGAGAAATTCCCGTCTTCGGACGGCGGCATTCCCATCAGCTTCCCGACAAGATGCATGGCGGATTCCTTTTCCAACAGGAACATGATGCTCCCCGTAATGTCCCCGTCCACCGCCAGGTAAATGCCTGCCATGATCTGTTCTTCGCCGCCCATTACCGTGCCGACCTCAGAAAATTCCAACAGTCTGACGCGCGGCACTTTCATATCCACTTTGCATTGCAGCATCTGCGCCAGCGCGGTCATCGCGTTTCCGGCGCCGATGTTGCCTAATTCCATCAGGACATCGACATACTGATCTGACATTGCCTGTAGATCTAACTTATCCGACATATTTCTTATCCATTCCTTTCGTCTTTTCCCCACCCCACATCAAGTGTCCTTTTACTACACCATACCATTTTATTCCCCTCAGAGCCCCTGTATCACACGCTTTGCTCCGCAAGCACTGCATGAATATCAAGCAGTGAGATCAGATCCTCGTCACACTTGCCGACTGCCGTGACAAACGCGCTTTTCTCTTCCTTGGAATCATATGCCATTCTGTCAACCTGTTCTTCTTCCAGCGTGACAACCTCTTTGACCTCATCCACGATGATACCGATCTTCTCAATTCCTTCCGCCTTCAAAATGATGATACGGGTCTCCTTGGTCTCCTCAACCTCTTCCAGCCCCATTTTCAGGCGGACGCTCATGACCGGAACGACCTCGCCGCGCAGATTGATGACACCCTTAAAATATGCCGCCACTTTCGGCACACGCGTGATCTGCGATTTCCGCAGGATATTATCGACATACTTGATGTCAATTCCGTATTTTTCATCGCCAAGCCGGATGACGATGTACTGCGCCGCACCAAACGCATTCTTATCTCTTAACTCCTCCATCCCTATCGCCTCCATTCCGCTTACAGCATCGCATTCGTATCAAGGATCAGCGCCACTTCACCGTCACCAAGAATTGTCGCACCGCTGATGATCTTGCATTTATTGATGTATTTTCCGAGAGATTTGATAACGATCTCCTGTTGACCGATCAGGTCATCTACAACCAGACCCGCCAGTTTATCGCCTTTCTTCACGATCACGACCATCAGGTTGTCATCCGGTCCCTTGGCGGATTCAATATCCAGCATTTCATTGACGCGGATCAGCGGAATGACATTTTCACGCAGATTGATGACTTCCTTTGACTGCACGAGCTTGATGTCGGAAACCGGAATGTCCTCTAACGTCTGGATCGAACCTAAGGAGATCGCATACTTCTCTCCGCCGACAACAACCATCAGCGCCTGAATGATCGCAAGCGTAAGCGGCAGACGGATGATAAAGGTGCTTCCCTCTCCCAGCTTGGTCTTGACTTCGACCTCGCCGCTTAACGACTCGATCTTGGATTTGACAACGTCAAGACCGACGCCTCTGCCCGATACATCGGACACAACCTTTGCTGTGGAAAATCCCGCGTTGAACAACAGATCAATAATATCCTTCTCCGTCATGTTCTCCGCCTGCTCCGGCGTGATGACGCCGCGCTCGATCGCCTTAAGCTTGACCGCCTCCGTATCAATGCCGTTACCGTCATCGCCGACTTCAATGACGACATTGTTGCCGTCCTGATAAGCATTTAAGAAGATGGAACCGGTCTCGCTCTTTCCTCTCTGTCTGCGGAGCTCCGCGGACTCCAGACCATGATCTGCGGAATTCCGGAGCAGATGCATCAGCGGATCACCGATCTCATCCACCACGGTACGGTCTAACTCCGTCTCCTCACCGGTCATGTACAATTCCATTTTCTTATTTAACTTCTTTGACAGATCGCGGATCATGCGCGGGAATTTGTTGACGACGCTCTCGATCGGCACCATGCGCACCTTCATGACGGATTCATGCAGGTTGGTGGTGACGCTTTCCAGATATTCGATCTGCTCGTTAAAGCCTGCGCTCTTTGTTCCCTCGGCTCCCGATGCGGATACCAGGGAGTTCTTGGCAATGATCAGCTCGCTGACTAAGTTCATCAGCACGTCGAGCTTCTCAATATCCACACGGACCGTCCGGTTCACAACCGGTTTGGATACAGCGTTCTGCTTTTTCTCTTTTGCCTTTGCCGCCTCAGGCTTTGTCTGCTCCGTCGCAGCAACCTGCGTGCTGCCGCTCTCGGCGCCCGCGCTCTCCTGCTGCTTCGCTTCCTCAACGGCATATTCGGATACATCCATCTTCTCACCGATGGCATTATCAATCTCGGATACGTTCTTGATCGCATCCAGAATCTGCGTAAGTTCTCCCTTGGAGACAACAATCAGGCTGAAATCCAGCTCAAATCTTTCATCCTCAATATCCTGTGCGCTCGGATTTGACACGATGATCTCACCGTATTTCTCGATCGCCTTAAATACCAAAAACGCGCGCGCTGCCTTTAAGAGACAGGTCTCATGCACCATGACGGTGATGCCATACACATACTGCCCCTGCGACGACGCCCTGCCGATCACGGATTTCTGCGAATCGTCCAGCTTAATCTCCAGCCACTTTTTCGCCTCCGCTTCCGCCTTCGCCGGATCTTTGCCCTTTCCCTTTTTCTCCGCGGCTTTTGCCTCGCCCTTTGCACCCATCTGCTCATTTAACGCCTTGATGAGCGCCTCATTCTCGTTCGTCCCCTCATCCGCACTCTGCTGGATATTGGTCAGATACTCGTCCAACGCGTCCAGACACTGGAACAGAATGTCGATCATCCCGCTGCTGACCTTGATCGCTCCGTTGCGCACTTCGGAAAAAACATTTTCCATATCATGCGTCAGCGTCTGCATCCGCTTGTACCCCATCGTACCCGCCATTCCCTTTAGGGAATGCGCGGCACGAAAGATCTCGTTGATCGTATTTTCATTTTCCGGATCCTGTTCCAGCTCCAAGATCTGCGTATTCAGATTTTGAAGATGCTCTTTGGTCTCGTCAATGAAGATTTCAAGATATTGGCTTACATCCATCTCATTTTACCCCCACGTTCATGATAATCTCACGGGCAATATCCTCAAGCGGAACGATCTGATCCGTGAGTCCCGTATTAACGATGCTCTTTGGCATACCATATACCGCGCAGGTTGATTCTTCCTGTGCGATCACATGGACTTTCTTTGCCGCCTCTAATGCCACGATTCCCTTAGTCCCGTCCGCTCCCATTCCGGTCATGACAACGCAGGTGATCCGATCATAGCTGCATTCGCTCAGTGATTCATACATATAGTTCGCACACGGTCTGACGCCTTCTCTCGGCGGTTCGCTCGTATAGTGTACTCGGCATATACCGCCCTGTTCCACGATGTTCATGTGGACGCCGCCGCGTGCAATATAGACATTTCCCGCCTCGATCGTTTCCCCTTCTTCCGCTTCCTTGACATGGATCTCGCTCATCGTATCCAGCCGCTCCGCTAAGGACTTTGTAAAGCCCGCCGGCATATGCTGTACCAATACGACCGGCGCCCTTAAGTTGGCCGGAAGATGCGGAATCACGCTCTGCAGCGCCTTCGGACCGCCCGTTGAACTCGCGATCGCGACAATCTGCCTGCCGCTCACCTTCGTCCCGTGCTTTCCCACAAGCTCCACGACTTTCTTCGTCTCGCTCAGTCCCGTAATGCTGAGACTCTTGGCGAAAGAGGGAAGCGCAGACTGCGATACGGCATAAAGCGTCCCCAAAAACTGTCCGCGGAAATCAGCGTCCCGCGCGTCCGAAGCTTTGTCAGGCTTATGGATAAAGTCCAGCGCGCCCAGCTCCAGACAGTCCAGCGTGATCTGCGCGCCGTCGCGGGTATCCGTACTCGCCATCATAATGCGCGCCGCAATCTTGCGTGTGTGAAGCTGACGTAAAAGTTCCACACCCGTCATCTTTGGCATGTTCACGTCCAGCACAACTGCGTCGTACTGTTTTTTGGTGAGCAGCTCCAGCGCATCCGCGCCGTTAATCGCCCTGTCCGCCACTTGGAATCGTTCATCGGAGTTAATTATATCACAAAGAACGCTTCTCATGAGTGCAGAGTCATCAACAACTAAAATATTTTTTTTCTCCGCCATATTCCCATCCTACCATTCATGCCTATATTTCTTATTTTTGTTCTTTCTTTAGATTTTTTCGTTCTTCTTCAAAGATATAGCGTATGATTTCCTCCCGCTCCGTCGAATCAATATTGATATACTGGACGCGGTGCTCAAAATTTCCCTTCTGCTTTTCAATCTCACTGACATGCAGGATCTTCCCGACCAGATTATATTCTTTATTTACCCCGTTGACGCTCAGATAATAATTGCAATAGATCAGGGAGCCCTCGTCGTATTTTTGATTTGCCACGAACCGCAGTCCGCCGCCGCTGATGTCCACAATGATACTGTGCCTTAACGGGAGTCCCGGCACGAGATAATCACGCTTCTCATCAAGCGCCTCGATCTCCTCCTCCTCTAACACGCGCGCACTCATGTCAAGCGCGCAGCTGAAACGATAATATTCCCGCCTCTGGTATTTCCGCAGGTTGCTCACAAGTTCAAGCGCTAAGATATACACGTTATTGCTCTTATACCGGTCGATGATCCGGCAGATACATTGATAGAGCCCGCCCTGCGTATAAAAGAACACTTCATACTCGCCGTCAACCGGAAGCAGGATCAGCTTCGTCTGCTCCATCGGCATCGTCACTTCGATCCGGTCGTCGGAAAGCACCTCGTATACGCGGCTTAAATACATCTTCTTCTTATCCTTGACATCCCTGTTATCGGCTGTGGCATGAAGCTCCACCTTCTGCCCCGGTATGATATAACTTGATAACATAGTACCTCTCCTCACTGTTTTCGTTTTTTTCAGCGTTTAATTTTTTCTTCCGGAAAGAATATGGGCGAAAAACGCCGCCATCCCTCTCTTCGGCACACTGGTACTGACTTCCTTATCCATCAGCTTCATGGCGATCTCTTCATACGCCTTCGCCGATTTTGCGTTCGGATTCTGCATGGAGATCGGACTCTGCTGCATAACCGCTTTGGAAAGCTGTTCGTCGCGCGGTACGGAACCCAGAAACGTGATCGGAATCTTTAAGTATTTCGTGACGACCGCATTGAGCTTTAAGAACAAATCCATGCCGTCCTCATCGTTTTCCACGCGGTTCGCAATAACCTTGACCTGCGTGTTGTCCGTCTTGAAACGGGAATGACGGTTTAACGCCTTTAGCAGGGAATAGGAGTCCGTAATGGACGTCGGTTCCGGCGTTGTGATCAGTAAGATCTCGCCGCTGGAGACCAGAAATTCCAGCACGGCGTCCGAAATGCCCGCGCCCGTATCCACAATAATCATATCGGTCAACGTATCCAGTTCCGAAAGATTCTGTATGATATAGTTCAGATAATCACGGTTCAGGTTCGACATGCCTGCGATCCCGGACCCTCCCGAAATAAACCCCACATCCATCGGTCCCCATGTGATGATGTCGCGGATACTCTTTCCCTGATAGATCAGGTCATACAGATTGTACTTCGGGACTGCTCCAAACATGATCTCAATATTGGCAAGCCCGAAATCGGCATCCAAAATAATCACGCGTTTCTCCATACGGCGGAACTGAATCGCCAAATTGATCGCCGTATTGGACTTTCCCACGCCGCCCTTTCCGCTCGTCACTGCAATGACGCGCGCAAGCGGCCGGTTGATCTGATTCGCTTTAATGATGCTTCGTAACTTTTCAGCCTGATCCATCTTTTACCCCTTTAATTCCTGTCTTCTTCCCCCAAGAAGCTGTTTCACTACGATCTGTGGATTAAACGGCTCAATATCCTCCGGTACATTCTGTCCCGTCGTCACATAGGACAGCTCCGCATTCGTACGCATCCGCAGATTAAATAAATTTCCAAGCGCCGTCGTCTCATCCAGTTTTGTAAAGATCAGCTTATAGTCCGTCACCTCGGAATAGGCGTCGGCAATACTGATCATATCGCGGTATTTTGTCGTTGCGCTCATCACCAGGTACACTTCCTTCTCCACCTTGTCGTCCGCCGCATGGATGAACTGCCCGATCGCCTGTCTCTGTTCTTCATTATAATGGGAATGCCCCGCGGTATCTACTAAAATATAATCGTAATCCCTAAAATCGGAAAATGCATGCTCCATTTCCTCGATCGAATAGATTACACGGATCGGCACTTCCAGAATATCCGCATAGGTCTTTAATTGCTCCGCCGCCACGATCCGGTAAGTATCCGTCGTTAAAAGCGCAAGTTTTTTCTTTTGTTCCACGCAGAAGCGCGAAGCGATTTTGGCGATGGTCGTCGTCTTGCCAACGCCGGTCGGACCGATAAAGTATACGACCTTCGGCGTTTTTTTCGCCTCTGTGATCCGCGTCGTCTTGCCGAATTTCAGGACCATTTTCTGGTAAACGCTCGCCAGATAGTAATCAATCGGCGTATCGATCGTCTCCTTGACGTCCAGCGTGTCGATGATCTGATTCGCGTAATGCTCATCCACCTCATTATCGACCATCGTGTTATACAACAGCCGCAGGAAGTTCTGCGCCTCGGACGGCTCCTCGCTCTCCTCCTGCACGGCGGCGCCCTTCTCATCCGTCTTGACCAGCGTCTCCTCCAGAAGGCTTTGCAGCGAATCCAGCTTATTCTCCAGCACGTTGCTCTCGGACGCCGCCTGCTCTAAGATCTGACGACTGCCCGCGGCCGCTTTTGCCGTACTTCTTCCGTATGCAGCGCCATCCGCCCTGAAAAGCCCTGCCGCCTGCGTATCCGCGCCGGGCGTTCCCTGCGCGCTTTCCGATGTGCTCCGCACCGGCGCATCGGTTCCCGCCGTTTTACTCCGTTCCCCGGCCGACCAGGAATCCTGCTGCGCATTCTGTTCGGAAACAACGCGGGCAATGTCCTTGACCGCCGATGAAAACCGCTCCGAATCTTCCTCCAATGCGACCGTGACCTCTTTCATCGGATTCTTAAAAAAACGCATGATGCCCTTGTGCTTCACGCTCCGGACATTCATGACGACAACGCCCGGTCCCAATTCTTTTTTTGCCGCATCCACTGCCTCGGCTTCCGTATCCGCAAGATATTTTTTGATTATCATCTTATGCTGTCACCATCCCAACTGACTGTAATTCCACATTCGATTCCACTTCATTGTATGATACGACGATCAGATCCCTGAAATAATCTTCGGTCAGGCGCTTAAAATATGCCCGCACGATCGGCGAAGTGATGATGATCGGACTCTTGCCGAGATTCTCCAGCTTGCCCGTTTCCTTCTCGACCGACGCCATGATCTGCTTGGTCTTTTCGGGATCCAGATTCAGGTAAGCGCCCTGTTCCGTCTGCTTCACGCTCCCCATGATCTCCTGTTCCAGTTTCGGATCGAGCGTCACGACGCTCGTTGTCTCATTCGCAGGGAAGAAACGGCTTGAGATCGCCCGCTTCAATGCCTGACGCACATACTCGGTCAGAATATCCGTATCGCGCGTGGAAGTCGCATAATCCGCCAGCGTCTCAAAGATCGTTAAAAGATCACGGATGGATACGCCTTCTTTTAAGAGATTCTGCAATACCTTCTGTACCTCGCCTAAGCCAAGCAGCTTCGGCACAAGCTCCTCGACAACGGAGGGATTCGTCTCTTTTAAGTTGTTGATCAGGTTCTGCACATCCTGCCTTGTCAGCAGCTCGGAAATATGCCGTCTGATCAGCTCGGTCAGATGCGTCGCGATGATGGACGGCGGATCGACGACCGTATAGCCCAGACTCTCCGCACGCTCGCGCTGATTTTCCGTGATCCAGATCGCGGGCAGATGGAAGGACGGCTCAAACGTCGGGATTCCCGTGATCTCCTCCTTGACAAAGCCCGGATTCATCGCCATGTAATGATCAAACAGAATCTCGCCCTCCGAAACCTGAATCCCTTTGATCTTGATAATGTACTGATTCGGATTTAACTGAATGTTATCGCGCAGACGGATGATCGGCACGATCGTACCAAGCTCCATCGCAATCTGGCGCCGGATCATGACGACGCGGTCCAAAAGGTCGCCTCCCTGATTCACATCCGCAAGCGGAATGATACCGTAACCAAACTCCAATTCAATCGGATCGACGGACAAAAGGGAGTTGACGTTTTCCGGCTGTCTGATCTCCTCCGCCTCCTGTTCCTCCGTATCCACACTCGCCTCGATCTCCGCCGTCTTTATCGTACGGTTCATGATCGTCGCCGCCGCGATAAAGATCCCGCCGATCGCAACAAAAAGCACGGGGTTAAGCGGCGTGACAATACCGAGAAAACACATGACCGTCCCGACAATATAAAGCACGCGCGGCAGACTGAACAGCTCATGAAGGATCTCGTTTCCGAACTCCGCTTCTTTCGAGCCTTTCGTGACAAGAATACCGGTGGAAAGCGAGATCAGCAGGGACGGGATCTGGCTGACCAGACCGTCGCCGATCGTCAGGATCAGATACTTATCCGCCGCCTCTGCGAACGTTAAATCCATTCTCAGAACGCCCATGGCGATACCGCCGATGATATTGACTGCCGTGATAAGCAGTCCCGCCGTCGCGTCTCCTTTTACATACTTCACGGCACCGTCCATGTTACCAAAGAACGTGGACTCCGCCTGAATCTTATCTCTTCTGCGCTTTGCCTCCGCGTCGTCAATCGCACCCGTGTTTAAGTCCGCGTCGATCGCCATCTGCTTACCGGGCATCGCGTCGAGCGTGAATCTCGCCGTTACCTCCGCGACACGCTCGGAACCTTTGTTGATGACCATGAACTGGACGATGATCAAAATAACGAATACGATCACACCGATGACCAGATCGCCCCCGCCGACGAACTGACCGAACGTATCGATAACGTTTCCGGCGTCGCCCTTCGAAAGGATCAGACGCGTGGAAGAAACGTTGAGCGCGATACGGAATACGGTCGTAAACAACAGGATCGTCGGATAAAACGCCATATCCAGCACTTCTTTTGTCAGCATACACGAAAACATGATCGTGAATGAAAGAGACATATCAAAAGCGAGCAGCACATCCAAAAGCGGCACCGGCAGCGGCACGATCAACATGATAAACGCTGCCAGCACGTATATGGCGATAAAGATGTCGCCCGACAGACGTTTTACTAACGCTTTCATCCATGCTCCTCCTTTCTCTCAAATCATCTTCCGCAGATCCTTGCGAAACGCATCATATAGGCTGTGCGATCGTGTAACAGATACATTCCAACGCAGGCACGCTTCCGCTGCTCTCCGCTCGCAACGGTACATAACATGCCACAATACGGCATGTAAGTACCGGCGGCGTCAAAGCACCTGCTTATGGACTGTATCTGTTACACAATCCTAAACGTCCTAAGGCGTTTCGCAATGACCTCTCATTGCTTTATACTGCCTGCGGATTCTCGCGCGGCAGTTTTCCCTGTATATTATATACGAATGCGAGCACCTCGGCAACCGCCTGAAACAATTCGGGCGGAATCGGCTCGCCGATTTCCACATTATGGTAGAGCATCCGCGCAAGCGGTTTATTCTCTACAATCTGGACATTGTTCTCACGCGCGATCTCCTTGATCTTCTGCGCGAGATAATCCTCTCCCTTTGCCACGATATAGGGCGCATCGATCTTTTCCGGCTCGTACTTTAACGCAACGGCATAGTGCGTCGGGTTTGTGATGACGACGTCCGCGCGCGGGACCGCCTGCATCATACGGCGCCTTGACGCCTCCATCATCTTTTGACGGATCTTGCTCTTGACCTGCGGATCTCCCTCGGAATTCTTATATTCATCTTTGACTTCCTGCTTTGTCATTTTCATGTCCTCGTGGAACTTATGCTTCTGGTACGCATAATCCGCTGCGGCAATGACAACATAGAAAGCGGAAACCTTCAACCCCAGATTGATCGTGACGTCCCCGACGATACGGATTCCCTGCATCAGCGGCATGGAATAAAACTGGAACACATAGCCGACGCTTCCGATCAGCGTCGAATACACCAGATAACCGATTATCCCGATCTTCACGAGGGATTTTAGCAATTCCACGAGCGACTGTTTGGAAAACAGGCGCTTCACGCCCTTTACCGGATTGAGCTTGCTGAATTTCGGCTGTAACGGTTTCCTCGTCGGCTTCCATTTCACCTGAAGCAAGTCCGTGACAAACGCCAGAAACACGGCGATCAGAAAGATCGGAAGCATGGTCAGCAGATACTGCTGAAGGACTTCCTTTAACATGATCCACACGCCGACGCCCTCTTCCCCCGTCGCGTTATAGGAGGAAAGTTCGGGAATCTTCCGATAAACGGCTGGAAACAGCTCAAGCATACTGTTGCCCAGATTCCCGACCCAGACTTTCAGTATGAGAAACAGGGCGAACAGCATCACAAAATTGCTGACCTCCTTGCTCTTTGCCACCTGACCGTCCTTGCGGGCGTCGCTTAGCCGTTTACTGGTCGGTTCCTCTGTCTTTTCTCCTCCGGGACCGTCCTTTGCAAAAAATTGAAGCTGATATTCCAGTATCACATCAGTGCCTCCACCATTGAAACGATCATTTTTTTCATCTGCGTAAACATGCTGTCCGCCGCCTGCGGCACCAGCCACATGGACAGATACAGCACGGCAAGCCCTACCAGAATCTTTAACTGCATACCGACCGCGAACAGGTTCATCTGCGGCGCGACCTTGGCAAGAACGCCCAGCACGGCATTCATGACCGTAATGACCGCAAACACCGGCATCGCGATCTGGAACCCGATCAAAAAGTACTGTCCCATAAACGTGATCAGCGAGCTTAAGATTTTATCCAGCGCAAAATGAACATCGCCGACCGGGATCAGCTCATAGGTCTGGATAAACGCCTTAATGACATATTGGTACATCCCGGACGTGATGAACAACAGCGTGAACGCGTAGCGGTAGATCAAACCGCTGACCGTGACGTTATCCCGGTAGGACGGATCCATCGTGCTCGCCGCGGAAAGACCGATCTCCATATCGACCAGCCGCCCCGCCATGGAGGCGATCTGCATACAGACCGTCGAGACAAGCCCGATCAAAAGTCCGACCGCCGCTTCCATCACCACAAGCGCCGCGTATTCCGTCACCGTGCTGTAGACAAGCTCCGTATGCGGCGTAAGCAAAAAGACCATGTACGAGAGCGCCAGACTTAACCCCACCTTAAACCGCGCCGGAATGCTGCTGTCGCCGTAAAACGGCGCAAGGTTCATAAAACTCACGATCCGGATGAACACAAGCAGAAAATATTCTAAATCGGATGTCGAAAACGAATAATCTATCATAACATCATCGGATATACAGTGCAAAATCAGACCAGAGGTCCGTCATAAACGTCGTCATATTATTTAACATCCAGTGTCCGGCGATCATCAGCACCGTAAACACGCTTATGATCTTCGGGATCATGGTGAGCGTCTGCTCCTGAATGGATGTGACCGTCTGAAAAATGCTGACGATCAGTCCGACGCAAAGAGATACCAGCAGCGGTACCGCCGCCGTTTTGACGACAACAAACAACCCCTGGCGAATAATCATTACCACATCTTCCGCAGTCATTCTACACGCTCCTTTCCCGCCGGGTTACAAAACACCCTGTACCCCCGCGTACAACATTTCCGGCAGGTCAGTAAAAAGATTTTACGACTCCGCCAATGATCAGATTCCAGCCGTCCGCCAGCACAAAGAGCAGAATCTTGAACGGCATGGAGATCGTTGTCGGCGGCAGCATCATCATACCCATTCCCATCAGGGTGGATGCGACTACCATATCGATCACGAGGAACGGGATATAGATCAAAAAGCCGATAATGAACGCCGTCCGCAGCTCACTCACCAAAAAGCTGGGAATCAGCACATACGTCGGAATATCTTCATTCTGCATCTCCGAATCCCACTGGAGATTGGCGATCTCCATAAACATCCGGACGTCCTTGCGCTCCGTCTGCGGGTACATAAATTCCCGCATCGCATCAACCGCAACGTCGATCGCTTCCGCCTGTTCCAGCTCGCCCGCCTCATAGGGCCGGTACGCATCATAATAAATCGTGCTGATGGTCGGGCTCATAATGAAAAAGGTCAGAAACAAAGTTAACCCAATCAACACCTGATTCGGGGGCGCTGTTTGGGTATTGAGTGCCGTCCTTGTGAAATGCATCACGATCAATATCCGCGTAAAGGACGTCAGACAGATGATCAGCATCGGAGCGACCGCGATCGCCGTCAGCGTCAGCAGGATCCGCAGCAGCCCCGAAAGAGAACCGTTGTCCGTTGTGAACGTGATATTAAATCCGTTCGCCATGTTCAGGTCCTCTAAGTCCTCGCCGGTCTGCGCCGTCCCCGGCGCTGCCGCCGTCGTGCCGTTCTCGGTCTCCCCCGTCAGAGGCGTATCCTCTATGCTGCCGATACCGGAGCCGATCGCATGTGCGGTCATGCCGTTCCCGATAAACAATATGCCTACCGTAACCAGCAGGCATACATAACGGATGATCCTTCTTCCGCGATTGAAAAATTTTCTATCACATACATAGCGATTTTTCATGTTATTTCTTGTCTTTCATGTGTTTTGCCTTGTCAAGCATCTCTTTGAAGCTTACCATTCCCGTCTCGGTCTTTTCTTCGGGTATGGTAAGTTCTTCCTCGGAAAGTTCTGCCAATACATGGATCTCGTCTTTCCCGATTCCAATTACCAGATATTTCTTTCCTGCGCGCACAATTTGAAGATACTTATTAGAGGTAACCCGATAACTTTCGAGCACCTCTAGGTTGCGTCCGACAGATCTGCCTTTTTGGTAATTGGCAATGAACCGTGTTGTAATATAAGTCAGTGCAAGCACAACAGCAAAAATAAACAACACGGTCAGCAGGTCAAAAAACGAATCCAGCGTACGACTAAGCAGCATGTTATCCGACGACCTTCTTTACCGCTTCCAATACGCGGTCTGCCTGGAACGGCTTTACGATAAAGTCCTTCGCGCCTGCCTGAATGGACTCGATAACCATTGCCTGCTGTCCCATGGCGGAACACATGATCACCGTTGCGGATGCATCCATCTCCTTGATCTTTTTGAGCGCCTGAATGCCGTCAAGCTCCGGCATGGTAATATCCATGAGCACCAGATCGGGCTTTAATTCGTTATATTTCTCTACGCCCTTCGCACCGTTCTCAGCCTCTCCGACAACGTTGTAGCCATTCTTGGTCAGAATGTCCTTGATCATCATTCTCATGAATGCTGCGTCATCACAAATTAAAATATTCTTTGCCATCTTTTTTCTCCTATTCCTTTATTTGATAATTTCGGTTACACGAACGCCGAAGCTTTCTTCGATGACTACGACCTCTCCTCTTGCAACGAACTTTCCGTTGACAAGCACGTCGATCGGCTCTCCTGCGATC
>JAMPAG010000025.1 GCA_023667365.1 bacterium | reverse complement strand
AAGTAATTTTGGAGAAACAAGGCAGGATATAATGGAATTTACCTTTCAAGGCTGCCTGATAGCAGCGCTTCTTGACAAATGGCGGGAAATTGCATACAATTGCACTAGGAAAGCTTTGGCGGGACTACTGCTTTCCGGTGCCTTGGGCGGAGAAGACAGCGCAGAGGACTTTGCGTAGAATTTGGCGAAGAAAGGATGCATAGGGCTTGCATGGACAAGAGGACAGGGCGGTTTCTGATCAATGAAAAAAAATGGACGCAAAGACAGAAGCTATATGTCCTGTTGCTCAGTATCGCTTTTTTGACAGCTTTCTTAATGCTAATCTCGTTTGAATATGAGGACCTGGACTCCATCACAGCGTGGTCATTAAATTTTTGGGATCTGCTGTTCAAAGGAAAACTGGATGAATTTTATCAATATGCCGGAATAAATGCAAGGGGCGCGGCACATCCGAATTGTGCCGGAAATTGGCTGTGGCTTTTGCCGCTGTGTATATGGAACTTTCCGTTATGGGCAATACATACAATAAGCGGAACTGTTTCGATCCATCACTTTTTCAGCCTGTGCTGGACAAAACTATTTTGGCTTTTGCTACAGGCTGTGACGGCGTATTTCAGCAGGAAGATCTGTATTTTGCTGACATCGGATGCTAAGAAGGGAGCGATGGTATTTCTTTTGGTCATGGCGTCCCCTGAGATTATGATGTCCGTCGGCTATGCCGGACAGGATGAGATCGTATATATCTGCCTGTTCGTCGCAGCACTGGATTGTTTTTTTGAAGACAAATGGAAACAGGGTTATTTATTCATAGTTCTTTGTGTTACATGCTGTCCGATTATGCTGATGCCCTGTCTTGTTTTGATCATAATAAAAGAAAAAAGGATCCTGCGGATTTTGGGCTATGCAGCGGGAAGCATGATGCCGCTCATCGTTTTTGAGTGGTTTTATAGGCGGGATGCAATATATCAGGCGGTAAAAACAGACAATGATTTTCTGGAAATGACATATTCTATGCTCAGTGCAACGGAAGTGGACACTGGAATGGGGAGTGTGTTTGGCTCTGCTATTTTATTAATTGTGGTATACTTTCTGTGCTATGGGATAAAAAAAGAGGATGATGAGAAATTTGATCAAAACGTTATTTATATGGTGGCGGTCAGCTTCTGTATTATTTGTTTTTTGATGCCGCATTATTTTTACAGGATGTTTTTGTATGTTCCGTTTGTGGCAATATTGCTTTTTGTTTCAGATCAAAATATCAATATGAATTTACTTCTGATCACGATCGTGACCTATGGTCGTACGCTTCAAGCGTGCTGGATCAGTTTTCCCCAAAATCTGGAGACCATGTATGTCATGCAGGATTCGTGGATAACGCGGCTGTGTGATGTTGTCGGGAGTGGCAAGTATAAGCAGGAAAATTCGGAGTGCCTGTGGGCGTATCTGACGAACTTTTTTGGAGGAAGGGCGAGTCTGATTGTTACATTTTCGAAGCAGATGATCGCAACCTGTACGCTTGCCGCGATCCTCTTGCTGTTGGCGATCAATCATCCGCGTCAGAGAAAATGCCGCAGTCTGATCTGCCCTTCTTATTTGAGCCTGATTGTCTATGTAGTGTGTATGCCGTTGTTTTTGGCAATGTTTTTTGTTGTACTGTTGCAAAGTGCCTAGGAACGAAGAGACAATATGGATATGTGATATATTTGGAGGATGTGATCCATGCTTTTTAATACATCTGGTTATCTGTTCTTTTTTGTGACCGTATTTGTAGTTTATTATGGGATACCGAAGAAGGCCAGATATATATGGCTGTTGATCGCGAGCTACTATTTTTATATGAATTGGAACCCTTGGTATATCGGGCTGCTTTTCGGGTGTACTGTGGTAACTTATCTGACGGCAAGGCTGATAGAAAGGTATTCAAGGGAAGAAAAAAGAAGAAAACTGCTGCGAAGATGTGTTCTGATCGTATGCGTCATGGCGCTTCTTGGCGGGCTGGGATATTTTAAGTATTTTGATTTCTTTTTGCAATATGGAAATAAGATATTATCGGTTCTGCACTGTAAAACGATCAGCCGAAAATTTGATCTTGTGCTTCCGGTCGGGATTTCGTTTTATGTTTTACAGTCATTGGGATATGTATTTGATGTATACAAAGGGGAGGTATATGCTGAGAAGAATTTCTTAAAATATGCGTTGTTTGTATCTTTTTTTCCGCAGCTTGTGGCAGGGCCGATTGAGAGGACGAAACAGCTCTTAAAGCAGTTGGAGATGCCGGACAGGCTTACCTGGCATACGTTTCGCAAAGGACTGTTGCTCATATTATACGGACTGTTTTGCAAAATGGTGATCGCAGACCGGATCGCAGTGATTGTCGAGACCGTATATCATGATCCTCAGACCTATCCGGGGATGTATATTGTGTACGCCGCGTTCCTGTTTTCGTTTCAGATATACTGCGATTTTTATGGCTATTCCACAATCGCCAGAGGTTCGGCGTTGATGCTGGGGGTTCGTTTGACGGACAATTTCTGCGCACCCTATTTTTCAAAGAGCATAAAGGAATTTTGGAGAAGATGGCATATTTCATTGTCGTCATGGTTTCGTGACTATTTATATATTCCGTTGGGAGGAAACCGCAAAGGAACTGTTCGCAAAGAGGGAAATCTTTTGTTTGTTTTTGGCGTCAGCGGTTTGTGGCACGGAGCATCGATGGCATTTGTGTTTTGGGGATTCTTGAATGGTCTCTATCAAGTGTTGGGAGATCTGTTTCATACGGGAAAGACAAGGATTGAGGGGTGGTTGGCACATAAACTGTCGTTGTTTCCTGAAGAGGGGACGAAGAAAGAAAGGAATTTTAGCAGCCGGTTATTTGCAACGGTCATGACGTTTGTGCTGGTCACGTTTACTTGGATTTTCTTTGCGGCAGGAAGTATGAGTGCTGCAATGGAAACAATCAAATGTATGCTGAGTACCTTTAATTGGCAAATCCTTTTGCAGGGAGGAATTTATCAGATGGGCGTTGGCAGGGAGTATACCTACATTATGTGGGGCAGTATCATTCTGCTGATGCTGGTGGATGCGTTGAAATATAGGGGAAAGGATGTTGCGGAGCTGATTTTGCATCAAGGCTGGTGGTTTCGGGTTTTGGTGTTTGTCGGACTGATCGTTTTGAATATGCTATTTGGATGCTATGGAGAGATATATGATACACAGCAATTCATTTATTTTCAATTTTAAGCGGATATGGAAGGCATTAAAAGCAGTAGTCACGACGGTCATGGCGATCAGTCTGTTTGGATTGTTCTGTGCGGTGGCGAATTACCTGTATGTGCCGGAAACCGGATATTGGGTGCCGTTTTTTTGGTATCATTATGATCGGGCGGAAGAAATTGATAATGTATTTATTGGATCTTCGCATGTATATAGCGATGTGAATCCGTTTTTGCTGGATGAAATAAATGGAATGAATAATTTTAATCTGTCAGCGGGCGGTTTGACTTTGAACGCGTCCTATTATATGCTGAGAGAGGCTTCAGGCAGACACGATCTGAAAAATGTGTATTTGGAATTGTATTATGTTGTTTCGGCGGGAGAAAATGGTGATATTTATTCCGGATCAAGCATTATAAACAATCGCGGCGTTACGGATTACGCAGATTTTTCATGGAATAAATTCATATTTATGTTGTCTATGAGCAAGCAGGATCAATATTTAGAGACCTTTTTTCCGTTTATTAGATACAGAGAGCATCTATTTGAATGGGATTATATTGTAGACAATGTTCAAAATAAGCAGTCAGGAAGTCATGGATTCCGCCATGAAGATGAAAGCGGAGTGGTAGAATATCAGGATAAAGGGTTTTGGTATACAACAAAGCAATATCAGGAAGAAGCGTTGGCTTATGAAACTGAAGTGGATCTGGAGGCGGATGGTTTGATGAGCGGCGCAACAGAAGCATATTTAAGAAAAATCATTGAGTATTGCCAAAAGAAAGGGATTCATTTGGCATTATTTGTATCTCCGATTTATGAAACACAGATACTCAGTGCGCAGGATTATGATGCATATCATGAGCAGATTGCAGAAATTGCGGCGGAGTATGATGTGCCGTTTTATGATTTTAATCTGTGCCGATCAGAATATTTAGATATTATGCATAAAGAATTGTTTTGGGACCCGGGGCATCTGAATACAGCGGGTGCGGATGTGTTCACGCCGTTTTTATGGAAGGTGCTTTCAGGTACGGAAGAGAATAATCAAATCTATTTTTGCGATTCTTATGAAGAAAAGATCCGGCTTGACGAAGCGGAGTTGTACGGGGTGTATTATTCCGTGAATGGGGAAGGACAGCGGGAGTACACGATCGCATCGAACAGGACAAAAGAGATGGAGTATCGGGTGATCATTTCGCCACAGGACGGGGAGCAAAGAGTTGTACAGGACTTTGCGACGAACAAAAAGTTTGAACTTCCGCAGGAGGAACATGGAGTGATAACGGTTGTGGCGAGGGATGTTGCACGACGGGATCAGATACAGACGTTGGAAATGAGATACTGACGGCTGGACGGATAAATCACGGAGGAATGGGTGGATGAACAAAAGATCAGATGGCTCCGGCTTTCGCAAGGTCTGGCGCGGCTTGAAGGCGGGGATTTCTGTCGTGATAGCAGTATACTTGTTTGTATTGATCTGTGATAGGGCAAGCTATTTGTATGTTCGGGAAGATGATTGGGAACGGATCTTGTGGCATCATTATTATGAGAGCGATTCCATTGATAATGTGTTTATAGGCTCTTCTCATGTTTTTTGTGATGTGGATCCATTTTTGCTTGATGAAATAAATGGGATGAACAACTTTAATTTGTCCACCTCCGGGTTACGGTTAAATGGGGCATACTATGTATTGAAAGAAGCTGCGGACAGACATGATCTACAAAATGTATATTTAGAATTATATTATGTTGTGACAACGGAAGCATTTGGAAGGATTGATTCGCAGGAAAGTATTAGCTGTAACTGGGGAATTACGGATTATGCGGAATTTTCATGGGATACCTTGGCATTTATGGCTTCTATGAGCGGACCAGATCAATATATAGAAACTGTTTTTCCGTTTATCCGCTATCGGGAACATCTGTTTGATTATGACTACATTTTGGAAAATATCGAGAAAAAACAGACCTTGGAATATAATTCCTATCATTTTAGGCGGGAGGATGAAAATGGGATCATCGAGTGCCGCGATAAGGGATTTTATTATACAACAAGGCAGTATCAGGAAGAAGATTTGGCATATGGAATAGAAGTGGATTTGGAAAAGACCGGACTGATGCCTGCAGATGTAGAGAGATACTTACGGAAAATTATCGAGTATTGTCAAAAGAGTGGGATTCATTTGGCGCTGTTTGTATCCCCGATTTATGAGACACAGATTCTCGGCGCTAAAGATTACGACGCCTATTATGACCAGGTTTCCGCGATTGCGGCGGAGTACGGCGTGCCTTTCTATGACTTCAATTTGTGTAAGTCAGAGTATTTGGATATTATGCACAGAGAACTTTTTTTGGATAGCGGGCATCTGAATACAGCGGGTGCGGATGTGTTCACGCCGTTTTTATGGAAGGTGCTTTCAGGTACGGAAGAGAATAATCAAATCTATTTTTGCGATTCTTATGAAGAAAAGATCCGGCTTGACGAGGCGGAGTTGTACGGGGTGTATTATTCCATGAATGGGAAAGGGGAGTGTGAATATACGATCGCATCCAATCGGATGCAGGAACTGGAGTATCGTGTCATAGTGTCCCCAGGGAATGCGGAGGCGCGTATGTTACAGGATTTTTCGATCAATAAGAATTTTACGCTGCCTAGAGAAGAACACGGCATCATAACTGTGGTGGCAAGAGACGCAGCGGATCATGGACATGTGCAGACATTGGAAATGAATTATTGATCGCAGAGGGATTTTTGATGGGGAGAGAAATGCAGAATACAAAAAAAGAAAAATATGCCATTGTTCTTATCATACTTTCTGTCGTGCTGTTCGCGGGAATCGTATTTATGTGGGGAATACATTTTGGGGCGGGAGGCTGGCAGGGTGATCTGGGGGTTCATGCGGATGCAGCGATGAGAATTGACGCTGCTCATATCTTCCCTTCCTATAATATGCCTATCTCTTATCCGGGGTGGCATTATATGTTTCGTGTTGTTTATGGTATGACAAAGGGACTGTGTGCAGCTTTTTCCGTGCAGACAGATTGCTTTGTCACTGCAATCGCGCTGACGGAGACTTTTTTTCTTACGGTGACATTTCTGCTGATATTGGCATATTTGCGTAATGCTGACAGAACAAAACAGAAATATCCGATCCTGATTTATATTTTGATCGCGTTTGGCTTGATGTTTGCGGGTCCCTTTTTTATAAAGGCAGTGAACAAAGAGTATTATTTAGGGCAGCTGACGTCAAATCCTTGGCATAATCCGACGACAATCGCGGTAAAACCCTGTGTGGTAGGCGTATTTTATTATTATACAAAAGCGCTGAGGGCAAATGAAGCAGGAGATGCAGACGATGGAAAGCAATCGCGGATCAAAGCACAGGATCAGCATCTGGCAACCTTTGCGCTGTTACTGGCAGTCAGTGCCTTTTTTAAGCCGAGCTTGTATCAGATGTTTGTCCCAGGACTGTTTCTTTTTTGTGTTATGGATGTGCTGCGGACACGGTTTCGTTCCTTTTGGTTTTGCCTGAAAACAGGGATCGCACTGATTCCGACGGGAATCGTGGCGGTCATTCAATATCGTATCTCCTTGTCCGCATCCAACCGGATGTATTTGGCGTGGGGAAAGATTTGGGGACAGTATACGGAGCACATTTTATGGTCGGTTTTAATCTCTGTTATTTTTCCGTTGTTCATGTTGATCATATATTGTAAAAAACTTTTGAAAGATCGAAAAATCCAACTGACGGTATTTGTGTTTTTGTCTGGAGCCCTGCAATTTGCGATCATCAATTTTGAGGAGGATTGGGGCGCGGACTTTGCATGGGGAGCTTATCTGGGAACCTTTTTATTATTTTTGACTGCGGCGGAATTACTGCTAGACTGTTGGCATAAAAAAGGATTCCATTGGACTTCTATCGTAGGGAGCATTCTGTTCCTTGTACATGTTTTGTTTGGTATATGGTATTTTTCGCAAATGTATGTGCAGGGAACGTTTTGGATATAGATACCAATGAGCTTGTAGATGAACGGATATTTTAATATTTTCATAGTACGATGCATGTAACGAACGGGGAGGATTTGGCAGGAATGGATTTATCTTTTTACAAAAACAAAAAAGTACTGGTCACAGGACACACCGGCTTTAAGGGAAGCTGGATGTGCCGGGCGTTAGTAAACGCGGGCGCTGACGTAGTCGGGTATGCCTTAGAGCCGCCGACACAGCCGAATCTTTTTGAGATAAGCGGGCTGTCGGACAGAATGACTTCCGTGATCGGCGATGTCAGAGATTATGCGGCGTTATCACGCGTGTTTGCGGAGCATCAACCGGAAATTGTCATTCACATGGCGGCGCAGCCGATCGTCCGGGAATCCTACCGTGATCCGCGCGGAACGTATGAGACGAACGTGATGGGAACCGTCAATGTATTGGAATGCATCCGGTTGACGGATTCGGTGAGATCCTTTGTGAATGTGACGACGGATAAGGTATACCGGAATCGGGAGTGGTGCTGGGGTTATCGGGAAAATGAGGAATTGAACGGCTATGATCCGTACTCGAATTCCAAGTCCTGTTCTGAGCTGGCCACGGACAGCTATCGTAATGCTTTTTTTGAAGGGCGGCATATTGCAATTTCGACGATGCGCGCCGGAAATGTATTGGGCGGAGGTGATTTTGCGGCTGACCGGATCATACCGGATTGTATCAGAGCGGTGGAAAGCGGGCAGGATATTGTGGTACGCAATCCGCATTCCACACGTCCGTATCAACATGTTTTAGAGCCAGTCATGGCATACTTAATGGTTGCGGCGAGGCAGTATGAGAGACCGGAGCTTGCAGGTTGTTACAACGTGGGACCGGAGGACGGGAGCTGTGTGACAACTGGCGAGCTGACCGGTTTGTTCTGTGAATGCTGGAAGCAAAAAACCGGACGGGAGGTACACTGGATCGATCGGTTTGACGGCGGACCGCATGAAGCGACGTTCCTAAAACTGGATTGTACGAAGCTGAAAATAACATTTGATTGGAAGCCGGTCTGGAACATCAGCGAGACGATGGAGCGGATCATTGATTGGACGCTCGTGTATCAGGCGGGAAAACCGATCACAGAATGCATGGATGGGCAGATCCGGGCGTACCTGACGGATGGTGGAAGATGATTTTCACACATTGTAGGAAAATGATGGGAGTAGTCGTGGGACGCATATATGTTTCATGAGTGCGTGTATAGAACGAAAAGGAGAAGCGATATGTTTGAAAATATGACAGAAGCACAGGCAAGGCAGGAAATATTGGCACAGGTGGAGCAGTACTGCGATAAATATCATAATCAGAAAAAACCTTTTGCAGGGGGGGACCGCATTTCTTATGCGTCCCGCGTGTACGATAGCGCGGAAATGGTGAATCTGGTGGACAGTGCTCTGGAATTCTGGCTGACGTCGGGGCGCTATACAGAGCAGTTTGAGAAAGAATTTGCAAAGTATCTCAGTGTAAAATTCTGCTCGCTTGTCAATTCCGGTTCTTCCGCCAATCTATGCGCCTTTATGGCACTGACATCGCCGCTTTTGGGCGAGAGGGCGATCAAACGCGGGGATGAGGTCATTACCGTTGCGGCAGGCTTCCCGACGACAGTAGCGCCGATCATCCAGTTCGGCGCGGTCCCAGTGTTCATCGATGTGACGATCCCGCAGTATAACATGGACATCGCTATGCTGGAAGAGGCGTTATCTGAAAAGACGAAGGCGGTCATGGCGGCGCATACGTTGGGCAATCCGTTCGATCTTGCGGCGGTAAAGGCATTTTGTGACAAACACGGGCTTTGGCTTATTGAGGATAATTGCGATGCGCTCGGTTCCGAGTATGAATATGACGGAAAAGTATATTTGACGGGAACGATCGGTGACATCGGCACATCCAGCTTTTATCCGCCGCATCATATGACGATGGGTGAGGGCGGCGCGGTTTATACGAATAACCCGCTTCTGCATAAATGCATCCGCTCCATGCGTGACTGGGGCAGGGACTGCGTCTGCCCGTCCGGAAGGGATAATCTCTGCGGGCATCGTTTTGACCGGCAGTACGGGGAACTGCCGTTGGGATATGACCATAAATATGTGTATTCTCATTTCGGATATAATCTCAAAGCGACGGACATGCAGGCGGCAGTCGGATGTGCGCAGCTTGAGAAGTTTCCTTCTTTTGTAGAGCGCAGACGGAAGAACTGGCAGATGCTGACCGATCTGTTAAAGGAAAACGGTGCGGAGGAGCGTTTCATTTTGCCACAGCCGTGTGCACATGCCAATCCGAGTTGGTTCGGCTTCATGCTGACATGCAGAGAGGGCGTTTCCAGAAATGACGTTGTCGCGCATGTGGAAGGCAGCGGCGTTCAGACAAGAATGCTGTTTGCGGGCAATTTGATCAAGCACCCGTGCTTTGATGGGATGCGCGCGAAAGGAGAGGGATACCGCGTCGTTGGCGAACTCGAAAACACGGATCGTATCATGCGGGATACCTTCTGGGTGGGTGTGTATCCGGGCATGACGGAAGAAATGATTGCGTATATGGGGAAGGTCATCGGAGAAAAGTAACGGCAGGGTGTGGGAGGCATAGGATTTATGAAAATCAGTATCATTATTCCTGCCTATAATGTGGAGCGTTTTTTGGCACTTTGTCTGGATTCCGTTTTGGCGCAGACGTATCCGGATTGGGAGGCGTTGCTCATTGACGATGGCTCGACGGACAAAACACCGGAGATCTGCGACGAGTATGCAGAGCGTGATCACCGGATCCGTGTATGGCATAAAGAAAATGAGGGACTTTCCGATACCAGACGATTTGCCCTCTCATTTGTGACAGGAGATTATGTGCTGTGTGTTGACAGCGATGATTGTATTCATCCGCAGTATCTGGAGCGTGCGCTTGGTTATACCACCAATAAGCGAGGATGGATCATACAAATGGGGCATATTTATGTATCAGAGGATTTTGTAGATTATAATAGAGAATTTGTGATAGATGGAAAATATTGTGAGTTAAGTCCGTTGCAAGCGATTCGCACTATTGACGAGGATGAAAAGATTGATGTAGACGGAACAGGATTTTGTGTGGTGTGGGGGAAATTTTATCCGCGAGAATTATTTGAAAAGGTAAAGTTCCCAAAAGGGGTGCGCCTGCATGAGGATCAACGAATCAATCATCGATTATATGCCTTGGCTAAAGGAATTGTCTATGATTCGGCACCAATGTATTTTTATCGGACAAGGGAGCAAAGCCTGATCCGAAAAAGCTGGAGACCGGAACGGTTATATATCGTTGAATGTTACCAGGACAGACTGGAATGTGTGAAGGAATACAAAGACAGTGAAGAAGGGAAACGGCTGATTGAGCTGGTTTATCGGAGGCTTTTGATCTGCCTGATTCGTAATTATGCGCAGATGCGAAAGAATCTGCGCGGGCAGGAGCGGCGGGATCAGAGCAAACGGTTGTCGGCGTTGTACCGGCAGTTATGGCGGGAGAACGGAGATATTGCGCTGCCGCCCAAAAAGAAGCCGGTATTAAGTTTGTTCCGCATATGTCCGGTGGTTGTGGCATGGCTGTTCCGGATCAGAGGATAGATTGAAAAATCAAAGATTTGTGTTGCCGCCCAAATTCGCAGGCTTGCGTCAGCATTGCGGGGCAGTGTGAAATGGATCATTACGGAAAGGAATAGGGAAGCAGCGTCATGGTTTTTTCTTCCACAGTTTTTTTGTTCGCTTTTTTTCCCGTTGTACTGATCGGATACTATAATCCAGTGATAAAAAGCAGAGGATTCCGAAATACATTTTTATTTTTGATGAGCGTGCTTTTTTATGCGTGGGGCGAGCCCGCGTTTGTGTGGGTCGTATTATTGTCTGTTATCGTCAACTGGGCGTTGGGGTGCGGCATAAGCGGAAAGCATGGGAAACTATGCACGGTTCTGGCGTTGGTGTATGATATTGTCCTTTTGGTTACTTTTAAGTATCTTGCTTTTTTTGTAAATTCAATTGGTATTCTGTTTCACAAGGATTTCCGAGAATTGCAGATCGCGCTGCCAATCGGGATTTCTTTTTTTACGTTCCAGATGATTTCTTATATTCTGGATGTCCGCATGGGGAAGACAGAGGCACAAAAAAGTTTGATCAATGTCGGGCTTTATATTCTGATGTTTCCACAGATGATCGCAGGGCCGATCGTGCGCTATGGGATGGTGGCGGATGAAATTCTGCATAGGAGAGAAAATGTAGAAGATTTTATTAATGGTGTACAGCGCTTCTCATTCGGGCTTGCCAAAAAGGTGCTAATCGCTAATTATATGGGAATGCTTGCAGACGCGGTGTTTAACTGTACGGAGGCGGTCAGAGTTTCGGCGCTCACAGCATGGCTTGGCGCAATCGCTTATATGTTACAGATTTATTTTGATTTTTCAGGATATTCCGATATGGCGATTGGACTTGGCAGAATGTTTGCGTTCCACTTTCCAGAGAATTTCAGGTATCCTTATGCGGCGAAAACCGTGACAGATTTTTGGCGGAGATGGCACATATCATTGAGCGGTTGGTTTCGGGATTATGTCTATATTCCGCTTGGGGGCAATCGGGTAACGAAAGGGGAATGGGTCCGAAATCTGTTTGTCGTATGGATGCTGACCGGCATATGGCATGGCGCGGATTGGTCGTTTGTGTTATGGGGACTTGGTTATTTTGTGTTATTGTTGTTTGAGAAGCTGGCGGGGATGGATAAGAAAGGAAATGCTGTCACAAGGATTGTAACGCTTCTTTTGGTGATGTTTTTGTGGGTGCTGTTTCGCGCGGATGGTATCGGCAGTGCCGTTCACTATTTTAGCTGGATGTTCGGCGGCGGAAATGGGAAACTATGGGATGCAACAACATTTGCATATCTGAACAGTGCTAAGATTATATTGACGGCGGCAGTGATAGGAGCAATGCCGTTGTCTTCCTTGATTTATGCGCGGCTTCCGATGAAAGAAACAACAAAGAACAGTATACGGGGCGCGGCAGCACTGGTCCTTATGCTGTTAAGTGTGTGCGTGTGTGTGCAAGCAAGCTATAATCCATTTATTTATTTTAATTTTTAGCGGGAATATGATAAAACGCCCGCATGACGGAGGGGTTTTGTGAAAAAAGAGAATTTGCCGGCTTTTATTATGGCATTGACGACAGTGGCGATTTTAGCAATCATCATGTGCGATGTGGTAATCCGTTTTTTTACCAAGAATATTGTATACGATAACCTGCATGTGGATTCCGCTGTAATCCGCTTTCTTGTGGATGGACTCGTTTCGGAGCAGGAGGGTACCGCGGTTGTAATTGACTGGAATGAAGCGTATCCGCGGGAAGTACGGACGATAGAGGAAAAAGAGGATCGGACATTTGGCGTAACTGGTGTGTGGAATGCCTTTGATCAGAAAATGCGAGGGATCACATGTCGGTATACGGAAATCATAGATTACTATTGTACGGACGGGCTGAGAGATCAGCCGCGGATTGCCGAATTGGCATCTGAATATGACAATCTGATCGGTTGGAGGCTTGTTATGGCAGACGGGCTTATGGTAAATGAAAATGGATACCTTGGTCACATCAGTACTGAGAAAGTGGAGACGGCAGAACTCGTTGATAGTGTGGCAAAGCTACACGATCTGGTAGTGTCGGAGGGCGGAATCTTCTGTTATGTGCAGGTGCCGAGCAATGTCTGTAAATATGAGGAAGGGATGGTTGGAACCTTTGTGGATTATGGAAATGAAAATGCAGATCATCTGCTTTCACAGCTTTCGCAAAGGGGAATTCCTTATCTTGACTTGAGGGAAGCACTTCATACTGCGCAAATGGGACACAGGGAAGCATTTTATCGAACGGATCTCCATTGGACGGTTCCGACGGCATTTTGGGCGGCGGATGTGATCACCCAATATCTGACGCAGATTAGTGAAATCCGGTTTGAATCAGAAAAGTATGCGCCCGATCAGTATGAAATGCTTTTTTTTGAAAATAATTTTTTGGGAGGAAATGGGCGGACGGTAACGCTGAAAAAGGCACAGCCGGAGAATTTCGAGTTATTACTTCCTGCGTATGCGACAAGGTTTACCATGGAGATCCCAAGCAGACAAATGTATCTGGAGGGAGACTTTAAGGAAGTTTTCATCTTTGATGAGCCGCTTACTTCTTATGATTATTATGGAGAAGATTCTTACGACAGCTATCGGACGAGAAATTATCCGTTGATACGGATTCACAATCAGAACACGGAGAATAATCGGGGAAAAAGGCTGCTGATTATCAGAGATTCTTTTTCAGCGCCGCTGATCCCGTATCTGGCAGTTGATATCGAGTATGTGGATTGCTTATATCTGGAATCCTTTAATGGGAGTGTGAAAGAATATATCAGGCAGACACAGCCGGATATTGTACTTGTTGCATATTGCCCGCCTAATATTAAAGAAATTGACTGGGATTCGGATTCCAGCATGTTCGATTTTCGATAGGTGTTGATAAAATAGCAGATGAGCGTTGAACGGATCAGGCACCCATTTGCATCGTGGCCGCTAAGAAGTATGGGGGGATGCGTGGACGACTGTCTGTGTATCCATAATTTCCAATGGTATATCTGTAAGCTTTGAAGCTACTTGACTGAAAGAACTCCCATAACTTCCGATGATTCTGGCACATCGGGAAAGACAGAGAATGTCCACATAAGCGTCGATGATCCCGCCAGCCGACCTGCGGGTAAACTGTTTGGCGGGGTTTGTTATGATACGATGCGGATATGCGGAAAGAAGCTGCCGTTCGGTTTCGGGATCGTCCGTTGCAACAAAAAAGGATGCAGAGGGATTTCCCTTTAGGATTTTATCCATCCGTTCCGTGAAAGCGGACAGAGGGCTGTGCTGTATGGCGGCTGTGTGATCCGTGCGCCGGATGTGCAGACCGATCGTGTCGGGTGTAAGTTGTTCCAAAATGGGACGGGCTTCTTGCATGACCGGGGCAGAAGGCGTCAAGAACTCATAATAGCCGCTTTGGTTTCCCTCGGAAGGAAGAAAGCAATAGTAGGACTCAATATAAAGCAATTCCGGGCGGGACGCCAATTCGCATAAATAGTCAAATCCGTCAGGATATTTCATAAGAGTCAGGATACTGATAGAGGTTAAGACTGTAGACGCAGTGGTCTTGTAGGAGGTTTTGACGCGTGTACTTTTCAGATGCCGGATCGGCGCCCGGCGTAAGGAAAGTCCTGTCGTGTAGATAAATTGAATATCCGGAGGCAGTGAAAACAGAAGATCCGCCGTAGCGGCAAGGGAGTCGTCAACATCCCATAACACTAACAGATCCTGATGGCATTTCTTCGCCAGATAATAGGTGCTTGCGATACTATATATACGATTGCCAAGACCGGCTCTTGCTTCTAAAATGATCATGGGAGTCTCCGTTTCTGCAGTGTGATGACGAACGCAGCCGGTATGCAACCGGTATCGGGCAAACAGCCACATCAAAGGTGGGAGTGCCACAAGCTATACGGATATTGCGCGCACGTTCGTTGCATAATGATAGTATATCTGATATGATGGAGTGTAGTCAACAATCTTGTTGATAAAGGAGCGGAAAGGTGAAAAAAATACGTATTGCTTATATTGATTTTTGGCCGCAATTTGATCCGGAGACGTTTCTTTTTACGAGGCTGCTTCGAAAGCATTACGACGTGGAGCTGAATGGGGAGAACCCTGATTTTATTTTCTGTTCGAACACCGGAAGGCGTTATCTGGCGTATTCCTGTCCGCGCATCTATTTTACGGGGGAGGCGGTCTGCCCGGATTTTAACGTCTATGACTATGCGATCGGATTTGACCGGATCACGTTCGGGGACCGTTACCTATATTATCCGCTATGCCTGTTAGATGCGGATATGATGGAAAAAGCGCTTCATAAGCATGAGTTGGAGGATACTTTTTTCATGGGGAAAAAGGGATTTTGCAGTTATGTTGTGTCTGCGGACGGCGGCGTTGGCAATCGGCGGGATGATTATTTTGACGTGATCAGCACGTACCGTAAGGTGGACTCCGGCGGGCGCCATCGCAACAATCTGCCGGACGGCAAGCCGGTGCCGGACAAGCTGGAATTTCAGAAGCGGTATAAATTCAGTCTGACCTGTGAAAATTCTTCTTTTAAGGGATATGCGACGGAAAAACTCGTGGATGCGTTTGCGGCGGGAACGATCCCGATTTACTGGGGTGATCCCGATATTAAGGAGCTTTTTAACGAGAAAGCGTTTATAAGCTGCGCGGATTACGCGGATGACGAGGAATTGGTGCACGCAATTCGGGAAATTGACAAGGACGAAGCGCGTTATCTTTCAATGGTCCATGAACCGGCGCTCAGACCGGACAGCCCGCTGCACGCCATGATGGAGGACCGTTATTTGGAAACGTTTCTTGTTCATATTTTTGGGCAGGATCCGAAGGCGGCGCTCAGGAGAAACAGTGCGTTTTCCAGAAACGGAAAATTTCATGAGCATGATATTTATAAATTGGATAAACTGGAGACAAACCGGATTTTGAACATTGTTCGAAATTGGAAACGGAATGTGTTTGGAACAAAGAAATTATGAGAAAAAAAAGAATTGGAATTTATCTGGAACGGCGCCCGGATTCCGGCGGCGCCTATCAATATTGTCTTGCAATGTTAAAATCTTTGGCATCGCTTCCGAAAGGGCAGTATGAGATTGTCGCTTTTATTATGTATGAGGAGTGGCGGCCGGTTACGGAGACGTTGGGATTAAGGACAATTTATGCACAAAAAAATAAGATAGAAAAGGTGATCTATCATTTGGCGGAGCTTGCACTGCCGGTGGCAGTATGCAGAAGGCTGTGCCGTATGCTGCATCCGTTTGCGCGCGCGCTTCGCAGGGAACGAATTGAGACATGTATCTATCCGTGTGCGGACAAGATCAGTTTTATGATGGATACGCCGGCAGTTGTGTCGGTGTTTGATCTCATGCATCGGTATCTGACAGAATTCCCGGAAATCTCTGCCCCCGAAATCTATAAAAGCCGTGAGAGGAGCTATACAAATATTGCGCGTTATGCGAAGATGATTCTGGTAGATTCCGAGATCGGGAGGCAGCAGATGCTTGAATGCTATGGAGAGCAGGCGGCGGATCTGGCTGATCGGGTTTATCCGCTTCCTTTTATCGCGCCTGATTATGTGTATGAAAGTGTGGGAAAGCCGCGGCATCCGAAACCGGATGTGTTTGAAACCTATATTTTTTATCCGGCGCAGTTCTGGAAGCACAAGAATCATGGCAGACTCTTAGAGGCACTTGCGCTGTTAAAGAAAGAAGGCGTCTATGTGAATCTGGTGTGCAGTGGAACCGGCAAGAACGGCTATGAAGAAGTATGTGAGAAAATACGGGAACTGGATCTGGAGAAACAGGTAAAGATTCTCGGATATGTCTCGAATGAGGAAATGGTGGCGCTCTATCAGTATGCACGGGCGCTTGTCATGCCGACATTCGGAGGACCGACGAACATTCCGCAGCTGGAGGCCTTCGTGCTCGGCACCCCGGTGGCGACCTCAAGAATCTTCGGGATACCGGAGCAGGTGGGGGACGCGGCCCTGCTGTTCGATCCGGCAGATGTGAATGAGATCGCAGAATGTGTAAAGCAGCTGTGGCAGGACGATGCGCTGTGTGAGGAGCTCGTCCGCGCGGGGCAGGAACGGGCGGCGCAGTGGGGGGAGCGGCAATTTGCAAAGCGCCTGCATCAGTATTTGGAGGAACTATGAATCTGATAAAAGAATTTCGTTATCTATTTGATCTGAAATTGAAGCTAAAGTTTGTCGGTATGATCTTTGTGATTTTGTTTGGTGCGGCCGCAGAACTTTTCGGCGTATCGATGATCCTGCCGATCGTTACGCTTGCAACGGATCCGCAGGCAGTCCGGACGAACCGCTATTGCAGGCTGATTACGCGGGTGACGGGGATAGAGGAGACGAATCAGGTGCTGCTCGTGTTGATCGTGGCAATGATCGCGGTATATCTGATCAAAAACATTTATTTGGCATGGATGACTTATGCGATGAACAGCTTTTCTAAGAATACCCGTCTACATTTTTCCACGAAGCTGATGGAAGCATATATGAAACAGCCGTACGCTTATTTTCTGCATAAGAATACGGCGGAGATTTTGCGCAGCGTGAATTCCGATACCAGTAACATGTATACCGTCATCATCAATGTGCTGCAACTGGTTTCGCAGGGAATCACATCCGTTGCACTGGTTCTGTTTCTTGCTGTATCTAATATAGAAATGACGATGATCGTGGCGGCTCTTCTGGCATTTTGCGCAGGTCTTGTCATTTTACTGATACAAAAAAAGATGCGCAGCCTCGGAGATACCTATCATGATATTAACGCGGACATCATCAAGTGTTCCAAGCAGGCGTTCGAGGGAATTAAAGAAGTAAAGATCATGAATAAGGAGCGCTATTTTATCGGAGAATATAGTCATATTTATCATCGCGCGACAAAACTGGAGCTGACCTATAATTTGCTCAGTTATATTCCGAAATACTTGATCGAGACGATCGCGATCGGAGGGATACTAGGTTATCTTGCGGTGGTGATCTTACTCGGAGGCAGCCTTTCCGCCATGATCCCGCAGCTTTCGGTTTTTGCGGTCGCGGCGTTCCGGCTTCTGCCGAGTGTCAATTCATTATATGCGAGCTTTAGTAATATTGCCTATAATATGGCGTCGATCGATCTGATCTATCATGACATCAGATCCGTTGAACATGTGGATGACAGCAATATCGGAGCGGAGGAGTGCGGACAGCTCCAGTTTGAACATGCAATAGAAGTAAAAGAACTGTCATTTACTTATGAAGAATCCGACAAGATAATATTGGATCATGTGAATGTGACGATTCACAAGGGGGAATCCGTTGCGTTCATCGGGGAATCCGGCGGAGGAAAGACAACGCTGGTCGATAATATTCTTGGTATCCTGACGCCGCAGAGGGGAAGCGTTCTGGTCGATGGCGTGAATATCAACGAGGTCATGCAGAGCTGGCACCGTGATATTGGATATATCCCGCAGACGATCTTTATGATGGACGATACGGTAAGGTGCAACGTCGCGTTCGGCGTCAAAAATGAGGACATTGATGATGAAAGGGTCTGGGAGGCATTAAGAGAGGCACAACTCGAAGAATTTGTAAAGCAGATGGAACACGGACTGGACACGGAGGTCGGGGAAGCGGGTATGCGCTTGTCCGGCGGACAGCGTCAGCGGATTGGGATTGCGCGGGCGCTCTATCATGATCCGGATATTTTGGTGTTTGACGAGGCAACGTCTGCGCTTGACAATGAGACGGAAAAAGAAGTGATGGCAGCGATCGACGCGCTGCACGGCAGCAAAACGATGATCATGATCGCGCATCGTCTGACGACGATTGAGAATTGCGACCATGTATATCGGGTGGAAGATCGGAATATTCAGAAGGTGAGATAGAGGAGACATATGGAAGATTTTATATTAACGACGCCGATCACATTTATTTTTTTTAACCGGCCAGATACGACAATGCAGGTGTTTGACTGCATCAAAAGAGCAAAACCGGAGAAGCTTTATTTGGTATCGGACGGACCGCGGACGGCAAAAAAGGGTGAAAAAGAGATCGTAGAACAGCTTCGCAAAACGGTGGAGCAAGCGGTTGATTGGGAATGTGAAGTGCACCGGGATTATGCCGATGCCAACATGGGGTGCCATAAGCGTATGCGCAGCGGCATTTCGAATACGCTGGCAAAGGAGGAGACGACGATCATCATTGAGGATGATATTGTTCCTCTCCCATGTTTTTTCCCATATTGTCAGGAACTACTCATGCGGTACTGTGACGATGAACGGATATTCTTTATTTCGGGAAATAATCTGCTTCAAGACGGTTCCGTGCGCGACGGCAGCTATGTTATCTCGCGTTATCCGTCCATCTGGGGCTGGGCGACCTGGCGCAGAGCGTGGGAAAAATACGATGATTCCATGGAGTTTTGGGAAAAGGTAAAAAAAGACGGTTGTGTGCGGCGTTATTATGGGGAGCGCTTTGGCGCGATCTTTGAAAAGCAGTTGGAGTGCGCCTATACGGGGGAGCGCGATACCTGGGATTATCAGTGGGAGGCGACGCGCATGTATTATGGCGGTTATGGGATCACGCCCAAATATAATCTCGTAGACAACATTGGTTTTAACAGAGAGGATGCAACGCATACACAGGGGGGGTGCATGTACGATTTTACAAGAAAAGCGCTTGTACAGCCGTTTGTGCGTCCTGCGCATGAAGATGTGGACGACCGCTATGACAGGCGTTATATCCGCAAGATCGTGGCGAGAGAATTTGAGCGGCTTTATTTTTGGGGAAAGGTGCGGTATCGGCTTCGGAGAATGTTTTCGGGAAAATGATGAGCGTATCAGATATTATGCGCTGAAAAAAGCATAGAGGAGTAGAAGTAAGATGGATATGAAAGTGATCGCGATGTATCTGCCGCAGTTTCATACAACGCCGGATAATGATAAATGGTGGGGAGAGGGTTACACGGACTGGGTGGCGGCACGCAATGCCAGACCTTATTATAAGGGTCATCAACAGCCGCGTGTACCGCTGGGAGAGAATTATTACGACTTAGGAGATGAGTCTGCCAAGGTCTGGAAGTGGCAGACGTCGCTTGCAAAGAAGTATGGGATTTATGGGTTTTGCATATATCAGTATTGGTTTACCGGAAGAAGGGTACTGGAAAAGCCTTTAGAGATATTATTACGGCATAAAGAAATTCCGCTGCGTTACTCGATTTGCTGGGCGAATGAGGCTTGGGAGCGCAATTGGTTTGGAAATGAAAAAGAGGTGCTGATCCCGCAGGAATATGGAGGGAAAAAAGAATGGAAGGAGCATTTTGACTATCTTCTGCCCTTTTTTCAGGACGAGCGCTATATGAAGCATGGCAATCGGCCGATCATGCATATTTATAAGGCGCATAAGATCGAATGTCTGGGAGAAATGAAAGCGTATTGGGATGAGCTTGCGCGGGCGAACGGGTTTGACGGAATCTATCTTGTCGTTGGCAATACGGCAGGCGCGATCGATGAAGATGCGAAAGAAATCGATGCATATTATAACTTTGAACCCAATCATGTGTGGGGGCAGAGACGGAATAAGGTATTTGTCAAGTTGCTCTGGTGGAAGAAGGGATTCCTCAACCGGCTTGGGCGACGGACGGGGAAGTCGTATTTTACGGGACGACGAAGTCTGAGACGTGTCTATCAGCTGATCCTGTCGGAGAGGTATCACACAAAGAAGCGTGTGTATCTTGGAATCTGTCCGGAGTATGATGATACGCCGAGGCGGCAGGAACAGGGTGTAGTATATGACGATGCCACGCCGGAATTGTTTGGAAAGGTATTTTATCGGTTATTGAAAAAGTCAGAGAAAATGGGGAGCGATGCCATTTATATCAATGCATGGAACGAGTGGGGGGAAACGGCGGTATTGGAACCGACTGAATATCGGGGATATGCCTATTTAGAGCAGATCAAGAGCGCGTTAAAGCGCTATGGGAAGGAAAAGGATAAATGAAACCGGTAAGGGATTATTATTATTTTCGCTATATGCTTAGGGTCAGGTATGCGCGGATATGGGACGCCTTTCATTTTCGATTCTCCAAAAGAAAATTTTTGCAGCATGATGAAGTGAACGCATACCTAAAGGGACTGCTCCTGCGGGACGAACCCTGCATGGCGTGCCGGATCGGAGCGAACGAATCTTTTTCTATGCGGACATTTGAATTTAAGGAAAAGAAAATGTACGAGAAAGCAATCCGTCAACTCTGCGTTTGTGCGGGATTTTTTCCTGAAGAAACCGCGAAAGGCGAAGATTTTTTACGTGTGATGAAAGAGGCGCTCGCAGAGGCGGATTTATGCGGAACGTTGATGAGTCCCTGTGACGACTATTTTTTGAATCATTATACGAAAGAATCCTGCCGGACGATGTTTTTGTCCCATATGGATGCCACAGGGTTTGAGAAACCGTGGACGGAGGCGCTGCGCGGCAAAAAGGTATTGATCGTTCATCCATTTGCGGAGACGATCCGAAAGCAATATCCGCGGAGGAAAGAGGTGTTTCCCGACAGAGAGATCATGCCGGATTGTGAGCTGACTGTTTATAAGGCGGTGCAGACGGCGGCAGGTCAGACAGATGAGCGTTATACGGACTGGTTTGCGGCGCTTGAGGCAATGACGGATGAGATCGGCGCCATTGATTTTGATGTGGCATTATTGGCATGTGGCGCATATGGGCTTCCACTCGCGGCGAATATCAAGCGGATGGGGAAAAAGGCGGTTCATATCGGCGGCGGTCTACAATTGATGTTTGGCATCCGCGGGAAGCGCTGGGATGATAATCCGGAAGCAATGGCAATGTATAATGACGCCTGGGTGTATCCGAGTGAGAGCGAGACACCAAAGGGCGCGGATATGGTGGAGGGAGCCTGCTATTGGCGATAGGCGGAAAGCCAGCGGTTCCTGACAGACATGTGGCAGGAGAAGCGATATGATCGTGATTCATATGTGTGATAATGGATTGGGGAATCAGTTGTTTGTGTATGCATTGGGAACACTGCTTGCAGAACGATATGGCAGAAAAGAAGTATTTTATGATCTGAGCAGGCTGCCGGATGAAATCGTGGGAAGAAAGCTTCGCCCGATCACGGAAGGGTTTAATCTGGACATTCAGATCGCGTCTGCGCGAATGGTCCGAAAATATTTGGGGCTGAGATTTTATTACAAGATTCCTTTTTTTACAAACATACTAAGAAAGAATAATAAATATTGGTATAAATATCAAAACTTTATAAACCGCCATATCAAACAGCCTTCCAATGTGATCGCGATCAGGGAAAAAGAAGAATGGTGGAGCGTAAGCAGACAGGAGTCCGAAGAGAACGATCAGCGCTTTAAGCAGCTGGATATGGATAAAAATTATTATATTGACGGGTATTGGGAGAATCCTGTTTACTATGAGCAGGAACAGCATCTGCTGCAGGAAAAACTGCGCTTCTGCGATCTGGATGTACTGCATTCGGCGCTTGCGCAGGAAATCCGCCAAAGGAACTCTGTCAGTATGCATATCCGGCGGGGAGATTATCTGAGGACCTATGATGCATTTCAATACAATTTATGCGATGAGCACTACTATCGCGCGGCGATGGATTATATAGAGGAGCGTGTTGCACATGCGCATTTTTATATTTTTACGGATGATGCAGATTACGCGGAACAAGTATACGGGGGCAGAGAAGATGTCACAATCGTAAAAGGGTACCTTGATTATGAGGATCTGGCGTTCATGTCATTGTGTAAGCATAACATACTGGCAAACAGTACGTTTAGTTTTTGGGGAGCCTTTTTGAATAAAAATCCGGATAAGATCGTTGTGACGACGGGCGTGCATTATTTGAGGAAGATGGATGATGAATGGCAGAAGATTCCGTTTCCAGCGATGAAGGAGTGGCATGTGCTTAGGTGAGGGATGAAGACAGAGTGTGATTGTTTAACCGGATAAAAGAAGTCGCAGCAATAGAAAAGAACAGGGAATAGAAGAATATGAACATAGCAAAGGTACTTGTCTATGTAAGGTAGATATATTAAACTACAACACAGGGTTTGGAAAACGGAAACTATAAATCAAGTACAAAAGCGGGGAACAATCATTGGGGGAACAGGCATGGGAGAAGCCTGCCCTGTGGAATGCATCAAAACTGCGGATTCCTAAAGAAGCGTCATGGTGGCTTCGGCGCGATAAGCTGCTTTCGAGCATTGAGAGCGGGGATGAATGCGCTGTGGTGTTTCATGCGGGCGCGGGTTATGGAAAGACAACTGTAATGGCGGAGTGGGCGGGGAGCCATCGGGCGAGGAGCTGTTGGTACCGGCTGCATGAATCCGACAATCACTTTTATCGTTTTTTATATGGAATCGCAGCGGCGCTTTCAAGCGCCGTGAATGTGAATTTTTTTGATGGAGGAAAAATGAAACTGACAGGGCGCGAGAAACCGGAACGGGTGAGCGAACTGTTTTTTTCGCGCTGCATTCCCGCATTGCCGGGCGATGGTTTTTTTATTTGTCTGGATGACTTACATTTGATTTATGATGAGGCCGTGTTGGATTTCCTTTTACGCTTTATGGAGTATGGGGAAGGAAGAGCACGGTTCTTTTTTTCTTTAAGGGGCAGTTTCCCAGGTTTTCTTGCCGCTTGTCTGATGCGGGGGACGGCGCGCGAAATCAAAGAGGATGAGCTTCGGTTCGAGGAGCGGGAGACCGCGCTTTTGCTGCATAAGATGGCAGGCAGGGAGCTGCCGCAGAAAACGGTGCGGGAGATTCATGCGGATACGAACGGCTGGCCGGCGGGCATCGCGTTTGCGGGGCTGGACTTAAAAGAAGTGCGGCCGCTGCCCGCCCGAACGCCCTTGTTTGACCGGACGCGGCTTTATGATTACCTGTTTTATGAGATTTTTCGGAAACTGGCATATGACACGCAGCAATTTCTGACGGAGTCGTCCGCGCTGGAGGTCGTAACGCCGTCCCTGTGCAATCATGCGCTGGGACGCGGGGACGCCGTGGGGATGTTGCGCTATCTCGTGCGGGAAAATCTTTTTTTATCACATATGAGCGGTGAGGATGACGCGTATTGCTACGACGGCGTGTTCCGGGATTTTTTGAGAAGCAGGCTGCCTGCCGGGCGGCGCGGCGAGATCTTACTGCGGGCAGCGGAGTATGAGGTGCGGCATGGAGCGTGGGAGGCGGCGGTCGGTTACGGTATGCAGTGTGGGGAAAAGGGGTGCGCGCTTGTGGCGGCAGTGTTGGAGAAGCGGGCCGCCGGAATGGCGGAGTCGGGACAGCATACGCTTTTGCGGGTGTGGATCGATCACTTATACGGTTTTCGGGACCGGCTTCCGGATACGGCGCTCTATTGTATGTACGAGCAGTTGTATCGGGACGGCGAGCGGCAGCGCGGGGAAGAACTGCTGCGGGCGGCGGTGAAACAGGCGCGCGCGAAACTGCGTTATGACAGCAGCGAGCGCTATCTGCGAGAGCTTGCGGCTTTGGAGAAAGAGACGGCGCAGGAGGGCATCGGCACATTGTCCGTGCAGTGCATGGGTTCGCTTTCCGTGCGCGGCGCGGGCGGAGAGATCGTATGGCGCACGAAAAAAACAAAGGAACTGTTTGCGTGTTTGTTTTACGAAAAAGGCAGATGGGTGTCGCGTGATGTGCTGACGGAGCGGTTATGGCCGGAAAAAACAGCGGAGAAGGCGGCGGTGCTGTTTCATACGACGGCGTCGTATCTGCGGAAAGCGCTGGCAGGCGCGGGAGGCGCGGACTGTCTGCTCGTCAAAAATCAATCCTATGCGCTTAATATGACGCGGATGCAGTCGGACGTCGAGGAACTCGATCGTTGTTACGGATGCTTAAAGCGCGGGGAAATGTTGAGCGGGGAACGTGCGGCAAAGCTTGCCGCGCTTTATGGGGCAGGGTATCTGTATGAGGAGGATTATCTTTGGATCGGCGCGTATGGGGAGGAAATGGAGCGGCGTTATCTGTGGATGATGAATACGCTCGCGGACAAGGCGTCTGCGGAAAAAAAGCACGAGGAAGCCGCCGCGTATCTGAAAAAGGCGCTGGAAGTGGACGGTTATGCGCTTGCCGTGATGGAGAGGCTGGTGGAGTGCCTGCTCTTATGCCGGGACATCACGGGCGCAAAACGGGCGTATGAGCGTCTGCGGGAGGCTTCGCTGGAGGTGATCGGCGGGGAGCCGGAGCGGACGTTTGAGGAGTATCTGTATAAAAACTAAAATTCCGCATGGTTGTTAAGAATTTGTTAAGTCCCCTTCTGTAAAATGATGTCGAATCGTACAAAAACATGCGGCGAATGCCTGCGTTTGCGGATGCGCGTGTTTGCAGATGTCCGCGTCTGCGGGGCATCCGTTACAGAAAGGGGAGGAAGGTATGGCGGAATACTTGTCACCGGGAGTTTATGTGGAGGAGTTCGAGTCCGGCGGTAAACCGATGGAGGGCGTGGGAACGAGCACGGCGGGCTTTGTCGGACTGGCGGAGCGCGGCGCGGTATGCGGCGTGCCGCAGCTTGTGACGAACTTTGCGGATTTTAAGCGGAAATACGGCGGTTATCTGTCGGAAAATGAATTTGGGGAGAACCGGTTTCTCGCCTATGCGGTCGAGCATTTTTTTATCAACGGAGGCGCACGGGCATTCATTTCCAGGGTCGCGCCACAGGACGCCAAAGCGGCGCAGGGACAGCTTCCGGCGGAACCGGCGATTTTGACGGTTACGGCGAAAAATCCGGGCGCATGGGGAAACAACGTCAACATCGTGATCACGCCCGCGTCCAAAGCAAAGACGCAGATTTTGGAGATTTTAGAGACGGCGGGCGGCAAGCGGTACCATGTCAAGAACGGCGCGGGGTTTGCGGCGGGCGATATTGTCATGTATACGGATAAGACGACCGCGACCTATCACCGTGTCGTCAAGTGTCAGGACAATATCGTGGAGTTTTCTTCAGAATTTGACGAGAGTGTCATTGATAAGGATCTGATCCCGACGAGGACGATTTCTACCTGTGAGATTTCTTTGGAAGTGCGCATGGACGATCAGGTGGAGCTATATGAAAATGTTTCTTTTAACATTGACGCGCCCAATTATATTGAAAAAAAGACGGCAAAGTCCGATATTGTCGGGATCGCCTGTCAAATTCCGGAGAGTGAGGAGGTCGTGCCGCCGTTTCTTTCTTTGGCGCAGGGGGACGAGGAAAAGGCGGTACTCTCGATTTCCTTAAGCGGAGGGAGTAACGGCAGCGTTGCGTCCCTGACAGCGGCGGATTTTATCGGAACGGACGACGGCGCGGGAAAACGAAGCGGAATACAGGCGTTTCTCGATAACGATAACGTGTCCATCATGGCGGTTCCGGGCATCACGGATCCGAACGTGCAGCTCATGCTTGTCGCGCACTGTGAAAATACGGCGAGCCGCGTCGCGGTGCTCGATCTGCCGCGCGATGCGAAAAAGATCGACGACGTACTCGCGCACCGGGACATGTTCGATTCCGAGTATGCGGCGCTCTATCACCCGTGGCTGACGGTATTTGATCCTTTGGATAAAAAAAATATTGCGATTCCGCCTTCCGGTTCCGTCATCGGTATTTATGCGCGGACGGATAACACGCGCGGCGTGCACAAGGCGCCCGCAAACGAGGTCGTGCGCGCCTGCGTCGGGCTGGATTGTCCTTTTAACAAGGGGGAACAGGACATCTTAAATCCCAAGGGTGTAAATCTGATCCGCAGTTTTCCGGGCATGGGGATCCGTGTATGGGGCGCAAGGACGGCGACGAGTAATGCGAGCTGGAAATATATCAATGTCCGGCGGCTGTTCATTTATATAGAAGAATCCATTAAAGCCAATACGAACTGGGCGGTCTTCGAGCCGAACGATGAGGTGCTCTGGGTGCGCGTCAAACGCACGATCGAGGTGTTCCTGCTCGGCATGTGGCGGGACGGTTCCATCGCGGGGACGTCGCCGGACGAGGCGTTTTTTGTGAATATCGGACGCGGCACCATGAGCCAGGACGACATAGATAACGGGCGTTTAGTCTGCGTGATCGGCGTGGCGCCGGTGAAACCCGCCGAATTTGTCATCTTCCGGATCTCCCAGAAGACGGGGGATGCCCAATAGCGTGGAACAGTAGAAAAGGAGGATGATAACCGATGGCGACATATCCATATGGAAAATTCAGATACAAAGTGGAGATTGACGGGATTGACGCGTGCAGTTTTTCCGAGGTTACGGGGTTCGACGCGTCCATCGACGTGATGGAATACCGGGAAGGCGACATGGTTCAGACGCCCATGAAGATTCCCGGATTAAAAAAGTACGGAAATATTACGCTCAAAAAAGGGCTGGCGGACTCGCGGGCGCTTTACGACTGGCTAAACGACGGCGTGACAGGCGAAGTGACGCGTAAAACGATCACGATCTCGCTGCTTGACGCGACGGAAAAGGCGGTCGCATCGTGGCGTGTCATCAACGCATGGCCGATCAAGTATACGGCGCCGGATTTTAATGCGACGTCGTCCGAGGTTGCAGTGGAGACGCTGGAGATCGCGCATGAGGGGATGACGCGTGAATCTTAAACGCTGGAAGAAAGGCGGGGGTGGCAATGGCATTCCAGACAGAATATGAATTTGAGTTACCGAGAGGGTATTTGGACAGGGACGGGATTCTGCATAAAACGGGAATCATGCGGATGGCAAATGCGGCGGATGAAATTCTGCCGTTAAAGGATGCGAGAGTGCAGCAGAATCCGAGCTATCTGACCGTGATCCTGCTCGCGCGCGTCGTCACATCGCTCGGCACGCTTCCGGCTGTGGACACGCGTGTGATCGAGGGACTTTATACCATGGATCTCGCCTATTTACAAGATCTGTACGAGCGGATCAATACGATGGAAACGCCGTGTTATCGGATCGTTTGCCCGCACTGCGGAAAAGAAGCCGAGGTTCCCATAAATTTTATGAATGCCGGTCAATAACAAGCTATCCGGCGGAACAGATTTATGAGGAAGCGGCGTTTATCGCTTATTATATGCATTGGAGTCATGACGACATCATGGCGATGAGTCATTTGGACAGAAGACGGTGGTGCGGCGAAATTTCCAAGATCAACAGGGCATTAAACGACGAGCCGGAGAATGTGTTTACGGTGTGAAAAAGAAGAGGAAGGTTCAGAAATCATGATATGAGGCTGCGGGGAGGCATAGGGAGGCATGGACAGATGACATCGGAAAAGGAAAAAAAGAAAAAAGCAGTACAGGAAGGATACGCGGCGGATTTTCGTTTTTTGGTGATGATGGGGCAGGGGCAGACGAAAGGCGGGCTCACGGCGGAACAGACTGCATCCGGGCAGAAAATGCGCTTTTCCAAAGTTTCCGGGTTGGAGTCTTCTATGGAATATGAGGAACTTTCCGAGGGAGGAAAGAACGATGCGCCGTACATTTTGGCAGTGCCGCATAAAAAACATGCGCCTCTTTTGTTGGAACACGGGATTGTTCCGGCGGAGAGCCGGTTCGCCGGGATGAAACCGGGAATGCGCCTCGGAACATGGCTTTCTGTTATTTTGCTGGACGCGAAAGGACAGATGACGGACCGGCGGTTTTGGATCACGGACGGCATCGTCACAAAGCGGGAGACAGGGAATCTGGACGCGATGGGCAATTCCATCCTGATCGAGCGCTTTGAGATCATGCATGACGGGATTCAGTATACATGATCTGCGTAAAACTGACGGAAAAGGAGAAAGCGATGTCCGTGGAGGCTGAATTTGCGGAACGTATCTTAAATGGTCCCGGAATCGCATTTGCGGCGCGTATCCGGAAGCATTGGCTGCCGTCCGGCGCAGACGTGTTTCCGGATACGCCGCGCGTCCTGTTCAAACCGCGGCGGGCGGCTTCTTCCAATCAATATTTTTATCAACTGCTTCTGCGCCTCAACCGGGTATGGCAAGAGGAGCGGGCATGGAAAGCAAAGAGTGCTGCGCGCCGGGATGCGTTTGCACGGAACATCGTAAAACGCATGGAGCGCCTTGCAAGAACAAAGGAAGAATGGCACGGAACGCCTCTTGTACAAAAAGAACTGACGGTATTTCGGGATATTGCGACGATTTTTGTTCATCGCGGGAGCCGTCCCGATTTGGCAAAAAAGGCGGAGCGCGACCTTGTAAAAATCCTCAACCGGGAATACAAGGAGCGAGATCGGTCAAGGAGAACGGAAGAAGCGCCTGTTTATCAAAGAAAAGTCACACATGAGGAACTTGTCACGACAAGGCGCACGCTTGCCGGGGTGGAAGAACAGCTGAACAGGCAGAAGACCTTGCTTCTTCAATTGCAAAAAAGCATGGAGACCGCGATACGGACGCCGGAGCCGGACATGGGAAAGCTCACGGATGAAGTCATGAAACGCATGGAACGGGAAATGCATTTAGAGCGATTGCGCAGAGGCTAGCGTGAGAAAGCAGTCGAAAAGGGGGAATGCCTCAATGGCGGAGAAAGCGGTCATAAAAGTGGAGGGCGGGAGCGAGATCGAGGTGATGTTCAATCCCGAATCCTATCAATTGTCGCAGAGCGCTTCTTATAGCGAAAAGAAGATCCCCGGTCTGGACGGGCCGGTCAGTCAGTTTATTTCCGGGGAGAGCATGACACTGGATATGACGCTCTACTTTGACACGTATGTGCCGCCGACGGCAGAAAAGGGAGAGAGCGGAACAAACGCGGCGGCGAAGGTCGGGGAACTGACGAAGCTATTGAAAATTGACGGTTCGCTGCATCGTCCGCCAAGTGTTTCTTTTTGCTGGGGAAACTTAAAATTCTACGGATGTGTGACGAGCGTTAAGGCAAGTTATACGATGTTCCTTGCGGACGGCACACCCGTGCGGGCAAAGGCGGATGTCTCGTTCCGCTCTTTGCTGGATGCGGATGAAAGCAGGCGGCAGGCGCCCTTTGAATCGCCCGACCGCACAAAAGTGCGCGTGCTGCATGAGAACGAGCAGCTTTGGCATTACGCGTGGCAGGAGTATGGAGACGCGGAGCGCTGGCGGGAGATCGCGAGGCGAAACGGGATAGAGAATCCGCTTGACATCGAGGCAGGGATGACGCTTACATTGCCGGCATTATGAAATTTGGGCTGATACGCAAGCAGCTTGAAAAATAGGAAATTGCACAATGGCGCAGCCTGTATTATGTGTTTCGCAATCGCCTAATCGCACAGAAAGTGAAAGGAGTCGAAACAATATGGCGAAAGCAGAGGAAGCCGATCTGCTCACCGCAGTGTTTGAAGCGGACAAATTACGGGAGCGTTATCAACAATACGCGGCGCCGGCCGCAAAGATCTGGATCGGGACACCGCCGCAGGAACTGGTGCAGGCGGCTGGCGTGCGGATCGGACATATCCGTGTTTCGCTCCATATCGATTCCGCGGCGAGCGCCGATTTCAGCGTGACGGATATTTGGGACGATAAGCAGAACGCCATCAGGCAGGCGGTAAAAAAGTATCTTGTCTGCGGCGCGATGGTCAAGATCGAATTAGGCTATGGTTCCGAACTGGCTGACGTATTTCACGGATTTATTTATGAAACGGGAGTCCAGTTTTCGGAAATGCCTTCCATGCAGGTCACGGTCATGGATGTGAAGCGGCTGATGGCGGACAATGAGGAGATTGACAAGGTATGGGAGGAGCAGACGCTGACCAATCTGTTTTCCGCGTTGATGGGAAAATACAGCGCGTTTGGCTTAAACGTATCCGTGAACCAAAAACAAAAAGGCGGAGGGAGCGGAGAGGAGAGCAGCCTGAAAACCTTTGTCCAACGAGGCAGCGATCTTAGTCTCGTGCGGAAACTGTGCAGGGAGCATGATCTTCGCTTTCTTGTTTATGGGAAAGAGGCAAAGTTCACCGCAAAAAGTGAGGAAGCCGCCATTCTGACGCTGACGTGGGGAAAGGATCTGATTACCTTTTCCGAAAGCAGCAGTTATGTGAATATGCAGATCATAGTGCGGGGGACGATAAAAAAGCCGACGCAGAAGAATACGTCCGGGAGCGCCCAAACGGGTGAATCCGGGAAAACGGGCGGAAGTACGGAACAAAAAAAGTACATGATCGAAAAAAAAGAGGCGGTCATGTCCGATAAAGCCGCGCAGAGCGGCATCCTTAAATCCGTGAAGGTCATAGAGCTGACGAGCATGAAATCCGAGGATGAAGCGGAAAGCCGTCTGGCGGATGAGGTGGAGCGCGTGAAAGAGTCGATGCATTCCGGGCGGGGGAGCTGTATCGGTATGCCGGTGCTGATTCCGGGGCGTTATCTCGGCATTGACGGGATCGACGATGGCGTGAACGGCGAATATTATCTGAAAGCGGTCAGCCACACGTTTGGTACGGACGGATTTACAACGGATTTTGTACTTGGAGGGAAAAAATGAGTCTGTTTGACGAGCTGCGGACAAAGTCTGATTATGATGCGGAGGAGCTTGTGACGGGCATCCTGCTCGGAGAGGTCAAGGAAAACTGGGACAGCGGTCATCCGGGTATGGTAAAAGTGAAACTGTTGCTCGGAACGGATACGAAGGATGAACTGGACTGGGCACCCGTGGCATTTCCATACGCCGGAGCAGGCCACGGGGTCTACATGCTCCCGGAGATCGGCGCCAAGGTTCTCGTTGCTTTTTATATGGGTCAGCCGCAGAGCCCGTACGTTATCGGGAGTCTTTATACGGAGGATAACGTGCTGCCGCCGGAGGCAGCGGATGAAAAAAATGTGGTCAAAACGTTTTACACAAAGGGCGGAAACAGCATGACGGTCTGCGACGGCGCTGAGAACGGGACGATCACGGTCAAAACGAAATCGGGACACACGATCCGGCTTGACGACGAAGCGCACAGGATTTCCATACAGGACGCAGAGGGAGACAATGCGGTCGAGCTGGACACCGAGGGCGGCGTTCTGACGTTCAAAGCGGAGAAAAAAGCGGTTTTCAGCATCGGCGGAAAAGAAATGCTTGTGCTGGACGGAGAAAAGAAAGAAGCGGAGATTTCAGCGGACAGTGTCAGCGTGAAAGCAGGGCAGAAACTGCATCTCAAGGGGCAGAATACGATGCTGGAGGGAAGCAGCACGCAGATCAAGGGGCAGAATATCAAGGCGGAGGCGCAGGCGTCGCTGGAACTAAAGGGAACGGCTTCCCTCAAAGCGGAGAGCAGCGGGATCTTTCAGGCGAAAGGTTCGCTTATGAAGCTGAATTAGGGCGGGACGCGGCGCAAACAGACCCGCCGGACAGGAGAAAGGGGAAATCTTCATGGAAGAGCGGGGAAAGGCGGGCTTTTTGGGCTGCGGCATCTCGTTTCCGCCGCGTGTAGACGCGGTGACGGGGCGGATGCGGATGAGCACGGGGGAAGAAGACATCGCGGAGGCGGTCAGACTGATTCTTTTTACGGGAAAAGGCGAGCGTGTCATGCGTCCCGAATTTGGCTGCGATATTCGGAAATATGCGTTTTCCACGATGAGCATGATCGACCGGAAGGGCATGGAGGAGGAGATCAGGGCGGCGCTTGTGCGGTATGAGCCGCGCATTACGGATGTGGAGATTGCAGTGGAGAGCGGGCGGCTTGACGGGGGCGTTGCCGAAATACACGTCGGGTATACCGTGCGTGCGACCAATAATCCCTATAATCTGGTTTTTCCGTATTATAAGGACGAGGGAGTTTAATATGAAGGAAGAAATTCTTTCGCAGATCGCATATCTTGCGAAATCGTATACGCCCGAATGGCGTTTTGACAGGGAGCATCCCGATGCCGGCACGGCGCTGGCAATGCTGTTTGCGGACATGTTTGCGGGCACGGAAGCGCGTTTTGCGCGGATTCCCGAAAAGCATAAACTTGCTTTTTTTAAGCAGATCGGATTGGAGACAAGACCGGCGTCTGCGGCGCGGGGATATGTCACATTCGGGCTGTCCGGGGATGAGTACGGCGGCACGTTTCTGCCGCAGGGCACCGCCGTGTCCGGCAGGGCGGGAGGGGATGCGTCCGGGCAGGCGGAAGAGATCCGTTATGAAACAACAGAGGCGCTTTATGTGACGCCTGCAAGCCTGACAAAAGCGCTTTTTGTTGACGGGGAGCGGGATTATATCGCAAAAAAGGATGTGTCCGCAGGGTTTGCTCCTTTTGCGCGGGAGGAAGAGAATTTGCAGGAGCATGTGTTTTATCTCTGCCAGAACGAGGCGCTGTCCTTATCCGGCGGCGCCGAGATCACGCTCGCGTTTGCCGCAGAGAGCGGAGGCGGCGGGGAGAACGTCAGAGAGCATGGCATGAAAGGCACCGGAGGGAATGGCATGAAAGACGCCGGAGAGCGTGGCGGGGAAGGCGGCGGAGAGCATGACAGGAAAGGCGCCGGGGAGCATGGCGGGGAGAACGACCCGGCGCGCTGGCTGACGGACGGGGAGGCGTGTTCTTTTTTTTACAGCACGGAGGACGGATTTGCGGAATACGCGGCGCGGCGGTGGGATGCGCGCGGACTGACGCTTGCAATGGAACCAGGCGCAGAGGCGCCGGCAGCAAAAGCGCTGTTTGGAAAAAAAGGATACTGGCTGGGCTGCCGTTATCAAAAACCATGGCTGGGTGCGCCGTTTCGGGTGAGCGGAATCCGGATCGCTTCGCGCCGGGAAAGGGTGGAACCGGACCTGATCTGGAATCAAGAGGGCGAGCAGGAAAACGGGCGTTTTCTGCCGTTCGGGGAAAATCCGACGCCCTTTGCGGAGTGCTATTTTGCATCGGCGGAGGCGCTCGGCAAGCCGGGTGCGCGCGTGACGTTATCGTTCCGGCTCGATTATGAGAATATCCCGTTCGATCATAGCGTGAAGGCGGACAAACGCTGGAAGATGTTGATGAGGCGCGCGGATTTCGTGCCGGATGCGGAATATGACATCACGGTCAGGCAGGTCGTCTGGGAATATTACAACGGGGCGGGCTGGAGCAGGCTTGCGGTGGAAAAAAAGGATGAAACGCTGTTTGACGGGACGGGAGCGAGAGCCGGGCAGCAGGTGCGGATCCTGTTCCGATGTCCGCCGGATGCGTCTCTTCTGGAATGGCAGGCGGCGCCGACGCGCTATCTGCGTGTACGCGTCCTGAAAATGACGAATCTTTATCAGCCGAAGGGCGCGTATATCGCGCCGGTCATAAGCGGGGTGCAGTTTGCGTTTGATTATGGGGAACAGGGAAGGGCGCCGGACATGCTTCTTTCACAAAATAACGGCTCGCAGCGCGTATATGAAACCTCAAAAAAGGGCGCGGAGACCGCATGGGAATTATTCTGCGGACAAAAAGAAACGTCTCCCGCGCTGTATCTCGGATTTCACAGACCGCTTGAGAAGGGACCGATCCGCATCCTGTGCGCGATGCAGGAGGAATTTGCGGGCGGACTTCCGTATCTCACATTTTCGTATATGGGGGCGCAGGGATTTACGCCGCTGTCCGTCGTGGACGGGACGGAGAATTTCAGAAAAAGCGGCACGCTGACCTTTATGGGAAAAGAGGATTTTGTGGAGGCGGCGGTGTGCGGGGAGACGGCATACTGGCTGCGCGTGCAGGACGTAAAAGGGGAGTACCGCGCCATGGAGAAGCGGGGGAGGATGCCGCGTATCACGGGATGGTTCATGAATGCGGCGGGAATTTCGGCGTGTGCGGAGCAGACGGGACGGCAGGGCGGCAGCGCAGGAAATCAAAAGCCCGGGGGCATTCAAAAGCTGATCGGTTCTTACGGCTATGTGAACCGGGTAACGAATCCGATGCTCATCTACGGCGGCTGCGATCAGGAGGAGGAGGCGGAGGCGCTGGCGCGCGGCAGCGCGGCGCTGCGTCATGGAGGGCGCGCCGTGACGGCGTGGGATTTCGAGGCGCTTGCGCGCGAGGCGTCCTCCGCGGTAAAAAAAGTAAAATGTTATCCGAATTGTAATGCCGACGGAAATTATGAACCCGGAGCGGCGGCGGTGGCGCTGCTGTTAAAAGAATTTCAGGGCGGGAGCATGTATTTTGACGCGGTCCGCGCGCAGGTGGCGCAGTATCTCTCTGCGCGGACGGATGTTTGTCTGAAAAGCCGGGGGAGACTTTTTGTCGTAGAGCCGGTATTTCTTGAGATGGACTGCGAGGCGGAGGCAGCCGCCGCGGGCGGCGGAAATCCGTTTGAAATCCAGGCGGAAGCGGAAAGGACCGCGGCGCGCTTTCTGCATCCGCTGTCGGGCAATTACGACGGGAACGGATGGGAGATCGGGACGATGCCAAACGAGGCGCAGATGACGAACGCGCTAAAAAGTGTGCCGGGGATTCAGTATATCCGGAGCCTGCGTCTGACCGTCTATCGGAATACCGGGCGGGACCGGATCTGCGTGGAGCTTGGCGGACGGGACAGACGCGCGTTTTTTAAGGCATCCGGCGGATATTCGGAGCGCTTTATGGTGCCGCTGCCGGGGAAATGCCATGTCGTGATCAGCTAACACCGATTTGCCTGCAGGGCTTTTGACACTGAAATCCCATGATGTTGGGGTCAAATAAATCTTTTTATATCGACCCATCATTGATAGTACCTT
>JAMPAG010000024.1 GCA_023667365.1 bacterium | reverse complement strand
CTGAAAACCGATGATGATCCCGACGCCTGCACAGATCAGGCTTCCCGCCGTATCTTTCGCCTTTCTTCCCGTGTTAAAGCACATCAGCGAGATTCCGAACAGCAGAAGGACGGTCGAGGTGCTCCCGACAAAGCCGAGTTCCTCCCCCACGACTGCAAAGATAAAGTCGGTCTCCGTCTTCGAGATAAAATTTCCTCCCTTTACCGATGTGATGGAATTGCTGTTTAATCCCTTTCCCATCAACTGTCCCGAACCGATCGCCATGATGGAATTCTGCTGCTGGTACCCTTCCGCATTCTCATACTCATCCGGGTACAGCCATGCCAAGATCCGCGTCTGCTGAAAATCCCGGATAATCTGTTGATCGGGCTGCAGGATCAACATGAACAAGATCACAAAGGTCGGGATCACGACCGCCAGCACGCCCGTGATGATCTTCCAGCTCAGTCCCCCAACAAAGAGCAGGACGACAAACACCACGATAATGACGATACTTGTAGACATATCCGGCTGCAGATAGACGAGCGCAAGCGGCGGGATGAACAACAAGATCATCGTGACAAGCGTTTTCAGCTTATTCAACTTCTCCTTATGTATCATGATATACTGTGCATAAAATAAAATCAATAAAATTTTCGCAAGTTCGGACGGTTGAAACTGAATTCCGAAGATATTGACCCATCTCTGCGCACCGCCGGCATCCACGCCGATCAGCCGCACGAGCAGCAGCAGCGCAAGATTTAAGCCATAGATCAGCCAGTAAAATTTCAAAAAAAAGCCATAGTCAAACAGGGAGATCACAAGCATGAGGAAAAATCCCATAATCACTCCCATCATCTGCCTGCTCTGTAAGGATTCCTTCGCGCTTCCGATCGCCAGCACGCCGATGACCGAAATCGCGACCACAAATATCACAAGCAAAAAATTATAGTCCCTGACTCTGTACTTTTTTTTCATCTGTTTCACCCCAGCATACGATTCCCGTTTTCCCAATCTCCAGAATCGGCATATTGATATACAGCACGGGCTTTCGCTCCGAGCGCCGTCCATTTCCGTCCGTCTGCCCGATCTGTACTTCCATCTGCTGTTCGTCAATCTTCATGTATTTCGAGATTACCTTGGAAATATCATTTTTTAACAGTTCCATCATTTGCGGCGAACAGTTGACACGGTCGGAGATCAGCAGGATCTTCAGACGTCCCTTTGCTATGGTACGTGTTTTTTTCGGGCAAAACAGTCTTCTCATAGCTTCGCCCCCTGCCCTTTGCGGAATACACCGCCGAGTCTGGATAACACATGGCGGCTGTTGTCAAAATTCAAGAGCGGGACATCTTCTCCGAGGAGTCTCGCGCAGATATTCCGGTATGCCCGCCCCGCCATGGCGCTTGTCCCGACAAGCGGTTCTCCCTGATTGGTCGCGATCACAACGCTCTCATCGTCCGGCACCGCGCCGAGAAGCGGCAGCGCTAAGATGTCAATGACGTCATCCACGCTCATCATATTGCCGCGGCGCACCATCTCCGGCCTCACCCGGTTGACAATGCACTCCATTTTGGCGATCTCATTCGCCTCTAAGAGCCCGATCACCCTGTCTGCGTCCCGTATCGCGGATACTTCGGGCGTTGTCACGATCACGGCATGATCCGCCGCAGCGATCGCATTCTGAAAGCCCTGCTCGATCCCCGCGGGACAATCGAGAATGATAAAATCAAACTGATCCCGCAAAAAGGAGATCATTTTGATCATCTGTCCGGGCGTGACCGCCGTCTTGTCCCTTGTCTGGGCGGACGGCATCAAGTACAGTCCGGGATAACGCTTATCCTTGATCAGAGCCTGCTTGATACGGCATGTCCCCTCGATGACGTCCACTAAATTATAGACGATCCGGTTTTCCAGTCCCATGACGACGTCTAAGTTGCGCAGTCCGATGTCCGTATCGATCAAAACCACCTTTTTCCCCAGCGCCGCAAGACCTGTTCCGATGTTTGCAGATGTTGTGGTCTTTCCAACACCGCCTTTTCCTGACGTGATGACAATTACTTCGCTCATAGGATGCCTCCGTTTTAATAGAAATGAAAATGATTGAAATAGTTGTCCCCTAAATGTGTCAGGCGTTAAAAAAGCTCCAAGCCGTGATCATTTAGTAATTCTTTGGTAAGCGGTTCTCTTACGACCTCATGATTTCTGACCACCGCGATCTGCGGCAGCTTTTTCGTGCGGGAAAACCATTTTCCCTTCGCCGGTACCTCCGCTTTGCCGCCCTTACAGCCCGCGATCGTAATGCGGTCCGTCTCCATGACGAGCGCGGCGACATAATGATCTTCCTTCGTATCCGTTCCCGCGTAGGCTTCCCCGTAGAGCGCCCCCAGCACAATGATATTGCGCGCCGAGATCACGCGGCAGTCTTCTCCGACGTCTCCGATCACAAGAATGGTCTTTTTATTGTTTTCCAACACCTCTCCGTCCGTCAGACTGCCTCTATGTAGCAAAAACGGTTCCTCCGCCGCGCGCGGTTCCGCTTTTTGCAGGGCGCGCACATAAAACTCGTCCGCACTCCCGCTTTTTTCGGCAACACACAGGATCGTCAGCCCGCCATGCGTGGACAATGCCTGAATCAACTGACGTTCCTCCTGCGGGCTGACCTTCCTGTCCTCTATGGACAGCGCGAGCCTTGCCCCCTGAAAAAAACCGGCAGCCTCCTTGATCTTCTCCTCCAATTCCGCAAGAATATCGGGGAACGGCGCCTCCGCATCCAAATGCAGCGCAATCCCGTGCGGATAACTTTTAATCATAACTAAAGGATTCAATGTTCTCTCCTTTCTACAGGAAAATGCTTTTAGGCGATTGCAAAACGCAATCAATTACGTTCATGCTTGTGTAAAATATACAATTCCAAAAGCAGGCGCTTTGACGCCGCCGGTACTTACATGCGGTATTTTCGCATGTTATGTACCGCTGCGAGCGGAGAGCAGCGAAAGCGTGCCTGCGTTGGTATTGTATATTTTGCACAAGCGCCAATCTTTTTTAGTCCGTGCTGACACCGGACGCCTGAATGCCGTCCGCCATTCCCGTGACAAGCGTTTCCTTTGTGGCCAGTCCGAAATAGTATTTGATAACATCCCGCGTTGTCTCCGCCGCATAATCGGATGTATAACCGTACTCAATACGCGTGGCGATCGCGATCTCCGGGCTTTCATACGGTGCATAGCAGACAAAGAGCGCATGGTTCGGACGCGTTCTGCTCTCCTGCGCCGTCCCGGTCTTTCCGGCAACCTGTACCTCAAGCCCCTCATAATACCGCTTGCCTTCGATTACCTGACGCATTCCCATATGAATGACGTCCCATGTGGACTCCGAAAAGTTCAGCGTATTTCTGACGTGCGCCTGATTCTGCTGCACAACATTCCCCTCCGAATCCTCAATACGGTCTATCAATGTTAAATTATAACACGTTCCGCTGTTTGCGACTGTTGTAACGTATCGCGCAAGCTGGGCTGTGGAATAATTTGCATTTCCCTGTCCGATCGCGGTAATGACCGGATACTCGTCCGAAACTCTGGGCGCAGACTCCTCAATCTCCACGCCGGATTTATCTCCCAGCCCGAAAAGCTGCGCATATTTCGCAAGCACGGTGATCCCGGCATCCGAGCTGTAAGCGTCATCCTGTAAGCTCATACGGTAAGCCGCCTCATAGAAAAAGCAGTTACAGGAATTGCTGATCGCCCCCGTCACATTTAAGGAACCGTGCGCTCCCGGATAGATCCAGCAGCGGTTCACGGCATCGAGCCGGTCAAAAATACCGTGACAGACGATCCGGTCCTGCGTTGTTAAATATCCCTCCTCCAGCGCTGCAGACGCCGACACCATTTTGAAAGTAGAGCCGGGCGCCGTCCGGCGCTGTGTCGTATAATTTAACATCGGATACGACAGATCCGTATTGATCTTATTCCAATACGCCGCATCGGATACGCGGTTCGTATCATAGCCGGGATAGGACACCATCGCGAGCACATCGCCCGTATTGACGTCCGTGATTACCATATCCCCCGTACAGGGGTCCAATGCAAGCTGCGCGGGCGTAATATCAAGATTCTGTATGCGGTTCCGCATGAACTGATACGGGCTGACCGCATTGTTGGCAAATGCATTCAGTTCGTCCGTTGTGAGGTTTACAAGCCCTTTGTCGATCAAAAGCTGGCATATCTGTTTCCCTGTGATCCGATCATTTAAGATCATATATTTGATCATGCGTTTGCCGAAATCCGTATTGTCACCCAGATTGGACAGGATGTAATCGACGAGTACCGCATAAACCTCTTCTGAATCCGCGTATTGATCGTCGAGCGGAAGCCGCGACGTATCGATCCAGTTCATGGATATGGCGTGATGCAGATATTCCCGCAGACTGATCGTCTCATCATTCCTCCATGCCTTGTAAGTCGCATCCGACGTGTCGATCAGGTCTGAACGCAAAACGCCTACATTGTCCGATTGCAGCATCGCCACGATATAACTCTCGTAAACCGCGTACTCTGTCTCCAGTTTATTGTAGACGGTCCCCGTCTCCAGCAGCTCCGTGCGCAGCCGCTCCAACACAATATCCTTGTTGTCCAAATAATTGGCATAGACGATGCTCTCCGTCTCCGTCGCATCCTCGTGGTCAAGTTCCCGCATTTTCAGGACATTATTATCGAACAGCGCAAAATACACATCATAGATCGGAATGACGATCTGGCTGGCGGAAGCGTTTTCCGCCGGAATGTACTCCTTGATATTCTGGATCTTCACAAGCAGGATCCCCGCGATCTTCTGCTCCAATATGTGATACGCCGTCTCCTGCAGATCCATATCGATCGTTAAATAAATATCCTCTCCGGCGGTCGGCTCCGTACGCTCCGCCGTCTCGATGACCCTGCCGAGATTGTCCACATACACGATCTCGGAGCCTTTTACGCCCTGCAGTCTGAGCTCCATGCTCTGCTCGATCCCCGTCTTGCCTACAAGGTCGTTGCTTGTATAATTCGTGCTCTGCTCCTGATAAGCGGCAAGCTCCTCCGAGGAAATTTTACCCGTATAACCGACCAGATTGCTAAAATAAACCGCATCCACATATTTGCGCACGGTATCCTCAAAAATAGAAACGCCGTCAAGCACGTCGCTGTTCTCCATCACGGCGACGATCGTCTCCTCCGAAACGTTCGTCGCGACAGTGGTCGGAATATATTTCTGATAACTGTTTAGGCTCATCGCATAGCGGATCGTCACGATCTTTAACAGTTCTTCTTTCGTGTAACCATCCCCGACAAGGAACTGTCTGTTCCCGTCTTCGTCAAGAAGATAGTTCCCCTCCGGATCATAGAGATACCTGCCGACGCCGAACCTTGACCTGCCGCCCAGATATTCCATGACCTCATCGGGCGTCGCCGTCTTTTCTGCATAAGACAGATCGTTGATGCTGCTGTGTCCGTAAATGTCCGCCAAAAAACGCAGCAGCACGTTTCCCGTCACGGTATACGAAAACTTGCCGTCCTCATCGATCACAATGGAAAAATCATTGATCACGGCATCCCCGTTTTCCTCGATCATGCGGATCAGACGGGAAATGGTCTCATTCAGCTCCTCATTTTTGGTGGAACCGGATTCATAAACATCCTCGATGATCACAGAATAGGCAAGCTCATTATAGGCGAGCACATTCCCGTTCCGGTCAAAGATCTGCCCGCGCGTGCTCGCGATGGAGCGCTCTTTTCTGATCCGAAGCCTGAAGTTCTCCATATAGGATTCCCCACGGACGATCTGTAAGTCGAACAGCCGGTAGACAAGCGTGGAACACAGCGCGATCACAAGCAGGGAAAGTATGAAAAAACGGGAAGTGACGAACCGGATCAGCCAGTCCTTAAAATTGCTAAACAAATTTCTTCTCGCTCCTTTTCTCAATCTCGTCAAACTTGCGGTTGATCTTCAGATGCAGCGGGTAAAACAGCACGGTCAGCACAATGGTATACACCATTTCCGGCACGATCACATGCAAAAAGTAATACGGCAGCCCGAAACGTCCCCGCAGAAGATACAGCAGGACATAGACCGTAAAACCGTATATCAGGTCGCTGACAGTAATCAAAACCAACGGCAGCTTGATGTCTTCCGGGAAGAACACGCGGTGGAACATCCCGTTTGCATAGCCGATATACATGTAAATGATCGCATAAAAACCGATCACCTCGCCAAAAAATATATCTGTCAACAGACCACAAAAAAAGCCCACCAACAGACCGTTCTTTTTTCCCCTCATAAAACCGTACGCGGATGTTGTGATGATCAACAGATTCGGCGCGATCCCGCCGAGTGAGATCCATTGCATAAGCGTTCCCTGCAGGACAAAGCCGATCAGCACCAGAAACGCGATCACGATCTTTCTCATATGGACTGACCTCCCTAATCCACCGTGATAGTCTGCTTCCTGTCCAAAATGACCAAAACCGCCTCTAAATGTTCAAAATCCACGGCAGGCGTCAGATAACCGGATTTCGACAGGTTGTTGGCGTCCGTATTGATCTGCGTTATGTAGCCGATCACAATACCGGGAAGATATTTATCTGAAATATTGGACGTCACGATCTTATCACCGATCATGACCTCGTTATCCGAATCGATCAACTGGGAAAAAGAAATCCTTCCTCCCGCCATCAGCTCCAGACTGCCGGAAACGATCACGCGGTCCGCTGTTGACAATACCATCCCGCCGACATTCGCGTTATCCGCAATAATGGATTCCACGCGCGCCCAGTTCGGTCCGATCGCGGTAATGCGCCCCACAAGTCCGCCGTCTGCGATGACGTTCATATCGACGTCAAGCCCGTCGTCCTCTCCTTTATCAATGATAAAGGACGCAAACCAATTGCCCGCATCCTTCGCAATGATGCGCGCGCCAACCTTCGTATATCCCTCATACGACTGATCCAGCTCATAGAGCTCCCTGAGCTGGTATAATTCGAACCGGTCCTGCTGCAGCAGCGTATTCTGTAAAGTCAGTTCGTCGATCTGGCGCCTCAGCTCCTCGTTCTCCTTCAACAGGTCGCGGATCTCCACAAGCTCATCGACGCGTTTCGACAAATATCCGCCCACTTCGCTGATCCCCGCCTGAAACGGGGTGATCACCGCGCCGACAGCGCCGTTTAGCGGTTCTCCCGAAAAATCCGTCGTCAATGTGATCAGCATCATGCCGACACACAGGATCGTCAGGATCAGGAGCAGATATTTACTTGGCAGATGAAAATGCTCTCCCTTTTTCTTGATAACAGGACTCATATTACTTGCTCATTCCCTCGATCGCATACGCAACAGATTTATAGTTATCCTCTTTGATGATCTTTGCCAGACCGAGCGCCACGCTTTCCATCGGCGTGTCGATCGAATTGATCTTTAAGCCCGTTCCTTTCGCGATCAGTTCCGATAAATGAATGACCTGGGACGCGCCCCCCGTCAGATAGACGCCATGACGGTAAATATCCGCCGCCAGTTCGGGCGGCGTCCGCTCCAGAATAACCTTGATATTGTCAATGATCGTTGCAAAATGCTCTTTTAAGCATTCATCAACTAATGCGGTCGGAATCTCCCGCTCAACGGGAAGCCCCGTCACAATATCGCGTCCGTATACGACCGCGTTTGCGCCTTCCTTCTCCAGGTCGCTCAGTGAAATCTTCACTTTTTCCGCGGTCTTGCCGCCGATCAGCAGACTGTATTCCCTTCGGATGGCATTGCGGATCGCCTCGTCAAATTTCTGTCCGCCCACTTTGATCATTTTGCTAAGGACGATCCCGCCGAGGGATAAAATAGAAATCTCCGTCGTATCGTACCCCACATTCACCACTAAAACGCCCTGTGAATTCTTGACGTCAATATCCAGACCGAGCCCGTCCGCGACCGCTTTTTCCACGACCATGATCTTGCGCGCCTTGACGCCCGCATCCTTTACCAGATCGTAAAACGCCCTCTTTTCCACTTCCGTCACGTCGGTCGGCACAGCGATGTAATAATCCGCAGGACGGATATTTCCCTTGCAGATGTCGCTGACAAAGTATTTGACAAGCAATTGCATATTCTGAATATCCGCGATCACGCCGTTGCAGAGCGGGTAAGAAATGTGGATGTTTGCGGGCGCCTTCTCGAACATTTCGTACGCCGAATCGCCATACGCGAACAGCGTGTTCTTGTTCTCGATCGCGATCATGTTTTTTTCCACAAGGATCGCATCCTCATTTCTGCTGTAAATCTTGATATTACTCGTCCCAAGGTCGATACCGAATATATTGTTTCCCACTTCCTGTACCCCTTTCTCACCCTAATGGTATCTATCTTCTTACAGAATTCACAGAAGCTTGTCCTCAAGAAAGCTCACATAACGACCGTCTCCAATGATAATGTGGTCTAACAGAGGGATCTGCAGAAAGAACCCCGCCGCTTTGATCCTTGCAGTCATCACGCGGTCGTCCTCACTCGGCGTCGGATCGCCGCTTGGATGATTGTGCAGCAGCATGATATGCACCGCCCGGTATTCCAGCGCTCTGATAAAAATATCGCGCGGCGAAAGAACCGAAAAATTCACGGTTCCCGTTGACAATACCGTATCTGTGATGAGCCTGCCCTTGTTATCGAGCAGAAGCAAAAGCACCTGTTCGTTTTCCAAGTGCCGCATCTGCTCCATATAGTAGTCGGCCACCAGTTTCGGGCTGCTGAAATCCACACGCTTCTGCCTATGCGTTGCCGCGATCCGGTTGGACAGCTCGGCAACACATTTGATGCGTACCGCTTTGACCTCGCCGATCCCTTTCACAGACTTGAGCTGCTCTAGATGAATGTGCTGGAGCTGCAGCAGCCCGTCGTGGTTTTCGTTCATGGAGAGGATCTTCTTCGCCAATCCGAGCGCATCCTCCCCTTTGGTCCCCGTGCGGATGATAATGGCAAGAAGCTCTGCATCCGTCAAATTCTGCGCGCCGTAAGTAAGAAACTTTTCATACGGCTGATCTGTCTGATTTTTCATAAGTATACCCTCGTTCGCTTCAGTTTACTCTCCGGGTACATCCGCGCGTCTGAGGGTGCCAAAACTCATTCTTCCCGCTAACACTCACGGTAATTATTGTAACACAAAATAAAAATCATGTATACCTTAATATCGTGTTTTTTTCCGCGTCCGGTCACAATCCGGAAAGCGCCGCGCGGTCGATGAGTCCGTCGTCCACAAAGCGCTGGAGCGTCTTTAGGATCCCAAAGCCCGCGTGCTCCCATGTCAGACCGCCCTGAAAAAACACGTTGTAGGGCGGTTTCATCGGACCGTCCGCCGACAGTTCGATGGAGGAACCCGACACGAATGCGCCCGCCGCCATGATGACTTTGCTGTCGTACCCCGGCATGTCCCACGGTTCCGGAACGACATGACTGTCCACGCCCGCCGCCGCCTGCACCGCCTGACAGAACGCCCGCACGCCCTCCGGCTTTTCAAAGCGGATCGCCTGGATGATGTCATAGCGCTCCTCTGAGGCGTCCGGCGTGCAGACATAGCCGCACGGTTCATACAGGTTTGCCGCAAACACCGCCGCTTTTAAGGCGCTTGCCGTCACGGTCGGCGCCAGGAAAAGTCCCTGATAAAAATTCGTCAGCACGCCGAGCGACGCGCCGACCTCCTTGCCGAGTCCCGGCGAAGTCAGACGATACGCCGCATTTTCCACACACTCCTTTTTTCCTGCGATATAACCGCCGATCGGCGCGAGTCCGCCGCCCGGGTTTTTAATCAGCGATCCGACCGCCATATCCGCTCCGACGTCCGTCGGCTCCAAGCGCTCCACAAACTCCCCGTAGCAGTTATCCACCATACAGATCACATCCGGCTTGATTCCCTTGAGAAAGGCAATCAGTTCGCCAATCCGCGCGACGGACAGCGTCGGGCGTTCCAGGTACCCCTTGGAGCGCTGGATCGTGACAAGCTTTGTTTTTTCATTGACCGCCGCGCGGATCCCCTCGTAGTCAAAACTGCCGTCCGCGTTCAGATCGACCTGCCGATACGTCACGCCATACTCGGCAAGAGACCCCTTCGACGGGCGGATGCCGATGACCTCCTCTAAGGTATCGTACGGTTTCCCGACCGGGGAGAGAATCTCATCCCCCGGCCGGACATTGCTCATGAGCGCGAGCGCAAGCGCATGGGTGCCGCATGTGATCTGCGGGCGGACAAGCGCATCCTCCGCATGAAACAGACCGGCATAGACCTGCTCCAGGGTATCCCTGCCTATATCGCCATAGCCGTATCCCGTCGTTCCCAGGAGGCACGCCTCCGATACGCGCGCCTCCTGCATCGCATGCAGAACCTTTAACTGATTGTACTGCGCCGTCTCGTCAATCCTGGCAAACCGCTCACGCAGGCGTTCCTGCACGCGTCTGCCCGCCTCATACACCTCCCGCGAAATCCCCATCTGCGCATACATTGCCTTCAATGTCGTATCCGTCATCATCGTATCCCTCTTCCTGCTTTTGGCACTTCTATTTTTATGTTCGCAAAAGTCCTTCTTTCACGATCCCTTTCTCTGCAAGCTGACCGGTCATAAAGGACAGGATCTCCTCTTCCGCCGCAAAATTTCCGCGGTCGATCCAGATCACACCGCGTTCCCGCTTAAACCAGGTGACCTGCCGCTTTGCAAAATGACGGGTGTCCCGCTTGATCCGGTAAACTGCTTCCTCTAAGCCGATTTGCCCGTCCAAATGATCGAACAGCTCTTTATATCCAAGCCCCTGCATGGACACCATATCGCGCGTACAGCCGCGTTCCCTGAGCGAACGCACTTCTGAGAGCAGTCCGTTTTCCATCATCCGGTCCACCCGCTCATCAATGCGCGCATACAGCTTTGCGCGGTCGTCGTTCAGCACAAAATAGCAAAACAGATAGGGCGGCTGCCTCTGCCGCTGTTCTTCATTATGCGCCGAGATTGGTTTATGATTTTCCTCATAAAACTCGATCGCGCGGATGACGCGTTTGATATTGTGGGCATGAATCTTCCCCGCCGATCCGGGATCGACGGCAAGAAGCCGTTCGTAAAGCGCCGCCGCCCCCTCCGGCGTCTGCGCCTGCCGCTCCAGCTCCTTCCGCCTGCCGCTCTCCTCCTCGTGCGTTAAAAAATCAATGTCGTACAGGACGGACTGAATATAAAATCCCGTTCCCCCGACCAGAACCGGAATATGCCCCCGCTCGTAAATCTCCGCCATCGCCTGCTTTGCCATCGTCTGGAACCGGACAATGTCAAACGCCTCCTCCGGCTCCAGCACGTCGATCAGATGGTGCGGGACGCCGCCCATCTCCCGGCTTGTAATCTTCGCGGTGCCAATGTCCATATGCCGGTATACCTGCATGGAATCGGCGGAGAGGATCTCCCCGCCGATCGCTTTTGCCAATGAGATGGAAAGCTTTGTCTTTCCAACTGCCGTCGGTCCTGTCAAAATCACGAGCTTCTTCTGCTCCATCCAGCGCCTCCTAACCTCTGTCTGCATTCCGCGCCCTTATACGATCCGTTTGAATTTTTTCTCCAGTTCGTATTTGGACATGGATATGATTGTCGGTCTGCCATGCGGGCAGTGATACGGATTGTCAAGCGTCAGCAGTTCTCCGATCAGCGCATCCGCTTCTGCCCTTGTCAGCGTCGTATTTCCCTTAACGGCGGATTTACATGCCATGGAAGCCAGTTTCTCGTAAATGACATCCGGCGTTCCCTTTACCTCTCCTTCCGCAAGTTCATCCAGCATATTGAGCAGCAATTCCTGCTCGCTGCATCCGTACAGATCCATCGGCACTGTGCGCACGGCGGCTTCATTCCCGCCAAACTCCTCGATCTCAAATCCCAGATCAAGGAAATGTTCACGGTATTCCATCAATATCTGATAGGTTTTCGCGTTTAAGTGCAGGATGATCGGCGGCTCCAGCATCTGCCGCGGCGTACTTTTTTCTTTCAGGTGTTTCATCAGCCGCTCAAACTTTACTTTTTCATGCGCCGCATGCTGGTCGATAATAAACAGCTTGTCCTCATACTGTACGAGCCAGTAGGTATCAAAAACCTGCCCCAAAATCTTGTGTCCCGCCCTTGCGGACTCGCTCAGCATTTTATCGTCAAACAGTTCCATTTGCTGCGGTTTTTCGATAATCGCCTGTTCTTCCCTCTGGATAAGATTGGCGGAAATATTGTCATTTTTTGCATATTCGCCGCCATTTTCCACGGTAGTGACACGCGTCTGACGATTCGTTTGAAAGAAATCTTGCAAATTCTGTTCACTTTCCCCATAAATCGTCTCCTCGCGCACGACGGGAACGGAAAGCCTGCTTGTCTCAAACGGTTCGGGCGCTTCCTTCCGCAGCGCTTTTTGCTCCGCCACAATATCTTGTAGATGCGCTTTTTCATCAAGAATGACCTTCGGAATCAGCTCTTTTCCCTTTAGCGCTTCCAATACTGCCTGATACAGAATATCAAAAAATTCCTGCTGTCTGATAAAGCGGATCTCCATTTTGGACGGGTGCACATTCACGTCGATCTCATCCGCAGGAACCGTAATGGAAAGCATGCATACGGGATACTTATGCTTCATCAGGTACGACTGGTACGCTTCCTCCACCGCCCTTGCAATCACATCGCTCTTAATGTAGCGCCGATTCACAAAATAGTTTTCCAGACCGCGGTTGGCGCGGTTCATTTCCGGCTTGCCGACATACCCCTCTATCAGAATACCGTCGCGTTCATACCGCACCGGCAGCAGGCGTTCCGACACGTCGCGCCCGTATATGCGGTAGATCACCTCGCGCAGATCGCCGTTTCCGCTCGTATGGAACCGCGTGTCCCGGTTCATCACAAACTTAAAAGAAATCTCCGGTCGTGACATGGCAAGATGCTCCATCAGATCGGCAATATAGCTGCCCTCCGTCGCAAACGATTTCAGGAATTTTCTCCGCACCGGAATATTATAAAACAGATTCCGCACCATGATCGTCGTGCCGTCCGGCGCGCCGATCTCGGACAGTTCTTCCTCGGCGCCGCCCGCGATCAGATAACGGACTCCTGCATAGTCGTCCGCTGTCTTACTGATGACCTCCACCCTTGATACCGCCGCAATGCTGGAAAGCGCCTCGCCGCGAAAACCAAGCGAGCTGATCGTCAGCAGATCCTCCACGGAATGGATCTTGCTCGTGGCATGCCGCAAAAACGCCGTGCGGATCTGATCCTTCGGAATCCCGCTCCCGTTGTCGGTCACGCGGATGAAACTGGTGCCGCCCTCCGTGATCTCCACGGTAACCGCATTTGCCCCCGCATCCATCGCATTTTCCACAAGTTCTTTGACAACGCTCACCGGACGTTCCACAACCTCGCCCGCCGCGATCTTATCTATGGTTTCCGAATCCAGTACCGCAATCTGCGCCATGCCGCGCCTCCTTCTCATCTGTTCACCAACGGTTATTTAACTTGTTCTGCAGCCGGTACAGCGTATTTAAGGCGTCAAGCGGCGTTAAATTGCTGATGTCGATCTCCTTTAATTCTTTCACGACATCCTCGTCCTTCACCGCGTCAAACAAGGTCATCTGTCCCCGATCTACCTCGTCGCACAACACCGGCTTATGCTTTCCCGCTGCGCCCGCCGGCGTGGAGATACTCTGGATCCGATCCGTAATGTCGTTGTCTGAAAGCTGCTCCGCAATCTCTTTTGCCCGCCCGATCACCAGATCGGGAACGCCCGCCAGCTTCGCCACCTGAATGCCGTAGCTTCGATCCGCGCCGCCCTTCATGATCTTTCGCAAAAAAACAATGTCGTCGCCTTTTTCTTTTACGGCGATACAGTAGTTGTTCACATTATCTATTTTGCCCTCCAGCTCCGTCAGCTCGTGATAATGCGTCGCAAACAGCGTTTTCGCGCCGAGGATATTGCGGTTGCTGATATGCTCGATGACCGCCCACGCAATTGAAAGTCCGTCGAAAGTAGACGTGCCGCGCCCGATCTCATCTAGCACGAGCAGCGATTTTGCCGTCGCATTGCGGAGAATATTCGCAACCTCATTCATTTCCACCATGAACGTACTCTGACCGGATGCAAGATCGTCCGATGCGCCCACGCGCGTAAAGATGCGGTCAACCAGTCCGATGTCCGCGCTCTTTGCCGGAACAAACGAACCGATCTGCGCCATGAGTACGATCAGCGCAGTCTGGCGCATGTAAGTCGATTTTCCCGCCATATTCGGCCCCGTAATAACGGCAATACAATGCTTTCCGTTGTCTAAATGCGTATCGTTTGAAACAAACATGTCATGTTCGATCATCTGCTCGACGACAGGGTGCCTGCCATCCTTAATATCAATCACGCCCTTTTCATTGATCTTAGGCCGCACGTAATGGCTGCGCTCCGCAACAAGGGAGAGCGACGCGAATACGTCCAATGCCGCAACCGCTTTCGCCGTGCGCTGGATGCGGTCAAGCTCCGCCGCAATACTGTCGCGCACCTTGCAGAACGCGTCATATTCCAGCGCGGTCAGCTTATCTTCCGCGTTCAGGATCGTATCCTCCAGTTCCTTCAGGCGCGGCGTCGTATAACGCTCGGCGTTCGTCAGCGTCTGCTTCCGGATATAATCTTCCGGCACCATCTTCTTAAACGAATTGGTGACCTCAAAATAGTAACCGAATACTTTATTGTACTTGATGCGCAGGTTCTTGATCCCCGTGCGCTCCCTGTCCTCGCTCTCCAGCCGGGCAAGCCAGTCCTTTCCCTCTGTCTTTGCCTTGCGCAGCATGTCAATATCCGGATCGTAGCCGTCCCGGATGATGCCGCCCTCCCGAATCGTAACGGGCGGCTCGTTATCGTCGATCGCCGCCTCGATCAGCGCGCAGACATCCTCCAAAGAATCCATGTCCTGCTCAATACCCAATAACAGCTTGGAGGAAAAACCGCGTAACACAAGCTTGATCGCCGGCAGCATGGCAAGCGAATTGCGGAATGCGATCAGATCCCGCGGATTGGCGCTTAGATAGCTGACCCTGCCGAGCAGCCGTTCGAGATCATAGATCGGACTCAAATACTCCCGGATTTCATCCCTTGCGGTCGGATCGGCGCACAATTCGCCCACTGCCTCTAACCGTTCCTCAATCGCATCGCGTGCGATAAGCGGCTGTTCTAAATAACTTCGTAACGTCCGCGCGCCCATTGCCGTTTTGGTTTTATCCAGCACCCACAGCAGACTCCCACGCTTTGCCTTTTCCCGCAGCGTTTCCGTTAATTCCAGATTGCGCCTTGTCGCGCTGTCCAGCAGCATATATTTGCTTGTCAGATAGGGATACAGATGCGTGATATGCGCCAGCGAGATTTTCTGTGTTTCATTTAAGTACAACATGATCGCGCCGGCAGCGACCGTCCCGTTCGGAAAATCATCAATACCGAGTCCGGTCAGCACATGAACGCGGAACTGCTTCATCAATGCTTTTTTACAGGCGTCCTCGTCAAAATACCACGGTTCTAAGCGGTTGACGCAGATATGCAGCCTGCCGCGCAGGTCATTCAGATCGACGCCGCAGAGCGTAAACGCGTCGTTGCAGATGATCTCGGACGGCAGATATTTATAAATTTCGTCAAGCAGACGCTTCGTATCCTCCACTTCTGTTAAAAAATAATCCCCCGTGGACACGTCCACAATCGAAATGCCGATCTGATTCTCCAAATAGACAACCGCCATCAGGTAATTATTTTTCCCTTCATCCATGAACTGGTTGTCCACGTTCGTACCGGGCGTGACGATCCGCACGACCTCGCGCTTTACCATCCCTTTCGCAAGCTTCGGATCTTCCACCTGTTCGCAGATCGCGACCTTATAGCCCTTTGTCACCAAACGGTTAATATAGGTCTCTGCCGCATGAAACGGCACGCCGCACATCGGCGCGCGCTCCTCCAATCCGCACGCTTTTCCCGTCAGCGTCAGCTCCAGTTCCCTGGACACCGTCTTTGCGTCCTCAAAAAACATTTCGTAAAAATCGCCGAGCCTGTAAAATAAAATGCAATCCGGATTCTGTTCTTTTGTGTCTAAATAGTGCTGCATCATCGGTGTGATCTCAGCCATGTTCCATAACCCCCATGTAATAAAAGCCGCGGCATTCCGTCAGCTTTACCCGTCTGATCGAGCCGATCAGATCGCTTGTCCCCTTCAAATGTACGATCGTATTGTTCGAAAGCCTCCCGATGACAAAATCGTGATCCTTTTCATTCACTTCCTCGATCAGCGCCGGAAGCGTCTGTCCGGTAAGAAGCGCCGCGCGCTCTTTTGCCGTCTCCTGCACAACGGAAAGAACACGGTCAAACTGCTTCGTCACTTCCGGAGCCGGCACCTGCTCCATCGCCGCAGCCGGCGTTCCCGTTCGCCTGCTGTACTGGAACGTGAATGCGTTGTCGAACGCTGCCCTGCGGATCACGTCGATTGTATCATCCACATCCTCCGCCGTCTCTCCCGGAAAACCGACGATAATATCCGTCGAAATCGCAATATCCGGTATCTCGCGGCGGATCTTCAAGGCAAGGTTCAAATAATGTTCCTTGTCATAACGGCGGTTCATGGCTTTTAAGATCCTGCTGGAACCGGATTGCAGGGGCAGATGCAGGTGACGACAGATTTTATCGGATTCTTTCATGACCTGAATCAACTCGTCGGATAAGTCTTTCGGATGGGACGTCATAAAGCGGATGCGCTCGATTCCCTCTACCTTTTCCACTTCCCGCAGTAACGCGGCAAAGGAAATGCCGTCGTCCAGCCCGGTCCCGTAGGAATTGACATTCTGTCCAAGCAGCATGACTTCTTTTACGCCGTCCGCCGCAAGGGACTCCGTCTCGCGGAGAATTTCGCGCGCATCGCGGCTGCGCTCCCGTCCCCGGACATAGGGCACAATGCAGTAGGTACAAAAATTATTGCATCCGAACATGATATTGACGCCTGATTTGTACGGATATTTACGGCTGACCGGAAGCTGTTCGACGATCGCGTCCGTATCTTTCCAAATATCAATCAGCATACCGTCGGATTCGTACATGGCAAAGAGCAGCTCCGCAAACTTATAAAGGTTATGCGTGCCAAAGACCAGATCGACAAACGAATAACTTTTCGTAAGCTTTTCGATAACGCTCTGCTCCTGCATCATACACCCGCACAGCGCGATCCGCTTATGCGGATTGTTTTTTTTCATAGAACCGAGATGACCGAGCCTGCCATAAACGCGCTGATTGGCGTTGTCCCGCACGGTGCAGGTATTATAAATGACAAAATCCGCCGTCTCGGAATCTGTGACAGCGTAGCCGACAGTCTTTAAGATACCGAGCAGTTTTTCCGAATCGCGCGCGTTCATCTGACAGCCGAACGTAATGACCGCACAGGTCAACTCCCTTCCGCGTTTTTCGCTCTCCGCCCGGACATAAGCGCGGCATTTCGCCATGTAATAGTACTGGCGCGCCGGTTCCTCTGCGGGAGGCTTTGTATTTATATCTATCTTATCTAAATCAATTTCATTATACATCTCTCTTGACTTTCTCCTGTATTCATTATATAATCTCAAAAAAGAAATGAGTTTTTAACCGTACAGCCTTATGGCTCAAGCGGGGTACTTGTTTCTTTTTTTATGTTCATAATGTCATACAGGTACATTTTTTTATCCTCTGCATGTCTTATAACAAGCTCCACATGAAATACATTATAGCGCAAAACCTCTCCATCGTCATCGAAAATCGGAAGCGCAAATCTGGAATCATATCGATACCATCCAAATCTGGCATTTTTATCATGTTTTTCTGCCATATTCTCCCGAAATCTCTTATTCTCTGCAATCTCGACAATTTCAGGAATTCCCTGTGCAGCATTTGCTTTCGCTTTTGCTAAAGCGCCTTTCAACTTTGCTGTATAATTGGACCCCGCATATTCATCGGGAAAATCATTACCTATGTATATCATTTCTTTGCTTTCGACAATTTCTACAAATTCTCCAATATACTGCTTCAAATACTGCTCAACCTCATCCCATGCAATGTTCTGTCTGCCCTTAAATCGTATGTCATTGATCACTACAATCTGATTTCCGTTTCCATTTTTAATGACACTTATATTTCTTTCCATGCTCCTCCTTTGCCCGCTTTTCTACTATAACTTTTGGGAATCTTTCTTACTCAAATATTCGTCCAGCTCAATGTTATCCCCTGACCTGTCCGTTCCCGACGATCTGATATTTGTAGGAGGTCAGCTCCCGCAGTCCCATCGGACCGCGCGCATGGAGCTTCTGGGTGGAAATCCCGATCTCGGCGCCGAAGCCGAACTCAAAGCCGTCCGTAAAACGCGTCGAGGCATTGACATATACGCATGCCGAATCCACGCCGCTTAAAAAGCGCCGTGCCGTTTCCTGATTTTCCGTGATGATCGCGTCGGAATGCTCCGTGTGATAACGGTTAATATGCGCGATCGCCTCCTCTGCGCTGCTGACGGTCTTGATGGAAATAATATAATCTAAATATTCCTTTGCAAAATCTTCCTCCGTCGCCGCCACACAGTCCCCGATCACTTCGGCAGCCTGCCGGTCCGCCCGCATCTCCACATGATGCTTTTTCAGCGCGTCCGCCAGCACGGGTAAAAACGCATCCTTGATCTTTTCGTGGATCACGAGCGACTCACAGGCGTTGCATACGCCGATGCGCTGCGTTTTCGCATTGAGGATGATGGGAATCGCCTTATCGAAATCCGCATCCTGATCGACATAAATATGGCAATTTCCCGTTCCCGTCTCAATCACGGGAATGCTCGCGCTCTCCACGACCGCGCGGATGAGTCCTGCCCCGCCGCGCGGAATCAGCACATCCACATAACGGTTCATTTTCATAAACTGCGCCGTTACCGCCCTGTCCGTATCCGCAATGAGCTGCACGGCATCCGCACAAATCCCGGCATCCGCAAGACTGCGCCGAATGCTTTCCGTGATCGCCGTATTAGAACAGATCGCGTCGGAGCCGCCCTTTAGAATCACGGCATTTCCAGCCTTAAAGCATAGACCGAACGCATCCGCCGTCACGTTCGGGCGGGATTCATAAATGATGCCGATGACGCCGAGCGGCACGCGCACCTGTGTGATCTCCATCCCGTTCGGATGGGTGAAACGCTCCATCACCGTACCAACGGGATCGTTTAATTCCGCGATCTGGCGCAGGCCTTCCGCTATCGCCGCGATCCGTGCCTCTGTCAGTTGTAAACGGTCAAGCAGCCCCTCATGCATACCATGCTCTTTTCCGCTGCGCATATCCTGTTCATTCGCCGCCAGGATCCTTCCGGTATCGGCGGTCAGACCGTCCGCCACGCGGCAAAGCGCCTCGTTCTTTTTGTCTGTTACAATGGTCTGAAGCTCATATTTTGCCTGGACGGCGCGCTTTCCGATCTCCTCAAGCATTGCCGCCTGTTCTCCGCTGATCCCGCTCATTGTCTTTTCTCCTGTCTTCATTTTATTCGGGCTTCCGGCCCACCGTTTCGGATGCCGCCGCTTTCCGCAGCATGAAAACCGCTCTCCGTCAGGATGAGATCCGGGCGCACGTCATGGGATTCGCCCGCGATCGCCCCATCCGTGCGCTGGCTGTCAAAAAATAACGCGATCGTCCGCATCGGATGCTCTGCCAAAAAGCTGTCATAAAAACCGCCGCCATAGCCGATCCGGTTCCCCTGTCCGTCAAACGCGCATCCCGGCATCACCATCAGACTTTTCTCCGGCTGATACCGATAACGCGCACAAGTTTCTTGATCCGGCTGTGGGATTCCATGACGGTCTTTTTCCATCGCCGCAAGCCCCAATGACAATACGGCGTCTGCAAGCGTTCCGTCCAATGCGCAAAACACCATTTCCCTCTTTCCGGTCACGACCGGACAATAGACCTGTTTTCCTGACTGTAATGCGCTGCGGATAATCTCTTCCGTGGAAACCTCGCTCCGATAAGAAGCGTAAACAAGCAGATTCTCCGCCTCCCGATACCACGAATGCGCAAAGAGCCGTTCTGCGATCCGTCCGCTCTTTTCCATCCGTTCCCCCTGCGTCAGGGAATCCCGTTTGGCAAGCGCCGCCTTCCGCAGCACACGCTTGCTGTCCGCAGTCCCCCGTCCCTGTCCGCGCGTTTCTCCCAGCGCCGGCTCATTAGTTTGCCGCATTTCCATGCTCTTTTCCCAAATCGGTGATACTGCCGTCCTCGTTCTGAATCCGGATCGCACTGAGCTGCCCGCGCAGATTGGCGCGGACATTTTCGATATATTCCTGCCTCAGCCGCGCCTGCTCTTCTTTCTCTTCCTCGGTCAGTCCTTCCTCCTTGGACTTATGATAAAGTTCGTTAATACGCGCTGTCAGTTCCTCTACGTTCATATGAATCCCCTCTTTCCGGTCCGACTCCCTTTATCCGGCTTTTCCTGATCCCGCTTTTCCGGTCCGCCCGTCCGTATCTGTCTCTTTCTGATCGGACTCTTCCTGATCTGTCTCTTTCTGATCCAATGACCCTGCGTCCTTTTCATCTTTTCAGTCGTTATGCATCTGTTCCACAAAGTCCGTCAGATAGAAATCGTCATCTTTCTGCGCCGTAAACAGCGTTCCGTATTCCCTTCCGTCCATGATGCGATGGATAATGCGCACATCCGCACTGTTCGCAATAATCATGTCCGCGCCGGACGCCGTCGCGATCTTCGCCGCAGTCAGCTTGGTATCCATGCCGCCCGTGCCGACGCTGCTTCCCGCCTCATGCTTTCCCATGCGAAGGATTTCCCCGTCAATCTCATGCACAACCGGAATAAACTGTGCATCCGGATTCGTTCTGGGATTATCCGTATACAGTCCGTCAATATCCGATAATAAAATGAGCAGATCGGCATGAATGAGCGCCGCAACGATCGCGGAAAGCGTATCGTTATCGCCAATCTCAATCTCATAAGTTGCAACCGTATCATTTTCATTGACAATCGGGATCACGCCCAGCTTTAACAGCTCCGTAAACGTATTCGCGGCATTAAAACGGTTCAGATTGTCAACGATCGTATTTCTCGTCATCAGAATCTGTGCCGTCACCTGATTGTATTCCGCAAAAATCTTCTGATAGGTCATCATCAGACGCGCCTGCCCAATCGCCGCGCATGCCTGTTTGACCGCGATCGGATTGTCCCCTTCCCTGATCTGCACCGCCTTTTTTCCGCAGGCGATCGCCCCCGACGTCACCAGCACCACGTCCTTGCCCTGATTGCGCAGATTGCACAATTCGCGGACAAGCACCTCCATCTTAATATAGTCCAGATCTCCCGTCTCCGGATGCTGGAGGGAGGAGGAACCGATTTTTATCACAATCCGCTGTTTGTCCCGGATTGCTTCCCGTATCATCTGTTTTCCCATATCTGTTTTCCCATTATTTATTTTCCTGCTGTCGGCTCCTTTGCCCCGATTGCCTGCCGTGTCCTGCCCTTGTCAGCTTTTTCGGGTCATCCTGTTTCCTGCCATTACTCACCTTAACACATTCCCTAAAAAAAGTCCATGGAACGTTTTCTATTTTCCTCTCAACCGGTCACTCCGGTTGTGTTACAACATCAACGTCATGGGGAGTCTCTCACAAACGAGGAAGAAATGTTATCCCCGATTGTGTTGCACGTCGCCGTCATCCGTATCCCGGATGCGCCGGTATTTCCGTGCGATCGCCTCCGCGACGCGCACGCCGTCCATCGCCGCCGACACGATCCCGCCGGCATACCCTGCGCCCTCGCCGCACGGATACAGATTATCCGCCATCCGGCACACAAGCTCCTCATTCCGTAACATTCTGACCGGAGAGGACGTTCTGCTCTCCACGCCTTCCAACAACGTATCCGGATCATTGTAATGCGGGATCTTCCGCCCGAACGCCTCCATGCCCTCCGCAAACGCCTCCGCCAGTTCCCGCGGAAGGATCTCTGCGACCTTGGCGTAAGTATACGCTCCTTTGATACATGGCTCCCACCGCGTATGTGCCGCTGCAGTTCCGGCTGTTCTGCCATCTGCGCGCGCACCGGAAGATGCTGCTCCGTCACACATGACTTCTGCCCGATTCTTCTCATTCGTAAGAGTGCTTCCGTCTGCTCTTCCGTCCAATTCTTCATCTGCGCGCGCACCGGCGGACGAGCCGCTCTCAGCTTTGCCTGTCAACGGACTCCTAGCCGCGTTCCCGGATACCTCCGCGCGAAAATCCCCGTAACGCTCCACCGGCACCTTCCCGCCTCCGATCGCATACGCCCTGCGTTCCAGTTCCCGCTGAAAAGCAATACCGGAAAGCGGATGCGTGTCCCCGTAATCCTCCGGCGTGACCGTGACAATGACCGCGCTGTTGGCATTCCCGCCGTCCCGTCCGGAATAACTCATGCCGTTTACCGCAAGCATTCCCGGCTCTGACGAAGCGTTGACGACATAGCCGCCGGGACACATACAAAACGTATAAACGCCCCTGCCGCTTTTGGTCTGCGCCGTCAGTTTATACGCCGCCGCGCCGAGGATTCCCGCATCCTCCGTTCCGTACTGGCTCCGGTTGATGAGCGTCTGCGGATGCTCCACGCGAAGCCCTACCGCAAACGGCTTTGCTTCCATCTCGATCCCCGATTCATACAGCATCTGTACCGTATCCCGCGCGCTGTGCCCGATCGCCAGAACAACGGCGCCGCAGGGAAATCTCCGCTCCTGTCCACCGCACGGAATGCCCTCCGTCCGTCCCCCGCATGGGCCGTCCTGCTCCTGTCCGCCGCACGGAATGCCCTCCGTCCGTCCCCCGCATAGGCCGTCCTGCTCCTGTCCGCCGCAGACTGCCGTGACTCCCGTCACCTTCCCGTTTTCCACATGCAGTCCGGTCATTTTAGTCTCGAAATGAATCTCGCCGCCATGCGCGATGACCGCTTCCCTCATGCTGCGCACGATCGCGCAAAGCGCATCCGTTCCAATATGCGGCTTGTGATCATAACAGATTTCTTCTTTTGCTCCGTGCGCGCAGAAAATACGCAGCACCTCCGCGCATCTGTCGTCTTTATCCTTAACCAGCGTATTCAGCTTTCCGTCGGAAAACGCGCCCGCGCCGCCCTCGCCAAACTGCACGTTGGATTCCGGATTCAAGACGCCTTCCCGCCAAAACCGCGCGACATCCTCTGTGCGTGCCTCCACGGATTTTCCCCTCTCCAGCAAAATCGGGCGATACCCGTGAAGCGCAAGTTCATAGGCACAGAACAATCCGGCAGGCCCCATACCGACGATCACGGGACGTTCCCGCATTTCCTCTTTTCCCTCGCCGGGAAACACATATGCTGTCCAAGGGCTGATCTGACAGTCCGCACTGTGAACTTTCGCAAGCGCCTGTTCCTCCGATATGCCTGTCAGCACAACATCCACACTGAATATGTAGAAAATCTGCGGCTTCTTTCTTGCGTCAATGGAGCGCCGCCTGATCCAAAGCTTTTGAATCGCGCCCGGCGGAACTTTCAGGATGGACGCCGCTTTCTTTTTTAACAACGCCTCGTCCATACCCCCGTCAGGCTTCGTCACCTGCTTCGGTTCGCATTTGATCTGATTGATCCGTATCATGCCGATCACCCCTTTTTGATACCGTCCTCCGCGCCATTCTCCTCCGCGTCATTTCCAGCCGCGCGCATCCCTGCCGCGAAGCCGCTTGACCACGCCCACTGCAGATTATAGCCGCCGCAGATGCCATCCACATCCAGCATTTCCCCTGCAAAAAATAATCCCTTACACAAGCGCGATTCCAAATGTTCTGTTACTTCTTCAAATAAAATGCCGCCGCTTGTCACCTGTGCGTGTTCCAATTTCCCGTAACCGCTGATTCTGATCCGCAGAGCGCATAATTGCCGCGCCATTTCCGCAGCCAGTTCCCCTTCATCCGGCAGTGCTTTCTGCATCCGCTCCGCTCCGCGGCAGACCCGCTCCAGCAAAAAAGAAAGCACCTTTGAATTGACTATTCCGGTCATTTTTTGTAATATTTCACCCTTTTCACGCGCACCTGTCTGAGCCGCGTTTTTTCCCCGTCCCCTCGCAAGCATCTGCCGCAGCAGCGCTTCGACCTGCTCCCGCTCTCTGCCGTTCAAAAAACAGATTTCCGCCTCCACGCTCCTGCCCTCATAAATGGCATGAACCGCGATCCTGCTTAACTCAAATACGGGAATCCCCGAAATGCCCTGTGCGGTCAGCTGTAATTCCCCCTGCGCTTCGCCCGCCTCTATGCCGTCTACAAAAAGCCGGATTCCTGCCTTCACCCGCACGCCCGCCATGCTCTGCCAGTCCGCCTCATCCGTGTAAAGCGGCACGAGCGCCGGAAGCGGCGTACGGACCCGATGCCCGAACCGTTTGGCAAGCTCATAGCCGCTGCCGTCAGAACCGGTCTGACGCTCTGATTTCCCGCCGCAGGCAAGGATCACACAGTCAAAACGCGTCTCTCCGATCATAAATTTTCCGTTTTCCTTTTCCTGACGCATCAACGGATACACATCGATTTCATAGCGAAATGTCACACCCTGATACAAACATTCCCGCACAAGCACATCCCGCACCGTGACCGCCTGATCCGACTGCGGATAGACATATCCATCCCGGTCATAGGTCAAAAGCCCAATCCCATGAAAAAAGGAAAGCGTATCTTCCTCGTCAAACTCCGAAAGTACAGAACTGACCATGCGCTGCCCGCATTCGGAACCGCAATAATAATAAGAAGTTCCCATACGCAGATTCGTCAGATTACACTTTCCGTTTCCCGTCATTAACAGCTTGCGCCCCGCCTCGCTGCGGTGCTCATAAATCGTGACTGCCGCTCCTGCACGAGCCGCCGCCACAGCCGCCATCATGCCTGCCGCCCCTGCGCCAATAACTGCAATGCTTTTTTTTCTCATTCGTCCTAGCTGCTGTACGACTCCAAAAATCCGTACAGTTCCTCCTCCGTTTCCATCGTCTTAATATGCCTGATCTCCTGCTGCAGACGCGCAGGCAGCTCCTCCATAGCGATCCCCGTCTCACAAAACAGCGTTCTCATATTGCGGTAATACACCACGACGTAGCCCCGCTCTTCCGTCAGGTAATAATAGTCGTGATCCGGCTCAGGGTCATAGCTTTTCCGCACCGTGATCCGTTCAGGTGAAAAACTCACAAGCCGGATCTCTTTTAAGCCGCGTTCTACATCCCTTAAAGACGGCGACTCCAAATACACTGCAAGCGCGCTCTCCAATTCCTGCCGGTCCATTCCGATATACTGTGCCGGAATGCGTTCAACTACCAGCGCCGCCTCCTGCGTGCGGCGGTCGTATTCTTCAATCTCATATACGGTCGTCTTCGTGACCACCGTATCCGTGCCCTCCGTATGAACCGCCTGCGCATCGGGCGTTCCGTCCCCGCGAAATGCATGGAGCCCGTCTGTCCTATCTTCCTGCGTATGAACATCCTGCGCCGGCTCTGACGGTATTTCGTCATAGGTCCCGCTCTGCTGCGCCCCTGATGCATCCCTTGCTCCGAACGCCGCGTCCACCGCTTGTCCCGCCGCTTCCTGCCGGTTCAGCTTCTCATCGAGCTCCGCCTGTTCCTCAAAAACCTGTGGGAGACTCCCGCTAATATCCTTTACTCCGACCACAAACCGGTCGAACAGATAAATGATAAGCACCCCCGTGACGATGCACACAACCACAAAAATGCCGATCCTATACAAATTCTTCATGATAAACTCCTTTTGCATAGTATCGGCAGTTCTTTTTTTCTTATTCCGCCAGATTTCCTAAGACAGCATTCTCATAATAAATTCGCCGCCCGGAATCTGCGAGATTTCCTTTCTTGTCAGTCCCCGCAAAAAAATCATTAAGATCAGATATACGATAAAGAACAGCACGCCCCCGATGATCAGCGTCAGCATATTCCCCAATGATGCTCCCGCCAGTTTCACAACGATCAGACCGACAAGCCCGCCTCCTGCCGCGCTAATCAGCGGTTTTGCAATATTCAGCACATTATGGCGGTAATTAAGCTGCATGGAAACAACAAATCCGTATGCGACAGCCATCACCGCGGAGGCAGCCAGCCATGCGAAACCAAGTCCCACATCGTAAACCCTGCCCGGCTTCACGGAAATTTCCAGGACGATCAGGTGGATCACAAATCCTGCCGCATGAATCGCCAGAATATAAAGCGGCTTCTCTAATCCCAAAAGCACCTGCATGAGCGCGACCCCAAATCCGAGAAGAAAGATGGACGGCGCGCCCGCAGAAAGCGCCCCTGCCCAGGGCTTTCCCTGCTCCCCGTAGAGGAATCCGAGCAGCGGCGAGGCAAAGACCATCACAAACATGGCGAGCGGCGCGTACACCAGACAGAAACGCCGTATCTTTGACTGTATCGTGTCGCGCACAAACTTCCGTTCATCCCTTGCGAGCGCACGCTTATAGGTATTCCACGTTCCCCGCGCATGAATACAGGCCGCGGCGGCCGGCAGCAAAAGAAACGGCAGCACCGTCCCCGCATAGACGCCCCATGCATTTGCGATGACACACTCCGTCATGGCGGCGCCGTTCAGCTTACTGACAAACACACGCTCCTCCACCAGCACACAGAGCGGCAGCAGCATATGATTCAGATAATGCACGGCGGACGAAATATAAAGATACTGCGCATAGACCGCATCCGGCTCATACCGGCTCTGCGTATCTTTGATCACTCTCCGTTTCATGGAAACTTTCATCTGTAAATAAAGAAAGAAATAAATCAACATACACAGGAATGTCGCGATACTGACTGCCAGCGCACAGCCCTGCGCACCGTAAATCCCCGCAAACACATCCTGCTTTAAGAGCGTGCCGACCGCTTCGCCCTGCCGGTACATCACGCCCGACATGACAATGCACAGCAGCGTCACAAGCAGCTCCGTACCAAGACGGACAATGGAATCGTTGATATGCTCTCCCATCCCTTTCAAATACGCGGAAAACGAAGAGGAAACCGTTGCAAAACAAAACGCAGGCGCCAGATAGCGCAATACTTTCTCCGTCTGAGGAATGCCCAGAAGCTTTCCGGCGAGCATGGGCGCTGATAAAAATACCACCGCCGTAACAAAGATACCGACCGCTAAGGATAAGAACATCGCAAGATCAAACGCCTGCTCCGCGTCCTGATACTGTTCCCTCTTAACCTTCGCATTCATCAGTTTCGCAAGATTTCCGGAAAAAATCTCCCTTGTAAAATAATCATAAAGAAAAAACAATACATATGCCGCCGCAAAAATGCCAAACCCGGTATCTCCGATCGCCAAATGAATCGGTACCGCCCGGAGCAGGATCACCACATAGGTGACAGTCAGCATAAAATTTACGCTTCTCTTTTGTTTTTTCAGATCCATCATGCGTTTGTATCCTCTTCTCTCGTTATGCGAAGCGCAAAAAGCGCCTGTTCCTGCTTCCTCTCCATGATTTCTGCTTCATCCGGCTCCATATGATCATAACCGCACAGGTGCAGCATCGAATGCGCCACCAAAAAAGCAAATTCCCGTTTCACACTATGCCCGTATTCCCCCGCCTGTGCAAAAACGCGTTCCCCGGAAAGAACAATGTCCCCCAGATTCAGTACGCCCGTATCCGGCTCAAAGCAATCGGCGAACGACTCTTCCACGCTCGAAAAATCCCCCGGTCTGTCATACTCCAGATTCGGAAAGGACAACACATCCGTCGGCTTGTCCATATCACGGAACTTCCGGTTCATTTCATGAATCCCCTTATCATCCGTAATGAGCAGGCCGACCGCCGCCTCATAGGGACATGCCTCCTGCTCCAAGATATATCCGGCGACCTGTTCTCCGACGCTTTTTAGATCAAACGGGAAATCGCATACCGCATCCTGCTCAACGTAAAAAATCATAATACAGATTTTCCTCCATCAGTATTTTTTTCATCATCGTCATTTCTCCTATTGTGATACTGCATTGGGAGAACCGTCCTTTCACGGTCTGCTTATGAAACATCCCCTCGATGAGCTCCTTATAATCAATCTTTGCGTTCTTATCCTCCGCAAACAGTCCCATTAACGTATCCACGACCATCGCCGACATGAACAGCACGGCGGTTTCCTTTTGCTTCAACCTGCCGCCCTTCTTATATTCCGATAAGACCTCGCAGACCTCCGGCGGGAAATGATACTCGCCGCGCACGACCGCCATCAGATTTTCTTTCGTATTCTCCCCCTTGAGCACGCCCGCCTCATGATAAAATGCGGCGGCACGCACCACATCGGTATCCATCCCCGTCCGGGAAGCGATCTTATTGCACAGGTACGCGGTATGGATTGCATGATAATAATACGTCATGCCCTGCGCCTTGATACGCACCATCAGGTCGTATTCGGGATCGTTGATCTCTACATAACGATTGCTCTCGCGCCGCACGACTCTCGTATTGATATACCATAGCAGCATCAGCATCAGCACGACATTGAGAAACAATCCGATGATGGGAACGACGAACATTTCGAATGAGAGATTTCTGTTTTGGGTGATGATCGTGTTCGCGCACATGCTCGTCACATATACCATGCAGGAAAGAATGATGGGAATTTCCACACGAAAGCTTTCATCCAGCACCGAAAAAAGAACGACCGCACACAGACCGCATATGAGATACATCACAAAAATGTGAGCGGACGCGCCCGCAAGCATGCAGGATACCGTCAAAAGCGCCGTAAACGAGACCATGCCGATCATCGCGTTGCTAAAGAGCGTCAGCGCAACGGCGACACTCAGATACGGCCATCCCATCTGTGTAAACAGCGGGAACAGACATGCCAGACCAAACGCGATCAAAAATACCAGTGTAAAGCGGTTCGGGTGCTCGTCGTTATCATAAAGGTAATCCTTGGCGATACGGCTCCTTGTCTTTGCAAACTGCACCAACAGCAGAAGCAGGCCCGCGAGCACACAGGTTCTGATCTGCTCTGCCGTCTCCAGACCGTACAGCAGCACGCTTCCCACCGTCATCCCCGCGGGTATGACAAACTCAAGGATGCCGCGCAGCAGAGCCGCGGCTCTTTTCCCCGTATGATTTTCCTTTTGTTCTGCGTTGTTCTTTTTCTTCATAGGTTTCATATGCCTTTACGATTTTCTGTACGAGCGGGTGCCTTACGACATCCTTGCTCGTCAGTTTGCAAAACGCGATCTCATCCACACCGCGCAGTACGTTTACCGCAACATCCAGTCCCGACTCTGCGCCCGGCGACAAATCCTTCTGGGACTGATCGCCCGTGATGACGACCTTAGAACCGAACCCGATTCTCGTCAAAAACATTTTCATCTGCGCAGGCGTCGTATTCTGCGCCTCATCCAATATAATATACGCATTGTCCAGCGTCCTGCCGCGCATATAGGCAAGCGGCGCCACTTCGATCAAGCCTTTCTCCGTGTTCTTCACGAAACTCTCCGCACCCATGATCTGATACAGGGCGTCGTAGAGCGGCCGCAGATACGGATCGACCTTGCTCTGTAAATCGCCCGGCAGAAAACCGAGCTTTTCCCCCGCCTCGATCGCCGGTCTGGTCAGAATGATACGCCCGACCTCCTCATTCTTAAACGCCGTGATCGCCATTGCCATCGCCAGATACGTCTTTCCCGTTCCCGCGGGTCCCGTTCCGAACACGATCATATGGTCGCGGATCGCATCCACGTAGCGTTTCTGTCCCAGCGTTTTGGGTTTGACCGGTTTCCCGTTTACCGTATGACAGATACGGTCGGAATCGATCTCCAGCATCCCGTCGTCCTCGCCGTCCCGGTTCATATCCAGCGCATAATTCACATTCTGTTCCTCTATCATATTTCCCCTTCTGGAAAGCTCCATCAGGCGTTCCAAGATTCCGCCCGCTTTCGCCGTCTGTTTTTCTTCTCCCGTGATCCTTACGACGCCGTCCCGGCAGACAATATCGACCGAAAGCTCCCGTTCCAGCTTTCTCACATAAGAATCGTTCATTCCAAATACGTTCTGCATGTCGCGCGCATCCGCGCAAAGCTCAATCGTTGTCTTCCCCATCCTGTACGAACTCCACTGTTGTCGGGCAGCTTACGCCGACAAGCTTCCTCATCGTAATATCTGCCGTAATTTCCATACTCATCCCATTTTTTATTATTTTAACATCTTTTGCAATAATTTGTACCCCTTTTTCAGATAATTCCATTAAATATTTTTCTAACCCGGAAAGAAGCAGCATTTTCGCCTCCTCGCGCGTATAGTAAGAAAGCTCCCACTCATACGCATTCTGCCTTGTGATCTCTGCAAAGAAGGGCAGACGCAGATAACGGAACAGCCTGAGCTGATAGCTTTTGGACTGGCTTTCCACATTGGCGTCAGAAAGACCGTTCCCCAAAACAAGCCGTGCATCAAATGCGCCGAGGCTTACCAGCAATGTCTCCTCCCCCGTATAGGTCTTTTTTTCATAGGAAAGAGGAAGGGTATCCGTATAACGCTGCGTTGTTTCCACAAGAATATCTGCCTGCGCGTGATAATAGTGATAACTGCTGATCTCGCTGTTCTCATCGTAGATTGGCACGGCGCCGCCGACCAGAATATCCCCCGTCTCGATCACATCCCCTTTTTGCACATAGGGAACCCCCTCCTTCACGATCATGGAAACGATCACGCCGTCCGCATCCGCCACAATGTCCGTGCGGTCGTCAAATTGACGGGAGACCTCGATATATTCCCGTTCCCGTATCCTTATGAGCAGCGTCGTTCCCCGTTTGGAGACGCTCGCCCATGTGATTTCCGGAAATGTCTCGCGAAGCCCCTGTTCCAGTTCCTCGTAGTTCAGCTCCCGGATTTTCGTTCCGATCCTGACACCGCTCTCCTCCAGATAATCAACGATCTGTTCCTCCGTGATCCGTTTCGTTCCCTCAAATTCAAACGCCCATATGGAGCGCATCATGACCAGCAAAAAAAGTATGCCGAACAGCGCTCCCGCGGCAAACACCCTGCGCTTATTGATTTTTTTCAACAAAAAAGGCAGTCCGCTTTTTTCTTTCACGTCCACCTTTACCCCGGTCTTTCGGATGGCGCTCTTGCTATCCAGAAAGTCCTCTCTATTCATGCACATGGTGATGACATCCTTTTGGTTATCCGGTCTTATGTCCCATACAGGAAAATGCCTCGCACGGCACATATTCAGGTAACGCTCCTTCGCATCCCCTTTCACGTCAATGCGCACCGTCGCTCTCATCCGCCCAAGCCAATTCATGTCTTTCCACGTTCGCTTAAAAACTGCAGTCCGCTGATCCTGCCCTTGATCTTAATCTCATCTTCTCTGTAATAGAGGATCTCAAGCCGGCTTCCCTGCACGCAGAGCCGGTCATGCTTTAAGGCGATCACGATACAGTTTTCTTCAAAAAGACAAATACTCCGATAGTTTTCTACCGTCAGCTCCGCATTCCCGATCATCGTGATCAGACATTCCCCATATACAAAATCTTTCGGCAGGGAAAGCCGTTCCGTCAGCCGGTCGAACCGGTGTCCGTCACGGCGTTCCTTCTCCTTTTCCTTCACCGCAGTTTCCACGCATCCTTCTTTTTCTATCAGTTTATGCGCGCGCTGCCCCGATGATGACCTGCTCCGCCTTTTATGCCGCGCCTCTATGAATTACTTTGCCCTTTTTACGCCGATGCCTCTATGAGCAGCTTTACCGTTTTGCGCCGGCGGGCTCTATGAACTGCTTTGCCGTTTTGCGCCGACGGCTCTATGAACTGCTTTACTGTTTTATGCCCGTCACGTTATGATCTGCTTGATAAGCGGCGTTTTCTCTACAGGTTCCGCTTGAATCGTGACCGCACGCGCAAGCCGCTCTTTTGCGGCGGCGAGCTTTCCGGCGTCATTGGCATAGAGTGTGGCGATCGTATCGCCCTGCCGCACGACGTCTCCTCTTTTTCTGCTGAATACGATACCGACGGATAAGTCGATCACGTCCGCCTTTGTCTCTCTGCCGCCGCCGAGCATAAGCGAGCAGACGCCGACCTCGTCACAGACGATCCCTGCGATATAGCCGTCCCTTTCAGCGCACAGATTTTCCGTAAGAGACGCTTTCGGGAGCCTTTCGGGATGATAGACCATATCGGCGTCCCCTCCCTGCGCCGCGACAAATTCCGCCAGTTTTTGGAGCGCCGCTCCGCTCCCGATTACCTGTAAGAGCCGCTCCCTCGCCTGCTTAGTCGTATCCGCTTCCCCTGCCGCGAGCAGCATATGGCTGCCAAGCGTTAAGCAGAGTTCCAGAAAATCTTCCGGACCGTTTCCATTCAGTGTCTCGATCGCCTCGCGCACCTCCAGGGCATTCCCGACTGCAAAACCGAGCGGCTGATCCATATCGGTGATGACCGCCGTCGTCCGCCTCCCGGCACCGCTTCCGATCCGCACCATTTCGCGTGCAAGCGCCTCGGCGTCCGCTTCTTTTTTCATAAATGCACCGCTCCCGGTCTTGACGTCTAAAACGATCGCATCCGCCCCTGCGGCAAGCTTCTTGCTCATGATGGAGCTTGCGATCAGCGACATCTGATCGACGGTCGCCGTCACATCCCGCAGGGCGTACAGCTTCTTATCCGCCGGCGCAAGGTCCGCGGTCTGTCCCATGATCGCGATACCGATACGGTTGACCTGATCCATGAACTGCTGTGTCGTAATATCCGTGTGAAATCCCGCAAAACTCTCCAGCTTATCGATCGTCCCGCCTGTATGCCCTAAACCGCGCCCGCTCATTTTGGCGACCTTCACGCCGCACGCCGCAACCATCGGCGTCAAGGCAAGAGATGTCTTGTCTCCGACGCCGCCCGTACTGTGCTTATCAACCTTGATCCCCCGAATCGCGCTTAAATCAAGCATGTCGCCGCTATGCGCCATTTCCATCGTCAGCGATAAAGTCTCCGATTCGGTGAGTCCCTGGTAATACATTGCCATCATCATTGCCGACATCTGATAATCAGGAATCTGCCCGTTCGTGTAACCGCTTACCATGTAGGCGATCTCCTGATCGCTCAGCTCACCGCCGTCCCTCTTTTTCTTGATCAGATCATACATTCTCATAGGGAAACCCTGCCTTTCTCACAACCTGCGAACTTTGTGCCGCAGGCGCAAAATTCGCAAAACGAACAAGTTCGTTTTTGAAAAATTTATTTTTCACACTACCACTCCGCCTCCGAAATCCCACTAGAAATATTAGATATATGTTTTATTTATTTCAATACTCCGAATGACTCTTGCTTATTTTTTCTAATAAAAGTACTACATCGCCCTCTTTCAGCGAAGTGGAACCCTGCGGACAGATATTTCTCCCGCCGCGTTTTATCATCACAACAAAAACTCTGCGGGAAATGTCCAGCTCCTTGATCCTACTGCCGATCCAGCTATGGCCTGCCTCTAAACGCACTTCCTCAATGCGGCATTCAACCTGTCCCACGCTGACCGTTCCAAGCAGCAGGCAGTCCCCCTCCTCCAGCACAAGGCCTGCATGCGGCGTATATACGTCCTCTCCGCGAAGCACGACTGCGGTATAAAGTCCCTGCGGAAGGCCGAGTTCCTTTAACTGCGCCCCCGCATAAGGGTGCCCTTTGCCTATACTCAGCGTAATAAAATCCGCATCGTGCTGCGTGTACGTCCCGACCTTGATCTTCGTGTAATACTCTACGAAACCGGCGGAAATGATACCCGTTGGAATGGCGACCATCCCCACTCCGAGAAAGGCGATAAAAATTGCCATGATCCTGCCCCCTATGGTAACGGGATAAATGTCCCCATACCCCACCGTAAGGAGCGTGGATACGGACCACCAGATGCCGGAAAAGGCATTCGCAAAATTCTCCGGCTGCGCCTCATGCTCTAAACCGTACATACACAGCGACGACGCCAGCATCAGCACCAGCACCAGAAAAATGGAGGACAACAGGGCGTTTTTCTTATCTTTGAGGACCGCCGTGATAACGTTAAACGCGTCATAACGGGAATTGATCCGAAACAGATGCAGGATACGCACCACCCGCAGCATACGGAACGCCACCGCGCCGCTCGGTATAAAAAAAGGACAAAAATAAGGAAGGATCGTCAACAGATCCACCAGTCCGAAAAAGGAAACGGCAAACGTAAGCACCGCCGCCGGATACGATTTTTCAGGGTACAGGCAGTCCGCCGTCCAGAGTCTGAGAAGATACTCCACAAGGAATATCAACATCGTGATCAATTCCACGGTTCCCAATATTCCCGCATATCCCTCCGCCCAGTCAAAGGTTTGAATGAATGTAACGGAAATATTGACCAGTATCACAAGAACGATCGAAATATCAAAACACATACTTGGAATATCCGTTCTTGTCCCAATCTGTATGATCTGAAAAATGCGCTTTTTGAGCGGCGCCATTTTTCCTGTCTGTGCCGCGGCTTTTTTATGATTCATAAAATTCTTTGTTCTCCCTCATGCTGTCAATTTCTATTTTTCAGTCAAAAACCAAACACTTTTTCGCGTAATTTCCGATTTTCCAGCAGTGCCATATAACGGCGAAAAGTGACTCTTGCCGCGTTATTTTTTTCCTGGCTGTTCATGATGCTCCAGCTGCCTTTCAGTCTCCGCCGTGAAGGCGCGTCAGGATCGTATATGCCAATGTTCGCATACTCCGGTCCGTCCGGCACGAAGATCACGCTTCCCGCCTTCTCGAACTTTGGATCGTGCAGCATATCGTCGTAAATCTTCCACAACGCCAAAAAACGCCTGTCATTCAAATGCTCCATGGTTTCTTCAAAAAAGTCGGAGAAGGCATAGATACAATAATAATTTGCGTCCGCATACTCCATTAAATCCAAAATCCAATATAATGGGTTGGAAACCGTCAATTCCTGTTCCATGATCGCCTCATATTGCTTTTCCAGATCGGCAAACCACTCTTCTAATTCCTGTGAAAACCGGATATTTTCATCGTCTCCCCAAAACAGGATCAGGTCATCCGATGTTATGTCAAAAAACTGCTCCGTGGAAACGTATGGTATGTTCGCAGAAAATTCCTGTCTGTTCCCGAAAGATTCTTGTTCCCTTTGACGGTGCGTCTTTTTTGCTGTTTCTTTTATTTGCCTCCACAATTTCCAAAACGGAACCCGGTAAGTTTCCGATAACACTTTGATTACATATGCCGGCGCATCTGTCAGAACTGCAAAGTGAATCACCGCTTTCCGATACTCGCTGTCTTGCTCATCATCACATTGACTGCCGCACTCCGCCTCCGCTTTATGCGCGGCGTCATCCGGCATATTTTCCTGTTGTGCATAATAGGAACGGAGCATTTCCATGATCATCGAAATCTGCTCCTCCCTGCTGCGCGTACTCTTTTTACGGTAATACCGGACAGCATCCTTGAACTGCCTTGCGCAGTCGTAAAAGTTTAACCCGTCCGCCAGCTGCTGAAACTCTTTATCAAGCGCGGCTGTTCCTTCCAGGACAGCCCGGACCTCATAATATCCGATCAGTCCCTCCGCATCCTGCGCAAGCTTTTTCCAGTCATATTCAGCCAAACCCAGCTCTCTTTGCTCATGCAGTGCCTCGAATAAGGACCATGGATCGTTCTTTTTGGGGAGATAACGTTCGTGAAACAAATAATTGATCCATCCCGCATACGCCCGCGACGTGACAAACTCTCCATTTACCTGCACCGCTGCAGGTCCGTCCAGATAAAGACTTTTCAAAACATATGCGGCTACTACAACATGATGAAAATCGCTCCAGCCGATCTTATTGCTCCATACGCCGTACTCTGGGCAAAATCCTGCGTTTTCCCAGCAATCATCCTCAAAATAATTATAATAAAAATTCATTTTCGCTTGATGCATGGAGGCTTTCTTCAGTACCCGTGTCTGCTTATCGCATAATTGCACCACTTTCAGCTCCATCATCCCGCCTGCCTGAAACAGTTTCTCGATCCGCCCCTGAAATTCTTCTTCTTTCTCATCCGGTATCCGGATGCCATCTTTTTGAAACAGTCCCGCAAATGTCCCCATACCGTTCCCTCCGTCATCCTCAAAATGAACAGGCGAACTGACATTTCCACTGACCTTTCCATAGATTCCGCTGTCATCCGCCAAACTGTCTGCGTCAAAATAACTTTAACGCATCCGTTCGGATTTGTCATTGAACCTGTAATTCAAAACAACGGTATGGATGTCACGCCGTTTATGCGGCGTACTTTTTCCTGACGCACGGCGAAAGCTCGCCCGCGCCAATCGTATCTTTTGTCTACGCCGCGCGCAGCTTCCGGACGGCGCGATAATAGGCGGACAGCCTTGTGTGAAATAGGCTTTGACCGGCAAGCGTCCGATCCGTCCGGTTTCCGACGATTATTTGATCCATCGGTATCTGAAAAAGCGCCGATAAGGCATAGAGATGATCGACCGTCGGTATACTGCATCCGCTCATCCACCGATATACGCTTTGCACGCACGACAATCCCAAATAGTCCTGCACGGCTTTCGGCGATAGGTTTTTCTGTTTCATCAATTGCCGCAGCCGGATGCCGGTTGCTTTCATATTGATTGTAGGATAGTTCATTTTCACAGCCCTCCGCAAAGATCAGCGCCGACTTCTGTTCCAACTTCTATTTCACTGTGTTCCCTTTGCATGTTTCCTATCACATGTTTTCTCATTGCATGTTTTCTCATTCATTGCGTACAGATTTTCCAGCCCGGACGCGGACTATGCTTTTTGATCAAATAAAGAGCCGCTCGCGGTGTCCGCCATATTCATAAACGTCTCTTTATCATCATGCGGGAACAACATTTCCATATATAAATTTCCAAGCAGTTCCTTTACCCTGTCCGCATCCGCATCGGCATGGGGAAACTCGTTTCTTTCCAGACGTTTCAGGTTCTCCAGGATCTTCTCAATACTCTGTCTTTCAGAGAATCCGGGAGGCGCTGCATCATCCGTGGTTTCCCCGGCGGGCGGTTCCATGATCGGTTTTGTTTCCGGAATATTATACACCACATTCTGGCACGTTTTCGCAAAACATTCCGGATCATATTCCGCCAAATAAGCAAGATCATCCATCGTCAGGTTTTTTTTGTGATGAATCTTCAGATAAATATTGACAAGACGCGTATCCTTTCCCATATCATTTCCCTATTCCCCTTCCGTCGGAAGCAGCGCAGAAACGGATTCCTCCACGCGGAACATAAACTGCGGCCTGTAACATCTCCTCACTTGTGATACGGTTCCCCGTTCCTGATCCGGAACGCGCGGTAAATCTGCTCCGCCAAAATCACGCGCATCAATTGATGCGGAAAGGTCAGATCCGAAAAACTGATCTTTTCATCCGCACGCGAAAGAATCCGCTCATGAAGCCCCAGCGAACCGCCGATAACAAAAACGATCCTGCTCTTTCCTGTGCCCATCCATGTCTCGATCTGGCGCGAAAAATTCACAGAATCATACTTTTTTCCTTCTATGGCAAGCGCAACAACATAATCTTCGGGACGGAGCGCTTTTTCAATCCGCTCCGCCTCTTTTTGCTTCACTAATTCTTCCTCCCGCTCGGAGGAATGTTCCTTCGTCTTTTCATCCGCAACCTCCAGAATGTGGAAATCGCAGTATTTTGACAAACGTTTGGCATATTCCGCAACCGCGTCGCGGAAAAAAGCCTCTTTACATTTACCGACACAGACTACGGACAAATTCATTCAAACAACTCCTGATAGGCGTTTTCCGCCAGACTGTCGAGATAGGATTCGTCCATCCCGTCAAACTCGCCGGCGATTTTTCTCTTGATCGCTTCCGTGCGCTTAAAAAA